>JBGSHS010000115.1:0-35613 GCA_041752115.1 Pirellulaceae bacterium | reverse complement strand
AGGATACCACTCGTCAGACCTGCCAGCACGCTCGCCACGCCGCTCCACGACCCCCGGTCCACCAGCTGCAAGGCGGCCGGGACGGGATGAAGCCAGGGCCAAATCACCGGGCAGATCAGGGTCACCAGGAACGCGGGCAGGAACAACCGGCGCGGAACCGCATGGCGATCCCGCTCAATCAAGGCGGCACCGATCAGCGTCACCAGCACGATGGTATGGAGCGCATAAGTCAACCAGGTCTGAAAGGGTGTCAGCAGTGCATAAGGGGACTCGCCAGGCAACACCGGCAAGTTCTGTCCTGACGTCAGCCCCTCACGTAGCCCCAGCAGGAGGAAGACGCTCGCCACCAGCAGTTCGACCAGTGGGTAGCGCATCGAGATGCCGGTCCCGCAGTCGCGACAGCGTCCCCGCAGTACCAGCCAACTGAGCATGGGGATGTTGTCGTACCAACGGATAGGATGCAGGCAGACCGGACAGCGCGAGCCGGTCCGGGCAATGCCAATGCCCGCCGGCAACCGAAGCACAACCACGTTCAGAAAGCTCCCGACACAACCTCCCACCGCAAACAACCACACGGCGAGGAACACTCGCAGCAGGTCAGGCATTTGCAGCAACAAGTGGTCGACGGTCAAAGCCAACAGCATGCTTATTCAATGGAACCGGGGATCCGCTCGCGATCGTCGGGCCGCAGCTACGGCGTAACCGCCTGGCCGAAAGACATCTGCTGATTATGAGTCAAACCCCCGCGGCTGCCTAGAGAACGCCCCTGATGAACTGGACTCGATCCGCCTCTCCATCCGCTGGCCCCCAACGGCCAGGACGCGTGAGCTACGGCAGACACAGCCTCTTGAGGCGAGTTGTTCGCTCCCGCCTCCACTCCGGGTCACAGGAATTTCGCCAGCGGACCACCACGAGCTGCCAGCGCGTCGACGCGCCGAGTCACCTCGGGGTCCTCACTCAATGGGGGAGCGTGATGGGGCTTGATCCGAGCGTCAATCACCAGCGACCCATGACATCCCCAGTGCTTCTGGTCGACGAACGACTCAATCCCGTCGATATCGGCGGCTGGATCGCTGCGAGTGAACACGACCCAGAGCAGATTCTCGAGCGAACGGGAGGTGAAGTCACTGTCATCCACAACCAGCACCAGGGGAAACTGGCAGAGACTGCCGTGGCGATCGATCGCCCGGCAGAACCGATGCACGGCAGATCCTTCCACCGCCGCCGGAGGCCCCTGCACGACCAGCACGCCCGGCAGACCGACACGGGGCTGGCTGAAGCCCGACGCCAGCTGCAGGTTGGCCGGCAACGACGCCGGGAGCGACCGGACGGCTGGCCCCGCCGCCGCCATCACCACTTTCGATCCCTCGTTCAATCGCATGCCACTGTAGTCCAGTGTGTCGATGGTGGTGCGGGTCTGAAAATGGAGATCTCGCGTCCAGTCGATCCGGCTGAGCAAGTGCTGTAGGAAGGCTGCCACATTGTGGAGGTCCAGATCCGGGTTGTCCTGGGAGTCCACGATCAGCAGATATTTTGCCAGCGACATCTGTCCTTGCCCCAGAATCGCGTTGGCTTGTGTGAGCAGTTCGCGCGGGAAGCGACACGTGTCATAGGGCACGTATCGCTCCGAACCAATCGCCAGCAGCAGAGGATGGACTCCAGCCGCATCAACCGCATGGACCGCCCGCACTCCCGGAATCACCGTCGGAATCATCGGCTCAGTCAGCTCGTGAATCAGCTGCCCGAACACCGTGTCTTCCTGTGGCGGCCGACCGACCACGGTAAATGGCCAGATCGCGCCGTCCCGACACGTCACGCGTTGAACACGCAGGCATGGAAACTCGTGCACCAGGCTGTAATATCCGAGATGATCTCCAAATGGCCCTTCGGGTAAGGTGCGATCGGCATCCAGGAACCCCTGAATACAGAAGTCGGCTTCGGCATACACCGGCAGGGTTCCGGCTCCGCCATACATCGGGATCCGATGTCCTGCCAGCGCCCCGGCAAACGTCAGCTCCGACATACCCTCGGGTAACGGCATGACGGCCGCCAGCGTCATAGCCGGATTCCCACCGACGAATACGTTCACAGGCAGGGATTGGCCCTGTTGAAGAGCCAATGCATGATGCACTCCGATACCTCGGTGCAGTTGATAGTGCAGCCCCATCTCGGCATTCAGCCGGTATTCCCCCCCCGCCAACTGGACGCGGTACATTCCCAGATTCGACCGCGGAAACCCAGGCGCAGACACGTCCTCGGTGTACACCTGCGGCAAGGTGATAAACGGCCCACCATCGTCTGGCCAGGACTTAACCTGCGGCAACTGTTCGACGGTCAACGTCTGCCAGAGGACGGGGGCATGCGACGTGCGGCGGGGCCGCATCGCCAGCGCGGTCGGAACGCTGCGAAGGTACGACCACGGACGCCGCCGGAACCGCAGCGGATCGCTCTTGAGTTCGATCAGTCGCCGCACATGCGGCAGTGTGTGACGGAACAAAAATCTCGCTCGCTCCAGCGTGCCAAACAAATTGGACACGAGCGGGAAGCGGCAGTTGCTCACTCGCTCGTAGTAGACCGCGGGACCGCCACTGCGATAGACCCGCCGCTGGATCTCGGCCACTTCCAGTGTTGCGCTCACCTCGTCAACAAGGCGCACCAAGTGTCCGCACCGCTCCAGATCGATCACGCATTGCCGCAAGTTTCGGTAGATCATGGTCCCCCCGGGCATCAACTGACTGCACCTCATGGCAACTGGACACGTCATCTTAACGGCTGAGCCTCGTCTGTGTACGCTACATTCTGCAGCACCGACGGCCGGTGTGCCCAGTTCACCTCTCTGGGGATCCTGAGCCTTTCTTCCGACAGCGCAGCAGCGACTCGGTCGCCGCACATGCTTCGAGCGAAAAGGAACGTGGCTATGATCATCTCGACGAACGATGCACCGCTCACCACCCTCTCCTGCGACGCGCTCGTGGCGGGGCTCCACACCGACTTGCAGTTCGGTCCGCAGCTGCAGCCAATCGACGCGGCTACGGGAGGCCTGATCCAGCGGCTGGTGGAACAGAAGGAAATCACGGGGAAACTCGGCGAGCTCACTCGCTTGATCGCCCCACAAGGTCTCGCCGCCGCCCAGCTGCTGGTCGTGGGGCTGGGCCCGCGTGAGACACTCAGCCCCGCCATCCTGGGGCGAGCGGCCGGCACCGCCACCAAGCACCTGGCCGCCAAGCCGCGGCAGCGCGTCGTGTTCGCGCTGGAGACTGACGGACAGACGGCGCTCGTTTCTGCCGGAGTCTGCAGCGTCGTAGTAGCCTGTCAGGGACAGGATCTCTATCGAGCTGAAAAGAAGCTGCATCCGTTCGCCGAACAGACCTGGCACCGTGCTTCCGATGCCGCCCTGCAGGAAGGTGCGGTCCTTGGCGAGTCAGTCAATCTCGTCCGCCGGCTGGTCAATGAGCCGCCAAGCCTGATGACTCCAACACGCTTTGCCGAGGAAGCCGCGGATGCGGCGCAACGGACCGGCCTGCAGATCGACGTCTGGGACCAGAACCGGCTCGCACAGGAACGATGCGGAGCGATGCTGGCTGTCGCCCGCGGATCCTCGCATCCACCATGCCTCGTCATGCTGCGGTATGACGGCGATCCGCCGAATGCACCCAGCGTAGCCCTGGTCGGTAAAGGAGTCACGTTCGACTCCGGAGGCTACTCGCTCAAGCCCAGCGATTCGATGAAGACCATGAAGTGCGACATGGGTGGTGCCGCCACCGTATTGGGAACCATGGTCGCCATCGCTCGGCTCAAACTACCGGTGTCGGTCGTCGGATACATGGGTATGGTCGAGAACATGGTCAGTGGTGACTCCTATAAGCTGGGTGATGTCCTGACAGCGCGCAATGGCACCACGATCGAGATCCACAATACGGACGCAGAAGGGCGACTGGTATTGGCGGATGTGCTCGACGTTGCCGTGCAACAGGGAGCGTCTCGCTTGATCGATCTGGCTACACTCACCGGCGCCTGCCTGGTCGCCTTGGGAACGGATGTAACCGGACTGATGACCAATGATCAGGCCTGGTGCGATGCCCTGCTGACAGCCGCTCGAGAGACGGGTGAAAGCGTCTGGCAGCTCCCCATGTTCGAGGAATTCGGAGAACAAATCGCCAGTGACGTGGCCGACATCAAAAACGTGGGAGAGGGACGCTGGGGAGGAGCCATCACAGCAGCCAAGTTCCTGGAACGATTCGTCGCCAAACAGCCATGGATTCACTGCGACATTGCTGGTCCGGCCTTTGCAGAGAAGCCCAAAGCGTGGCTCGACGCTGGCGGAACCGGTGCGATGCTCCGCACGCTCGTGCAGCTGATCCGCCGCCAGGCACAAGGGCCTGCCAGATCATGACCACCATTGAAACAACAGGGGGGCTCCAGCGACTGTCTGGGTCGGGCCGTTGGTGGCGTCGGTCACCGAGGCGTGTGAGGGTGCGAGACTTTAGCGAATGTAACGAGTAGTCGGAAGCCGCACCTCCGAGGTTGCGGAATTGCGCTTCGTGCGGGTTTTTCTGACTGAATCGGTTAGTCCCCCTCGCCGAAAGAACATGGTGATGGACCCCTGCGGACGGTACGGCCAACCTGCCGATTGAGCGCGGCCGCAAGCATCCTTCCGCCTCATCTCGGCATCCCACTGCCACGGATGAGCTGGCTCGAGCGACCAGGCGTCCATCTCCACACCTTCCTTTGCCCACTGGAGACATGGCCATGCGATTCATCGCACCCTGGATGGTCTTGTTGTTGGTGGCCACCTTTGGCAGCGTGATTCGCGCAGGCGACGCCTTGGATGGCATGCCAACCATGATGGTCCCGGCCGGGACCACGTTTCGCTTCTCGGACGATGTGCCGGACTTCAAGCCGGCAGAGACATCGACCGAAGGCATGTCGGTCGGGAGCAGCGATTGTGGCTGCTCGGGATGCTGCCAGTGCTATGGCGGTTGCGACGACCGACTGCTGGGGGTCTTTGCTCCTAGCGACCGCTGTTTCACGGAGTTCATCAGCCCGATCACCAATCCGGTGTACTTCGAGAACCCGCGGACGCTCACCGAAGCGCGGCTGCTCTTCCTGCACCACCGAATCCCCCTCACCGCGTTGGGAGGCAAGGCGGACGTGCTCGCCCTGCAGGTGCGCGCCGCGTTGACCGATCGATTGTCGGTGATCGCCACCAAGGACGGGTTCATCTCGTCATCCAACCCGGTAGTTGAGGACGGTTGGGCCGACATCAATGCAGGGCTGAAATACAATTTGTGGTCCAATCCCAGCCTGCAGCGACTGTTGAGTGTGGGTGTGACCTACGAACTGCCCGTCGGCAGCACACGTACGCTGCAAGGCAATGGGGATGGCCTGTTCGATCTGTTCGTCACTGGTGGGATGCGGATCGGCAACTGGCACGTGATCAGCGCTTCAGGGCTTCTGTTGCCAGTGGATCGCAGCGCCGAAAGCTCGCTCTGGTTCTGGTCGAATCACCTTTCGCGACCCATTGGGCAGACCAACTGGCACGTGCTGGCGGAACTGAACTGGTTCCACTGGTTGAGCTCTGGCAACAACGGTTTCCCGCTGCCCGTGGAAGGCTTGGACCTGTTCAACTTCGGGGCAAACGGGGTAGCTGGCAACGATATCGTCACGGGAGCTTTCGGATTCCGCTACAAGCCGTCTGACCGCTTGGAGTTGGGAATGGCCTGGGAAGCTCCTCTGACTGAGCGGCGTGACATCATCGACAACCGCCTGACCGTCGACTGCATCTTGCGGTACTAGCGGCGAGGCTGGGGGGAGAAAGCCGTTCGGTTACGATCCCCCTGTGCACGGAGCACCCGAGCATCAGCAGCCCACACTGCCGGGGGACAACGACAACGTAGCTATTCAACCGGTGCCTCTCCTGGGGGCACCGGTTGTCCTTTTCTTGGATTGTGATGTCCCTGCTTGCCGCCGGGGAACTCGGCGTTGAGTGGTTGGATTGCGACGATTGTGCCGCTTGCTCCTCATCCTCGCGCAATCCCAGCGATTTGACACTCCCGGCATTGTGCCTCATCATACCAGCGAGCCTGACGAGCGAGCCAAGATCGCCCGGGCGGGGACGAATATCCATCAGTTTGCCAGCTCCGTGTCTTAGAGGGTTCACGCCATGTACTTCGTATTTCTCATGTGTGCTTTGGCCGGCGGTACGGTGTTTATCCTCCAGTTCGTGCTGGCCGTAGTCGGGTTTGGCGGGGATGATCTCGACATGGCCGACGGCGTTCCTGATGACCTGTCGTTGGATGTGCCCCACGATATGCCGCATGACGTGAGTGGCGATCACGCCGCTGCCGACGCGCACGGATCGACCTGGATGTTCGGGGTTATATCGTTTCGCACGGTGGTAGCGGCGGTCACCTTCTTCGGGCTGGCGGGGATGACGTCTCTTTCGGCGGAGTTGAGCCAGCCGATTTCCTTGCTGATCGCGATGGCGGCCGGCACATGCGCAATGTACGGAGTACATTTCCTCATGCGTTCGCTGTACCGGCTCAAGCATGATGGCACGGCGCGCATTGACCGCACGCTGGGCCAGCGGGGGACGGTGTACATTCCGATTCCGCCACAGCACTCGGGACTGGGCAAGATCCAGATCCGTACGCAAGGTCGCATCATGGAGTATGCGGCCATGACCAAAGGTCCCGAGAAGCTCAAGACCGGCACGACTGTCGAAGTGGTCAGTGTACTGAGCCCGACGACGGTGGATGTGGCACCCGTTCACCATGCCATGGCGTCCGAGATGCACGACGAACTGAGTGATGACGACGCGCAGCCGACGGCAACCTGACGGTGACGTCAAACCGGTCGCCTGTCGGTCGATCGGGAAGCCGTAGGAGGTGCGATGCCTTACATCGTGCGCACCCAAACCAACGGACGCCCGGCACAGCATGCACGGAAGGTGTTCCGAAGGAGCAGGCGGCCTGTGCCGTGTGAAGGGATCGGCTGTCGGCAGCGAATCCCTGGCAACTCCGCGGCTGTTGTGCCGTCGACCGATGATGCCTGCAGACGGTTGAACGGATCGCGCCGTCGCGATCGAGACTGATACAAAGTTCGACTCCCGCTCAAGGAGAAATGTGATGATTGCTTCGGTGTTATTGGGCCAGGGAAGTTTCTGGCAGGAACATCCGGTCGCGTCTCTGATTGGTGTGACCGTGGTCGTCCTGGTGATGATGGCTTTCAGCACCCTGATTTTGCTGTCCAAACAGTACAAGCGGTGTCCGAGCAACCGGATCCTGGTGATCTGGGGCCGCGGCAAGCGTGCGGGCCAGCCGACGAAAACGGTCCATGCCGGTGCACAGTTCGTCTTCCCGTTGATCGAAGACTATGCCTACCTGAGTCTGGAACCGATCCAGATCGAGATTCCACTGCGGGGGGCACTGTCGTTCGAGAACATCCGCGTGAATGTGCCGAGCGTGTTTACGGTCGCGATCGGCACGGAGTCGGCGGTCATGCAGCAGGCGGCCATCCGCCTGTTGGGCTTGTCGGTGGGTGAAATCCGCAAGCAGGCGGAGGAAATGATCTTTGGCCAACTGCGGCAGGTCATCGCTTCGATGGGAATCGAGGACATCAACCGCAATCGCGACAAGTTCCTGGAACACATTCAGGCTTCACTGGAACCGGAGCTTTCCAAGATCGGTCTGCAGCTGATCAACGTCAACATCACGGATATCACGGACGAGTCGGGGTATATTGACGCCATCGGTCAGAAGGCGGCTTCCGAAGCGATTCAGAAGGCGCGTGGCGACGTCGCGGAAAACGAGCGGATGGGTGAAACGCGCGTCGCTCACGCCGAACGAGAAAAGACCGTGCAAGTGGCTGAAGCACAAAAGGAGCAGGCGATCGGCGTGCGGAAGGCCGAGCGCGACCGAGCGATTCATGTCGCCGATCTGGAAAAGGAGCAGGCAGTTGGCGAAAAGGCCGCCGCATTCCAGCGTGAATCACAGGTCAAGACGGCGGAACGCGAGATGCGTGTGCAGGTGGCCGATGCTGAGGCGCTGGCGATCGCAGGCGAGAACCTGGCGCAAGCCAAAGTGGCCGCATCGCAGGCTGAGCTGGCGGTCCGCCGCGCAGAAGCGTATCAGATGGGTGAAGGCCGCAAACGCGAGGCCGAGGCGGCGGTACTGGAAGTGCAGAACCGAGCCATGGCTAAGGCCGCTCTGGCCGAAGCGGAACGCGTGGAGGCCGAGAAACGAGCTCAGCTGGAAGCACCGGCCAAAGCCGAAAAGGCCCGCGTGATTGTCGACGCCGAAGCCGAAGCCGAACGCAAACGCATCGACGCGGCAGCCCAAGCCGACGCGATTTTCGCTCGACTGGATGCCGAAGCCCGCGGCCAATATCAAATCCTGGCCAAAAAGGGTGAAGGTTTGCAGGAAATCATCCGCGCGTGCGGCGGAGCCAAAGAGGCCTTCCAGATCCTCCTCCTGGAACACCTCGACAACCTGGCCGAAGCGTCCGCCACGGCCATCTCCAACATCAAATTCGACAAGGTCGTGGTGTGGGACCAGGGCGAGAAGAACGGCAAGTCGGGTGCCGCCGGTTTCCTCAGCAGCATGGCCAATACGCTCCCTCCCATGTTGCAGGTCATGAAAGATATCGGTGGCGTCGAACTCCCCGAATCGCTCATCAAACTCACCGGTGACGGCACCGACGATTGGGTCAAACCGACCGCGCCCCCAACCGATCGGACGGCCACCCCGTCCGACAACTAGCGGCCATTTCTCCCACGGCAAGGCAACCGTACACCGGACGCTGTCTCGACAGCGTCCGGTTTTTTCTTGCGCACCGAGCATAGGGCGGGCGGCATCAGGCTGACGCTCCGTCAGCGAGCAAGCGTCCTCGGCGTGCCGCCGGCCAAGTCCCGTGTCCCATGGTCTCTCATTCGCTATGATGCGATCAGACGAAGGCCAACCATCTCCGAGGGCCGACCATGGACGACCACTCATTCATGTATTATCTGGCCGGAGTACCGCTGCTGGGGATCGTTGCCCAGTGGCTCGCCTGGCGACTTCGTCTGCCAGCCATTTTGCTGCTGTTGGGATTCGGCATGCTGCTGGGGCTTGTTGTTCGTCCCGACCAGATGTTGGCTGAATTGACGGGGTCCGATCCGTCGGTGGGCCCCAAGCTGCTCTTCCCGATCGTCTCCTTGGCGGTGGCAGCGATTCTGTTTGAAGGAGGCCTCACGCTCAGGTTCTCGGAGTTGAAGCGTGCCGGCAGTATCGTCCTGCGACTGGTCAGCATCGGCGCTGCGGTCACGTGGGTCCTCAGCTCGCTGGCCGCCTGGCTGCTGCTCAGGATGGACGGTCGCTTGGCGGTGCTGTTGGGAGCAATTCTGGTCGTCACCGGTCCGACGGTTGTGATCCCACTGCTACGGCACATTCGCCCGGCGCGGCATATCGGCTCGATTGCCAAATGGGAAGGGATTGTGATCGACCCGGTTGGCGCCGTGCTGGCGGTGCTCGTGTTTGAGCACCTATTCCTTCACTCGCGCGATGCCTCGGTGGGAACGACGCTGCTGAGTTTGACGGAGACCGTTGTTATTGGCCTGCTGCTCGGTTGGGGCGCCGCGAGACTGCTGGCTCAAGCCCTGCGGCGGTATTGGATTCCCGATTTCCTGCATGGCGCGGTCTTTCTGACCTCCACTCTCGGAGCCTACGCCGTTTCGAACTACCTGCAGCCGGAGTCAGGCCTGATTACGGTCACCTTAATGGGAGTGGTTCTCGCCAACCAGAAAGACATTCGCATCCATCACGTCTTGGAATTCAAGGAACATCTGAGCATTCTCCTGATCTCGTTGCTGTTCATCGTGCTGGGTTCGCGGCTGCACCTACAGGACCTGCTGTCGGTCGCTCCGAGCGGACTGCTGTTTCTGGCAGTACTGATTGTGGTGGTACGTCCGGCGGCCGTATTTGCCGCCACGATCGGCTCGGATCTATCCCTCTCCGAGCGGATCTTCCTTTCGTTCCTGGCACCTCGCGGAATCGTCGCCGCCTCGGTCGCTTCCGTCTTCGCCTTGAAGCTGGTATCCCTGACCGATCCGCCAGCCACGGGATCGGGCGAGGTCGTGCCTCTGACTTTCCTGGTAATTGTCGGAACCGTCTCCATCTACGGGCTCCTGGCCGGCCCACTGGCTCGCCGTCTGCAACTGGCCGATCCGAGTCCGCAGGGGGTGTTGTTCGCGGGAGCCGAACCGTGGATTCGCGAGATCGCTCGGACGCTGCACAACGAAGGTTTCGCAGTGCTCTTGATCGATACCAACTTTGCGAACGTAGCGGAATCGCGGATGGCCGGGCTCCCTGCAGATTGCTCCAGCATCCTCTCGGAACACGTGCGCGAAGAGCTCGATCTCAGCGGCATTGGCCGACTCCTGGCGATGACCGTTAACGACGAGGTGAACACGATGGCGGTCCGAGAATTCACGCACCAATTCGGTCGCGCCAATGTCTACCAACTCGCCTCCCCCGACCGCAACTCGGGCAAGCGAGCGTCGGTCGCCGAGCCGCTGCGGGGGCGGAAGCTGTTCGGCGAACCGTGGCATCATCACGAACTCGCGCTGCGACTGGCCAATGGTTCGGTGATCAAGCGGACGCAACTCACCGACACATTCTCCTACGAAGCCTTCCAACAGCGTTATGGCCCAACTGCCATTCTGCTCTTTGTTGTTGACCAGGAAGGACGACTGCTGGTGCGCAGCGCCGACGAGAAGACAGTTCCACGGCCTGGACAGGTGGTCATCGCCATGGTGGACGAGCCAGATCACCCCCAGGTCGTGCAATAGTCGTGCAATAATTGTGCAAAAAAACGCACCGATGGCACGTCCGACGAACTCCCTGCAGAACCAGGGAACCTCCGCACCTAGTCGCCGATGCCCACGTCCGCTGCCGTCAGCTCCGCTAATCGATGATCTTGTTGATGGCGTACTCCACAATGCCACGGGCACCGGCCGCTCGCAATCTGGGAGCCACCGTGCGAACCACCGATTCCTCCACGATCGTGTTGACGTCGAGCCAGTCGGGATCGGACAGAGAGGAGATGGTCGGGTTCTGCAGGGCGGGGAGCAGTTCCAGGACGCGCGACAAGTTATCACGATGCACATTCATCATTAAGCCGACCCGCCCCTCCGCGTTCAGGCACGACTTGAGCATCAAGGCGATGTTGTCCAGCTTGTCCCGCTTCCAGGGATCCGTATAGGCCTGACGGTTCGCGATCATTCGGGGCGTGCTCTGCAGAATCTCGGCCAGGATCCGCAGGTTGTTGGCGCGGAGCGAATTGCCGGTCTCCGTCACTTCCACAATAGCGTCTGCCAGACGCGGCGGCTTGACTTCCGTCGCTCCCCAGGAAAACTCCACGCGCGCTGTGACTCCGTGCTGCTGCAGAAAATTCGTCGCAAGTCCTACGGCTTCGGTGGCAATCCGTTTCCCCTCCAGGTCCTGCACACTGCGCACCGGCGAATCCTCCGGCACGCAGAGCACCCAGCGAACGGGCCGGCGGCTGACTTTCGAAAATGTCAATTCACACACTTCCTCCACATCGGCCCCGCTCTCCAGGACCCAGTCCTTCCCGGTGATCCCGGCATCCAGGATTCCCTGGTCGACATACCGCGCCATTTCCTGGGCACGGATCAGCATGCACTCGATCTCCGGATCATCACATGTCGGATAATAGGAACGCGACGAGATCTTGATGCTGTAACCGGCTCGCTCGAACAGCTCAATGGTGGCCGTTTGAAGACTGCCAGCGGGAATGCCGAAACGCAGGATCTGCTCAGACATGCCAACACTCGGTACGAATCGAGGGAAGAGGTTACCCGAGGTCAGCGCCGGGTGAGGGCGCCGCCTGACCAATGCGTGAGCCCGTCAATCACGAGCTCTTCTTGTAGACTTGCTCAGGATCAAACAGACGCTCACCGACAACCGTGACACCGCCGGTGGCAGGATCGATCCGGCGGAAGAAACAGCTGCGATACCCTTCGTGACACGCGGCCCCGCCGATCTGCTCGACCTTCACCAGCAGTGTGTCGGCATCGCAGTCGAAGAAGATCTCGCGCACAACCTGCACATTGCCGCTCTCTTCGCCTTTGCGCCAGAGCTTGCCGCGACTGCGACTGTAGTAGCAGACTCGCCCGGTCGCGAGCGTCTCCTGGTACGCCTGATGGTTCATGTACGCGAGCATCAACACATCACCCGAGGCAGCATCCTGGGCGATGACCGGGATCAGTTCACTCTTGTCGAAATTGGGACCGCTCACGCGTTACCCCCGCTTCTGAAACAACAGACAGGCTCATCAGAATCCCCCACACTAACACGCAGCACGATCCCTTTCCAGAGACCCCAAACCGGTGCCTGAAGGAAAGCCACGCCCACAACCGCTGACCTCGTGAGCCGCCGCGGGGGATTGTTCCACCCACCACAGCGAACTAAGATCGAGCAAGGCGAGAGGCCACTGCCGGCCTTTCCATCGGCAGTGGCCCCGAAGGTGCCTCGCGCGCCGAGTGCCTGGCGGAGAAAGAACTTGAATATCGACGCGCTCCATCTGACAGTCGCCCTGGGCCCCTTGGCCGTTTACTTCCTGCTGCTGGGGTTCATCAACCTCTCCAATCGGCCCTTCTTGACCACCGGTGCGCGCGATATCGCCGCCCTGGGAATGGCCATTGCCGGTTTCGTGCTGGTTGGCCCCATGGAACTGTTCCTGCCCGAAGCCGCCTCCAACCGATTCGGCGGGTGGGTCTGGCTGCTGCTGCTGGCCTTCTATGGACTCTGCCTCACCCTGGTGGTCCTGCTGATGCGACCACGCCTGGTCATCTACAACGCCAATCCGGAACAGTTGCGCGCGATTCTCTCCGGAGTGGTCAAGGAGCTGGATGACGATGCACGCTGGGCAGGTGAGGGCCTTCTGCTGCCGAAACTCGGCGTGCAGCTGCACGTCGAACTGTTCGGGGCAATGAGAAACGCTCAACTCGTTTCCTCCGGACCTCGCCAGAGCTTCACCGGCTGGAAACGACTGGAATTCGGCTTGGCCAACGCCCTGAAGCAAACCAAAGCCTCACCCAATCCACACGGATTCGGCATGATGGCAGTCGGCATCCTGATGATCCTGGTCATGACCATCTGGATGATCAGTGATCCGACCCAAGTCGTCGATGGCCTGCGCGAGATGCTGCAGCGTTGATGAGCAGCGGCAGCGTTGCCTCGAGCCACGTACGCTACACCGAGCCACGTACGCTGTCAGCGAGCGTCAGCAGAGGACACTCCTGCGTGTGCCAGCGCGTCGTCAGCGCGAATCGTTCAGCAACGAACTCAGGTCGTCTCCGTCGCTCGAATCGCCCTTCGGTGGTGCACTTCCGACTCGCCATTCCGTGTCCCGCTCAATCGGGGCTTCGGCGAAAGCCGCGTTCTTGCGCACATCGGCAACCTCGGTCGCGCCCACCGTACTGTCTGACACCGCCTTGCTCTTGACGACGGAACGACCATGCGTGCTGTCTTCATTACCGATCGCGTCGGGAGGAGTCGTCCCATCCTCGTCCGCACTGCTGTACACCGCACGGAAGTTGACGGTGGCCACCGTCAACAGCTCCCCCGGAGGCAAGGCGGCTTCCGAAATCCGCTGTGTCCCGATGTAGGTGCCGTTGAGTGAACCCAAATCGCGGACCATCAACAGCCCATTGGCCTCATACAGCTCGCAGTGCTTGCGACTGACCAGTGGATGCGGAAGCGTCAGCGTCGCCTCTCGCCCCCGGCCGATGATCGCCGGCAGCTTCAAGTTGATCTCCGTGGCCTTCACGTCACTGCCGACTACCACTAGTTTCGCTTTCATCGTGCGATTGTCCCTTCCACAGCCCGCCGGAAGGCGTTCTGTCGCTTGTGCCGTGTCACGAGTGCAGGGTCGCTAGCACCAGCACTTCAACATTCAGGCGCCTTTCCCACAGAATCATGACCGGCATGGAAATGATCGAAGACCAGAACCGTCCACGCAGCGCCCTGTCGCCTCGCAGTCCAGCCTGGTGCCGACGCGTCCGGACCACGAACGATTCGCTCGCGGACCCACTCGACCGTCGCGCGCGCCATGCCTGCCACCGAGTATCGCAATCGGTCTGTCACTCGATTCGACTACTCACTTCAGGGAAATAGAACCCACCCCTCTTAGCGCTCCCTGCGTAACAGTTTATTTGGTTGCAACCTGCCTCGCAATCAACTTCCTGCAGGAAATGTCGCCCTGCGGGGGATGTATCGGGAGTGCGGACGCCACTGAAACCACCCTTTCGGGTGAGTCGCGGTAAACAACCGTGAAGTGATCTCAGTAGGCTTGTTCAAGTCTCGCCGTTTCCTTATCTTGTCCGAAAGCATGCTGTCACTGGGTAGTCCGGCTCGGCGGTCTGCCGTTCACAGTGACGGTGAGAGAGCAATTGCCCTTGCAAGCTTGATTGCGGACCCTATAATCCGGTTTTCCGTGGGGGTTTCCCAGGTCGTGGGGGAAGGCTGCGGAAAGCGCGTTGCGGGTGTAGCTCAGTTGGCAGAGCACAACGTTGCCAACGTTGTTGTCGTGGGTTCGAATCCCATCACCCGCTCTTTTTTTTCACTTCATGGCGAGCTTACTGGCAAGCTCCGTGAGACGGACCAAACGGCGCACTTTGATGAGTTCTACAGACATCGATCCCGAAGAAGGCCAACCCGAAGAAGGCCAACCCGAAGAGGGCCAACCCGAAGAGGGCCAAGAGGCCCAGGCGAATGCCGAAAAGCCGAAGTTGTCGCTGGAAGTCAACGTCGAGAGTCCAGGTGCGTGCCAACGTCACGTGACGGTGACCGTATCGCGTGAGGACATTGATCGATATCTGAAGAATGCTTACGACGATCTGGCTCCCAAGGCGGAGGTACCTGGCTTTCGACCAGGCCGGGCTCCGCGCAAGCTGGTGGAGAGCCGGTTCAAGGAGCAAGTGGCCAATCAGGTGAAGGGCTCCCTGCTGATGGACTCGCTCGGTCAGGTCAGTGACGAGCACGAGTTCTCCGCGATTAGCGAGCCGGAGTTTGATTTCGACGCGGTCGCGTTGCCGGACGACGGTCCATTCACTTTCGAGTTCAACCTGGAAGTGCGACCGGAGTTTGACGTACCCCAGTGGCAGGGCTTGAAGCTTGAGCGGTCGGTCAAAGAGTATACGGAAGAGGAGTACGAGGAGCACTTTCGCAGACTGCTGGCGCGCTATGGCAAGCTCGTAACGCGCGACGGCGGGGTGCAGGCCGGGGACACGTTGGATGTGGACATTCAGGTCCAGGACGATGGCCACCAGGTCAACTCGCTGGAGGACGTTCGCGTCCAGGCGGCCGCCACACTGAGTCTCCGCGATTGCACGATCGAGGGATTTGCGGATCTGATGCTTGGTGCGACGGTGGGGGAGACTCGGTCGACGAAGGTGCGGGTCAGCGACGGTGCCGAGAACGAGGCGATGCGAGGTCGCGAGCTGAACGTTCAGTTCAAGGTTCGAGATGTCCGCTACATCGAGTTGCCTGATCTGACGCCGACGTTTCTGGACGAGATTGGCGGATTTGAGGACGAGGATGAACTGCGGGAGGCGATTCGCAAGGAGTTGGAGCGTCAGGCGGGTTACGAGCAGCAGCGTCGCTTGCGTGCTCAGATCACCTCGATTCTCACGCGCGATGCCAGCTGGGAACTCCCGCCAGCTCTCGTGCGGCGGCAGGCCCGTCGCGAACTGGAGCGGGCGGTGTTGGAGTTGCAGTCGAGCGGGTTCGGCAACGAGGTGATCCAGGCTCACGCCAACCAGATCCGTCAGAACAGCTTGCGCGCCACGGAAACGGCCCTCAAGGAACACTTCATTTTCGAGCGGATTGCGGAAGATCAGGAGATTGACGCGGACGAGTCCGACTATGACCAGGAGATCGACCTCATTGCTGCCCAGAGCGATGAGTCTCCTCGGCGAGTGCGAGCCCGCTTGGAGAAGCGGGGCCAGATGGATGCGTTGCGGAACCAGATTATCGAGCGCAAGGTAGTGGCGTTGATCTGCGAGCAAGCGGAATTCCAGGACGTTGCTCTGACCGAGAAGACCGATGCGGACAGCGTGTTTGCTGTGAACGAATCGCTGGCCGGTGGCCATGACACTTCAGATATCCCCGAGGCAAAGCACGGAGGTGAAGCCGAGGATTTGCGCGAACCGATCGATCGCAGCTAGTGTTGATCTCGCATATTCAGCGAGCTGGTGAGATCTTTCGCCCGTGGGGAGCGAGAGTTGTTGGGGGCCGCGCCAGACTCGATGGCTGCGACTCTTTCGCAGACAATCAAGACAGGATGTCTCGAGGTGGACTCCCGCACTTGCCGGGCACCACTCCCGCCTGACCCGCCGGGCGATGGATCATCGTGCCCGGGAGGTCAGCGACCTCTGCAGATTGCGACTTTTTGAAGACCATATGCCAAAGGATCAGCTGGCATGAGCCGATCGTTTCCCGCTCCGATCTCGGATTCCTATTCTTATCAGTCGTATCAGCGGCAGCGGCAGCTGACGCTGGGAGATTTGCTGCTGGAGAACCGGATTGTGTTCCTCCAGGGGGAGATCTACACAGCCAACGCCAATGATGTCGTCATGAAACTGCTGTACTTGCAGAGCGAGAATCGCCGCAAGGACATCCACTTCTACATCAACTCGCCCGGCGGCGACGTGGTGGCCACCCTGGCCATTTACGACACCATGCAGATCCTCAGCTGCCCGGTGGCAACCTACTGCGTCGGTCAGGCGGCCAGCGGTGCCGCGGTGCTCTTGACCGGCGGTACGAAGGGAAAACGCTACGCTCTGCCGCACGCTCGCGTGATGTTGCATCAGCCCTATGGCGGAGTCGGCGGGCAAGTGAGCGATATCGAGATCCAAGCCAACGAAATCCTCCGAAATCGGGAAATGCTCAACGAGATCCTCGCCCTCCACTCGGGACAAAACATCGAGCGGATCGCCAAAGATACCGACCGCGATTTCTTCCTCAGCGCGGAAGAAGCCAGAACCTATGGCCTGGTGGACGAAATCTTGAAGAAGCCTGCTGTTGAGGCAGATGACAAGGACTAGAGAACTTATCCGCACAGGAACTTCGCGAAACGATCGTTCTCGCGGCAATGGTGATACGGAGCAATAGCGAGCGATGCCACTGATTCCTTATGTAGTCGAGAAAAGCGGTCGCGAAGAACGCGTCTATGATATCTACAGCCGCCTGCTGAAAGATCGAATCGTCTTCCTTGGCTCCGGGGTCAACGACGAGGTGGCCAATTCCATTGTGGCCCAACTGCTCTTTCTGCAGTCGGAAGACCCCAAGGCAGATATCCACTTCTACATCAATTCGCCAGGTGGCAGTGTGAGTGCCGGACTGGCGATTTACGATACCATGCAGTTTGTGACCTGCGACGTCGCGACCTACTGCATCGGTCAGGCCGCCTCCATGGGTGCCGTACTGCTCACCGCCGGCGCCGCGGGCAAACGGTTCGCTCTTCCCAACGCCCGCATCATGATCCACCAGCCCCTGGCCGGCATGCACGGGACGGCCGAGGACATCATGATTCATGCCAAGGAATTCCGTCGCATCAAGGATCGAATGAACGAAATCCTGATACGCCATACCGGACACCCGCTCGATAAGATCGAAAAGGACACCGATCGAGATCGTTTCATGACCGCCGATGAGGCCAAGGAATACCACCTGATCGATCAGGTGGTGCAACAGATGGAAAGGCCCGCGTCGTAAGCCGCATCCAGTTGCGCGACGATCGCGCCGGACAGCCTCCTGCTCGCCCCTCAAGCCGCAGAGGAGCGGGGATCGATCGACCGACTGTGGATCGCGCGGCAAGACTAACGACCACGGCATGGCCATCCCCCTGGTACAAGCCGAGTTGTGTCGTTCACCTAGTTTTCGTTCCAGGAAGGATCACGTCTCGCTGCCGACAGCTCGACCCATCTCATGACGATCCGATAGCTGTCAACGCGGACAACCGCAGGTGGACTCTCTCCCGCAACACGAGTCTGCCTGCTGCAGGAAGCAACAAACGAGCCAGGCAGGGGCCGAGCAGCTACTATTGCCCAGCACGCCGACGTCGTGCCTCGCGGCGGTACTGGCTTGCGGCTCGGCAGTCCGCAGCGTGCTGTCGCGGATTGCCCGCGTGGCGTACCCAGTGATGGACATCCCCGCGACGATCTCGCGTGAACAAGCGGACGTACTCGGGACTGCCAAACCGCCGCCAGAAGGCGGGAGGATGCAATGACACTGCGACTCCTCTTGCTGCCAGCGATCCTAGTGACGCTGCTGACCGGATGCCGACGGGATCCGTATCTGCAGGTCTATATTGACAACATGAATGCCGAGAAACGGATGCTGGAAGACACCCTCTACGATCTGCAGCATGACTATGACTGCAAGGTCACGGAGGTAGAACGTTTGCAGCGGGAACTCTCGGCCCTCAAAACTGGCGGACTCCCCGGCGAGCCGAGAAAGGACCGGAGTACGCTGTCACCAGGAAGCCAAGCGCCGCGGAATCTGTTCCCGCAGGTTCCGGACCTGGAACCGCCGACAATCGACGAGGGAGAGATGGACGCCCCCAACTCCCCACCTCACACGCCAGAGGACCCCCAATCGGATCAGGGACCCCAGACTGACGACGGCGAAAGCCCGGACGACCTGGAGCCTCCCAAGCTGGATCTTGGCGACGCTGACGATTCGGTCTCAGCCGTTCCCCATCCGTCCCTCGAACAGATCACCGAGCTGCATCTCGATCCCGCTCGCACCGGTGGCTGGCAAATGGACGACGAACCGGGCGACGACGGCATCCGAGTCGTGCTCCAGCCTCGTAATGAGCAGCATCAGTATGTACCGTCCCCCGGACGTGTGTCGGTTGTACTACTCGATGAGCAAACCCGCGAACGCGTGGCACGCTGGGAGTTCACGTCAGCCGACACAGAAATGGCGCTGCAAAAGGCTCAAGCCGGTCAAGGCATCGAACTGACCATGCCGTGGCAGGATTCCCCGCCAGAACACAGCCGGCTGCGTCTGTTCGTTCGTTACTGGCTCCCGGATGGCCAGGTCGTCCAGCAGGACCGCGAAATCAACGTCACCCCCAGTGGCCGACTGGCCGCTCGCTGGATGCCTCGCTCTCTACCTCGTGTGCAACGGCCGGCACCAGAGGGCCGCGTGGCGAACGATCTGGTGGAAGACGCCACCGACTCGGCGAGCAACGCCGCTGGCCAGAATCCTCGGTTCCCCTGGCAAGGCTCCACGCGCACGGCGACGGCCCCCACTCCACAAGCTCAGCGTCCCGAGTGGCGCCCCTACCGGTGACCAGCAGGCGTGAGGTGTGAGGCGTGAGGTGTGAGAAATTCGCTCTTCGTCCCCCACGGACCTGCGCCGCACGGCGGTCACATGCCGCACGGCCATGCCGACCAGAACACGCCGGCACCTGTGCCGTGGTATGACCGCTCACGCCTCATGACTCAGGCCAGCTGCCGCAGGTGGAAGTGGAATTTGCCCAGTTTTCCTCCGTAGTTGCCGGCACCGATGGCCACGACGCCCTCGCCAGCTGCCGCCCGGATTGCCGCCGTCATGGCCTGAGCGACGGCCGCTTCACTGATCCCATCGATCACGATTTCGTAAGCGCAGTTGGACTGCTCCAGCAATTTGCTCGGCACACGACCGCGCAAGGTGGGACAGAACGCGTCGGCGGTGGAAGCAGGGAGTGCCTTGTAGCGGGAGCCGACCTTGCTGCCGCTGCGCACGACCCCACCGGGGAACGGCGTGATCGTACCAGGGACCTGTCGGACAGCTTCGACGGCACGTCGAGCGGCATTGAGGGCAGTATGTGCATCGCCGGCCTGCAGAATGATATTTCCCCCGGCCACCCCTTTGGCAACGCCCACCGATTCGACCACCAGGAACTCGCCGTCCATCACTGGCACGCGCCAGTATCGGACCCCCTCCACGAGTTTGCTCTTCTGAAACCCGTCTCCGAAGAATCGAATGTGTTTTCCCAGCGGGACACGTTGTTCGGCGGTCGGCATTCCGTCAAACACGGCCGTCGTCGGGCAGGTCATGACGCACTGGCCAACGCGATTGGGAAGTACTTTGGCCAAGGCATCGGCCGAGAAGCCGAACAGTAGCACGGCCGCGCCGGGCCGACCGTCGGGCGTCTGCTCGGGCCCAAGATACTCGTCCACTCCTGTCTCGGCATCACAGGCGATCACCGATGCACTATATCCCGTGAACTCGCGTAGAGCTGCCTCGAGCCAGTATTCGTCGCAGGCTGTGACCACGACGCGCGCATAGCGCATCCCGAACGCCTCGGCAAACGTATCGTCGATGAAAGTGGTTCCGATATTCACGACAGACACTCCCTCGCTGCCGGCTCCCCGCCAGGGTAGTTCAGACAGCGTAATTGGCTTCGATTCGCAGGGTGGTTTTCCGGTACCGGACTGCCTTCCCTCGTGAGGGGCACACAGGATCCTTTCCATCATGCCCGCCGCCGGGGACCTTGCCAAGACGTCGTCTGTCATCCGGCACTCTGTCATCCGGCACAAGGATTGCTGGTGCGCGCGGCCCCTCACAACCGCTACCATCAGCGCCAGGCGTCGGGGAAACGAGTCCCTTTTTGACCGGAGCGTGGTTCTGACGTATAGCAATGGTAGCAAGTTACGCGCAGCATTACCTCAGGGCAGTCGTCCGTTTCCGAGGCGGCTACCCAGGTGGTTTGGATGCACCCGAAGACCAGCCGACCGGCTCTGCGAAATCGACATCACATGGAAGACCGACTCCCCGACCGAACTTTGTCCACTGAATGGAGCGAGCGTTTCGCACGCCTGCTGCAGCAGCAGCGCGAGAAAGCTCAATCACTCCTTCAAACGGAGCACGATCGGATTGCGCAGATCGAAGCCACTCTGGCCCAGCAGATCCAGCGTATCTCAGAGGAACTCGATCAGGATCGTCATGACGCGCAGCAGCGTGACGTTGCGTTCGCTCGCCAGGCTCAGGACCTCGACCAGAAGATCCGCGAACTGAGGGAAGAGGCTCTGGAAGTAACCCGCCAGCGGGAAGAACTGACGCAACAGCGGGAAACCCTGGCCCGTGAAATGGGCGAGCTGACACGACAACAAGACGCCTGGAAGCGCGGGCAGGAGCAGACCGAAGCGGAACGCCGCGCCTCGTGGCTCACGATCGAGCAGCAGCAACAGCAGCTCGATCACCGATGCACAGAGCTGGACCAGCAGGCGACTCAACTGGCTGAACAGACGGCCCAGCTGCGGGATCAAGAAACGCAACTGCAACAGCGGATCGCGCAGTTCGAAGATCATGCGGGCAGCCTGGAAGAGCGTGCCGCTGAAGTCGCCCGGCAACAAGCCGATCTATCGCGGCAGCACGAGACGCTGTCGCAGCAACAGGCCGAGTGTGAGGCGAGGGCGGACCAGCTGCGTCAGCTGCAGCAACAGCTCGACGCCGATACTGCGGCGGTCCAACAGCAGGACGAGCTGCTGCAGCAGCGACGTCGAGAACTGGAACAGCAACACGACGGCGTGACAGAGCGCGAGCAAGAACTCGCCGCGCGTGTCGAACAGCTCCAGCAGGAAGCCGCTCGACTGGCTGAAGCGCGGGCCGCCGCCCGCGAAAAAGACGCCGAATGCCAGCAGCGTCTCGAGCAGCTGGAACGCGATCGACAGACCCTTTCGAGCGATCAGCTCGAACTGAAAACTCGCACGGCCGACCTGCGCAGCCAACTGGAATCGCTCGCAGCTCGCGATGAAGAAGTCCATCGGCAGGCCGAACAGGTTGATCGTCGGGCTCACGAATTGGACGAGCAGCTGACGGCCATCGAGCAGTCCCGGTACGAGCTGGAAATGGCGTCGGCCAAACATCACAAGGAGGTGGCGGAATTTCGCACGCGGCAACAGCAGCTGGAGGACTCGTCGCAAGAGCTGCAAACCGACCTCGCGCGAGTGGCCGCTGAACGTCAATCGCTCGACCAGCGACAAAGCGACCTGGAGGACGCCCGCCAGCAATTCGAAGCGTTGCGCGAGTCGGTCGAACAGACACGGCAACAGCAGATCGAACAGCAGCAGGCTCTGGCCGAACAAGCCGCTTCGCTCGAACAGCAACGAACTCAACTCAATGCACAGCGAGAGCAACTCGAAACGCTCCAACACGACCTGGTGGAGCGCGAATCGCGGATGCGCGAGCAGCGGCGACACATCGCCCAGCTGCTGCGAACTCAACGAGCCGAACAGCAGGCCGAACTGGAAGAACGGCGTGCGGAGCTGTTGCGACTCTCGGCCGACGCTGACGCACAACTGGCTCAGCAGCTGGCCCAAGTCACGACCCGCGCCGAACAGTTACAGGTTCAGGTCGAGGAACAACGCGAACAGACAGCCGAACTCGAAGAATCGGTCGAATCCCTGACACGCGAGCGAGACAAATCGCTCCAGCAGCTTGCCCTGGTGCAGACAGAGCTTGAACAACAGCTCGCGCGCACTCGAACAGAACATGCACAGCAGCTCGCGGACGCTCTTGCGGCACATCAACAGCAACTGACGCAGCTGCAGACAGATCTGGCCCAACAACACGCCCAACTCCAATCGGGACATGCCCAGCAACTGGAACAGCTGCAGGCGGAACATGCTCACCGGCATACGCAGCTGCAAGCCGAGCTAGCCGAGCAGACCGCACAGATGCAGGCGCAGCGGACACGCTGGGACCAGGAACGGGTCCGTTTGCAGGAAGGCGATCAATCGACCGCCCTGCGTGCCGAACTGGAGCGGCTCCAGCAGTCCTACACGCAGGCTCAAACGCAGGTCCAGCAGCTGGTGGACGAATTGACCGAGATGCGATCCAGGGCCGAACAAGGCGAGCAAGCGACCGCCTTGCGTGCCGAACTGGAACAGCTCCAGCAGTCCCACACGCAGGCTCAAACGCACACCCAGCAGCTGGTGGACGAATTGACCGAGATGCGCTCCAGGGCCGAACAAGGCGAGCAAGCGACCGCCTTGCGTGCCGAACTGGAACAGCTCCAGCAGTCTTACATTCAGGCGGAAACGCAGATCCAGCAGCTGGCAGCTGATTTGACCGAGATGCGATCCGGGGCCGAACAATCCGACTTCGCCGCGCGCCAGGCTCTGGCACTCGCCCACGGAGAGATCGAAGACCTGGAACAGCGACTGGCCCGACGCGAACAAGAACTCGCGGAAGCTCGAGCCAACGCCCGAGATCACTCGGCTGATTACCAGGGACAACTCCAGCACGAGCTCGCCGGACTGCAGCAGCAATACGAGCAGGAGCTGATCCGGGAGCGCGCAGCACATGAGGGCGAACTACAGCAACTGCGGCAGCATCATGAGCAGATGCTGGCTCAACTGCAGAACGAGCTGGAACAGCGCCCCGCTGAAGAGGGTGGGGACGACGAGATGCGACAGCGTTACCAGATGGCCCTGGACGATCTCCGCGAACTCAAAGCCGAAAACGCTCGGTTGACCAAAGACGTGGCCCGCCTGCGGACGGCGCCGACCGCCGCTCCGGCCGCCAGCGATTGTTTCGACTGGGAAAGCCAGAAACAACGCCTGTTGGCCCAGTTGGAATCCGATTATGACGACGACAAGAGCCCGGAACAGGCCAAGGAACGGATGACGATCGAAGGGACGATCCGCATCACCGACCAGGTAGTGGCGACTCGAGACAAGGAGATCGCGGAGCTGCGAGAGTTGCTCGAACAGCAGGCCGAGAGCATTGGCAACGTGGCGGTCGGGGCCTCTGCCATTGCCGAAATGTTGGACCAGGACGCGCTGATTCGCGAGGAGCGGGAGAACCTGACTCGCCTCCAAGGCGAGTTGCGGGAGAAACTCCGGCAGGCCGAGATCGAGCATTCTCTGGAGCGAGCCCGCTTGGCACGCGAACGAGCTGAACTGGATGAGAAGCTGCGCGTCGTGGAACACGAAAAGTCGAAGAACGTCAAAATACCACCAGGCAGCGATGCCGAAAAAGCCAAGCAGTCCTCACGTCGCTGGCTCACCCGACTCGGTCTGCGCGACGATTGACCCGCCCTGATCACGAATCCACGCCTGTCCTCGCACCGTGTGCTGCGGTGTCGACGTCACCAACACCCGTCGCACGATGCGCACGGCCTGTGGGCGATCCCCTGCGGCTCGATCATGCGCGACATTGCCGCACCGGCTGCTCAATTCAGCAGCATCACCCCGCTGTCGGCGTTCGAACAATCTCTTCGTGGCACCCATGTGTGCCGCTCTCGCCGCCCTGAAGAAACGTGGCACAAGTGATCCAAACGGCCGTTCCTCGCGCGATATGGCGAATTCTCCGATCGACATCCAACCAACTCTAGGCACACTACCGGACGCCTGATACGATGGCCCGCGAAGCGTGGCATGGCAGTTGCACTACGGGCTGCCAGAGCTCTCTCGTTCTCTCAGCAGTATGTCACCAGGGCGCAATGTGCGATGAAGAAGATTGAAGCCATCATTCGGCACTTCAAGTTGGATCCTGTGAAGGAAGCACTGTCAGCACTCAACGTGCAAGGCATGACCGTGACGGAAGTGCGAGGTTTCGGCCGTCAGAAAGGTCATACGGAACGGTATCGCGGCGCGGAATACACAGTCGATTTCGTCCCCAAGATCAAAGTGGAAGTGGTCGTCGCCGACGAGATGGCCGACAAGGTCATTCAGGCCATTCTGGCCAGCGCCCGCACCGACAAGATCGGTGACGGGAAGATCTTTGTTTCGCAGCTGTTGGACGTCATCCGGGTGCGAACGGCGGAACATGGAGTCGAGGCTATTTAAGCAGCGGCGTTTTCTCCTGGACTCCTGGACCGGCTTGGCTCGGCGCTTTGAGCCAAGCCCGGTCCAGGCATGGAGAACGTGTTTTTCGCAGCTCGGCTCCGGTTCCACAACGCCTCTGCAGAGCGGTTGTCAAGTGGCATCTTAAGGGCTCTTTCCACGCTGCCCAACCTCTCGGTCAGCCGCCGAACACTCCCCCGCGGGCTATTTCAGCCCCCAAGAACGGCCTAGGCTAGTTGATTTCTCGGCTGTAGCTGGTACGTTCGCTCTTGCGCATTGTTGTAGCATGGCGGTGGGTGCCTCCGGGCTCCGCTCGCCCTGCGCTGCGTCAGGAACTCCCATTATCGTCCAGCCCCCGGCATCACCGTGCGGCGGAACGTGTGGCAGATCGAAGCTCGACCGTGTCGACGGCTCTCTGACCCCGCGGAACCGGCACCGCAGCGATTGTCGGCGGGTACAGCCCGAGCGAGTGAAAGAAAGCTATGTCCAGTGAGAACGAACGAATCGAACAGGCCTTTGCCTTGGCGAAAGAGCGGTACGCAGAGATCGGCGTCGACGTGGAGCAGGCACTGAGAGTCCTGGCCCAGATCCCGATCTCCTTGCATTGCTGGCAAGGTGATGACGTGGGGGGCTTTGAGAATACCGGAGATGAACTGGGAGGTGGTCTGGCGGTCACGGGGAACTACCTCGGCAAGGCCCGCACTCCCGCGGAGCTGCGTGCCGATTTCGAAATGGCCCTGTCGCTGATTCCGGGGCGGCACCGTATGAACCTGCATGCCTGCTATGCCGAGACGGGTGGCAAGAAGGTGGAACGGGACGAATTGACCGCCGCGCATTTTCAGGGTTGGATCGAGTGGGCTAGGCAGTTGCAGCTGGGAATCGACTTCAATCCCACCTACTTCGCCCACCCCAAAGCGGCCGACGGATTCACTCTGGCCCACGCGGACCAGGGCATTCGCAAGTTCTGGGTCGATCACGGGATCATCTGCCGGCGCATTGGAGCCGCGATTGGCCAGGCTCTGGGTAATCCCTGCGTCACCAACGTCTGGATCCCCGACGGATACAAGGATACGCCGGTCGATCGGCGCGCGCCCCGCGCGCGGCTGGCCGAGTCGCTCGACGCCATCTTCGCAGAACCCCTGGATCCGCGTTACAACCTGGACGCGGTGGAAGCCAAGCTGTTCGGGATCGGATCGGAAAGCTATGTCGTCGGCTCCCATGAGTTCTATCTGGGATATGCCATCAGCCGCCAGAAGCTCTTGTGTCTGGACGCAGGCCATTTTCATCCCACCGAAGTCATCTCCGACAAGATCTCCTCCGTCCTGCTGTTCCTGGACGAGATCCTGCTGCACGTCAGCCGCGGCGTCCGCTGGGACAGTGACCATGTGGTGACACTGACCGATGAGCTCAAGGCGATCGCTCAGGAACTGGTCCGCCACGAGCATTACAAGCGGGTGCACATCGGGTTGGACTTCTTCGATGCCAGCATCAATCGCGTGGCCGCCTGGGTCGTGGGGACCCGCTGCATGATCAAGGCACTGTTGATGGCGCTGCTGGAGCCCGATCGCCACATGTGCGAGCTGGAACTGGCAGGAGACTTCACATCACGGCTGGCGATGCAGGAAGAACTGAAGACCATGCCAGCTGGCGCCGTCTGGGACTACTATTGCCTGAAGCAAAATGCGCCAGTCGGGCCCGCCTGGCTGGCCCGCGTCAAGCAGTACGAATCGGACGTGTTGTCCAAACGCGGTTAATCGAGTGCCGTGCGAAGCACTCGTCGGCCTGCCGCCCCTGCCAGGTGCGCGCCGGGGCGGCCGTCCCCCCCAGGCAGATTGAGCGTCGATACTTGAGCCGCAGGATCCGGACACCGTCTGTCGCACTTCTGTCAGTTCCCCATTCCCATTGGACCAAGAGGGTACCGCCATGTCGGAAGAGAAAGCGTCGGCGACGAGCGAATTCGAGCGTGAGCCGGTGCCCGAGCGAGCCCAACTGGGCTTCAAGAGTTTTGTCGGGATGTACGCCGGCGAACACTGCGCGGGCACCGAGCTGATGATCGGTCCGCTGTTCATTGCCGCCGGAGTGAGCGCCTTCGATCTGTTGGTCGGCTTGCTGCTGGGCAATCTGCTGGCCGTGCTCAGCTGGCTCCTGTTCACCGCACCGATCGCTACGCGCGTCCGGCTGACTCTCTACTTCCAGCTCGAGAAGATCTGTGGACGCCACCTGGTCGTGCTCTACAACCTGGCCAACGGAGTGATGTTCTGCTTCCTGGCGGGAGCCATGATCACCGTCTCGGCCACCGCGGTGGGAGTGATCTTCAGGCAATCCGAGTGGTTCAGTTTCGAGCTGCCGGCGATCACGGATGTCTATCCCAACAGCGTTGGCTGGGTCGTTTCAGTGCTGGTCCTCGGCGCGTTGATTTCGATCGTGGCCGCCTTCGGCTATCAGAGCGTGTCGAAGTTCGCCAACATCGCCGCACCCTGGATGGTGCTGGTGTTCCTGGCATTCGGCGTCGTGACAGCGCGGCAGTTCATCGACGCCACCGACACGCAGATCCGGTCGCTGGGCGACGTCTGGCACCTGGCCACAACCTCGATCTGGACCGGAGAGGATCCACTGCCAGGCCAGGCCAAATTCGGCTTCTGGCATGTGACGTTCTTCGCCTGGTTCTGCAATCTGGCGATGCACGTCGGCATGTCGGATCTGACCGTGTTTCGCTTTGCGCGCAAATCGCGTTACGCGGTGGCAACGGGTGCCGGCATGTACGTCGGACACTATATGGCCTGGATCGCTGCTTCCATGCTGTTCGCTTTACAGCTCCATCAGACTCACCCCACCGACAAGACGATCGAACTGCTGGTCGCCCACAGCGGCGAGTACCGTGCCATCGGCGCCGAGAAACTCCAGCAGGTGCCGATCACTTCCAAGCTGATTCGCGACGCGATGGAGATCGAGGACCAGCTGGTCGCCGAAGGGAAGATGCCGGAGAGTGACAAGCAGGTGAAAGTCCCCACGCCACTGCCTGGTGATCTGGCCTATAACTCCTGCGGCATCGCCGGACTGCTCTGCGTGATCATCGCCGGCTGGACGACCGCCAATCCGACGATCTACCGGGCGGGGCTGGCCTTCCAGGCCATTGTGCCGCGTACCTCCCGGTTCGTCGTCACACTGCTCACCGGCGGCGTGGCCACCATCGCGGGAGCGTTTCCAGCCATCGCCATGAAGATGCTCGACTTCGTCGCGATTTACGGGATGGTCCTGATGCCGATGGGGGCCGTGATCTTTGTCGATTTCTGGCTGTTCCGCTCTCTAGGGTTGCAGAGCAACTACGCGGAAGTGAGCCGCAAGAACTTCAACTGGGCTGCCGGCCTGACCTACTTCCTGACCCTCGGCACCTGCCTCTTCATGCGACTGGTCCTGGGAGTGGAGATCTTCTTCGTCAGCCTCCCAGGCTGGTTCGTCGCCGCCGTGCTCTACATTCTGTTGAGCGCGATCTATCAGCGACTTCGTCCGGCCGGCAAAGAAATACCCAAGGGTTCACCCGTGCCAGTCGTGCACTAACTGATGACTTCCTCTGTGTGAGACGCCCCTCCCATGAGACTGATCGCTCAACTGATTTCCTGGCTGTCGTTCTTTGCGACGATCGTGCCCAGCGTTGCCTACCTGGCCGGTCAAGTTACACTGGAACAGTGCAAGTGGCAAATGCTGCTCGCCACCGTCGCCTGGTTCGTGGCCACCCCGTTCTGGATGGGTCGAGAGATCCCCGCCTCCGATCCCCAGGCCATCGACCCGCTATAATCGCAGGGAAACCGGTGTATGGCCAGCTGTCGAGGAGCAGTATCTGAGGTGTACGATTCCACGACGACAAACACATGTCCGTGGGTGCCGCCGAAGCTGTCATGTGGCAGTCCGCATACATCCGTGACGAACCACTTGTAAGGTGCCCTCCATGTGCCGACCATTCACCGTCCGGCGTGACTCGCTGCACAATGTCATCCTCCTCGTGCCGCTTCTGCTTAGCTCCGCAACCGGTCCAGCCCGGTTGGTTTCTGCGGACGAACCCGCTGCGGATTCCTCACGTCCCAATATCATCTTCATCCTCACCGACGATCAACGGTGGGATCAGCTGGGATGCGCCGGCCATCCCTTTTTGAAGACTCCCCACATCGATCGCCTGGCCAAAGAAGGCGTTCGGTTTGCCAACGCCTTCGTCACCACGTCGCTCTGTTCACCCAGCCGCGCATCATTTCTGTCAGGGCTCTATGCCAATACGCACGGGGTAATCGACAACTTCACGGACTACCCTCACGAACTACCCAGCTTCCCGCGCCGGTTGCATGAATCCGGATATCACACCGCCTATGTCGGCAAATGGCACATGGGAGAAGACGACGATTCTCCACGCCCCGGCTTCGATGACTGGATCAGTCACCAGGGGCAGGGGAATTATTTCGACAATGAATTCAATATCAACGGCACTCGCAAGTCGGTACCCGGCTACTACACGCACGTGGTGACGACTCTGGCCAGCGAATGGCTCAAATCGGATCACGGCGGCCGTCCTTTCCTGTTGATCCTGGGCCATAAAGCCCCACACACTCCGTTCACTCCAGAACCGCAATACGCGCATGCCTTCGACAACATCGACATCTGCTACCCGCGCAGCGCCTTCAACTTGACCGGCAAGCCCCAGTGGGTGGAAGCACGACTCGATACCTGGCACGGGATCTATGGACCAATCTACGGTTTCCGCCAGCAGTACCCAGACCGCTCCGCAGCAGGAGCCGTTCAGTTCGGGGAGTTTGTCAAAGCCTACACAGCCACCATCCGCAGCGTCGATGACAGCGTCGGACAGATCTACCAGACGCTGGCTGATCTGAAACAGCTCGATAATACCATCTTCGTGTACGCCGGCGACAACGGCATGTTTCTGGGCGAGCATGGGATGACCGATAAACGAGCCATGCATGAGCCGAGCATTCGCATCCCGTTGATTGTACGCTACCCGCCATTGGCCTCCGCCGGGAAGGTCGTCACACACCAGGTCCTGAACATCGATCTGGCACCAAGCCTGCTGCAACTGGCCAGCGTGCCGCCCCTCGAACAGATCCACGGCCAATCCTGGGTCCCGCTGCTGCAAGGACAGACTGACGGCTGGCGCACCAGCTGGTACTACGAGTACAACTACGAGGCGCAGTTCCCCTACACGCCGAACGTGCGTGGAGTGCGGACCGATCGCTGGAAATACATGCACTACCCGCCCGGTGATGGCGGGCCCGATCACTATCGCGCCGAACTGTACGATCTGCAAAACGACCCGGGAGAATTGCACAACCTGATCGACGATCCGCCGTACGCCGAAATCGTCAACCAGCTGCAGACCGAACTGAAACAGCTGGTCGAGCAGACCGGTGGAAAATCGTATCAGAATATGCCTCGAGACGAGGGAATCAAGTCGCAACTGCCCGACGCCAAGATCCGCTGAAGGCACCGGCCGGCGCAATCGTGGCCGCGGTCGCGCAGACCGGTGGCCGCGGTCGCGCAGACCGCGGGGAAAGTAGACAACGGATGACGCTGCTCCCATGCTCTGCGCGAGCATGGCTACGGCGCTGCGCGAGCATGGCTAAGGAGCTGCGCAAGCGACGATGCGATGAACCTGCCGTCCCACGATACTTCTCAGCACAGGAGACCGTCGATGTACCGGACATGGCTTGCCTGCAGCCTGTTGATCAGCCTGGCTGGCATGGCGTCGGCCCAGACGGCGTCACGTCCCAACATCCTGTTCTGCATCGCCGATGATGCCTCGTACCCGTACATGGGGGCGTATGGCTGTTCGTGGGTGAAGACTCCGGCCTTTGACCGTGTCGCGCGCGACGGCCTGCTGTTCACTCGCGCTTACACGCCCAATGCCAAATGCGCTCCATCGCGCGCCTGCATCCTGACCGGACGCAACTCCTGGCAGCTCAAAGAAGCCTGCAACCACATTCCGTTCTTCCCACCCGAATTCAAGACGTATCCGGAAACGCTTGCCGAGCACGGTTACTTCGTCGGCATGACAGCCAAAGGCTGGGCACCCGGAGTGGCCCATGATGCTGCCGGCCGGCCCCGCCAAATGGCCGGTCGTCCGTTCAATCGGCGTCAGCTGAAACCGCCAACCAGTGGCATCGCCCCCCATGACTACTCCGGCAATTTCGCCGAATTCCTGCAGGCCGTGCCCCCCGACACTCCCTGGTGCTTCTGGTACGGTGGCCTGGAACCACATCGCGACTACGAGTACGGTTCCGGAGTGGCCAAAGGTCAGAAGTCGACCGATCAAATCGATCGCGTTCCCGGGATCTGGCCCGACAACGAAGTGATCCGCAACGATCTGCTCGACTACGCGTTTGAGGTCGAGTATTTCGATCAACACCTCTGCCGGATGCTCGAACTGCTGGAAGAACACCAACTGCTCGCTAACACGCTTGTAATCGTCACGGCTGACAACGGCATGCCGTTCCCGCGTGTGAAGGGGCAAGAGTACGAGATGTCGAACCATTTACCCTTGGCCGTCATGTGGCCGCAGGAAATCAAGAATCCGGGCCGGACGATCGACGACTATGTGAGTTTCATCGACTTCGCCCCCACGTTCGTGGAGCTCGCTGGCGTGGCGTGGTCCGACACCGGTATGCAACCCGCTGCAGGTCGCAGTCTGGTCGAGATATTTATCCGTGAGAAGTCGGGCCAGGTCTGTCCGGAACGTGATCACGTGCTGATCGGCAAAGAGCGACACGATATTGGGCGACCTCACGACCAGGGCTATCCGATTCGCGGGATTGTCAAGAACGATATGCTCTATCTGCGCAACTATGAACCGTCACGCTGGCCGGCGGGAAACCCCGAAACCGGCTATCTCAACTGTGACGGCAGCCCCACCAAGACCCAGATCCTCACGATGCGCCGAGAGGGAGTCTCTCAGCAGTATTGGCAGTGGTCTTTCGGCAAACGCGTCGAGGAGGAGCTGTACGACGTGCGCAAGGATCCAGAGTGCCTGACAAATTTGTCCGATCAACCCGCGTTTCGGGCACAACAGACCGCACTGCGCGAGCAGTTGCTGGCGGAACTCCGTCAGCAGCAAGATCCTCGCGTACTCGGACAGGGGCACCTGTTTGAGGCCTATCCCTACGCCAGTGAGGCACAGCGCGGGTTCTATGAGCGATTCCTGAAGGGCGAGCAACTCCTGACAGGGTGGATCAACCCGACTGATTTCGAGCCGATCGCACCTGCCGATCAACCATAACGATGATCAACCATAACGATGCCGACCGCACCGAACGGGGAGATTCTCATGCGGAGGGGGGGAGAAGCGGCGGGACGCCCCGGCTGAGATTGCCGTCGCCCCCCTGTTGCCAGAACCAAGCGGCGGGGACGGGGCAGGAGGCGTTCTTGCCCGGAAATTCGACCCATTTTGCGCCGGTCCGCGTTGCATCCGTAACGTCGGCTGGCCATCATAGCAGGGTAGTTCGTCGGCTCCGGATTCCGCCCTCAGGATGGGCCTCGGGCCCAGCCCGTTACCGACTCTTCGCCAGATCAGCCGCGTCCTCCGCACACTGTCGGAGAAGGTGATTGACGGCGCGGCAGTGAACAGCTGGAGCGGCCCGAGCCGAGGTGCGTCGCCTGACGACGCACACCACGTCACTCTCGACAGTAACGACCTCAGGAATATCGACTAGACGGTGACGCCACTTTCAGACTTGTCCCGGCCTGCATGATTCTGCCTGCGATCGCCTGGCCGCGCAGTGACAGTCCTGTGGCTGTTCGCCCATGTCCTTGCACGCTTTGGAGACGCGACATGACCAGCAACTGCATGCGGCTGCTTTGGCTCACGGCCCTACTGACTCTCATCGGCACATCGCCCTGGTCTCGAGCGCAAGAGGCCGAGTCGGGACAAGAGGGGCAGGCAGCAGAAGCCACCAGGGAATCCGCGGAGCCCGAAGAGGCGGCCAAGGTCACGCCGCCGGCGACCGGCCGATCAGCCAGACCTTCGACGGAAAAGAAGCCCACGCTTCCCGTGGCCTGGGTCAACACGCTGCAATGGCGGTCGATTGGCCCAGCTAACATGAGTGGACGTATCCCGGCCATCGCAGTGTACGAGAAGGATCCGAGTATGTGGTGGGTCGCTTCCGCCAGTGGCGGTCTGGTGAAGACCGTCAACAACGGAGTGACGTTCGAGCATCAGTTTGATCGTGAAGCGACGGTGTCGATTGGCGACGTGCAAGTGGCTCAGTCGGACCCGAACATTGTCTGGGTTGGCACGGGAGAGGCCAATCCTCGTAACAGCGTTTCGTGGGGTGACGGCGTCTACAAGTCGACCGACGGAGGCAAGACCTGGAAGAACATGGGTCTGAGACAGTCATTCCAGATCGGCCGGATTGCCATTCATCCCACCGATCCGAATATCGTCTACGTGGGCGCACTGGGACGACTCTGGGGTCCCAATGAAGAACGAGGGCTTTACAAGACGACGGACGGGGGCGAGACCTGGAACCGGGTTCTCTATGTGGACGACCAGACCGGCGTGATCGACGTCCAGATGAATTCCAAGAGCCCGGACACGCTGCTGGTGGCTACGTACCAGCGCAAACGCGACGGGTTCGACGGCAACGATCCAGCAGTCAAGTTCGGTCCTGGGTCCGGACTCTATCTGACCAAGGACGGAGGCCAGTCCTTTCAGAAGGTGACACAAGGTCTGCCGGAGGGAAATCTGGGGCGTATCGGGATCAGCATTTACCGCCGTGATCCAAGTCACGTCTACCTCGTGCTGGAGTCGCAGAAGATCGGCCAGATGCCCGAGGACGCTCCCTACGCCGGCATCCGGGGCGAAGATGCCGACGCCGGTGCCAAGCTGGTGGAAGTGGTCGCCAAGGGCCCTGCCGAATCGGCTGGACTGAAGCCAAATGACATCGTGATCGCCGTCAACGGCAAACGAATCCTGTCGTACAACGAACTGGTCCGCGCGATCGATGCCTGCAAAGCAGGGGAGAAGCTGAAATTGTCGGTCGCTCGCGATCGCAAGGAGATCAAGGTTGAGCTGGAGTTGGGCAAAATGCCCGCGCGCAAGCAGCCACCGCAGCAGCGACGACAAGCCGAGCCGACGACTCCTGAGGAACAGGCCCGCGCAGGCAGTAAATTTGCACAGAGTCTGGGAGGACAGAATGAAAACCAGATTCAGGGTCCTGATGGTCACCAGTTCGGCGGCATTTATCACTCGCAGGACGGAGGCGAAACCTGGACGCGCATCAACAGCCTCAATCCCCGACCGATGTACTACAGCCAGATCCGTGTCGACCCGACCAACAACAAGAACATCTGGGTGTTGGGCACCGAACTGTACCTGAGCAAAGATGGCGGCCAGACGTTCACCAGCGAGAACACCGCACGCAATATTCATGTGGATCATCACAGCATGTGGATTAATCCACGCGACGGACGCCATATCCTGCTGGGCAACGATGGGGGGATCCACGCCACGTACGACCAAGGTCTGAATTGGGACCACTTGAACTTCGTGGCAATCGGCCAGTTCTATCACGTCGCCCTCGGACCACGTCGTGACTATTCGGTGTACGGAGGGCTCCAGGACAACGGCAGCTGGGGCGGACCACAACGCGGTGGTGACGGCCGGGGCGCAATCAACACCGATTGGCTCTCGATCGGCGGCGGTGACGGCTTCGTATGTGCCGTCGATCCGGAGGATCCCGATCAAATCTATTCGGAAAGCCAGGGCGGCATCATCGGCCGAATCAACTTGAAGACCGGTGAGCGCGGGAGCATTCGCCCACGAGCAGAACGAGGTGTGCGATATCGCTTCAACTGGAAGACGCCGTTCATCCTCTCGCCGCATAACTCGAAAATCTTCTACACGGCCGGAAACTACGTCTTTCGCTCACCCTATAAGGGAAACGACCTGCAACCCATCTCGCCCGATATCACACGCACTGCGGAGGGATCTGGCAGCGCACTGTCAGAATCTCCAGCAGAACTTGGAGTACTTTACGCCGGTACGACCGACGGAGCGCTATGGGTGTCGAAGGACGGTGGTCACGTCTGGACCAACGTGTACGGCCAAGCAGCGGAGGACGCGGCCGCAACCGATTCCGACTCTCCAGCGAATACGTCCGCTTCGACGACGGGAGCTGCCGCTGGGGCTGCGGCTCCAGGCTCCGAAGGTGGTGAAGCCGCCAATCGTCCCGGCCGTGGCCAAGGACCAGGCAGAATGATCGAGATGCTCAAGCAACAGGATGCCAACGGCGACGGCAAACTGCAACGCGACGAAATGCCAGAAAACCTGGCGCGAATGTTCGATCGTCTGGATGCCAACGGCGATGGCGAAGTCGACGAAGCCGAGATCCAAGCCATGTCACAGCGGTTCGGACGAGGTGGACGCGGCGGACGTCCGCCTGCCGATGATCCGGAGGCTGCTCAACCGACGGCCGCCCCGGCCGAATCAACTCAGCCACAATCCGACCCACAGGATCCGTCGGCAGGTGCCCCCGTACCTCAAGAGACTCCAGCTCCCGTGACTCCAGCTCCCGTGACTCCAGCTCCCGTGACTCCAGCTCCCGTGACTCCAGCTCCCGTGACTCCAGCTCCCGAGACTCCAGCACCAGAGACTCCAGCACCTGAGACTCCAGCACCTGAGACTCCAGCACCTGAGACTCCAGCACCTGAGACTCCAGCACCTGAGACTCCAGCACCTGAGACTCCAGCACCTGAGACTCCAGCACCTGAGACTCCAG
>JBGSHS010000114.1:0-19553 GCA_041752115.1 Pirellulaceae bacterium | reverse complement strand
AACCGCAGAGTATCGAACAACGAATGTCTAAGAACCAAGGGGGGCACATGCTAGCGGTGCCGGCACCAGTCACCCGCTGGCAGGAGCTTCCTTGCATCACCGTCGCCCGTTGCGCATTGTCGCAGTGTGGCATGGTCGCATTCCCTATTCCCGAACCACTTCTCGGCGGCATGTCCTTGGCACTCGGGCCGATGACGCCGAGATCAGAGACGCGAGACCAGAAGAGCCGAGACCGGACACCCTGCGTCTCAAGCCTCACGCCTCAGGTGTGCGCGATCGGGTTCCTTCCCCACTTCCCCACCAAATCAACCTTGCGTGCTAGCCCCAAATCAACTATTTCCTCACCGCTGCCGAAAATAGAGGGTTGTAGGATCAGTGTGGGAGTGCGCGGACATGTCGGACGCGGAAATGCTAGCAGCGCAGCTGCAACACGCGCACCTTGAGGTGCGAGTTCAGGCGGCAGAGCGGTTGAGCCGGATGGGCGAAGAGGCTCAGGCTTGGGCGGTGGCATTGACCCGAGCGTGTAGTGATGACGAACCGGTGCGGGAGTGGGCCGTCGCTGCGTTGGAGGACTTGGGTCCTCCGCGCGCATCCGATGCGGCGGCACTAAAAACACTGGTTGGCAACGACAACTCGCTGGTCGCCTATTGGGCGGTCACGCTGTTGGGTCGACTTGGCGAAGCTGCCAGTTCGACCGCGTCAGCCCTGGTCAGTGTGCTCGAGTCATCACCCGACGCGGCGGTTCGACAACGTGCCGCCTGGGCATTAGGGAGTATTGGCGACCGCTCGACAGTGGTTACCCGCGCGCTGCAACTGGCAGGCGAGTCACCTGACCCACGACTGGCAAGCTTGGCTGCGCAAGCACTCGCAAAGCTCGCTTAGAACGCTGGAATAGTGGAGCAGGCCGGGTACACCTCCCCGGAGGGTTCGCTTGGAAATAATCGATTCATCACCACCACGGATGGTGGCACCTTTCTGGCATGGAGGCCAGGTATGTCAGGGAGCAAGGCACGGTCGAAGACGCGGAAGTCGGGTCGCAACTCGCTGCTTACACGTATCATCTGGGGCATCTGGTTCTTGGCAACGGGAGGAGGCGTCGCCGGGTTGGCTGCGCCCAACCTGCCGATTGTCGGCCCCCTCATTCAGCAATTCTCCAAGCTGTCTCCGGAAGAACAGCGGCAGTTGGTCGAAAAGGCCGAGGGGCTGGGCGAGCAGTTCGTGGACTTGAAAGACCATTTGACTGTCGGAACCAACGACGCGTCGATTCCGAGCCAGCCTGAGAGCAACACAGCCTCTGCCGGAACTGTCTCACAGGTATCGAACTCCGTCCGCAAGCCTGCCGACACGATCGTGATCGCCAGTTTCAACATCCAGGTCTTCGGCAACAGCAAGCTCGGCAAATCGTGGGTCGTCGAAGTACTGGCGCAGATCGTCCGCCAATTTGACATTGTGGCCATTCAAGAGGTGCGCAGCAAAGATGATCGTCTCTTGCCGGACTTTGTGGCAGCGATCAATTCGGACGGCAGCCAATACAACTATCTCATTGGCCCCCGGCTGGGCAGGACGGTGAGCACTGAACAGTACGCGTATGTGTACGATTCAACTCGGATCGAAGTCGATACGTCGTCGGTGGGAACGATTCAGGATCCCCGCGACGCATTGCATCGCGAACCATTTGTCGCTCGCTTTCGCACTCGCACGGTTGCTCCCGATCAGGCTTTCACGTTCTGGCTGGTCAACATCCACACCGACCCCGACGAAGTGGCAGCTGAAGTCAACGTGCTGGCCGATGTCTTCGTGGTCATGCAGCAAGCTCGGGCGGACGAGGACGACGTCATACTTCTGGGAGACTTGAACGCGAGCGACCGAGAACTCGGTCGATTGGGCCAGTTGCCCGACATAGCCTGTGCCGTTCATGACACGACCACCAACACGCGCCGCAACAAGATGTACGACAACATGATCTTCGACCGCACGCGCACATGGGAATTCACAGGCAAGTGGGGGGTGTTCGACGTCGAATCGGCATTTCACCTGTCGCGAGAGCAGGCACTGGAAATCTCCGACCATCTGCCAATCTGGGCCGAATTCCAGGCAAGTGAAGTCCGGTCGCGGGTCACGACTGCCCGTCTGCCGAATCTGCTCGGCCGCTGATTCGGTCGCCTCCGGTCCACAATCGACGGGCAAACCGACGGGCGCGATGCCGTGCATACCAGATTCTCCTGGCGGCATTGGCTGAGCTGCGACGTTTTCGCTTTCCATCGGGCATCGTTATGTCCTCCATCTGACTCGGTCGCCGGACACTTCTTTACTGATGTCATGGCAAACGGGCCCTCGGAAGCGACACGTGGCGAGCGACGAAAAGATACATGCGCCATGGCACTTCGCTTTCAGGGCAGCCGCTGAGCGGAATTCGAAGACCATGACGGTCGTGCCAGCTGGGGCGCGAACAACGCTGGATCCCCCCGTGGCCAGTCCCTCTTTTCATTGACTCGCCCCCAGAAGAGGGCAATAATCGGGTGCCCGCATTTTTGCGCAAGTGCCCCGTTTCCGCAGCGGAATTGTCATGGCCGAGGAACAGGTTTCGCAATGGCTCTCCCGACTTCAACGGGGCGACGAGCGCGCTGCGGAGATCATCTGGCGCGAGTACTTTGAGAAGATCGTGCGGCTGGCCAAGCGCCGGCTGGGCGAGCTGCCGCGGCGCATAGCCGATGAGGAAGACGTGGCGTTGAGTGCCATGCACAGCCTGTTTCGCGGGGCAGAGGCGGGCCGTTTTCCTCAACTGGAGGATCGCGACGATCTCTGGAAGCTGCTGGTCACCATCACGGCGCGCAAAGCGATCAAACTGCAGCGCCGCCACTTCGCCGACAAACGGGGCGGCGGTCTGGTGCAGGGCGAGTCGGTCTTGGGCCGCCGCCAGGATGCCGGCGAGGGGCTGGGAGGCATCGATCAGATTCTCGGACGGGAACCGACGCCGGAACTGACTGATATGCTCTCGGAAACGTGCCGCACGATGTTGGGTGACCTGGACGACGCGGTGCTCGAACAAATCGCCCTGCTCAAGCTGGAAGGGTACAGCAATAGCGAGATCGCCGAGCGCCATGGATGCTCGAAACGAACCATCGAACGGAAGCTGGAACGGATCAAGGACAAGTGGGCTCGGAGCGAAGAGCATGTCTGACATCGAGAACCGAGTTCAGCAATGGCCGGCCGGATCGATGGGCGGGCAGATCGATGCGGTCTGCGACGCGTTTGAAGAGGCGTTGCAGGCGGGCGCCAAGCCGCGGATCGAGGATTACCTGGCCGGTTGGGAAGAACCTGAACGCAGTAAGCTGCTCTACGAACTGCTCCTGCAGGAAGGCGACTACCGGCTGCGAGCCAATGAGCCCTTTTCCATCGAAGCGTATCGACCTCGCTTTCCTCGGGATCTGACAGTGCTGGAGGAAGCGTTTCGTAAGCTCACCACGTCTGAAGACACCTGGGCGCCGTCCCGAGACGAAGAGACGCTGACGCTCCAATCCACACTCAGCCGTTTGCGTTACCACAATCGCGGCGGTTTGGGAGTGGTCTATGTCGCACAGGACCAACAGCTGAAACGAGACACTGCGATCAAGTTCATCCACGATCGACTGGCAGACGAAAAGGAGAGTTGCGAGCGATTCCTGTTGGAAGCCGAAATCACCAGTCGCCTGGAACATCCCGGTGTGGTTCCGGTCTACGGACTGGGCCGATCACAGGCAGGTCGGCTCTTCTACTCCATGCGGTTCATCAACGGCGAACGTTTCGACGCGGCGATTCGGCGCTATCACGAGCCGGACGCCAGCGTCAGGGAATCGGGTGAACGCCAGGTGCTGTTTCGCGAACTGCTCCAGCAATTCATTGCCGTCTGCCATACGATCGCCTACGCGCACAACCGGGGAATCGTGCACCGGGATATCAAACCCGAGAACGTGATGCTGGGCCGCTACGGCGAAACGCTCGTGATCGACTGGGGCCTGGCCATGCCCGTGGGCCGGCAAGGAGTGTTCAAACAGCCGAGCGAGCAGACACTCAAACCGAGCTCGGGCAGCCACAAGTCGGATGAAGAGGGGCGTGGGGCCGGGACACCGGCGTATATGAGTCCGGAACAGGTCGACGGAATCGCAGAGATCGGACCGGCCAGTGACATCTACAGCCTGGGAGTCACGCTCTACAAGATCCTGACTGGGAAGCTCCCCGTCGTCGCGCACAGCGCCGCCGATTTGCGGCGTGCGATTCTGCAGGGGGATTATAAACGTCCCACCCAAGTTTGCAGAACCACTTCCAAGGCACTGGAAGCGATCTGTCTTAAAGCCATGGCAGTCGATCCACAGCGGCGTTACCCCACAGCCATGGAACTGGCACACGATGTCGATCGATACCTGGCCGACGCGCCCGTATTGGCCTACCAAGAACCGGTCCTGCGCCGCTGGGCTCGCTGGGCACGCCGCCACCGCACCTGGACTCAGACCTTCCTGGCCACACTCGTCCTGTTCGTGCTGGTCAGTGTGGCCGGAGCCATCTGGCAGAATCGGCTTGCGCAGCGCGAGCGGCAGATGTACCAGATGGCGGAAGCGGCGCGGCAGAGCGAGTACGAACTGCGTCAGAAAGGACTTCAGGTCTCCGCTGAATTTGCGGCGCGCACTATTGCCAGCCAGGTCGATATCCGCTGGCGCATCATGGAAAAAGAAGCATCTGATCCGCAGCTGGCCAGCCTGCTTGCCCCCATCAACGCACGCCCCTTGGACGAACAGCTCTGGCCACCACTGCAGCAGTGGCTCGACCAACGTCGTCAGCAGCTCTACCCCGACATCTCTTGTCGCAGCTGGTTCGTACAGGCGAACGATGGCACTCAAGTCGCCCGATCACCGAGCCATGAGGACAATGGCCAGCGGTTTGGCAGCCTGGGCGACAACTTCGCCTTCCGTGACTACTTCCATGGAACCGGACAGGATTACCCGGTCAATCGGCTGATCCATCCGCAGCCGCTGTCACAACCGCACAACGCCACCGCTGCGCGCAGCACCGTGGCGGGAGATCTGGTCGTTATCTTCTCGGTCCCCATTCGAACCGCGGCCGACCAGCAGCCGTCGGGAGTTCTCGGCATTTCCATTGAACTGGGTTCCTTCGCCGATCTGAAGATCAATCTTCCAGCCGGCCAAGACGTGCTGCTGGTCGAATCGCGCCGATACTACATGCTGGGCAGCGATCTGGTCTCCCAAGACCAGCGCGGCGAAGGACTGGTGCTCCACCACCAGGGCTTGCGCCACCGTCTGCAGGAAGACGTCACCTCGCTGCCCCATGTCGACGACGACGTGATACACTTCATGTCGGTGGCCAAGGACCAATGGCTCAGCAGACCTGCAGGCTCAGCCACCAGCAACCTGCTTCCCGACAGCTACCGGGACCCCGTCGCCAACGACAGCGACAGCTATCGCTATCTGGCCGCCTTCGCTCCGGTCATTGTCCCCGGCCGCCCTGCATCACAAGCCGATACCGGCTGGTTCGTCATCGTTCAGCAACAACAAGAATGGGCCACTCCCTGAGACGTCGGAACTGGGGTTCACTCTGCAGTGAATCAAACTCTCACCGCCTCTACTGTCCCACTTGATAGCAGATGACGGCGTCGTCTCCCCGCAAGTACAAGCGGCCGTTGGCGATGGTGGGCTGCTGAGGCCTCCCCAACTCGATCGGCACTTCCGTTCGACCCAGCTCTCGGAACCCTTCCCGACTCGCCTCGGCCATCACCAGTTGATTTCGTTTGTCAAGTGCAAACAGGAGTCCGTCCGCAATGATCAGATTCTGCTCGCAGGTCCACTGCCGGCCAGACTCCTTCCACAGCAGTTTCCCGTCGGCGAAGTTGGTGCAGTGTAGAAACCCCGCTTGATCATTGCCGCCAAATCCAAACACAGCATCCTGATAGATGGCCACTGTGTTGTATTTGTTGTTCTGCAGTTCGGTACTCAGATAGACCTCGCGGCAACCGATCTTCCCGTCGCGCGCTTCCATCTCCAGGCAGACCGAGAAGTCGCGTCCCTTGCCCTCGCCGCCGCACACGAACAATCGCGAACCGACAGCCACCGGCGTGCTGATCAACCCGATGATGATATCCGCCGGATAAGGATAGCGCCACATGATCTCACCCGACTGGGCGTGAACACCGAGCAGTTCTCGAGTGCCGTAAGTGGCGGCAATGATCTGGGGGATTCCCTCCACCACCTGATAGGTCAGCGAGGCTGGAGCCCCCAGCTCACGCTCTTCATTCGATTCTGCTTTCGTCGACCACAGCAGCTCTCCGGTGCGTTTATTGAGGGCCATCAAGACAACTCGCTGCGGATTGTCAGCCGACACGTAGAGCGTCTCACCGACAATCAACGGCGTCGATGCTTCGGTCGCCCAGATGTCTCGATCCTGGCACCACAACTGCGTCCCGTCGGTCCGGAAGCAATACACCGGGCAACGCATCTCCCAGACATCACCGTTGTAGTTGGCGTACGGTATGAAGTAGACTCGATCCTCATCGACGATGGGCGACGTCACGGGCCCGCGCGCAAAGTGCTTGTTCGGCTGTGGGAACAGCAGCTTCTTCCAGCGTGTTTCACCAGTGGCCGGGTCCAGACAAATGCCCCACTGTTGATCGTCCGTTTCGGTGGCCGTAAAGGCCAGGCCTCCCGATTCCACCACCGCGCTCTTTCCCCAGCCAATCTGCTGTTGCCAGAGAATCTTCGGACCCTCGGCGGGCCAACTCCGCAGCAAACCGGTCACTTCATACACACTGTTACCGTCGTTGGGCAGAAATCGACAGAGGTCGGTAGTCGATGGCTCGTCCGCACGGGTCGCTCCCGAAAGCATGCCGTAACTGAGCCAGACGGCGATCACGAGTGAGCCGGTGCACAGAATATTCCGTTGCGTCAACGCTTGCCTCATTTCGAGCTACCTCGCTGCAGGAGCAGAACCTGGTGTGAGTAAGATCAACAGCGCGATCAGAACCGCGAAGAATCGATACGGTCCGCCTCATCCCGAAGTGCTTCGCGCGACGCGGCCAGAGCCTCACAAGTTCGATCTGTTGGGATACGGACAAACAACGTCGGCAGCGTCAATGACCTTACACATCAGGAGCTTCTTCCGGCAATCCGCCCTGGTTGTTTGTCCGTTGCTAAGGACTTTCGCCATCGTACTGTGTGCGGAGTGTGCCGTCAAACGCCGGCGATCGTGGCGCAGATCGCGTCAAGTTGCTGGGGATGGATGGAATGAGGCATGTCGCGAATATCCCACGGGTGAACGATGCAGACGCTGCCGGCTCTTTCCACAAAGAACCTGGCGTATTGAGCCCACCGAAAGCTGACGTTGTCGTCATGCATTGAATGATGGAGGAAGTAGCTGGTACCGGTTGCGAACGGGTGCATGTCAGGGGTCAGTGCAAGGTATGCCGCAACGGTGCAGACGCTTCCCAGTCGCTTGGGGTATGTCAGACCTGCCGCGAGCGCGATTGCACCGCCCTGACTGTGTCCAAGCAAGTGCATTGACCGTGGATCAACGCCCTGGTTGACCAGTTCGTCCATGGTCTCGTGCACCAGTCTCAGCGATCGTTTCAGACCCTTGAACGGAGGCCGGTTGGGACCCTCGAATGTTCTGTCGTTGTCACGAGGCGGCTCGAACCATCCGAGGCAAGGTGAGGATGGGCTTCCGAGGTTGATCGGTCCCTCGATCGGCAGAAACCGCGTCTCATACAAGTGCTGCGCACAATAATCGCCGATCGGCACCATCGTGCCGCCGCGCCCTCCCATACCATGGAACATCAGTACAATTCGATTTGCCAGATTGCACCGCGCAGTCGGTGATGAACGATGTCCGCCGCGCCGACCGGCCCCCAAATGCGAACGGGTTTGTCCGGCCGATTGTAGTTCGAGCGTAGAAAGGAGTCGAATCCGGCCACATGGTCGACGTGGAAATGGGAAAAGAACAAATGGTCGATCGCCCGGATTTCGGAAACGCCCAACTCGCGCTGGCAGGCCTCGCCGCAGTCGAATTGGAGCCGCGTGATCGACTGGCCCGAATCCAGCTCCACATAAAGGGCATTGTCCCGACCCGGCTGCCCCAGAACTCGATATCGAATGGTCATAATCTGTCTGAAACCTACCATGACACAAATAGCGGGAAATCCGAGCGATACCTACCTCGTCGTCGGGAGCCGTGACTGGCGTGTGCCCATCCAACGTGAACTGGCAACCTGAATCCGCTCCGTCAGTTCGATAAACAAAAGACTCTCTGAAGTCAACTCGACAGAAGGCGGAAGCCTTTCTGTGTCTGACATATGGAGTCGCCAGCCCATCAGTATACGCTGCCACGCAGACGCGACCCAATGAGTCAGTAGCTGACGCCCGATCTGAGCAGCGTCGTTCATGGCATCGCGACAACTGAGGACCACCGGATTGCAGGGTGGCGACGCCTCCGCGGATCGCCGCCGGCGGTTCCTTATTCCTTGTGCGTCATCAGTCACCAACACCGTCTCGCAACGCCTGGACTCCCGCCGCCACGAAATCATGGACCATTTAGGACGTTCGCAGGTTCGCCTCACGATTCGAATCACTTGCAGTGGGCGCGGGCTTCCGGGGGCGAGCCAACTGGGCAATCCCGACGTCAAATTAAGTGTTCCCCGGTGTGCGGTGGCGAGAACCTTTGTGCCGTTCCTCGTGTCCTGTTACCAGAAAACGCTACGATCCCCAGACGCCGTGCGTGGGGCAAGCCCGCTCGAAATGCCTTTGGTGTAACGAGTTATCGCTGCGCAAGTGTGTTGACGACGGTCGCATGAGCGCGGACCTTTAACTTGTCGGCGTCCGGCAGGTTCAAGCAACTCGGCCAGCAGAAGTCCAATCGCAAGAACGCCTGCGGCTCTGTCGCAATGAGCCGAAAATGGGAAGGAGCCAAGCTTGCCGGAACGTCCCGGAAGGTGTTTCACACGAATCTTGTAACCCCCGTTTCTGGCAACGACATTGTATGATGAACAGGTCTTGAATGTGCGAGCGATCGGGTGAGAATGCTCAGCCGTGGGTGACGAGGAAACGGCCACAACGTGCCGTGCTCTTTCGAAGGGAGGCCCAAACCGTGCCGAATCAGATACTTGTCATCGCACCGTATTGGCTGGAATCGGTGAGCACGTGGGTGTTTGACGACAGCAGAGTGGACCTGGTCCAGGAGCCGTTCGTCAGTGGCATTCCCGAGATGATCGACCAGTTGGTTGCGAACATCCCAGATGCTCGCGATGGATTCCGGATGCTGTTTTCCGCCGCGCCTTTCCCTGGCTATCAGCGCAAACTCACGCGTCTGCGTCAGGACATGGGAGGTTGGTGGTATGTCAGTGACGAGCCGGAACTCGAGGGTTGGCTTTGCCCGGCACTCTTCAAATACTTCGACCATGCTCCCGACGAGATTTACGTGAAAGCCGAGGCGCTGTGAGTTGGCGATCGTGGAAAGGTGTACGGGAGCTGGCGCATGAACGCAGCACGCGACATTCGAACACGCAGAGCGATATCCCCTCCTGACAGCGGAGTGGATGAAGCGCGGCTCGACCGGTTGGCAGCACTGATCTGCGACGCACGGGTCGTGGTCTGGTTTACCGGTGCGGGGATTTCCACGGAGTCGGGGCTGCCAGACTTTCGTGGGCCCAACGGTGTGTGGACGCGCGCCGAGAAAGGTCTTTCGCAGCCTGCGTTGAAACGTCCACTGGAGCAGATTGTTCCGAACGCCGCTCATGTGGCCATCGTTCAGTTCGAGAAGCTGGGCAAGTGCGATTTCCTCGTCAGCCAGAACGTCGACAACTTGCACTTGAAGTCGGGATTTCCGTTCGAGAAACTGGCCGAACTGCACGGCAACCAGTTTCGGCTGCGGTGCTGGACGTGTGAGAAGACCTTTCCCCTGGCGGACTTTCGCACATCGGCGGGCGAACGCAGAAGGTTACGCGGGAGATTTATTGCTGACCTGTGCCCCGATTGCGGCTTGCGACTGAAGTCGAGTGTCATCAACTTCGGCGACCCGATGCCTCGAGCGGACCTGAATGCCGCATATCATTGGGCCCGCCAGGCCGACGTCATGATCGCCGTCGGTTCATCGTGCCAGGTCGTTCCCGCCGCTCACATACCGCGAGCAACGAAGGAAGCGGGAGGTCAATTGGTGATCATCAATCTCGGCAAAACCGATCTCGACAACATCTGTAATCTGCGATTCCATACGAAGGCCGGAAAGCTCCTTCCACTATTGCTGCGGAAGGTCGAAAACGGTCTGGGCATGAGTCACTGAAGCGTGATGTGGCTGAGTGTTCGCGCCGTCGAGGAGATTCAAAGGCCATGCCAAGCAACGAGAATGATGATTACCGCTGCCAGAATCGCGACGTAGTAACCCTGGCCTATGGAGAACAACACGACGGCGGCAGACAAACGTAAGTCGCTGTTCGATTATTGGATCGCGAACGATGTCAAGCGCGTTGATTTCAACTTAGTGCTGGATGCAGAACGTCGGCTTGCCGCTGCCCAGCTTGAGCACAAACGGGCGACCGTCGAACATACTCTCGCCATCAAGAACCTGAACTATCAGGGTGGGCGGTTGTTGGAAGAATACGGTATCTGCATGTCCGAACAGCAATGGTCTGGACATTATGTCGCTCAAACGAACACGACTCTCGCGTCTCCATTACCTTCGTATCGCTTAAGTGATACGTGCGGACCAATCGAGCAACCAGTGCGACCTGTACTCGCACCAGATGACGGTCGATAGTACCATGCGCATCTTCCTGGTGTATCGCGATGAGGCACTCGGCAAGGCGTGGCGTTCGCATTTTCATGATAGACCGGACGTCCAGATTGTACAGGACAACATCACCATGCTGACCTGCGACGCCGTTGTCAGTCCGGCAAACTCATTCGGATTCATGGACGGTGGGCTCGATGCCGCGTTAACGGAGCGATTCGGATGCGGTCTGCAGGCGGACCTCCAAGAGCAGATTCAGCAACTGCCAGAACGCGAACTGCTGGTTGGGAAGGCGATTGTTGTTCCTACCCATGATGCAAGAATTCCGTGGCTGATTGCCGCACCAACCATGCGCGTCCCCATGAGCTTCGGCATTGCGACGTCGATCAATGCCTATTTGGCAATGAAGGCCATCCTGATTGTTGCCCAAAAGCATTCGTTTATCCAGACTGTGGCCATTCCCGGCCTATGTACTAATGTTGGCCGGATGTCACCACCGATTGCTTCCAAACAGATGTTTCTGGCCTATGATGAGATCGTTTCAGGTAACCGTCCGCGATTTGCAGATTTCGGCGATGCGCAGAAGCACCAGATCGACGAGTTCCGAGCAGGCCGTGGGCATGTGCGCCCATGGAATAGGATCCCCATCTAGTATTCTCGGCTCGGAACCGAGGACCACCGCGTCCAGGAGCATGATTTATGCTGCTGATTCACACTGGCCGTTGCCGTGGACTACAATCATGGTAAGCCAAGGCCACTCCGGCAAGCGACAAACATCTGCTCCGAAATAGCAAGATCCCCAACCGACGAGGCACACACCATGCAAACGCGACGACGGTTCCTTCAGACCACCGCGGCCGCGGCCGCAGCGACCATTGTTGCTCCTCATGTACTGGGAGGTCCACGCCATGTCGCTCCCAGTGACAAGGTGAACGTGGCACTGGTCGGAGCTGGCGGGCAGGGGCTGACCAATCTGCGAGCTCTGATGCGTGAACCTGATGTACAGGTGATCGCCGTGGCCGATCCAATCGAAGAGTACAGCCTGGAAGCGTTTTATTACAAGGGGCAGGGGGGGCGCAAGCAGGCCCAGGCGGAAATCGAAAAGCACTATGGTGAAACGACTCCGAACTACCAATGTGCTGCCTACGAAGATTTTCGCGTCATGCTCGCTGAACAGCCGGCGCTCGATGCTATCCTCTGTGCCACGCCCGACCATCTGCATGCGTATGTCTCGACCACGGCCATGCGAGCCGGCAAGCACGTCTACTGTGAGAAGCCGTTGACCCACAACATCTGGGAAGCGCGGCGTGTGGCAGAGGTGGCGCAGGAAACCGGTGTCGCGACTCAGACGGGTAATCAGGGCCATTCGAATCTCGGCATTCGCCTGACGTGCGAGTGGATCTGGGACGGCGCGATCGGTCCGGTGCGGGAAGTGCATGCCTGGGTCGGTGCTCATCGCTGGAATAAACAGCTCACCGGCAAACCGGCCGAGACGCCGCCGGTCCCGGCCGGCTTCAACTGGGACCTGTGGATCGGTCCGCGCCAGATGCGTCCGTATCATCCGGCCTACACGCCGGTCACCTGGCGCGATTTCTGGGATTTTGGTGGCGGAGGCCTGGGCGATTTCGGATGTCATGATCTGGACGCCGCCTGCTGGGCACTCGATCTGACAGCTCCGACGACCATTGAAGCGCGCCCCGCTGGTGAAATGGATGCCGACATCGCGCCGCGCGGTGAAATCTGTTACTACGAGTTTCCTGCTCGCGGTGACCAGCCGCCGGTGCGAGTCACCTGGTACGACGGAGGATTGCAGCCTCCTTGTCCCGACGAGTTGCCTCAAGGAAGCGGGCTCCCCGCCCGTGGCGCCCTCTTTATCGGCGAACGTGGCAAGATGCTCTGCGACGGAGCGGGTGGCATGCCCCGCCTGCTACCACTGGAGCGGACCAGCCAGTACACCAAACCAGCCGAGTCGATTCCGCGTTCCAAGGGGCACCACCGCGACTGGCTGGACGCCTGCAAAGGGGGCCCAAAGGCCAGCTCGAATTTCCAGTACGGCGCGAAGCTGACCGAAATCGTGTTGCTCGGCATCCTCTCGCTGCGCACTGGCGAGAAGATCTACTGGGATGCGGCCAATCTGAAAGCGACCGACAACTCGGCCGCCGATGCGATCATCAAGGAGTTCTATCGCCCCGGCTGGGAGCTGGCGTAGACATCGGGAGGGGTTTGAGGACAGAAATATCAGGTGACAAAAAGATGGCAGCGGAAATCGCACCGCTGCCACCTGGTCTTCATCTTCTTGTCATCTTATCTTTTTGTCTTCTTCTCCCCAGGAGATCATTTCGCTTTGAACCGATACGATCCTGACCCCACCTGTACGGCCAGATAGCCAGGCTCGCGACTTGTGGCTGACCTGTCGAGCGGATCGACCGTGTCGTTGGCAACGTCGACGGCCAGGAGCTCCACCTGATCAGGATTGTCGGTCGGAACACAGATGGTGGCCGTGGTATTGACCGGTACGGTCACGTTGAGCGTCAGCACCCCCGATTCCTCCCGGTTCCAGTCGACTTCAATCGGACCGTAGGGCGATTCATGCCTGGCGCGGACCCAATCCAAATCCTCGACGAGCTGGGGGCGCACAACAAAATGCTTGAAGCCAGGGGCGGCGGGATCGGCGTGAATGCCGGCCAGTTCCTGGTAGCACCAGGCGCTGATATCGCCAAACATGATGTGATTGAGCGATGCCTCGCCGGGCCAATCTTCCCACAACGTTGTGGCACCGCGCTGAACCCAGTCACCATAGCTTGGCGGGGTGGTCTGCGTGGCAATGCGATAAGCCAGGTCATGGTGTCCGTGATCGCTGAGCGCATGGAACAGGTACTTTGCGCCCAATATCCCCACGTCCAGATGATCGTCCTTCTCGTGGACCTGCTGGACCAGCTTTTCCACCACGAGCGGAACTTGCTCGCCGGAAACCAGGCCCTGATACAGGCCGCAGCTGAGCGCTGTCTGGCTGTCATTGCCGATTGAGCCATCGGACTTACAGAAGGCCCGCGTGAACGCCTGCCGAATCTGCTCGGCCAAATCCGTATAGTGCTGAGCATCCTGCTGCTTGCCCAGGATCCTGGCCGCCTCGGCCACGATCAACGTGTCGCGGTAGAAGTACCCGGTGGACGTGATGTTGCGCGGCGTTTCCGTCTTGGCGGGGACCCAATCACCCAGTCCGAAGTCCGCGATCAGACCGTCCGATTTGCCCTGCACATAGTCCACATATTTCTTCATCGCGTCATAGCGATCGCTAAGGATTCGCTGGTCGCCACAGTAGGTGTAGACGTACCAGGGGATCAAGACGAGGGCACTGTCCCAGGCAGGACCGTTGCCCCAGGCATAGCCCCAACCGGCCGTGGGAATGATCGCGGCAACTTCGCCGCTCTCTCGCTGTTCGTCATCGATGTCTTGAATCCACTTGGCGTAACTGGCGGCGTTGTGCCAGTTATACATCGCCTGCTCGGCAGCCAGATGGGCATCTCCCATCCAGCCGTTCTTCTCGCGTTGCGGGCAGTCGGTTGGGTAACCGTGATAGTTGCCGCGGTAGCTGAAGTCCGTCAAACGCTGAATGTCGCAGAGCAGCGAGCACGAGCAGGCGAAGGACCCTGCGGATCGGAAATCGGTGTGCACAAACCGCCCTTCCAGAGCGGTCCGTTCGGGCCGTCCGGGATACCCGGTCACTTCCACATATCGGAATCCATGATAGGTGAAACGAGGCTCCCAGATCTCTTCACCTTCACCTTTCAAGATGTAAGTGTCGGTCTGGAACGATCCTTCAAACACGTAGGGACTGATCTCCGTCTGCTGGAGCATCCCTTGATCATCGAGCCGTTCGCCGTAGCGCAACTTCACTCGTTTGCCGCGCGGACCTTGTACGTGCAACCGCGCCCAACCGGCCATATTCTGCCCCATATCGAACACGAACACACCCTCTCGCGGCTCCGTCACTGCGACCGGGTTGATCGTCTCTGTGACTCGAATAGGAGGCATCATCTGCGATGACAGAATGCCGCCAGGCGAGTCCAGAACGGCGGGAGACACCCACGCTGAATCGTCGTACTCAGGCGTTGCCCAGCCCGGCAGTTCCTGGCGCGCGTCGTAGAACTCGCCCGCTCGAATGCCGTCCAGATACACCGGACCCGTACTGGCTCGCCACGACTCGTCGCTCGCGACAGTCGTCACCGTGCCGTCGGGATGTTCAATGTGCAGTTGAACCAGCGCTCGCGGTTCCCCGCGCCACGGCGCCTGATCGAAATCCCATGTGGCGCGGGTGTGCATGTTGTACCAGCCGTTACCCAACATCACACCCACCGCATTCTGTCCTTCGTGCAGCAGCGACGTGACATCGTGCGTGACGTACAGAGCGCGACGATCATAGCGAGTAAATGCGGGATCGAGCACATGATCGCCCACTTTGCCGCCGTTAAGGTACGGCTCGTGATAGCCCAGACCGCAAACATACAACATCGCTCGCCGAATCGGCTTGTCAACAGAAAACGTGCGTCGCAACACGGGGCTGGGCGAGGCCTGGGACCAGCCAAGATGGTATCCGGCATGCGGAGTAGGCAAGGGAGGCGTTCCGACCTTCGCCACTTCCACGGCCGGACCCCAGCTGGAATCGTCGAATGAGGCGTTCTGCCAGTAGCTCCCACCAGTCAGCGATGCTTTCCACTGCGCGTCGGTCGCCAGCTCGATCTTGCGACCATCGCTCAACACGACCACGACCTTGGCAGCGAAACCGGCCGGAGAGTCGGCGTCGTTCGTCGCGTCCACCGCCAGCACATTGCGGCCCGGCCGCAGTTTCTCGACCAGGTTATATTCGATAATGTGCTGCGACGCGTCCGCAGCGGGCGAACTGACGCTCACCTGCTTGTCGTTTACCCACAGCCGGAAGTGATCGTCCGCGACCAGCGCGATGTACGCCCATTGGACATACGTGTCGGTCGGCAGCTCCAGCGATCGCCGCAGGAAACAGATCCCCTTGGGAGCTTCCACGCCCGGCTTGTTATCCTGCCCCCAGATCCAGGAGACGTCCTGCAAAGTCAGATCGGCCGCTGGATGGCCCGCCGGAATCTGCCGCGTCATCGGCTTGCTGTAGCCCAGCCACTTCCCTTGCCACTGGTGCGGATCTAAGATCCCCATCGACCACCGAGCCACCTGGCTCCACGCCGAAGGCTGACCGCTGGCATCCCACACCATGACCTTCCAGAAACACGGCTGATACGACGCGAGCGGCTTGCCGGCGTACTCGACCAACACCGATTGCTCGGAATCGACTCTGCCACTGTCCCACAAGTCGCCCGTCTCCTCCTGCAACTGCTCGGGAGTTGATGCCACGAGCAGCCGATAGGCACTCTGACGCTGATCGTGAAGTCTGCTCCCCAGCACCCAACTCAATCGCGGCTTGAGCGCATCGACCCCGTCAGGGTCTGTCATGTACTCGCAGCTCAACGCCGCCACTCGAATCGCAGCCGTTTCCAGCGTCTCTTCGGCACCTTGAGCCAGCCGCTGGGCGCCCAGCGCCGTCAGCCACACCAGCAGCACAAGGCCAGCCATCGGGAATACTCTTGCCATCGATCGAAAGAGCAGGGCACAGCATCGCATCGTCGTCAACCTTTCCATAACAGCAAACAGACCACAGATCATTCGCTCAACTTGCCTGTCTAATCTGAGATCCACAGCCTGAGACGTCTCTCATTCGAAGGCCTGCTGCAGACTAGTCATGACTTCTCGCTCGGACGCGGAGACTTTGCTGGTGATTCCCAGAATCCCGCCCGCCGCTTCAGCTATCATTTGGGCGGAATTGAGCAGATCCCGCTTCAACTCAGCGATCTCGTCGGGATTGAGCTGCTTGCAGAGCGCGGCGATGTAGAGTTTCCAGGCGTCCAGGATCTCCGGGCCAGGCCGCTTGTTCAACCAGTGCTCCAGGATAGGGTATCGCCCGTTATCGGCCGAGATGCCCGATTTCCGGGCCCCTTCCAGAATCGCGTTGCGCTCCTTCTCCTGCACCGAACCGTCCGCCCACGCCACAGTGACCAACGGCACCACAGCCAGTGCCGCCACGACTTCCGGTGGCAGATCCAGCTCGATCAGATGGTCTAACAAGGCCTCGTCATCAATCCCGCAGATCACGGCCAGCTGTTTGCGACGGTCCGATTCGGCGAGCCGATCATGAAAAGCCTTCAGCAGCTTCTGGTCCTGCTCGTGGAAGATTGCGTCGATGAGCGACCGCCCATATTCACTTAGATAAGTGGCTGCCATGTGTTTACTTATTGCTCCCCAAGCTGTGTACAAACTGCCGCCCAGACCCGGGTAGATCCACCACCCACCGGCGCACGGCAGTGCGGCCCGACAAACCCCTCGTATTACGTTATCCTGCTCCCCGCGGACACGCAAGGCACGCCCTGGGCCGGACGCGGCCGTCGTATGGCCCCGGGAAATACCACCACGTCAACGCCCAGGTGGCCGCCGCCTCAGGTTCGCGAATCCCACACGCCCTGTGCCGCACCGCGGCCGAGGGCGGAACCACCACCGCCGGCTGCGAGTTGTCCGTAACCAACCTGCGGTTGAAGCAGTCCCGATCGACAGCTAATGTGATCAAGACCGCCGGGCCAGCGGCTTTCCTGGTGGCATCTGCGACATCAGCCACGCATGCACAGCGCGATCCGAAATCCTAACGTGACGAAAGGACCAGACGATGACCGAAAACATCGGCAAGATCATCGCCGCCTCATGCTCGCTGGGTATGGTCTATACGCAGCGCCTGCTGAAGGATGTCTCATCGGCTCAGTTCGCACGGCTCGCCTCCCCGGGCGGCCAAACCGTCTTTTCAAACCACCCCGCATTCGTGCTGGGACACCTGAGTCTGTATCCGTCCCGGATCGTCGAACAGCTGGAGGAAGATGCCAGTGCAATCCAGCCGCCCGAACGCTTCTATTGCCTCTTTTCGAAAGATGCCACTTGCCAGGACGATCCCGATGGAACCATCTACCCGACCATGGATGCCGTCGTGGATCGCTACTATACTGGCTATCAGACCGCCATCGAACTGCTGCGCCGCAGTCCCGACGACAAATTCCTGCGCCCCAATCCGGCCGAAGGACCATTGAGCGAAACGTTCCCGACACTGGGAGCCATGCAAGCATTCTATGCCGGCGGACACCTGATGGCCCATCTTGGTCAGCTGAGCGCCTGGCGACGTATGATGGGATTGGCAGCCGCCTGACCTGGAGCTATACACGACTAGGCGACGCCCCGTAACGGTTCACGGTCCGCCAACTCGCGGCCGAACCAACGTCGTTCTGTGAACGGTTACCACGCTGTGATGCAGTAGGTCAACGCCTACCGGGACTGTTCGGCGAATAGGCGCATATGCTGGGGCAACAAAAACTCGGACATCGCTCGTAGCCAAGCTCCTCTGGGACCCGATAGCCCTTCCCGGCTTACGTCACCTGCAACCTGCCAGTGTTCAGGAGACTTTCGCCCCGCCGCGCCCTTCGCGCCAAGAAATGCCGCCGACGCCGGCGCGGTTCCCGCCAGCGTCAGAAGCACACTCAGCAACAGGGCGATTCTTTTCATGGCTCCCATTATACCAGAATCGAGCAGCTTCCATCACTCTCCCTGTTGTCTTGCCAGCCGCTCAAGGAATCCCGAAGGATCACGCACGAACGAGAAGGCTCGTGATCTCGTGATGTCCGACGCGAGAGCATCGAAGCTGGCATCAAGCAGTCTCGCCTCGTCCGTCCAAAACACCAGATCATGGCGAACAGCCAACTCGATAACTGCATCGAGAAATTGCCTGAACGGCTCGCGCATGTCGATTCGTATTTTGATCTCGAACAGTTCTCCCTTGTCGAAATGCAGTTCGATGCGGTTTCCATCGGCTGCCCCCCACGCCTTGATTGCATCGGACCAACTGCTTGAAGGCACAAGCATGGCGGACAGTTCAGTCTCGTCAGGGCTGCGCCTGCCGCTCCACCAATTCCGCCAGTCGAACACCTCGGGCGGAACGTCTGCGGGAAGGCCGGCACAGACCGAGGTGATCGGCCGATATGCCCGATACCTCGAATGAACTTGGGGAGGAAAACGTCCAATGAAACCGATGCTCTACAGTGCGGGACTGTTGCTGCTGCTAGCCGCGCATACCGCGGCGGATACCGAGACCACGAAAGCGCCCAAAACCGCCGAGGTGTGGATGGCCGTGCTGCCGGCCGACGTTCTGGTGCCGGACGGCGCGCAAGGGGATTTCGTCAAGAAACACGTCGATGGTATCAAGTTCTGGACTCAACAGGCAGACTCCGTTGCCCTTCCCCGACCCCCACGAGCTCCGCTCGTGCGGTGCATCAGATGGTGAGCTACACCGCCGCTCGACCTTGACATTCTGGACCCCCGCGAGCTCCGCTCGTGCGGTGAACCAGATGGTGAGCTACGGCGCCGCTCGACCTTGACATTCTGGACCCCCGCGAGCTCCGCTCGTGCGGTGAACCAGATGGTGAGCTACGCCGCCACTCGACCTTGACATTCTGGACCCCCACGAGCTCCGCTCGTGCGGTGAACCAGATGGTGAGCTACGCCGCCGCTCGACCTTTACGTTCTGGACCCCCCCGCGCTCCGCTCGTGGGTGCATCAGATGGTGAGCTACGGCGCCGGCAAACGATTCCTCACCGCCTGCATCGAGTACTCGCCGAACGTACCGACGTAGAACCCCGAGCTCCAGTCGCGTCCCAGTCGCAGCAGATGCGCGAGAT
>JBGSHS010000113.1:0-12605 GCA_041752115.1 Pirellulaceae bacterium | reverse complement strand
AAACTCATGTGCCAGCTGATGAAAACTCCCCAGCGTATAGCCGAACCGCTTGGCCGCTTCCGCTGCGGGAACGTGGTCCACGAAATAGGCCCGCAAAGCTTCATACTGCCGATGGTTGACGTTCCGTGGGGTCAGAAATACCTGGGCCAGATCCATTAGCCACCACCTTAACTGAAAAGGTACCCATCCACGGTCTTACCCGGTACGGTGCCCCCGATCGCGTTTGCCCCGTTACGCAAAAACCCGCGAAATACTCGGCAAATCCGCTGAATCTTGCCCACACTTGGCCAAGACCGATTCTGCGGTTCTCCGGGTCCCGTGGTGGCAGTATACCCTTTGGATAATGCATTGCCCTATATCACTATTTCGGAAACGCCGGGCAGAATCGGACCTCGACTGCCGATGCCTTAGGGGATTTCAGGTCCATGGGAATCCAGGCTAGGGTTGCAGCGTCTATTTGAGATCGTGGCTCTTCTGTCTTCGAAAGCCTCTCATCCGAAAGTCGTTGTTCGACAAAATGTCAAGGATGGCGTAGGCGCTGTTTTCCTCGCCGCTGCCGTCTACCATTCCAGTCAGGGTCACGTAGCGAACACCATCAATTTCCTTGCAGTCTCCGTCGTGCATGTGTCCCTGTAGGACCGCCAATACCTTGCCGGAATCCGCCAAGATCTTGCGGACCTCGGGGGCGTTCTTGATGCCCGCAGGCGGGTCCACGTCGAGCGGCTGGTGGACGAACACAACGGTCTTGTGTGCTGTCTGCTTCAGATCGGCCCGCAGCCACTCGACCTCGACGGTCGGGATGTTGGTATCGAACCACTCGAAGTTGTTGCGCCCATAAGGTTCACCGTCGCTGCGGAAGCAAGCATCAAGGATGACAAAGTGGACACCGTTCGTGTCGAAGGAATAGTAGGACGCCTTCTGACCGATGATCTCCAAAAACTCCGGTTTGGTCAGTGCGGAAACGCAATGGTTGCCAAGTACGAAGTGGTGTTGGCCGGGGACGGCAGCGAACTCTCTGGCGATCCGCCTCAAACAGTCCTTTGCCACTTCGAGAGAATCCTCTGAGTTGATGAGGTCGCCCAGTTCGATGGTCAGATGGACCTTTTCCTGCTTGAACCGTTTGGCAGCCTCAGTCAGTTTCGTCGGAGTCTCCCGGTAGTGGCGGTTGTCCTCTGGTGGTTGATCGGCGTAGTGCAGGTCCGTGAGCAGTCCGATCCGCACAAGGGGCTTGTCGCTCCCTTCCTGTGCCTCGGCAAGGCGAAGTCCAAGGCTGGTGACAATCGCTGATACGGCCACAGACGCCGTGCTTTGCCGGATGAAATCACGCCGAGTGAAGAGGCGATTGCTGTCCATGTCAGTTTCTCCAAGATGGCTGTGCGTTCTGCACGCCATTGTAGCTGATCGTTGATTTGAGGAAGCCACCAGGGGGTTCATTACCGCAAGTCATCGTTCCCGGAGAAACATCATGGCCGCTCACTTCTGCCCGATCACCCGAGATGAAATCCACGAGTCTCTTTCGGGCCTCGGCTTCGTTCCCCTGCACCTGAAGGGCGTGGTGGAACTCGTCTATGCCAAAGTCGTTTGCGTTGGCGGACACCGCTTGTCTTTGCGGTGCTATACGGCAGTGAACCCAGACGGTGAAAGTCGAGAGAAAGGCACTGATGCCATCCGGCTCCAGCTATTTCATCGGTTCCGAGAACAGATTATCGCAGGGCAGTACGGCTATGTGTCGGTTGCTAGCACGAATCTGTCGCAATCGCCTCGACCCCAGCTGCCCGAGCTTCACGCAGGAACTGCTCTGCCTCCACGCCATCCAATTGCCCGGCTCGAGGAATCTTCACGGCGACGATGCGGTCCAATTCCGTGTCACGGGCTTTCCACACGCTGCCGAACTTCCCGGCGCCAACTTGGTCCAACAACTCGAACTGGGCGATTCTGCGTGGCTGGCCATGGTAACTGGCAGTGGTCTGGGCACCGACCAGCTCAAAGTGGCTGCCGCAGGAAGGACACTCGATGTTGGTGAGCGGATCGTCGGCCACGATCTCAATGGGGTTGTGGCAGTGGGGGCAGCGACAGTGCATGGCAGGACGCCTCCGCAGAATGAGACCGCTTCCTGAGTGCTACCGAATGTACCGCGTCAACGTTTGTGAGCAAACGTCTCGGATAATGAGTTGGTGTGGCCACGACACTCAGCTCACCAGTGTCGTTCCAACTCTCGTCCACAGAATGCTTTAGGACGAGACCCCGTCGTGCTGGCCACCCAGGTCACTTGGCCCCCCGCCAACACGATTTGCCACGGCCGCGATCCAGATTCGGCCGAACAGGCGATTTCTTTTCCTGGCGATTAAGGCCCCCGCTGCCAGACAGCGCTCCTATTTGTGGAGCCGGAAGCATGAAACGACCAACGCACTAAGGAACCAAACATGAGCACCGGATTACAGGACTTTGACCACTCGGAAAAGTCGACCCGCATTGAGCAGCTTTTTCGCCAAGCGGCTACGGTCGTCGCCCAATTGCAGAGGGCTGTGACCCGCCATACTCACCGCGTCGATTTCGAGGCGGTTCGGGAGACGCTGGAGTCGTTACCGTACGGTACGGGGGAGTTTGCACTGGCCTGCCGCCGACTGGATAATGCCGTTCGCTATCAGAACCGAGGCGAGGTGGGTGCTGCCAAATACGAATTGGCACTCGTCCAACACCGTTTGGCGCGGGAGATCAACCATGGCGGACGCTAATGATGGTGCCGACCTAACCCAGTTGCTTCAAGCTGCCCTCGACGGCAACCAGGACGCCGAGGGCCAGTTCTGCCGGGCAGTCTACGATGAACTGCACCGCCACGCACAACGGCTGGTTTCTCCCAGCTCATCCCATGCGACGACCATTGTGCATGAGGTCTACCTGAAGCTATTTCGGCGACATGGACTCAAGAAGGCCCCAAGTCGGCAGTACTTCTACAAGGTAGCCATCGATCAGATGCGCAAGTTGCTGATCGACTTCCATCGCAAGCGGAAACGCCTGAAGGCGGGTGGACACTTGCAGCAAGTGCCGCTGGATCAGGCGATGGACCAGATTCTTGATGAATTCGAGAACCGCAACGGCTGTGACGTGGAAGCCATGGAGGCAGCGCTGGCACGTTTGCGGGAGACCAGCGACCGCCAGTATCAGGTGGTCATTCACCGATTCTACGGTGGCTGCTCCGTCGAAGATACGGCCAAGGCATTGGAGGTTTCGAAGAGCAGCGTGGAACTTGACTGGCGTCTCGCAAGAGCGAAACTTCTCTCCTACCTCAAATCCGACGAATCCCAAAAACACAAGCTGAGTTAGCGATCATGACACCAGACAATAAACAACAACGGATCGACGCCCTCTTTGCCCAAGCCGTCTCGCTGCCTGTGTCAGAGCAAGCTGAATTCTTGGACAGAGCTAGTGCCAACGATCCGCCAGAGATTCGTGCAGAAATCGAAAAGTTGCTGGCTATGGACGAGCAGGCACGGAGAAACGTTGGTTTCCTGGGTGAGCCACCGATGAAGGACGTTGTTGCTGAGATCCAACGTGTGGCGGATGGTTCCGACAATTCGCCGTTTCTTGCTGAGACACGCCCTCCAGTTCTTGCAGGCATTGATCCGACAGTCGACCATCCACAACGTCTAGCGCCACCGCAAGTTCCCGCAGGTTGGGATCTTCCGGAGGTGGGTGATCAGTTTGGCAGGTTTCGAATTCTACGGTTGCTCGGTTCAGGTGGCATGGGCGTTGTCTTCGAAGCCGAAGATGTGTCTACGGGCCAGCACGTAGCACTGAAGGTTATGCAGCGGAGGTTGTTAGCGTCACCCGACGCGCACGGGCGTTTTCGTCGAGAAGGAATACTGGCTAGTCGTGTTTCACATCCCAACTGCGTCCTCGTGCTGGACGCCGATGAATACGACAGTATTCCGTACATTGCCATGGAACTCATGTCAGGTGAGACTCTGGAGAGCCTTGTTCGACGGCGAGGTCCAATGGATGCACCGACTGCGGTCGAGAGGATTCTTGACGTGGTTCGAGGACTCGCCGAATCTCATCGCCGTGGCGTAATTCACCGAGATGTCAAACCATCGAATTGCTACATCGACGACCGCGGCAGAGTTAAGATCGGTGATTTTGGGATTTCGAAGTCGCTTGAAGCCGACATGCATCTGACGCTGCCTGGACAATTTGTTGGCACGGTCGCCTTTTCACCTCCCGAGCAGATCAAAAGACAAGATCCAAACGAACGAACTGATGTCTATTCTGTGGCAGCAACACTCTACTACCTCTTAGCCGGGAAAGCTCCCTTTGAGGGACACGACGCGGCGGCCACCATTGCTCATATTGCATCGTCACCCGTCCCGCCTCTACGTGAAAAGGCCGCTAACGTGTCGAAAGAGCTGGAAGCGGTCGTACTTCGTGGACTACAGCGCGACCCGAAAGAACGCTGGCAGACGATGGAAGAGTTTGGCCACGCTCTGCTGGCGTTCTTGCCGAGCACCCAACAATCTGCCAGCGTCGGTACGAGGGCAGGATCCATGCTGCTGGATTGGCTGCTATTGACCTTATTACCGATGTTATTGCTTTGGGGATTAATGCCGTGGGGTATTGATTGGAGCGAGGCCTATGCAACGCAGTTCGTGATGATGCTCTCACTCTGGCTCGTGTATTTCACGTTCTGCGAAGGAATGTGGGGGACGTCGCTCGGAAAAGCTGTCTTTGAACTCCGCGTCGTACGTTGTCGTGACAGCAGCCGCCCCGGACTTGTCACCGCCGCGATACGGGTCTCGTGTCTACTGGCGCTGTGGCTCCCCAATGACATATTTGTGTACTTCACAGACGACGAGACGCTTAATGGGTGGGCGAATTTCTTCGGGCAAGTGGCGTTGCCGCTGATGGCCGTCTTGCTCATGGTGTTTCCGATGCGGAAGCGCAACGGGTATCGTGGACTGCATGAGTGGCTTTCGGGGACGCGCGTCATTCAGGTAGCAGATACGGCTTCTCCGGCACTGGTAAACCGCTCCGGTTCAGGAGGCGAATCGGCTCTTTTGCCGGTAACGGACACTGGGCCACACATGATTGGTAGTTACACGATCATCGGTCAACGCTCGACTCCACTACATCCGTCAACTCTGGTAGCGAAGGACAGCCACCTGGAGAACCGCCTCGTGTGGATTGTCCTCGACCCACCGGCCAACACAGGGCAGCGCATGTGGCGACCTACACGCCTGGCATTTCTGAACGGTGGTACATGGGAAGGGCACACATGGGAAGCTTATTTGGCCCCCGAAGGTGCTCCCTTACCGGATTGGGTTCCGTTGGAGTGGCGCGATGCCCGAGCAGTTCTTGAGGAGTTGGCCGATGAGTTGACACAGGCTTGCCTGGATGGTTCGTTGCCTGATAGTCTCGAACCGCAGCAAGTCTGGATATCCTCTACTGGCCACGTTCAGCTCGTAGACGTAGCCCGCGATCCGGTCGTGATGTCAGAAGATCTTCGGATACAAGCGAACAGTCGAGCGCTGGAATTCTTGCGAGACGTGTCTGGCGTGTGCCTTACAGGATCTTCCTCAGTTGATGAGAAACACCGCAACTGCAGTCGTGCGGGCCGCCGGACGGGTTGTCCGAGTACCCGCATCCCTCTCTCTGCGCGCCACACGATGGACAGGCTCTTCGCCGACAGTGCCTCCAATGTCGATGTAGCTGCATTTCGTAACGAACTTATTTCGCATCGCTACAGACGATCGGAGGTCAGGCGGCGCGACCGTGCACTTCAACTGGTGATTCTGTTCCTGTTCTTGATACCTTTCCTGTTCATTACAGCGTTCTTCACCCAATGGCCCGAAGAAAGTGCAAGGAGCCGTCTCAATCAGGCTGAGGCCATTTCTGCGATACTGGCTGACGCATTTGCTCGGGACGAACTTTGCCACGCTTTGCGGATCAGCAAGAAAAGTGAGTTGTCTCAGCTGGAGAGCGACTTATCACGCCGGGTGCAAGAGGATCGTCGTTTTCTGGAACGCCCTACCATTGGTAGCAAGTTCTGGGCATCGACACGCATGTCTCCCTTCACAGGTGACGAAGAGTTGCCCGCCAGCGTAGAAAGAATCGAAGTGGTGTCGTCGGCAGATCCGATGAACATCGAGTTTCGCCTCGTCGGCCAAACAGGCACGCGGGCTCACGCCTTTAAAGTAAGAGTCGAAGACATAGACGCCTGGATTGACCGATTATCAAACCCCGTTGAGGATACGTCGACGTTCCATCTGGTCGGAGCGATGGCGGGCATGGTGTGCGGTACTGTGGCTTTCTCCGTCTTTCCCATAGCGACTGCTATTCTCTTTCGGGGCGGGCTCTCGTATTGGATGAGCGGTCTGTGTATTGTGCGAACATCGGGGCGTCCTGCGGGAAGGATGCGATGCGTCGCACGGAGTACTCTGTTCTGGTTTGTGATTTGCCTGTTGTGCGCTTGCCTCTTATGGTGGAGCACTCTTCCAGCCGAGCTGAGTGTAGGATCGTTGGGCATTGCCGGTGCAGTCGCCGCCGTAAGTGCGGGTTGTGTTGTTCGCTCGCTGGCGAAGCCGTATCGTTGTCCACATGATGTGCTTCTTGGTACGTACATGGTTCAACAATGAATACGTGACCGAGGCCTTGCCCACGCAAGAACCGGCGGCGAGATGGTTCGCTGGTCGTCCATGTAGTTCTTGGGGGTTCGGTCGCAGTACAATGCAACCTGCGATCCACTCTCATCACGCCCAGCCAACTGGAGCCCACCATGATCCGCTTCGCCATCGCTTTCATTCTGGCCACCGTAATCCATCTGGGCGATACCGTTGCAGCAGAAGATGCCCAGCAAGCCACCCCCACCGAGTTCAAGGTTCGTCCCATCGGCCACGTACAGAAAGTCGGGGAACGAATCGTGATCATTCTCGACAAGAAATTCCAGGAGGGCCTGCTCGGACTGGAACACTGGTCGCATGTGCAAGTCATCTGGTGGTTTGACAAGAACGACACACCGGAGAAACGAGCGATCCTTCAGGTCTATCCCCGAGGAGACCAGCAGAACCCACTCACCGGTGTTTTCGCCACTCGGTCGCCGTTTCGGCCGAACCTGATTGCCTTGAGCCTCTGCAAGATCGTCTCGGTAAAGGAGAATGTGATCGAGGTCGAGAAGATCGATGCTTACGAGGGCACACCGGTGCTGGATATCAAGCCGTATGCACCGGGACAGGATTCGGCCACCGAAGTTCGAGTGCCCGATTGGGCGAGCCCGAAGTAGCGGATAACAGAAACATGATCCGCGTGGGGCTGTGCTGTATCTTCCGAGACGAGCCGATCAAGTTCCGCACGACAAACGCTGCGGCCGTGCAGAAGCTTCGTCAACATGAGCGTCTCGCCAAGTTGGCGGACATCTGCCTGAGCAATGCACAGCGCCCCAATCGATCCGATCCCTCCCAGTCATGGCCTGGGCTCGTTTTCCTTACGGGACCGCACCTGCAGGAAGAGCTGGTTGAGGCGTTCCTGCTCCTGGGACCAGTCCACCATATTGATGGACTTGGCCATCTCACCGATGGGCACTCTGGGGTCATTGGACCAAAAGAAGCCGCAGTCCTCGTCCTCGTAGTAGCGGAACCCCACCTTGTCGCCGTATTTCTCCTTCAGCGCCGCGCCGTTCCTCAGTTGCGGGCTCCAGGGCAAAATCATGTAGCTCAGGTCAATCTCCTCCACGAGCACGCGCTGCGGCGGCCTGATTTGGGAAATGATCTTGCCCGTGGGCTCGAACATGGTCGAGTTGTTGCGCCAGTTGCAGGAGATGATGTAGTAGCGGTACTTCATCCAGAAACGAGGGATCAGCGACACACTTGGAGGTGGTCAGGCGGGCACAGTACGCCTTACCCGCCAATTGCCTCTCGACTCCATCAAAGTATCCCCTGGTGATCGAATCACCGATGAGCGGTACTCGTGGCAAATCACTCTTGTCGGTATCGGTAACCCAGATGTCCGCCCATTCGATCCGCTTTCGGATCGGCTCCTGTGACCATACGAGAGAGTTGATGGTGGCGACCAGGAACGTGGCGACAAGCATTCGTTTCACGGAGGTTCTGCCTTTTTGTCTTGGTGATCGTTGGTGGTTAAAAAATCCACACTACTCCAACTTGATCAGCAGCCCGTGAGCAGCCAACAGCCAATGTCCATTCACGTCGTCCAACGGCAAGAGTCTTCCATCTTCTGCGGAGACAGCTTGTCTTGTCTGATACGCCTTGACGGTGGTGAGCCGGATGATGGTCGATTTCTCCAGGCTCAGGTTCACCAGCATCACCCAGTCCCGTCCCTGTTCATCCCGAAACTCGCCCACCATGATCGGCGGCTTGGCGTCTGACAGACCTCGGGGTGAAGCGGTCGACTGGACCTCCTTCACGACGCTTCCCGGCAAGAGCGGCAACTCCTTTACCGGAGGGGGCGACGTGAAGAAGACCCCCGTGGAAGTCAGTCGATTCATCACCGGTCCCAGCACTCGTAACTGGTGATTGACGGCTCGGAGATACTGCCACGTCAGGGTTTTCTCCCCCGAGTCATCAATGGGGGCATAAGAGTACCCGTTCTGGTAGTACTTGTACCACGACACGCCTCGCCCGCCTGCGGCCAGCGTGGTATACGCCTGAAATGCCAGGTTGGCAGGTGAGGGAACGGTCGTCTCTTTGCGGATCTGGTTGCAGGACACGATATTCCAGAAGGGTAGTCCGTGCTTCTGAGAAATCCTGCGGATCTCTAGCAGGTCGGCGTAATAGATCGCTGCTTTCTGCGTGTCCACGAGGTCGTCAGAATACTGCACCATGTAGTTGTCGTAGCTGACGATCTGTGGCTGGACCTCGGTGACGAACCGTTCCAGGTATTCCGTGTAGGTGGCCGTCCCCAGTTGCGACTTGTCCGGTGCTCCCACCGTCGCATAGCTGGGGAACAGGTTGATGTAGGCGAGCTTGCCAGGGGCGTATTTCTTCAAGGCGGCCACCGCTTTCGCCAGTGCGGGAAAGACGGGGGCTCCGGGTTCGTCCATGATGAAGTAACCCAGGACCGCTGGATTGTTGCCCGCTGCCTCGACCATCTGCTTCACCGTCTGGTCGATCTCCTCGTCGCTCATCTCCTTCCATTTGCCGAACCACGGCTCCTCGCCCTTGGTGGGAGCCATGATGGCGGCAAGCCCGAGCTTTTCACACAGCGGCAGATCTGGCGGTGAGACGAAACCAGCAAAGGTGAAATTGCAGTTGGCGATGCTCTCCAAGCCGTGTTTCGGATCATGAAACGGTGCCTGCCAGCCATGCAAAACATCCCATGGCAGGATGGGGAACAGGTCCGGTGAATGCTCGAACGGCTGGATTATCGAAGGACTGACTAGGGTTTCTTGGCCAGTAGCCGTGTCGTGCAAAACGAACACGCTGACCAGCAACACCAAGAACGGGGCGAGCGGGTTTCTCATTTCAGTCGTTCCTCGTCGTCAATGTCGGGTGCAGGGCGAACGTATACCATCACTACTCCCCGAGGTGTGAACGGTTACGCATGAAGGAACTAATCTGCAATCGCCTGATTCGCCAATACGTCCAAACGGCTATGCAGGTCATACGACGGAACCATCAGATGTGTGAATAGAAGCACTGTCATGTCCTCCTTCGGGTCGATCCAGAAGAATGTGCCTGCAGCACCTCCCCAGCCAAAACTACCCGCCGACCTCAAGGAACCGGCACGAGCAGGGTTGACGACCACCGAGCCCGTGAAGCCAAACCCTACCCCCCGATCCAGTGGGTTGCTGCCGAGGCTCGAGGCCCCGCTCAAGGGATCCGCGCCCATCGCAGCAGGCAGGTGGTCACTGGTCATTAATTCCACTGTCTTGCGACTGAGAATTCGCACACCGTCGAGTCTTCCTCCGTTCAACAGCATCTGTGCGAATCGAAAGAAATCCCGCGGCGTCGAGACCAATCCAGACCCGCCTCCACCCAGTGGGAACTTCGGCGGAACGCGAAAACGCGTGTCGATTGACTCTTCAAGTACCTCCATCTTGCCGTCTTCCTTGAGCATATACAGTGTGGCCAATCGGTCATGTCTTTCGGGAGGCGCATAGAAGTCCGTATCATGCATTTGGAGCGGCTGGAGGATGCGTTGTCGCACAAAGTCATCAAACTTCTGTCCACTCCACACCTCAACCAACCTACCAAGCACGTCCATGCCGACGCTATAGCGCCATTCTGTGCCCGGCTGCGCAAGCAGAGGCTGTCGGGATAACTTAGTAGTCCATTCCGCAAGCGACGTGGCATCGGACATGTCACTAAATGAAGTAACGCCGTTGTCCCGATACCTCGCAGCTACGGGGTCAGCGCTTCGGTCGAAATCACATGTCATTCCAGCCGTATGTGTCAGAAGATGCTTCACCAGAATCGGCTCAGCATCCTCTAGCTCCCCTGTATCTCTGTGGGACATGACCTTCATGGCGGCGAACTCTGGCAAGTACTTAGAGACTGGATCGTTCAAGAGAAATTTTCCTTCCTCGTACAGAATCATCACCGCAACGCCCGTGACCGGCTTCGTCTGTGAGCACATGCGAAAGATCGTGTCGTCGCGCACCGGGACTTTGTTCTCCACGTCCTGGTAGCCAATCTTGTCGAAGTACACGACTTTCCCTCGACGAGCAATCATCGTGATCACGCACGGCAATTTGCCGTCATCGACGAATTGCTGCATGATCGGCCCGATTCTGGCAAGCCGCTCTGACGACATTCCCACGCTTTCAGGTGTTGCCGTGGGCCAGTTCTCGGCCAACAGGGTGACGGGAAGGACGAGCAATAGAACGAACAAAGGCCACATGCAATGTCTCATCAACCATGCTCCATTATCCAAAGACGCGCGAACGTGCCAACCTATGCACCCTTCTCCATGTCCAGTAACCGACCGCCCCCTGGGAATTCGTATGTCAGTGTGTCATGCGATCATTCTCTGCATTCCAAATACGGTGCCAGGCACCGTCGCGTCGGCAGACGGGGCAACGTGGGCGCCGGCGTCGTGTGAACGGCCTTGTTCTGTTCCGAAAGCCGCACACGTACCCGACGTTGCCCGTGCCAGGCACTGTATGTTCCGCAGGCACGGTATGTTCCGGTTGTCATCGGAACCGGCGGACATTAGATTCCACTTGCCGCACTTTGCTTTCCACACGCTGGAGTGTTGTTTCGATTGTGTGCGTCTTGTTGCCCAGACCGCGGACAGTGGTTTCCAGCGAGTTCCAGCGACTCGCGGACTTGTTTGATCCGGCCGCAATATCAGTCTGAATCTGCTGTAGAGCCTGTGTCTGGTTGTCTACGGAACTCTTCAAGGTCGTGACCACGGCCAAGTCAGTCTTAAGGGCCGCCAGTTCCTTTTCCGCTGCCTGCAGACTCGCTTGAAGCTTACCCACCAGGTCGGAGTCGGCTGCCTGTCGCGCGTGTTCCTGAATCAGGTCCCTCAGCTGACCCGCCTGCGCAGCGGTCTTCTCAAGTGCCTCGACGGTCAATATCCCTTGGTCTTTCAATGCGGTCAGCGACTTGCCAGTTTCATTGGCCGCCGCTGCATTTTGCTGAAGTTCATTTCGCACTTCCGGATCGTATCCTTCCGCAAAGGCATTCCATCTCTGCTCAAGTTCAGCGATCCTCTTACCGAAGCCTTCCGTGCTTTGGGTCAGTGCATCCTGGGCGGCGGTAAATTCGCCCCGGGATGACTCCGCCAGCTCCGAAAAAGCCCTTTGCAGTTCCTGGCGAGCTGTATCAAACGACTTGCGAGGCGCTTCAAGTTGGGCCTTCGCCTCTTCCAGATTCCGTTCCATCTCATCTAAGCGAGCTTGCAGCGAACCGTTGACCTCCTCGGCCAGCTTGAGACGATCCTGAAGAGATCCATAGTCATCTCTGAGCTGCGCAAGCTGCGTCCTGTGCTGCTGCATGTCGTCCTGGTAGCCACAGCCCGCGAGCAGCAATACGACGGCAACTCCACACAAGCGACGGTTGTGCTTCATACGATGTCTCCTGACGGACGTGGCGCCATCCGAGGTCACTCTCGTGGTGCCACATTCAGACCGTTCGCCTCGATTTCGCGCCGACCGCACGAGAAGTGCGATTGGCGACCGCCTGTACGTTTCACATCCCCTGCCGAAATCTCTGATGGTAGCTCGTTGGACCGGACGAGTTGCCGACGTTGGCAGCTCACGGCGCGAGAGAGGCAACTGGGCCGTCACCTACTGGTGAAGACACGAAGTTGTCGCACCAATCCGAATACCACATTCACCGAGATTACTGGAGCTTCTTGTTGGTGATCTCGAATCCCACCTTGTCCCCGTCCGATGGGTCTGTAGCGGTAAATCTGTATTCCCCACTTCCCTTCTCAAGCTTGATCTTGCTTGAACTCTTTCTGCCCTCTTTGTCAACCATCGTTCCAGTGCCCACCCAGGCCCCCTTTTCTTTGCCTCCTCAGAGGAATCTGTGGGTAGATTCTGGCTCTGGTAAGGCTCCCAGGTTGTGATACAAGGCGATTTCGTAGGCTTCCTGGGTGCGGAACCCATACGATTTTCTGGTGATCAGTTTCAGTTTGTTGTTGAAACC
>JBGSHS010000112.1:0-5219 GCA_041752115.1 Pirellulaceae bacterium | reverse complement strand
AAACTCATGTGCCAGCTGATGAAAACTCCCCAGCGTATAGCCGAACCGCTTGGCCGCTTCCGCTGCGGGAACGTGGTCCACGAAATAGGCCCGCAAAGCTTCATACTGCCGATGGTTGACGTTCCGTGGGGTCAGAAATACTTGGGCCAGATCCATTAGCCACCACCTTAACTGAAAAGGTACCCATCCACGGTCTTACCCGGTACGGTGCCCCCGATCGCGTTTGCCCCGTTACGCAAAAACCCGCGAAATACTCGGTAAATCCGCTGAATCTTGCCCACACTTGGTCAAGACCGATTCTGCGGTTCTCCGGGTCCCGTGGTGGCAGTATACCCTTTGGATAATGCATTGTCCTATATCACTATTTCGGAAACGCCGGGCAGAATCGGACCTCGACTGCCGATGCCTTAGGGGATTTCAGGTCCATGGGAATCCAGGCTAGGACGAGCAAACAGATTACTTGCGGCGTACGATTGAAAGGTCCAGGTAGACCTGGCGCAGACCAAGAAAGATCGCTCTCAACGACTTGCGCATTGCATTGACTTTATTACGCGAGCTGGGTTGCCATACGCACACCCGTTGGCTACGTCTGGTGCGTCATCCGCTGTGAAAACCAATCCAAAAAAGAGTCGACGTCGACGGTGATACCCGCACGATGCGGGCCACTTTCGTCAGGTACGAAGCTTGTTGTGGCGTCATCGTGAACATGCATGGTTCCCTGGCAGTATTCCACGAAGTGCGAGCCGGTCGCTTCCGCCGCGGTCAGCGGATCATGGGGACACGTTCCGGTTACCGGTTGCTCGAAAATCCTGCTACGATATGCCAGCCACACACCCAGCAACCTCCCAACCAGGACAGCTTCTGGAGCGGCGTTTGATGTCAATAACATCTGAACCGGAGATCCGTCCCACCAGATACGAGTTGTCACATCATTGGTGAGAATTGTCATCGGCATTCCGGAAGAAAAGACTTCCTGCGCAGCTTTCACATCACAACGCACGTTATGGGATGCGATTGCTCGGTATACGTGGTGCGGTGTCAATGTGGGTGGAATTGGGTTTCGGAAGGTGATGCCTCCGCCCATGAAATAGAGAGGACCCATTCGCGAGGCAAGCGACGGTTTCTGCCAAAGAGCAGCAGCCACATTCGTCAGCGCTCCGAGGCTGAGTATGGTCAAATCGTCACCATGCTCTTCCACTGCGCTGATCATGAAATCGACGGCGCCCTCAAGAATCCCCATTGTCTTGGGTGGGGCCTCCATTTCCTCGGCAGACAACACCCCTACGCCTTCCGTTCCAGCATGCCAGAAAGGAAAGGGAGATCGGAAGGGAGTGCCGAGTCCGGCGAATACAGCAGTTGATCGGCCGGCGGCATCGAGGATCTTCTTCGCGACTTTGGCGCGAACGTCAGTGCAGCCGTACACCGTCGTCACGCCGATCAGTTCGACCTGGGGAGTCCTCAAGAGCAACAGGAGCGCGAGCGCGTCATCAATGTCGGAACCGATATCGGTGTCGAACAGAATCTTCATGCAAACAGTCGCTTCTCGTCTCTCGTGAAAGCCGTCGCTGCTTTTGTCCAACGCGCCGTCCGCGATGTGACTATTCTAATTGGACCAGAACGCAAGCGGACTGCAAACCGCAATGCTCACCGTTTCCCGCTTGCCGTCGGCTACGACCGGTACGACTCGCGATGACGGGCGAGAATGCGACCGATTCTTGGCCCTCGGCTTCATCCCAGTTTGAACGGCGCTAACAAGCTATCTGCCGCGAACACCGCGTCCACCTCTTCGACCGAGGAAGTACGCCGAACACCCGTTTCTAGCGTGGAACCTTTCAGGCCGAAATCATGGTAACCGAGATCAGGAAGCCCTGGTAGGTGCCCGAGTTCATGTGCGACAACGCTCAAGAGGTCGATTCGATCAATCACTCCGTCTGAAAACGTTCGAGGTTCGGCTACTGCACCAATCTGCAGAAACGCCTCGTCCTCGGATGGCGAACGGTCAACGAACCAGCCCAAACCTGTGGCATTCACGTCGATGTAGATCGTCTTGCCAGCGGCACTGCCGAGCTGCCGAGTTGCGTGTGCCAGGAGAGTAGGTGTCGTCAAGAACGAGGGGGCCGCCGGGTGACTCAACGCGCAACGAGTCGAATCAGGATATACGCGTGGACTTTTTGGAGTTCAACGAGTTCGACGCCGACGGAAAACGGGTCAAGCACTTCACGTGGATCACCGACCTGCACATCACGCTCCGCAATGCCTGGCTGTTGGCCCGCGGTGGATGGGCACGGTGGAGGATCGAGAACGAGACCTTCAACACGCTCAAGAATCAGGGTCACCATTTTGTGCACAACTTCGGGCACGGACAACGGAACCTGTCGGTGGTGTTCGCCCGATTGATGATGCTGGCCTTTCTCGTAGACCAGGTTCAACAAAGGTGCTGTCCGCTGTTCCAAGCCGTGTGGCAAAAGCTGGGAAGCAAGCGCGCCTTATGGGAACACGTGCGTTCTTTGGTTCGCCATTCTTCCATCCACTCGTGGCGACAACTCTACGAAGCCCTTCTGTACGACCTTGCCAAAGCAGTGCCGCTCCCTGGGGGGGACACCTCCTAACGCTCCGACTGCGATCGCCGCTGCGAGCAAACAGTTTACTTGCGGCGTACGATCAAAAGGTCCAGGTAGACGCGGCAGTATCAGGAACGCTGCTTCCAGCAATCACGAAGGTGGCGGCGTTGTGCCGAGTGACTGACACCGGCAAGGCAACAAGTGTGATCGCCAAGTCCTTCTGCCGTCATCGTAGATGCCAGATCGCGAACCCCAATTGCCGTCTTGGTGTCCGTTGCATGTTATAGTGCCTGCGAAAAAGGACGGGGCATCGGTTCAATAGGTCGCGGGGGCGAAGATTTGACAGATGCAGACTGAGAACAGGGAGCCAAGCCATGCGACACCTCATCGTCGGCGACATCCACGGGTGTTTCGTCGAGTTCCAGGAACTGCTGCAGGTGGCCGGACTGGCAGACGACGACCGAATCATCGCGTTGGGTGACATCGTGGATCGCGGTCCCGATTCGCCACGTGTGCTGGCTTGGTTTGCCGGCGCGTCAATAGCTATCTCGCTCATGGGTAATCATGAGCGAAAGCACGTGCGTTCGCGACGGGGTGAGTTGCGACCGGCCCTGTCCCAGTTGATTGCGCGGCGCCAATTCGGTGATGCCGCCTACGAACGTGCCTGCGCCGCAATGGAGTTGTTTCCACGCTCGATGGAGCTGCCCGACGCTATCCTGACGCACGGCTTTTTCGAACCTGGTGTTCCGCTCACCGCCCAGAGAGAGACGGTCTTGATTGGCACACTCTCGGGCGAACAGTATCTTCAAAGCAGCTATGCGGCCCCCTGGTACACGCTCTACGACGGCGAAAAACCGCTGATTGTAGGGCACCACGACTATCTCCAAACGGGTCAGCCGCTGGTTCACGACGACAAGGTCTACGCCATCGATACAGGTTGTTGTCACGGTGGGCGACTGACGGGCCTGGTATTGCCCGAGTTCCGCATCGTCTCCGTGCCGGCGAAACGCGATCACTGGACGGAATTGCAGCGGCAATATGCCGAGATTCGCTGGTCCGCTGTCGCTGACGAACACCTCACGTGGGCGAGTGCACAGGCGATCGCCGAGGCGAGACAGGACTGCGGCAATGACGGCGATCACGGGTCCGATCGCCGACAACAGGTGCAGCAGCTCCTGCAGGCAGGTGAGAACGCGGTATCGCGGTTGTTGGAAGAAGTGCAGCGTCAGTACAGCGAAGCATTGGCACTGCTTCGCAACGAGGACAGCAGTTTCGACCGTTTGGCAGTTCCAGAACAGCGTCGTCGTTTTAGCGCTCGCATAGGCAGCACGCCGCTGTCCAAGTTCTTGTACCTGGCTCGCAAGGGATTGCTGCAGCACTCCGCAGTGCGCGACAGCTTCAAAGGTCCGTACAAGGCGGTGGATTTTGCCAGGAGAGTCGGTGTCGTCAAGAACGAGGGGGCCGCCGGGTGACTCAACGCGCAAGTGCTGTCATTACCGCCGCGGTGACCATCCACACTCCAGATCCACCGAGGCCAGCAATGGGCCTCAGTACATGTGGTACACAGCCTCCTGCTCAGTTGGCTTCATGCCAACGCGGCCAACGCGGCCGACCATACCAACACCTTCACGGCGGCCCAGATGAGCATAAACAGAGCGGAGTACCCGAGCATCGCTCCACCGCTCGGATTGCCCATCAGGAGGCGGAGGATGCCGATGATGAATCCGAGTCCGGAAAAGAGGACGACGACAATCCAGTCGACCGTTGTCAGTGCCTTTCTGTCGGGCGCTTTGGTGACCGGGGAGACGTCCGGGCGTGTGATCCGTCCGAAAAGAAACTGTTTTTGCGGCAGGCTGGACAATCGCCATCCGCCCCAGGCACCACGTCCGAATCACAACTTGGACAAAGTCTCAGTTCAAGCATCCGTCCAACTCCACGGTACGAAGCTCATGAGGTTCTGACCCTTGCGATCGAGCTGGTTCCGCAAGACCATTCCAATTTGTGGTTGGCCATTGTGAACAACTCTGTTCGCCACACGGTCAAGCCGAAAGGGTTTCGTGTCGGGTGCATCAAATAATGCGTTCTCAAAGCCACTTCGGCCGACTGACGCAGCTGACTGATCGATCCGCAAGACAGGTAATGCGGTCATGAAGATGGGTAGTAGCAGATGTGGCCTCCCGGCCTGCGTAGCCGGTTCATTCGGCTAAATGTGTTGGTGCAGACCGTATCGGCCATTCTCCAGACCTGGGAAGCGGACTGCCGTCGATTTGGTGCCCTGGATCAAGACGGGTACAAATCGTCCGCATTTGTTTGCCCCAATTCCGCCTGTAAATCGACTGTACTCATGGGTACCCAACGTGACCGATGGCCGTAATCGCCAACGCTCGCTGAAATTCGTACCTGGGAGAGATACAGTTGCGGTGCATCACCAGTAAGCCGTTGGCAGGACGGGATTTCAGTCGGTCGATACCTTGGACTGGGGCGATGCCGTTTTAAATCCATCGAACGTGTTCTTGTTGCTGCCGCCCGAATTCTTTGCCGGGTGTTGGCTCGTTTTGGTTGAACTAACGTGATGGGGGGGCAGGGTTCGATGCGCAAGAAAGAAGGACCGGCGGTGAACCGGTCCTTGTGGGGTGAAGGCGTGACGTGGTTGTCAGC
>JBGSHS010000111.1:0-38439 GCA_041752115.1 Pirellulaceae bacterium | reverse complement strand
CTCGACGCTGAGCGCGTCCTGCTCGGACAGCACCCACAATGAAGTGCACCGCGCCACGGGCAGCAGGACGTCGGAGCCGGCTGCAGGACCCACGCCGCTCACAACGTCGCCGGCCGGGCGCGATTCCCAGGATCTGACCACACTCCCGACACTTCCTGCTCCCACGGATCCGTTTCCCGGCATTGTGCACCCTCTGCCACCGTCACCCCCCTTTCCTGCCCCGATCTGGCCCGTTCCGATCACGCCTCCCACATTGCCGATCGAGCCTCTGCCACCCACCACCCCCGTGCCACCCACCACCCCCGTGCCACCTGACACACCCCTACCACCGACGAACCCCGTGCCACCGACGAACCCCTTACCACCAACGAACCCCTTACCGCCAACGAACCCCGTGCCACCTCCAAACCCGGGACCGCCGACCGATCCGGGGCTGCCCACGCCCCTGCCACCGACTCCCGCTCCGCCGAGTCCCGTTCCACCGGCGCCGCCGGATGTGCCGCCCAATCCAGGGCCGCCGACGACCCCGGCACCTGCCGTGCAGTTTGATCTCGACGCCCTCCATTATCGCGTGCCGGATGCGCTGGAAGACACGACCGGCGTGCTGGTGTCGTGGAATGCCGACTATGACGAATTGAACGTGGCGGATCAAACGGTGTCAGTTGGGCCTGATCATCTTCCCATCACCGTGCTCGCCCGCGTAGCGGATCATCTCCCTGATCGGATTCCGGAACAGGGACGCCAACATCGCATCGCCGCCGGTGCCTCCGCAAACTGGTTCCTGGACTCCGGCGAAGGTGACTGGGCAGGAACCCTCGATGATGACTTGCGGCCGGCGATCGTCAGCGCCAATGTGCTGGGAACCGTCACATTCGAGGTACCTGCCGAAGTCAAGTTGTGGGTGCCCGCCTGGGCCCTGTACGGCGCAGCGGCATTGCGGGGTCCCAATACCTCCTGGACTTCCGCCGCACGCTGGATCGAAGTCCGTGCGGGACAGGCGTATCGCCTGCAGTACGGTTCGATGCTCCCCTCATTGTCGCCCTCTCTGACAGCTATTCCGTTGGTCATGGAAGGGATGGAGTTGGGCAGCGGCCAACTGAAGGCGGACTTCGCTCCCGATGATGGTCGAGCTGCGGTGGGCGACGCGCTGACCGTGCATGTCGTATCCGTCGATCTGGACATCGATTCGGACAACGACGATGCCTTGCGTGCTCCGGAGCGTTCACCCCACGAAGACGAAATCGAAAACGACCTGCGAACGCCCGGCAAACGAGTGGCAGTCAACAATGATGATGCCGACCGCGACCAGATCCCGGACTATCTCGATGGCTTCGACCTCGACGCGTCGCGCGCCGATGCTCCGGTCGTGCGTGCCGACGATGACCGGAATACCGCCGGAGACTCGATCGGATTCGTGCCGATCGTTGTGGAACTCGCTCCCCAGATCGATCCGCAGCGGGCCCTGGTGCGGTTCACCTACAGCAGCTCGAATCCGGCGTCTGCTGAGATCAATGCGGAGGGATCGCGCCAGGTTGCGCCCGGCGGATTGAGGCTCTGGACGGTTGACGAAATGTCCGCCCGCCGGCCGCAGTCGGCCGACGATCCGGTGCAGCCGGGGCACTATCTGGCTCCTTATCGCACGTTCGTCGGTTCGGCCGGCGGCGATGGGCTGTACTCGATCTCTCAGCTCACCGGCGGTGCGGCCACTCACGAACTGACGCTCTATCTGGAGGGCATTCAAGCGGGAGCGTATACGCTGACGATCGAGGTGGATCCAGACGGACTTCCGGCAGCAGGTGGAGGATCAACCCAGAACCTCGACCTGTTCGCCGGCTTCGTGCTGCACGATGAACTCCGCATCCTGGTGGAGAGCGAAATGGTGATCTCCGCCGTCAATGCGGTCGGGAGTGAAACCGCCAGCGCCCAAGTCGTCGACCGTGGCCAGTGGCAGATCAGCCGGGGCCCGAGCCCCTGGTCCGACGGACTCATGGTCTTCTATCAGCTTGTCCTGGATGCGCAGCACGCCTATGCACTGGATGGTGTTGTCGCCCCTTCCGCCGCGGATTTCGATGTCTGGGAGGACGAGCGACCGCAAGCGGGGCTCGCCGAAGATCCCGTCACCCGCATCGGGAGCGTGTGGATTCCGTCCGGCGCGTCTGCGGCTATCTTGTCGCTCACGCCGCGCGATGACACGCTCGTGGAATGGGATGAACTGGTGTCGATCGAACTGCTGGAATGGGATGAGTACCGGCGGTTGCATGATCTCCCGGGAGTGATCACGCCCAACGACGGAGTGCCACTGGTGTCGGGCGATTGGGTGTGGGCCGATGTCCGCTCAGCCTATCGGCTCAAGACCGATGCGGAGCAACAGCCGATCGAGTTCGCGGCGACGGTTACGCTCTTGGATAATGATCAGGCCAGGAGCGTCTCGGGCGGGCGACCCGATGCCGACAGTCAAGCGGAGTTGCCCGAGCAGATCAGCTACGGCCTGTGGGAAGTGGACGTCCGCGAAGGAGCGGGGCAAGTGGTCCTGCCTGCTTGGGCACCGATCTATCAAGACCACGACCAGCTGCTCCCCATCGCAGAAGTGACACTGCAGTTGCCCGACGAAGAAGATGCGTTGTCATCACTCTCGGGGATCTTCAGTGTAGCCGGCTTCAGCGGGGACGAGATGACATTTGATCTCGAACACCTGGAGCACTATCTGGAGCCGAACCGTAGTCGCGAGTTGCGACTTGTGTTACGCGGGCCCGACGCCCTCGCGTCGTCGCTGGCCACGGGCCACTTCGACCACCAGATTCAGTTCACCGCCCGGGTAGGTGACAAAATGGTTACTCGGACAGTCCGCGGAGCGACCGACGTCATCAATCGTGTCGATGAATCGCTCGGCACCAGCGAGTTCGGTCAGCGCTGGACCGTGGAAGAACTGGACCGGCTGGTTCCGGCCGATGGCATCAGCACCGGGGCTAAGGGGCAGTCAACGTCGCCGCTGGCAGCAATGGGCGCGATCGCTCAATCTGGGCTCGCGGTCGTACGGGGTGACAATTCCGTGAGCTGGTTTCCGTTGACCCTTCCGGCTGAGCCCACACCGTCGACCACGCCCCGGATCCTGGAAGTCGACGACGGCGATCCCGAACGGATCCGCTATTCTGACCCGTGGGCCTGGACGCCCGGCAGGGCTGGTCTGTCGCGGTATCGCTCCACGACAGCAGGGCTGAGGCAGGAACAGGCTGACATCGTCTGGTCGTTTCCGGAGGTACAGCCGGGGCGTCTGTACCAGGTCTTTGTGAATTGGGACGCGGCAGGAGACAATGCCTCCAATGCCCTTTACCAGGTTTCAGGCACATCGGTTGCCGGAGGAGCAACGCAGGTGGTGGTCGACCAGCGTTATGTGCCTGGCGAAACGAGGTGGGGCCAGCGGAGTTGGCGCAGTCTCGGCTTCTTCGCTGTCGGCGAAGATGATGAAACGCTCGACGTGCGACTGACCACTCAACTGGATGACATGGTCTTCTCGGACGGTCGTGTGTGCGCGGGGGGCGTGATGCTGGTCGAAGCGTGGGAGGTTGGGGATTCGGATAGCTCGTTCTCGAGCGTGGCGTGGAGTTCTGACAAGGAGCAGATCGAACTCACGACCAAGGCACGTGACAAGTACTACTTCTCCGCGTCGACGGGGTTACTGGAGCAGTCGCGAGATCGTAATGGCAATCGGACGGAATTTGATTACGCCGATGTGGACGGGGACGATCGAGAGGATGAACTGGTGCGCATCGTACGTCAGGGAGGTTTGGCGACCACGTTCCAGTATGCACAAGGCTACCTCTCCGGCATTACCGATTTTGCTGGCCGCACGACGCAGTGGCGAATTCAGGACGGCCGAGTTCAGGAAGTCGCCTTGGTGGATCCAGGATTTGGTATGGATACGCCGGTGTACCGTTTTGGATATGCCGCGGCAGATGCCCTGATCAATCGCGTGATCGACTCGCGAGGAAATGCGACGGAAGTGTCGCGAGATGTGAATACCGGTCGCGTTCGTGAGGTCACTAATCCGGACGGCCATACCTGGCAACTCACCCCCTATCTGTTGGATGGTCTGGATGGATCGCTCAAAGCGCCCTCTGGAGGAGGCCTGGGCGCGCGAGAGATTCAGCACGCGGGACTCGTCGAACCGCGTGCCGTGTTCGTCGATACGCGCTCGAGCATCTGGACGTATCAGGTTGATTCCTTTGGCCTGCTCACGGCGCTGTCACGACCTACGACGATCGATTCGCCTCAAGCGGATGTCTGGCGCTGGCAGCGCGACGCGTACGGACTTGTGACGCGGAGCGTGTTACCTGCGGGGGGAGGAGGAGATGTCCCTTTGCCCGCCATCATCGTGGACCAGGAGTACGACGCGCGGGGAAACCTGCTGCAACGCACGTATGTCGACGGGACTTTCGAAGCATGGACGTATGACGAGTGGACACAGCAGGTGTCCACGTACCGTGACGCGTTGCAGAGATTGGTTTCCTACCGACTTGACCGAAACGGCAACGTGTTCCGCCAGACCGAGCACGAAGAGCGGTTTGCTGATACGCCCCAGCGCGTCACGACGTATGCGTACACTCCGGAGCCGGAAACGATCGATCAGTTGCCTGGCGGCCTGGTCACCTTGGAGATACTGGCGGCGGAAAGTCCGGATGCGGTCGCGAATCTCTTTCAATACTACGAGACCGGAATCCACATCGGGCTGTTATCCACTCTGTCCCGGGCTGCCAATGCCGCCGATCCTTCGGGCGCAGCAACCACGCAGCTGCGCTACGACGTTCACCGCAATCCGTCCGAACAGATCGATGCCCTGGGACGCAGCACGTTCTTCGTGTACGACCGGTTGGATCGCTTGTATCGACAAGTCGATCCGTCTCCCGGAACGGGGGATCATGCCGAGCCGACGACCGTCTACCAGTACGACACCGCCGGCAATGTTGTCGCTCTGATGGATGCTCAGGGAGCTGTAACGCGGCGCGAGTTTGACGAGATGAATCGTCTGGTTGCTGAGACGCTGCCGGCACCGGCTGGTCATGCAGCGACGGATCAGACACCCGTCACGACTACGTATCTGCACGACGGAGAAGGAAACACTGTGGCGCAGTGGGACCCGTACCAGCGTCAGACGATCTTTGTGTATGATACCCGCAACCAGCTGAAGTCCGTGACGCGACCACGCCCGGAAGAAGTCACGCGTTCCGTTCCCCTCGACGCGGCGATCTGGCTGCATGCCGCTTCCGTGACCACCTATTCCTACGATGCATGGGGGAATCTGCGTAGCGTGACCGATCCTTTGGGAGCGACCACCAGCTATCAGTATGACGCCTGGCAACGTCAGATCGCTGTCGTACAGCCACTGCCGGGAGACTCTTCAGGTGAGCGGCCCATCACGCGATACCAGTATGACGCTGCCGGCCAGTTGTTGCAGATTGTCCAGAGCGGTCCTCGAGGCTGGCAGACCACGGATTACCAGTACGATGATCTGGGTCGACTCCGAGTCGAACAGCGGCCTGCCGATGGGCATGGCCAGCGTCCTACAACGACCTATGGATATGACTTGCGAGACAACCAGATTCTCGTTAGCGGGCCTCTAGGGGTGGTCACAGCTCAGCAATACGATGTGCAGGACCGGCTGGTTGAGTTGCGGCGTCCGGATCCCGATGGCGATGGACCGCTGGGCCAGATGACAACCCGCTATGAGTATGACGCGATGGGATTCCTGCGGCGTGAAGCCACGTTCGACGCGTCGCGTCCCGCTTTCTTCACGCAAACCAGTTATGCCTACGATCAACTGGGGCGGATACGTCAGGTGATTCAGGCGGATCCGGATGGCACCGGACCGGGAATCGCTCCCACCACGCTCTACCACTATGACGTGATGGGCAACTGCGTGGCTGAGATCGAGCGAATCGGCCCGAGTGAATACGTGACGCGCACCTACTCGTATGACCGTTTGGGACGGCTCTGGAAGTCGTTGGTTCCGCTCTCGGGACTGGCGGCCGGCGAGATCATCAGCGTCTTCGATCGGCTCGGACGGGAAGTGCAGCATCTGGAGAAGGTTGGCGAAGCGGACGGTGCAGCTCAATACCGTGAGACAACTTACGTGTACGACAATCTCGGCCGCCTGATCATCCAACTCGACCCGGTCACGACCGATACTGGCGTTCGGCACGCCACACAGTACGTCTATGATGCTGCGGGCAACGTTCGCGCTCGGAGCGACCAGGCAGGAGTGTGGACGCAGTACCACTATGACGCTCGGCAGCAGCTGCTGGCGGTGATTGAGCCGGCTACGCCGGACCATGCGTCTCCGATCACGCGTTACGAATACACGGTCGTGGGGCAGTTGGCAGCGATTGTCGATCCGCTGGGACGACGCACTCAATACGAATATGACGATCTGGGAAGATTGGTGCTGCAGCAGCAGATCACCAGCGAGGTACGTCTCCCCACGGTGCAGTATGCATACGACTTGCGAGGAAACGTCACCCGCATTGCCGACTCGGACGGCAATGTGGTCGATCTGCGATACGATCGGCTGGACCGCCCCGTTCACATAGCGGAAAACGGTTCGGCCGTCGAACGCACCTACGACGGGCTGGGACGCGTGGCTTCGGAGTCGAATGCGTCGGGTGCCGTCACGCGTTTCGGCTACGACCTGCTGGGACGTCGCACGGTCATTGTGCCACCCCACGCAACCGGCCGGGACCCTGAGCAGCGCGTGGCAGACGACCCGTCAGCGCAGTATGTCGGGACCTGGACGCTGGCGGATCACGGCTATCAGAGTGCGCATCGATCGGCTGATCTCTCGGTCGACGATGCTGCTACAGCTACCTGGCGTTTCGCCCAGTTGCAGCCAGGCGCGACGTACGAGGTCTTGCTGACATGGGATCCGGATTCGGCCAACACCGATCGGGCCCAGGTCGTGGTCAGAGGAGGCCAGCAGCAGTTGCAGGAAACGACCGGCATCGACCAGCGGCAGCTAATCGGTGACGTCGTGATCGACGACCGCGCTTGGCAGCGTGTGGCTGCTGTGACACCGCTCAGTCAGACGCTGGAGGTGATCCTGTCGGCCGACGCGACAACCGGTCGATTACTGGCCGATGGTGTGTGGATCATGGAAGTGTCTGGCAACTCCTACACATGCTACGACGCCCGAGGCAATATCGTCGTGCAGTCGGATGCGCTGAGGAATGTGCAGCGATTCACGTACGACGAGCGCTCGCAGCAGACGTCAGCTACAGATGCCAATGGGCATACCACCGAGTATCGCTATGACCTGCTCGGTCGCTTGGAGGCGGTCGTCGATCCTCTCGGCAATGTGACCGCGTATTCGTACGATGCAGGAGATCGAATCACGGCTCAGTGGACCTGGCAGGACGCCGCGCCGGAGGCCATTCGCTACGCCTATGATCCGTCAGGAAACCTGCGGCAGATCACTGACCGCCTGGGGCGAGTTCGTACCTGGCAGTACGACGTGCTCGGACGGGTGACCGATGAAATCTGGTACGCCAATCTGAACGACGCGCTGAGTGACAGCGACCGACTCAATGCCATACATCAGACGTACGATGCCGCTGGACGGTTAATTGCAGTCAGTGACAATGCGACCAGCTACGAGTATGAGTTGGATGATCTGGACCGGGTTGTCCGGACGTACGTCGATAGCATCTCCACACCGCTCATCGTACTGCAGAACGACTACTCGCGGCATGACGAGCTGCGGAGTTCCGTCACTGCGATAATCGATGGCGAACTGGACCTTCTGAACCACTACGTTTACGACGAACGGGCGCGCTTGACGCGGCTGGAACAATCGGGCGCGGGTGTGGAAGACAAGCGGGTTGAGTTCCGGTATTCCGCCGCCGACCAGTTGCTCGAAGTCAATCGGTATGCCGATCGTGTTGGGCGGGACATGGTGGTTGGCACACAGTACGATTATGACAGCCAGGGGCGGATCGTTTCGCTCGTGCATAGCCAGGCTCGGGAGATACTGGCGGCTTACGAGTGGCACTATGATGCTGCTGATCGAGTGATCGAAGCGCGATCGATGACTGATGGCGTGACGCATTATCAGTACGATGCTGCCGGTCAACTGACATCGGCCGACTACGAGGACTTGCCAGATGAAGCTTTTGCATACGATGCGAACGGCAATCGTGCGACCAATGGCTTTGAGGTAGGTCTGCGCAACCAGATCGAGTCCGATGGCACGTACCAATACGGTTACGATGCGGAAGGAAACCGGACGGGTCGCCTGGAACTGGCCACGGGCGAGGTGGTACGGTATCGATGGGATGTACTGAATCGGCTCGTGGAGATCACGGAGCACGCTCAGCAAGATGGCCCGGCGCTCGTGACGATTCGATATGCGTACGACATGTGGGGACGGAGGATCATCAAGTCGGTCACTCCGGCTGTCGGTCCGGCGCGCACGGAGACCTACGTGTATGATGGGCAGGACATCATCCTCCGCTTCGCTGACGGGAATTTGGCGAACCGTTATCTCCACGGTCCGGCCGTGGATCAGGTGCTGGCGGACGAGCAAGTGGGAACCGGCGGGCGAGTAAGTCGAGTAGTCTGGCCACTGACCGACAATCTGGGGACCGTGCGTGACCTGGCTGTTTATGATCATGACAGTGAGTTGACGGCCGTCGCGGCGCATCTCACGTATGACGCATATGGCGGCATCGTCAGCGACACCGCAGCGGCCGTCGACCATCTGTTTGGATTCACCGGCCGCGAGAACGATGCGGAATCCGATCTGTACTTCTACCGCGCCCGCTATTACGATCCGCGCCTGGGGCAGTTTCTCAGTGAAGACCCGTTAGGATTTCAAGCCGGCGATTCGAACACGCGACGCTATGTTGGCAACAGTCCCACGAGTCGGGTCGATCCGACCGGACTGTATGGGGATGACGTCCATTTCTATTTTAACTACTACCTCGCCCGCTACCTTGGTCTGGATCAGCCGTCGGGCTGGGTCAACTCGAAAGGGCAGCCAATTTCGGAGGCCTATATCATCGCCTATTTTGCTACACGCGTGGACTACGATGCCCGTACGCGTCCGGTTGGAGCTGGCCAGACGGTGCGCAGCCGGTTTCATTTTCCAGCTCCCGGTTTGAGTCAGCCTGTCCAACGCAACGACCCGCGTGTGTATGCGGCTCTGAATACAGTGGGCGGGACCGGAGATCTGGAGATGTTCGGCATCCTGTTGCACACGTATCAAGACAGTTTCGCGCACGAGGGATACGGCACGGCCTTGGGGCATGCGAACGACACCAAGCCTGACGTGCCGTATCACCACCAGTTGCGGGACTTCGAAATGGCGATTCGCGTGTATGACGAGATGGTCAACCTCCTGCTGGCTCGACGGGGGATTACGGGCGGGGCGAGGAGTGCCGAGGCGCAAGCTCTACTGGCAGGCAAATCGCTCGGGCAGTTCTGGCTCCAGATCGACACGGTTCTGGTACAGGAACCGCGAGGGACCCCGGGATTCTCAGGCGAAGAGCGGCGCCGGGTTTGCTGGGAACAGTTGATTGCGCAGGACTTCGGTCAGGCCACTCCCCGATTCCGCGACAAACAGGCGGATTTGTTGACTCCGCTGACTGTCCGTTTTCGCACGGTGTCCCAAGCCGTGCCGCAGTGGTACAACAAGAACTACTCATTTGCACGCCATTGGGGGCAATGGCAGCCCGTGCAGCCTGACGGTCCGCCGCCTTGGAGCACGCGGGATGAGGTGAGGACCCTTTCGAATATGGATCTACCATGGTACCCACAGTATCGAGTGCCGAAATTCTAGGGAGCGGACCGGTGGAGTTGCTCGAACGCGCGACAAGGAAGAAGATCGGCACGTCTCTCAGGTGGCGGCAGATGGCCGGCTCGCTGCTGTGGGCAACGCTGGCCGGTGGAATGCTGTCCGTGACCGTGGCCGCGGTCACCATAGTCCTGGCGGGCGCAGGGCATGGAGCCCACAGCCCTGGGTTTGTTTTTTTTGGTCCGGTCTTCGCGGTCAGGCAATTCGTCCTTTACGACAGCGGCCTCGCTGCTCGATACCAGTTGCTGTCGCTTCTGATCGCGGCGGTATCCTATGCGGCCTACGGCTTTGTAATCAGCATGGGGCGGCTCTGGCGACGCGGAACGTGGGCTCTGCTGCTGGTGCTTCTCGTGCACTATGCAGGAGTGCTGGTGTGCATGACCTTTGAAAGCTGGGATGGAGCTCGTAACTTGAACAAAGTTGCCGGCTTGGGGGGAGGTTTGATCGTTGCGGCAGCCATCGAGTTGTTCGTCGTACTGCACGTCCTGGCCGCTCAGTACGCCATGAGTTGCATTCCCTATCGCGTCCGTCTGACCACGCCGGTCGTACTGATGCTCGTTGCCGGACTTTTTCTCGCCCTGGCGGTGCAGGCCGTCCTGCTGACAGATAACCCGTATTACTAATCGAGGCGGAACTTACGTCACTTCGCGCGCATTGGGCGAATGCCAATGGACTGAGCGACCGACAAGCTCCAAACGTAGAACCGGTCTGCTGCGACAACCAGGACTGATTGGCAGGGCACGCTGCCGAAAAATTGCGGCGGCAGCAGAGGCAGTAAATGACCGAGCGCGGTTCGGCTAATCACTTGTGAAAACGACAGATCGCTAGCATCCCACCAGCCGCGCTCCGCTCGTGGGTGCATCAGATGGTGAGCTACCACGCCCCTCCCTCTCCAACCCCCGCGAGCTCTGCTCGTGGGTGCATCAGATGGTGAGTTACCACGCCGCTCGCCCCTCCTTCCCCGACCCCCGCGAGCTCCGCTCGTGGGTGAAGCAGATGGTGAGCTACAGCGCCGCTCGTCCCCTCCCTCTCCAACCCCCGCGCGCTCCGCTCGTGGGTGCATCAGATGGTGAGCTACAGCGCCGCTCGTCCCTTCCCTCCCCCACCCCCACGAGCTCCGCTCGTGCGGTGAAGCAGATGGCGAGCTACAGCGCCGCTCGTCCCCTCCCTCCTTCGACCCCTACGAGCTCCGCTCGTGGGTGAAGCAGGTGGCAGGCTACAGCGCCACTCGACCCCTTCCTCCTCGACCTCCACGAGCTCCGCTCGTGCGGCGAATCAGATGGTGAGCTACCGCGCCGTTCGCTCCCCCGCCTTCCCGACTCACATCGCTCTGGCGATCCCAGACTAACTCGTGTGCGGGTGCCAAAACGGTCACCTGGCAGGCGTCAAATCTGCCCAGAGAACGAGTTGCCTGGGGTCGACAAACGCCCGCCGCAGCCGCCCCGTCTCCACGCTCGGAATTGCCGGCGGTTGCATCGCCCCTGGGACCAAGTCCGGCGAGCTTCAGTGTGCAGTCATCGCAGCTGTTCCTGAGCCGCTCTGCGCTGGGAGCATCACAGTAAGCAGCGGCCCGGGTGGTCGCCCTCTGCGAGCGCTTCGCAACGCGCCAGCCCTGCTGCCAGCGCGCATAGCCGTGCTCCAGGAGGTGGTGCCGTTCTGTTGGGGGCCTGGCCTGATCGACATCGGCGCCTTTCAGTGTCGTTTCAAGCTGGCTAGGGCTGATGTTACTGTCCAGATTATTCTGCGTTTCCGTGGTGGACTGCCAGTATTGGTGGCGATGACAGTAGGCACCTCCCTTGAGATCCGATGACGGCAGGCAGTTGACCTGCTGATATCAGTCGGCAGGGCGGCGTGGCAGAGCAAGCCAACCATATCAGATCGCCCCGTCGTGCTTCCGGCTACTCTTGTCGGTTCTGATCGGTTTCCGGAGCGGCTTCGCTCGCCTCCTCGTCGCCTCTACGGTCCGCATGCACAACGAAGCCAGACGGTTCTGCGGCGTATCCGCGTATTCGAACACGCCGTTTCCCCTCGATCCCTCGACCCACCTACCGCGATGGTCAGCCGGGAGGTGCTCCAACCCACTCGGATCCGTCGCCCCGGTCGCATCATTCCCCACGTACCGATACAGATTCACATCCCCGGCGGCGAAGCCGATGGGATCCTGACTGATCCAGCGGCCTTGGGCGGGATCGTACCAGCGGGCACGATTGTATTGCAGCTGGGTGTCGTCGTCCCAGTCGCGGCCCGTGTAGCCGAACAGGTGATCGACCGCCGCCGGGTTGTCGCTGGCAATCGGATTCCCATTGGCGTCCCAGTCGCTCTCGCTCAGCCGCTGCCCAAAGCTATGATAAACCAGATGCTCGCGGACGCGTCCATTATTGTCTGACAGATCCCGCACGCTCCCCAACTGATCGGCCAGTGGCCAGAGCACTTCACCGGGCAACGCCACATTGCCCACCTGCTCGTCCGCCAGGATCATGTCGACGATGTCTCCATACAGATAGCGATTGGTCAGGCTGCCGTTTTCAAACCGCAGCGCAACATGCTGGCCATCATAGACATAGTATTCCGTCTCCCCGGGCAGCGTGAACCAGGTCCCTTGGATCGTGAACTCGCCGTCGTTGGGCGAACCGTTCCAGCGATCAGCCCAGAAGACGAGATCGCCGTCCGCGAAGCCTTGGGCGATACCATGGACGTCCCCCGTGGCCCCCTGCAGGCTGGTCACCGTGTCGGCGTCAAAGTCCACGCTGGCCAGCAGCCGATCGGTGGCTACCGGCGTGAAGGCGATCCAGATGGAGTTGTTGTTGTACTGCCACTGGTTGTCGTTGTAACGCACACCGATCAACTGAGCACTATTGCCGCTATAGGGCGGATTGGCAGCAAACCGCGTGAAGAGGTTCTCCCGACTGTGCAGCAGGTAGCCGGTGCCCGTGGCGCCGTCGGCCACGGCGATGCCCATGTTCACGGCTCCCAAGGGGACCGTTGGAACGCTGGGCAGAGTGACCGTCTTGGCCACTCGCCGGTCAAATACGTCATAGCCATATTCGACCGTCTTGGTCACTGTCTCCGGGCCGTCCTTCTGGACGACCTTGACCAGACGATTGCGGTAGTCCCACTGGTACTCCGTCACTTCGCCGGTGGCGATCGACGTGCGCCGGATCTGGTTGCCTTCATCGTCATACTGGTACGTGTAGGTGCCGTCGTTCTGCACCTGGATGAAACTCCCGTCTGCCGAGCTGGAAGATCCGCCCGACAGGTTGCGATTGCCTGCGAACGATCGTGGGAGTGGTACAATTTCCGCGGACGTCTGCGCAAGAGAGGCGGCGCGGTAGCTGACCATCTGCTTCACCACACGAGCGGAGCTCGCGGGGGTCGGGGAGGGGTGAGGAGGCAGCGTTGAGCACGCGTCGGGCCAGCGTGCTCAGACACTGGCGCGACGATCTGCTATGCGAGCCCGGCGATCTCCCACGCTTCGATCAACGGTCGCTTGACTCGCTTGTCCGACATGCACATAAGTTGACGCATCTGGCGATCGCTAGGTCAGTCTGCTAAGAATGCCGGCTAGCACATCTCGCGCCGAACGTTATTGGAACTGTCCCCATTTTCTCATTGGCATTTGTTCGGCATGCTGCCGTCAGCAGTTGGGCAGGTAAGCTCCCTGCTCTTTGAGTCTCCGTTGCAGTTCGGCAACTGGAAAACTGCGTGTATCGCACGTCTGTTGCACACAGATGGCCGCCGCTGCCCCGATGGCTTGGCCGGTAATGAAACAGCCCGGCATGACTCGGATTGAGCTCTGCATGTATCGGTCGGTGCTGACGCACCGGCCTGCGACCAGCACGTTGGTCAAGTTGCGCGGCACGAGGCACCGAAAGGGTATGCCATAGCTTTCTCCCTGGCCATATCGCAGGTTCTGGAAGTCGTCGGCGTATTGCTGGTAGCTTGTCAGGTCGGGCTTGGCTGCGTGAATGTCAACCGCATAGTTGAACCGACCGATTTCGTCCGGGAAGACGGCGCGGGCCTGGAAATCCTTCAGGTTCAGCACATAGTCACCCATGATGCGTCGGCTCTCGCGGCATCCGAGCTGGGAAGCGGTTGCCACCAGCTCCATATTCTCGAACCCTTTGAGGTATTTCTGGTAGAAAAGTTGATATTCAATCAGCGACTTGCGCGCCCACAGAAGTGCGGCCGTGATGGACTGATCATCCGTGGAATCCAGGCCAAACGTATGTCCAATGTTGCCGCCGCCTGTGTGTTCGCCCACGCGGAACATTCCCGGCAAGTGTCGGTCTTCGTGGGTGAAGACCTTGTCACGGAATGCATCCTGCAGACGGCTTTCGCCGGAAAGGCCTTCTCGATACACCGCTTCCCAGTCGATGTCGGCCCACAGGCTGCAGAGCGTGCCGGCCATCAGGTTGCCATGTTCATCTCCCTTTTCAAAGGGCGCACCCGCCCAGGCCGCCAAGTCCCCGTCGCCGGTGCAATCGAGAAAGACCTTTGCTTGGATGGCGCACAGGCCGCTCTTGCCTGCCAGCACGGCGGCGGATACGTGTCCTGCTTCTGACTCCACCGCCACCAAGCTCGTTCCAAACAGGAAGTCGACACCGGCTTCTTCCAGCAGTTGATCATAGACTCGTTTGAGCACTTCGGCGCGAATGGTGACATCGCTGCCCGGTCCATTGCCATTGGCCGTCTTCAGTCGCTGCTGGATCTCTTCGCCCAGTGCGCCGGCCAGGTTTCGCAGCCCGTCCGAGAATGGCATGAAGAGTGGCAACATGCCGGCTGTTCCCATGCCGCCAAGGCAGTTGTTTCGCTCAGCCAGGAACACGCTTGCTCCTTGGCGAGCGGCTGTCAGTGCAGCGGCGATGCCGGACGGTCCGCCACCTGCCACAAACACATCGACGTCACGGTTGATGGCAACACGGCGTTGAAAGTTGATTTCGGATCCCGCTCCAAGAGTTGGTTGGCCACCGCCGGTCGCGCAAGGGAACGCTCCGCATGCGGCGGCTGCAACAGTACCCTTCAGGAAGTCTCGACGATGCGTCGTCATCTGGTCTTCTCCATTTTCAGGCGAGCGGGCCATCTTCCAGCCACGCCATCCGCGTACTGATTCGATTGGGAGTCTTTCCTCATGCTGGGCTTCAACGATCCCCCCAACATCTCTCATTGTGCAATTATCTGACAGCGTTCGCAATGACGGAGACTGCGGGGGAAGTGGAGAACGAGTGTCCAGGGTACGCCGTAGCACGCACTTTATTGATACCTCGGAGAGTTCTGACCCACTTCATGGCTGTCGCTGCGGGGAATCCGGGCCTCCATTGGAGGCCCTCGGTTCAGTCCTTATCTGAAACGCAATAGTGCGTGACTTGCCCTGTCCTCAGCGTCGCCATCACAACGCGCTGGCCGGTTGCTCTCGCCCGTTCGAAGTAAGTTCGACGGCCCACCGCCGAGCCGCCGAGGAACGACGATGACCGGCCGGCGGCGTGGATTGGTCACCAGCAACGGCGCGTCCGGTTGACGATGCATCAGGCCGCACAAGGTCTCGATGATGGGGCATCGCAACAGCCGGTGATTGGAATGACACGTGGTAGGCAGAACGCCGAAAGTATGTCCCCCGTCGCTTCGGTCCTTTGCGAGCGGCAAAATCAGTCTGAGAAAAATCTCGGCTTGTTTCGGTCTCGGCTGGGCGCCGGTGTGTTGGAGATCGATCGGCTCGAGGGGCGGGATGGACTGTGCAAGCTGCCCAGAGCTGCGGCGGTGACTTCGCCCCGTGCCCCTCCGGGGACCAAATCGTAGCCCTGCTCGCGCCACTCGTAGCCCTGCTCGCGCCACTCGTAGCCCTGCTCGCGCAGGACGTAGCCCTGCTCGCGCCACTCGTAGCCCTGCTCGCGCAGGACGTAGCCATGCTCGCGCAGAGCATGGGCGAATTGCCATGCGTTCTGCGACTTCCCTCGCGGTGGTTTCGTGCATGAAGTCGGGGGGCGCAGGGTGGTGAAACGCGTTGAGATGCGAAGGGAGTGTGACACTCGAGAAAACTCGCTTATCATTTCGTGGCAGGCAAGCGTAGATTAACTCACACTTGAATCAGGAGGCTCTGCTGGTCGGAGCAAAGGACGCATATGAACCGACGCGGGCTATTCGGTTTGTTGTCAGTAGGACTGACGGTCGCTGCAGCTTATGGCGGTTGGTGGTAGTTGACTCGACCTGATTCACCGCAGCCGAGGATTGTAATCCAAGGATCGAGCAGCAATAGCGAGAGTCCGGGCGTTTCGGGAGACCATTTGGTCGTCATAGCGCCACAGCCGGGCGTGTTCTTTGGGACCGTCAGGAAGCGCAGAGCGAAGAACAGTTGACGTATGTCATTTTGTTCAGGTACGGCCGTCCCAAGGCAGACGGTACTGGGCAGAGCCTGCAGTACAGCTGCACGTCGGACGCGAATGAAGCGGTGGCCAGCAATGCGATTGAGCTGGACGGGAAGGGGCTCAAGGCCGTGTATCGCATTCAGCTGAACGCGACGCGTGCGGCGGTGGAAACGGAAAGCCCGGAAATCGGTGGAGAAAGCGTCGACCACGATGCCGGGCGAGTGTTTTCGGTTGAACTCACGAATGACCAACCGGCCTATCACCAGAAGAAGCTCGCCCTGCAGGCGATCACCGAGAAGCTGGAGTCACGGCCGGCGATCGAGCGGCTGGCCAACTCGATCTAACGAAGACTCAACGAACAGGATCCGGAGGTTAAGGTCGAGCCGCAGATAACACTCCCGCCGACAATACCCCCACGATTCCAGCCGCAACCCCACTTCCGAGCGCCGCGCTCAGTTCCGCGGGTCCACGAGTGGTGGCCATCATCTTGACGAATGCAACACCGAGGGCACTCGTGAGGATTAGGAGCAGAAGGTGACGTACGGCAGGTCGGGCGGTAGCAGCGGGGGGCAAGGGGGGCAAGTCGGCGGCACCTCGTGAGACGCGGCCTGATGCTGTTTCGGCCGAGGGCTTTGCGACGTAAAATGGCAGGCTGCTGCTTACAGGCAGCAGGAAGTGAGGAACCCGATGATATGTGGCCGTTTGATGTCAGTAGGATTCGTGATTCTGGCGAGTGTGACCGCGGTACCTCCGATTCTCGGCGACTCATCGCAGGAGTTGCGGCGCGTGGTGTCTCTCGATGGGACGTGGCAGATTGCCGAAGGATCGTTCGCTCAGCCGCCGGCACGATTCGAAGCGTCAGTTCCCGTCCCCGGTCTGGTCGACATGGCTCAGCCGGCGTTTGAGGAGGTGGGGACGCCGGGGAGTAATGATCGGCGGCAAGCCTTCTGGTATCGTCGTACGTTTGTGCTCGAGGGGGTCCTTCCCCCATGTGTGCGTCTGAAGGTCCACAAGGCCATGTTCGGCAGCAAGTTCTACCTGAACGGTCAGCTGGTGGCGGAGCATTGGCCGTGTTTCACTCCGGCGGAGGTCGATGTGCGCAAGTGGCTTCGGCCTTCGGGCGAGGAGAATGAGCTGACGATCTGTGTGGGGGCGCATCGCTCGCAGCTTCCCGCCGGCATGCCGGACGGCGCCGATTTCGAGAAGCTTCGTTACATACCGGGGGTCTATGATTCGGTCGAGTTGATACTGTCGGGGCGGCCGCACATTGTCAACGTCCAAGTGGCTCCTGACGTACAACGTCAGGAAGCTCGCATCGCCGTGGAACTGGAACTTGAGGCGGCCGGTCGTGCAGCGGTGACGTGCGAAGTGCGCGAATGGAAGTCAGGGCGACTGGTTGGTCAGACCCGTGGAGAATGCTCTAGCGGCGGCACGCTGGAAACGATGGAACTGCGCGTGCCCGTATCCGAGTGTCGGCTCTGGTCGCCGGAAGACCCTTTCCTTTACAGTGCGACGATCGTGACGGACGGTGATCAGTACACGACTCGTTTTGGAATGCGTTCATTTCACCTGGATGCCAAGACGGGGCAGGCCGTGTTGAACGGACGTCCTTATCCGATGCGCGGGACGAATGTCTGTGTGTACCGATTTTTTGAGGATCCGCTGCGCGGTGATCGTCCGTGGCGCGAAGAGTGGGTCCGGCGGCTGCACCAGGCGTTTCGGAGCATGCACTGGAACAGTATCCGCTACTGTATCGGATTTCCGCCGGAGGTCTGGTATCGCGTGGCTGACGAAGAGGGCTTCTTGATTCAGGACGAGTTTCCCATCTGGTACGGAGGCAGCTGGCCGCAGGCGCTGACCACTGAACGTCTGGTACCCGAGTATCGCCAGTGGATGCGAGAGCGGTGGAATCATCCGTGTGTCGTCATTTGGGATGCGCAGAACGAATCGATTACCGATCAGATTGGTCCAGCGATCCGGCAGGTCCGCACGCTCGATCTTTCGGCTCGCCCTTGGGATAACGGCTGGTCGGCAGCGGATACCGTGGGCGATGTCTATGAAGCGCACCCGTACGCTCATTCCAATCCCAGCTTTCGCTTATCGGCGTTTTCCCAGTTGCCTGGCCGTCCTGGTACTCCTGGCGCATTGACGGGCAATCCGGCTCCCAATGCCTTGAACAACCCGGTGATTATCAACGAATACGGCTGGCTGTGGCTCAACCGGGACGGCAGTGCGACAACTTTGTCGCGCAAAGGGTATGAAACACTGTTGGGTCCCGATTCGACGGCCCAACAGCGTCGCAGCACCTACGCACGCCTGTTGGCCGCCAAGACGGAATTCTGGCGAAGTCATCGGGAAGTGGCGGGAGTGCTTCACTTCTGTGGCCTGGGCTATTCTCGACCCGATGGTCAGACGAGCGACCACTTCCTGGACATTGAACAGCTGACACTCGAACCGCATTTCGCCGACTATGTGCGGGACGCATTTGCGCCGATCGGTGTGATGGTCGATTTCTGGGAAGATGAATCGCTCGCCGGTACGCAGCATGATGTGCCATTGGTCGTGATTAACGATACGTATGATGTCGTTCAGGGGACTCTGCGACTGCGTCTGATCGAAGACGATCGGACCCTTGCTCAGTCTGAGGTTCCTTGCCGCGTCGAGTCGCTGGGAAGCCAGCGGATCGTTCAGCGCGTGCAGTTGCCTGATCGTCCCAGCGAGCTGACGCTGGTGGGCGAATGGATCGACCCTTCAGGCAACACGGTGCGGAGCCTGCGCGACGTGACGGTTGTGACGGCTGAGCAACTGGCCGCTCGCCATGGCATCGCGCGTGGTAAGCCGGTCACCGCGTCGACATGCGTCACCGTTGGTCCCGACCATTATCCGGTTGGAAATGCCGTGGACGGAGACGTGCTGACTCGGTGGTCATCCGAGTTCTCGGACCCGCAGTGGATCGCGATCGACCTGGAGACGCCAGTCCAGATCTCGAAAGTACAGCTCGTGTGGGAGGCGGCATATGGGAGGAATTACACGATCCAGGTTTCGGATGATGGTCAGCACTGGCGTGATGTCTACTCGACCGATTCCGGCAGCGGTGGCACGGAGAACATCGAGTTCACCCCGATCACAGCCCGTTGGGTTCGTCTGTACGGTACCGGGCGTGGGACGCCGTTTGGCTACTCACTGTGGGAATTTCGTGTCTACCCGTAGAACCGTCTCGCTCGCTGGCCAGTGCTCGAAAGGCCCGTCGCGCAGAGACTCCTTTGCAGATACTCGGCAGACGCTCGAACGGACGTTTGCTCCTTGTTCGAAGAGCATGGGCTGACCCCCTGGCTTCTCTTCGATCCGTCCCCCGTTTCACTCATTGCCTCCCGCCCATTCCCATTCATCGGAGGATTACTCATATGAACTTGTCCACTCATCGGTTATTCGTCTTGGTCTTGATGGTGTTCGGGATCCCGCCGTGGGCGATGGCTCAGATGGCTGGATCACGACTGGGTGTCGAAAATCAGATGGAGCAGGCCGAGAGCCTGCCGCGTCTTGATCGCGACACGGTGGAGGGTTTCATCACCGTGGAGGGGCGAGCTGAGGTGCGCGTTCGGCCCACCCAGATTCGCGTTGTACTGGCGGTCACAAGCGCGGGTGAGACGGCTCAGGACTGTCAACGCGTCGTGCGGGAGAAGGTGACAGGCGTCAAGAGCGAGTGGGCGAAGCTGTCGATCGCTCCAGAGAATGTTGTCGAGGATTTCATTGCCATTCTCCCGGTGCACGAATGGGATATGGAGCAGCGAGGTGAATCGGAGGTCGGAGTGGAAAAGCAGACTGGCTATCGTCTACAGACGAACCTGCACCTCAGCGTTCCCAATGACGCGAAGGCGACTGCGGTCCTCGATGCAGCTTTCGCGCAGGGTATCACAGATATCATTGCCTTCGACTATTGGAGTGGAGAACTGGATGCCGCGAAGCTGCGGGCGCGCGAGCTGGCACTGCAAGCGGGTCGCAGCAAAGCGGATCTGCTGTTCAAGGACCTGTTAGAAGTCCGCCCGAGGGTGATTAACGTCCAGGAACAAACGACAGTGCGTCGTCCGGAGGCGCTCTATCATTCGTTCGAGAACAGCTATCAGGAGGAGATCACTCCGGCCTGGAAGAGCAACGTTCCGCTGGTTCGGGCCTATCGACCGCGCAACACGTACTACCGCGGGCTCTTCAGTGACGCGGATGTACAATCTCCCGGATTGCCGATGCAGCCGGAGATCTCCGTGGTATCGACGGTTCGCATTTACTTCCAGTCGCCGGCAGCCGTAGAGGCCAGGAAAGCTATGGAGGCCAGAAAGGCCGTAGAGGCCAAGCGGTAGCAGGTCGAATGAGGGACGGGCGTCGAACGTGGCCTGGCAGCGTAGAGGCGGTTGGGGAACGGAACACTCTTGAGGCGGATGTCTCCTCCTGAAACAATGGAGCTTTGCGGCAGGTATGGTTACATGTTCCAGACGCGATCGTGCTGGTAGGTTGTGGGGTAAGCCGAGGCGGCTGGGCGATTTCGGCTGATTTGTGTCGGGAGACGGCGATGTCCAAGTACTTCGTGCGACGTGAGGAATGCGGTTGTCACACGATATTTCCGGGAGTCGAGATTTTCACGATGGCCGGGCAGAACATCATGCTGTCCATCGTGGAATTAGCGCCCGGTTCGGTTGTTGAGTTGCACAGTCATCCGCATGAGCAGGTCGGGACGTTACTCGAGGGTGAGTTGACTTTTACGATTGGGGACGAAGAGCGGGTTCTGTCGCCGGGGGACAGCTGGCGGATACCTGGGGGAGTCGTGCATCGGGTGGTGACGGGCGTTTCACCGGCACGTGCCGTCGACATCTTCTATCCGGTGCGCGACGACTATCTGTAACGCCTGGTAGGCAGCGGTTTTGAATCCAGCTGGCGGGCCTATTGCATTCGCTGCCATCACGGACATAATGGAGTCATGACGACGATGCGCGACGCTTACTTCTGGTTCTTCGCATTTAGCCCTTTGTGGTGCAGGGCCGGAGGATGTGCGTAAGCTCACCCGGAAAGCTAACGAACATTCGAGCCCTGATGACCCGTATGGTCAGATGGGCTTTTTTTATATAGCGTGAGGAGCGTTTTGCCTCCTCTGGGGAGGCGGTTTCCGAACGCCTGGCCAGCCCTTTTCCCATAGGACGCTGGACCCATGTTGAAATCATCAACCGAAATCCTGAAGCAGGAGCTGTTTTCGATGATCGTGGTGATGGAAAAAGGGGCCAATGCCACACAGATCGCTCACATGGTCGAGCGTGTGGAGGAAATGGGGCTCAAGGCCCATGTGATCCATGGCACGGAGCGAACGGTCATCGCGGCGATCGGTGACAAGCGGGAGTACATGCGTGAGTCACTCGAAAGCGGGCCTGGGGTGGCCGAGGTCGTTCCGATCCTGGCGCCCTATAAGGTCGCCAGTCGGGAGGTGAAGGCGGAACCGACGATGGTGAAGGTCCGGGACTTGTGCGTGGGTGCCGGCAAGTTGGGCGTCATTGCTGGACCCTGTTCGGTGGAGGGCGAAGAACAGATCGTGAAGACGGCTCGCCTGGTGCGCGCGGCCGGAGCGACGGGGCTACGGGGAGGAGCGTTCAAGCCGCGTACGAGTCCTTATAGTTTTCAGGGGCTCAAGGAACGGGGGTTGGAATTGCTGGCGCTGGCTCGGGAGGAAACCGGGTTGGCGGTGGTCACTGAGGTGTTGGCGACTGAGGATGTCGATCTGGTCGCCTCCTATGCCGATGTGCTCCAGGTCGGCGCCCGCAATATGCAGAACTACCGACTGCTCGAGGCGGTGGGGAACACAGATAAACCGGTCCTGCTCAAACGCGGGCCGAGTGCCACGCTCGACGAGCTGCTGCTGGCGGCCGAATATGTGCTCAATGAAGGCAATCCCAACGTGATGCTCTGCGAGCGAGGTATTCGCACATTCGAATCGCACACGCGGTTCACCTTGCCGCTGGCCAGCGTGGCCTACCTGCATCACAAGTCGCATTTGCCTGTGATTGTCGATCCCAGCCACGGGACAGGGCATACGTACCTGGTACCCGATATGGCGGCGGCATCCGTCGCGGCCGGTGCTGACGGCCTGATCATCGAAGTGCATCCCGACCCCGAACAGGCGCTGAGCGATGGATATCAATCGCTCGACTTCGAACAGTTCGCGGTCACCATGCAGAAGATTCGCCGAGTGGCCGATGCCGTCGACAAGGAACTGGCTGTACCCAGCGACGAATCCTGAGGCGGCAGAGCCGTGTGCGAGAATGGTAAGACGCTCACCTGTCACTGCGCTGAGCGTTTATCAGGAGCGGAACGGACCTTTTCCGCGTGAGGGATTCTGACGGCGGAGCGGCTCAGCCTTCCGACCCCGCTTCCACCCCTGCTCGGCGATTGACCCGCATCCATTGGGCGATCACGCGTTGCTGAGGCTGGGGGAGTGCCACGAGCAAGCAGTGGCTGGGTGGATCAAAGAGGATCGCTCCAGAGGCCCCTTCCCCTTCGAAAAACGGCTGCCCAACCGTGGTCTTGATCTCCTCGATCAGCCGCTTCGCTTCGGTGTCGGAGAGGTTCTTGACGGTATAGAAATCCAGTTCCGGATGCGCAAAAATCGAGGACTGACTGCCAATCTGCAGGGTCTGAGCATCGAGCACACGGTATTCCAGCTTCAGCGGTTGCAGGAGCTGGTCGAGCAGTTCGGACATCGGTTTCGATTCAACCGAAATCGAGACGGTGGTCGCTGGGGTAACGCCCGCTTGGGCCAGGGCCTGCCAGTCGATCAACACGCGCAGATCGGTGTCGGTCTCGAGATGACTGAAGATCCGTCGGAGCGGCACCGGATCGGAAAAGTTGACACTCAGAGGCACGCTGAGCCGCTCGGCGGCCCGTACAAAGGACGGTGCCAGATCCAACTGGTCCGGCGGCAGATCACTGCGCGGCAATAGTCCGCGAGCGGTCCGTAATCGATCGAGAAAACGCGTCACGTGGAACTGTCCCACCGGCGACTGCAGGACCTCTAACGAACGTTCGGTTTCGGTCAGCGTCGCGTCACCACCGGCCGTCATCCAGGACTTGGAGTCGACCAGAGTGCGGATGATTTGTCCCAGTGATTTTGCGTCGTCGCCCGTGGGAGCCAGGTCCGATACGTCGTACGTCTGAGTGACCAGTTCGTCAGGGGGGCCGGAGAGCGGGATAATCAGCAGTTGGTCCTGTTGCACAGCGAAGGTCATGCCGGCCGGTTCCAGTGCCGCGGTCAACATCTTCTCAACAGTAACGCCGCGCAAGTCGAAATCAAGTTTGGTTTCGGCGTTCACTCCCGCCGCCAACAACTGGTCGACGTCGAGTGTGACAGGGATCGTCGTGAAGTCGAACACAAACCGAGCGAAATCAGCCAGGGGCACCTGTGGATATTTAACTTCGATCAGAGCTGCCGAAAGCTGCTTGGAAACCTCAGGGCTCACGTCGGGAGCGACGGGTGGAGGTGCAATGCTCTCAAGTGCTGCATTCTCGCCGAGAGGGTATTTGGGCGGTTCGCCCGAATCGGAACTGGGAGGCGGAGCGGTAGACGTGTCGGCCATGGCGGGATCCGTCTCGGCCGGCTCTGCATCAGGTGCCAATTCCGGTGGGTCTGCCGAGGTGACATCGACGGGGTCTACCGGCGCGGCCGCCGCTTCGTTCGTGGAGCCTGGTGATTTGGTTCCCGGCGACGGCTCTCCGTTGGAAGGCGAGGCGTCGTCGGAATGCGTTTCTTGCGGTGGGCGATCGTCGCTCGGTGGGGCCGCCGAGTCATCCACCGACGGCACTGATCCAGTCGCCGACTCGTCGGGCGCAAGGGCATGATCGCTCGACTTGGGGTCGCCAGGGTTGGAGGCTTCGGTGATCGCGGTTGGCTCGGGCGACGTATTCCCGCCTCCGGAGCTCAGCAGGGCGATGACGACAAGTGCCAGGGCCACACCGCCGATCGCCGCTGCTCCAATCCATAGCACCTGTTGATGTTTTCGCAAGAAATCGGGCTCGGGACCAGCGGCGGCCGCCGGTGTTTCCTGATCGGCTGGTTCGGTCTGAGCTTCCGGATCAGCAGCCGAGGTGCCGCCGAAGGACGCCTGTCGGGGTGGAGCGGGAGTGACCATGCGTCGCGGTGTTTTGGGGGGGGCTGCCTCCGCCGGCACCTCGAAGTCCTCGCGGAATTTGAAGGTGCGACCGGGACGGGCGCCAGAGACGCCCGCTTCTGTCTTCGGCGTTTGAGCTCCGGACAGCTGAGGGCCGCTGTCGCTCTGGTCACGCTGCGACGGTGTCGTCGATGGCGTCACCACGCTCTTTGCCTGCCGAGGCGAATCGGCTTTCGGCTTCCCCTGAGATGGTTCACCAGCACTTGGAGTTGTCCCGGGCGGTGACTCCACCAGAACCATACTGCCGCATTTCGGACACGCCAAGATCTGGCCCAACGCCGACTCGTCGCGAACCTTGAGCCGAGCCTGGCATGTAGTACACGAAAGGAAAAATGGTTCCACAGGTGGTAATCCGTTGAACGACGGCTATCTTTCAACCATGAGTGACGTCGGGACGTAACCCGAACGACGATCGGCCGCTGGATTCCAGGAGGCTTCCAACCCATCGACGGGTTCAGCGGAAATCGCGACGACAACGGTCGTTGCTGGCGACGTCAGCGCGGACAGGCCAGCAACATTGTACCACGCTGTTCATTCGGGTAGAAACGATCCGGGCAACTTGAATCCCTCCCTGGCCACCGCCTCTCGCGTTGTAATCAGCAGAATCTGCTTCTTCGGGTCGGCGGGATCGGGTCCTACCACCCATACGAGTTTCTGATCCGGGTCCGACGCTTGGGTGACCGTAGTCACGGGATTGGCTCGGCGCACCAGAGCCGTCAGTACATCGCTCAAAGGTATGTTGGCGGCGTCGAAGCTGGAAATCTCCTGATTCCGCGTGATGCCGTTGAGCTGCAGATCTTTGCCGCTGATCTGGATATCGAACGGAAACGGCAGAGTGGGATACACTTCACGGACCTGGTTCGCCAGATCACGCACCGCAAACTCCAGCGATGTCTGGGCAAATCGCAGACTCATCGGCGCCGCCAGCAGCTGGTCGATCGTTTGTGGACCGGTCGGTCCAGGGGCTGGATGGCCGGGGCTGTCGGCCATATCAGCCTGAGCATGCAGCAACATCTCCCCCGAGAAGATCAGATTATGTGCTGCCTCGAGGGGGAGCACCGCATTGACGATCGCCTGATCGTCCTCGATGCCGACGCGTGCATAGCGATGCAGGAAGCGGATCATCATCGGGAATCGCACGGCAACGCGTCGCCAATAGGCCGATGGATCGACCTGGCCCAAGAACCGTTCGAGACGATCAGGAATCTGCCCGACTGTCTCGGTCAGCGACTGCCCGATCGTTAGCGCATCCCTGGCGGTCCGTCCTGTTGCACGCAGTTCGAAAAAGGACGGGTCTGCGAACTGCATGCTCACCAGGCACGCCGACGCGTCGTCACTCAGCAACCAGTCAAGGGCGTCGGAGAGCCGTTCCCAGGCCGCATTCGGATTCTCCGACGATGCCAGCAACCGGCTGGTGAGGAAGTGGGGCGTGAAGAGCAGTGTCACATGCTGCTCACTGTCGGAGTTCTGCAGCAACTGCGACAGCTCGCGACGCAGCACCGGAGCGTGATTCCCCTGGTCGATCACTTCGCGGATCTGTGCTTCGCTTCCCATAGCGAACTGTAAAGAGTCGTCAGTGCCCGGGATGTAAAACGACCAGCCGTGCGCCTGATAGTAGATCTGATTCTGATAGTCGATGCCCGGGGGATGGCCCCAGGACGCCAGCAGTTGTTCCCGAGTCAGAGAGGAGGCGGGCCGAACGAGGAAAAACACCTGCGGACCAGCGGCCGCATCGTGCCATGTGAGGGTGAATCGTGCTACGTTCTTCAGCGGTACTGCGGCAGACGACTCCCACGACTGTGCCGCGGCCAGGAAGTCGGGGCCGAGTGACTCCCAAATTAAGTCGCCCTGGGGCAAGGCGAGCAATGCCTGTGGCCGAGCGACCAGCACGAACTGGGCTCCGGGCGGTACGGATTGCAGCTCAAGGGGAGGGCCCAGGGTCGGCGGTTTCCAGAGCAACTGGCCATCATCAGGTCGGATCTGAAAACGGTCTGATAGTTCCCGGATCGGGTCACCGTCAGCTGACTTAGCCGACGTACTGGCGTCAGATGGGGCGATGGCCACCTCACGCTGGGTGGGAGCCGGTGACGATGAGGAATCCGTCTTGTGGCCGAATAGCGACTGACGCACGGTCGGACTGAGCAGGCTCAGCCCCAGCGCGACGAGCAGCACGGTCCCCGCGATGGCGCTGAGGGTAATGGCGCGGCGACGGCGTTCGCGGCGAACACGCTGCAGACGATAAGCGGCCGGTCGTCGCGCGGCGGGCGGCACGACATCTGTCACCGGCGGTGGCGGAGGGGGTGGGACGGCAACGGCCTCAAGAGGCGCACTCGGCGCCGGCGTTTCCTGACCGGTCAGGTCGACCTGGATGGGCGGAGGGGCAATCGGAGGATGGTCTTCGGGTTCGGCAAACCAAGGTGGCGGCGCAGGGGGGATCGACTTCGCCTGTCCGAGCGATTGTTCAAAGTCGGCGAGAGTCGCCGGGACCGGACCGGTGGGAATGGCACGCTGCGCAATCTCGATGAAGGGCGTCAGCTGCTGCACAACATCCTCGGCCAGCTGCGGTCGGTCCACGGCATCTTTCGCCAGCATGCTGTTGACCAGCTGCACCAGATCTTCCGGTACTGGTTCGCCCGGTACCCGGGATATCGGCATGAAGTCTGGGGCTTCGTGCACGTGCCGCTGGAGCGTTTTCTGTGGGGACTGCGCAGGAAACGGCGGCTGCCCCGCCAACATTTCGAATAGCGTGCAGCCGAGTGCGTAGATGTCGGTGGCGGCGCTCAGCGGAATGCCGGGGCGCGTCAGTTCGGGAGCCAGATAGTCGGCTTGTGCCAGTTCGGCTGGTGTCAGTCCCGGTTGCGAGAACTCCGGGACTGACGGGGGCATGACGCGGTCACGGATCAGCTTGACGCGTTCCTCGGCGTCGAGCCAGATGTTGTCGGGACGTACATCGCCGTGGACCTGCCGCCGCTGATGCAGTTCGGCCAGCCCGGCAGCCACCAGGCGGGCGACACGACATGCTGGCGAAAAGGCAAGCTGATGGACGACACCCAATCGCAGGTCGAGCGATGTTCCATCGAGTTGCTCGAGGACGAGAAAACGATACCCAGCCAGATCCTCCAGGGAAAACACTCGTTGCAGCTGAGGATGGATGAAAGTGCTGACCGTGCGCAGATGTTGCCGTGCCACCTGCCATTGTCGTGGATTTTGCGCGATCCGGCTGGATACGAATTTCAACAGGACCTGGTGGCCGGATGGTTCATGCCGGGCATGAAACAGCCCGCCGAGCCGCCCGCCGCGGACGCGGTCCTCGATCCGATAGTCACCGTAAAAAAAAGGCCCTGCCCTGCCGTTGAGCAGCACGTTGGCCTGGTAGGCGGTCAGGAGCTGTTGGCGAAGCAACCAACTGGCCAGGGAGCGAGCCGAATCTTGCCGTGTGCGGACCCCGGCCTGGTCGAATGCCACACGGACCTGCTCCAGACGCTCCGCCGTGAGCAGGCGGCTCTGCTTCAACAATCTCCACAGATCCGCGGTTGTGACAGCCATATCCTCAACTGAGGCTCCGCGCTGCGAATCATCTACGAAACGATAAACGAACCCTCGGCCGGACGTGAAACGAACATCGTCGGTGGGATACCTGTTCGTTTCTGGTAGCCGCGTGCGAGTGTCTCCGCCACCGCCTGGACTGCCGCACTCTGCACCAGGCTCACCGTACATCCGCCGAATCCCGCGCCGGTCATCCGTGATCCGTAGACACCTCCCTGACAGCCCACTGCCTGAGCCAGTTCGACCAGCACATCCAGCTCGTCGCAACTGACTTGATAGTCGTCCTTGAGCGACTGGTGACTGGCGTACATCAGTTCGCCGGTGCGTGTCCACTCGCCACACCGGACCGCGTCGGCTGCCGCAACCGTCCGCGCAATCTCGCTGATGACGTGCCGTGCCCGCTGCACGAGCACTGGCTGCATGGTCGCTGCCTGCTGCTGCAACTGGGACAGCGAGCAGTCGCGGAGTGAAGCGACACCCAACTGGCGTGCGGCGGCTTCGCATTGCCCCCTTCGCTCGGCATATTCGCCCCCGGTCAACGCGTGCTTCACGTTCGTGTTGGTGATCAGGACGCTCACCTCATCACCGTCCAAGGGAACCAATTCGGCTTCGGCCGATCGGCAATCCAGCAGGATCAGGCGATTCGACCGACCCATGACCGAACTGAATTGATCCATGATACCGCACGGAACGCCCGCATACTGATGTTCGGCCTTCTGACACAGCAGCGCTTTGTCGACGGGGGACATCGTCTGCCCGGTGATGGCTTCCACCAGGGTGGCCGTAGCAACTTCCAGTGCGGCGCTGCTCGACAAACCGCCTCCCACCGGCACGCTCGACTGAATCACGATGTCCAGCGGGCGTGTGACCATTCCGCGGGCCTGGCAGAGCTCCAGCACTCCCCACACATAGCTGCTCCAGCTCCCTTTGCCGCTGGGAGGCTGACCATCGTGTGGCCACGTTTCCTGTTGTCCGGAGGTCATGCTCAGCAGGCGATAGGGCCCCCCTTGACCATCGCTGGTCCTCGCAGGCCCGGCGGCCAGCACGACGTAGCGCTGGATCGCCATGGGCAGGACAAAACCATCGTTGTAATCGATGTGTTCACCGATCAGGTTCACACGCCCTGGCGCCGCCGTAATCCACTGTGGAGACCGGCCATATTGCTGCTCAAACGTGCGCGTAGCCTGCTGTACGAGCTGCTCAACACAGACGTTATCGTCGATCACGTGACGGGTCTCCCGAGGTTTCGGCTTTCGCGGCCGCAGGCCAGTGCCGGGACCGATAGCCCATGATGCCTGCCTGTATTGAATTGACTGTGCCGCACGCGCTGAACATGCGGGGAGCAGGCACTCGCCCCTGCCTCATGTCCGATTTGCTCTCCGACGCCTGACGTGCTGTGCTGAGTTGTCGCCAACGGGCTTGTCGCTCAATAGGTCGGTTCATGCTGCGGGAGATCGATTGTCCCGCTGGCAATTCCTTCGGCGACCTGGGGAATGATCGCCGCCGCAGCGACCACGTCGCTCCGTGTCACATCAAGATGTGTCACGGCGCGGACAAGGCTTGCGCCGACGGCGAGCATCCAGACGCCGTGTGCTTTGAGCGCCGCCGCGAACTGTCCAGCGGTCCCCAGGGCCGGGTCGACGTGAAAGATCACGATGTTCGTATCGACACGGTCCGGGCACAACGCCAGACTGGGGCTCTGGCGAATCGCCTCGGCAAGGATCTGAGCGTGCTCGTGATCTTCCGCCAACCGATCACGGTGATATTCTAACGCGTAGACGGCGCCCGCCGCAATGATGCCCGCCTGACGCATCCCGCCGCCAAAGAGCTTGCGATGGCGGCGAGCTTCAGCAATCAAGTCACGCGGACCGGCCAAGGCCGAGCCGACGGGGGCGCCGAGCCCTTTGCTGAAACAGACGCTGACGGTATCGAAACCGGCTGCCCAGTCGGCGGCGGCGATGCCACTGCCCACCACCGCATTGAACAGTCTCGCTCCATCCAGATGGGTCCGCAAATTGTGTTGGTGAGCCCACCGACAAATCTCCACAACCGACTCGTAGGGCAGAATCCGCCCTGCCCCGCGATTATGCGTGTTTTCCAGGCAGACCAGGCGAGTCCGGACCAGGTGCTCGTTGTCCGGCCGAATCTGGCCGACCAGCTGCTCGGGCCGCAACACCCCGTACTCACCTTCCAGCGTACGAGCGACGATGCCACTCAACTGAGCGAAGGCCCCTTGTTCATAGTGGAAGATGTGGCAACCTGCTTCGCACAGCAGTTCGTCGCCCGGCTTGCAGTGCGTCCGCACGGCCACCTGGTTGGTCATCGTCCCGGAGGGCATAAACAGGGCCGCCTCTTTTCCCAGCAGTTCGGCCGTCATGCGCTGGAGTCGATCGACCGTCGGGTCGACATCGATGACGTCGTCTCCCACTTCGGCGTTCGCCATCGCCGAACGCATGTCGGGAGTCGGTTGTGTGACGGTATCGCTGCGCAGGTCGATCATATGGCCTTTCCTCTGAGAAACGTCGGGGGAACCGCAGTAGTGCCCATGAGGGGGCACCGGCGGATTGTTGATCGTTCTAACACGAAACGCCGGCTGTGGGGAGCGGGTTCCACGCCGACACGCCGTCGGTCCGCGATCAAGCCGGCACTTTCCGCCCATCTGCCTCCTGTGCGCTCAGCGGGTGCCGTGGGAGAGCCGTTTGCGGTGAGTGGGGCGTGGAGACCGCACCTTTCGGGCCGGGGTGGGAGGGCTTCGCTCGCCCTGGTGGTGCGGCTAAACTGTGGAAGTGGCATGGACCCCCGAGGTATTGGCCGCCCGGACGCTGCGACGGTGACGAAGGGCGGCAGAAACGAGAGATCAACGGCACATGACGTTACAGATCACGCACATCGACGCGCGACGAGACGACGTGTCGGTCGCCTTGCAGCGGTTACGCGAAAAACTGAGTCCCCAAGGGGATGTGGTCAGCCCGCAAGGCCGAGCGAGAACGGTGCAGGTTTTCGGCCGCGAGCTGACGCCTCAGGAAGTGGTCGAGACGATCTGTCGCGATGTGAAACAGGAAGGACTGGCCGCCGTCTTGCGTTACAGTCAGCAGTTGGACGGCGCGAGCATGACCGGAGCTGAGTTGCGGGTTCCCGCGTCCAAGCTCGAGGCTGCTCATCGGCAAGCTCAGCCGGAACTGCTGGAGACGATCCGACGGGTGCGGGAGAACATTCTGGAATTTCAGCACGCGATCTTGCACCAGGATGTCACGGTCACTCGACTCGACGGTGTCTATTTGAAGCAGCGTTACGTGCCATTGCGTCGCGCAGGGATCTGTGTGCCGGGAGGAGCCGCTGCGTATCCTTCCACCGTGCTGATGACTGCCGTTCCTGCCCAGGCGGCTGGTGTGAAGCAGCTGGCCGTCGTGGCACCCCCCACACGCTTCGGTGCGGATAACCCGGATGTATTGGCGACCTGCTGCGAATTGGGGATCGAGGAAGTCTATCGTGTGGGCGGAGCACAGGGTGTCGCTGCGCTGGCCTATGGCGTCGAGGGAATTCCAGCCGTCGACAAGATCGTCGGGCCGGGCAACTTGTTTGTGGCGTTAGCCAAGCGGCAGGTCTTTGGGGAAGTCGACATCGACTCGATTGCGGGTCCGAGTGAAGTGGTGGTCATCGCGGACACGACCACAGATCCGCGATTCACTGCTGCCGACCTGCTGGCGCAAGCTGAGCATTCGCCCGGCGCATCGATCCTCATCTCATGGTGTCCCGAAATCGTGGAAGCGACGCTCGCCGAGCTGGAATCGCAGGTGGCCCGCCTCTCACGCAGTGAGCTGACGCGACAGAGTCTCGAGCAGTTCGGAACGCTCATCCTGGTTCGTAATGCTCACGAGGCGTGTGAGTTGACCGACGCGATTGCTCCGGAACACCTGCATATCGCCACGCAGGATGCGGAGGATCTGGCGGATCAGATTCACAATGCCGGAGCAACGTTTCTGGGTAACTACAGTCCCGTTGCCGTGGGCGATTACGTTGCCGGGCCGTCACACGTGCTGCCGACCAGCGGAACCGCTCGATGGGCAGCAGGACTTACGGCGAATGATTTCTTGCGCAGCAGCAGCGTGATTCACTACACACCCGTCGGTCTGCAGGCAGTGGCCGAGGATGTGCGCCGCCTGGCCGACAAGGAAGGGTTGACTGCGCACCGGGCCAGTGTGGACATCCGCCTGACCTAGTTGGCCCCGACATCATTGGCCCCGACATCATTGGCCCAGCTCGATCCGACCACAGGTAGTCTACTTCCATGACATATGTTCGTCCTGAAATCGCGGTGCTGAGCGGCTACGTGCCTGGTGAGCAGCCGGCGCCCGGCAAGTACATCAAGCTCAACACCAACGAGAATCCTTATCCTCCTTCGCCCGCCGTGGTGCGTGCGGTGCAGGAGGCGGCTGAACGAAGCCTCGTCAGGTATCCTGATCCAGTGGGCACCGCGTTTCGCATATCGGCGGCCCAGTTGCTTGGCGTGCAACCCGACTGGGTGCTCTGCGGAAACGGCAGCGACGACATTCTGACGATTGTGACGCGGGCCTTCGTTGGGCAAGGCGACTTGCTCCGCCTTGCCTATCCCAGCTACGTGTTGTATCGCACCCTGGCGGAACTTCAGGGAGCGAGGTTTGAGGAAGTCCATTTCGCGCCCGATTGGACGCTTCCGGACGCTTTCGCGGCGGACGCGGACGGGCTGAAGCTGGTCTTTCTTCCCAATCCGAACAGTCCTTCGGGGACGATGCTGTCGTGCGAGCGGATTCTGGAACTGGCCGAGCGGCTCCCCTGCCCTTTGCTGATCGACGAGGCCTACGCCGATTTTGCCGACTCTCACTGTATCGACCTGGTGCGTCAGAATCCGCGGATTATGGTCTCACGCACCCTGAGCAAGTCGTATGCGCTGGCCGGTCTGCGGTTCGGCTACCTGGTGGCTCAGCCCGAAGTGATTGTGCAGCTGATGAAAGTCAAGGATTCGTACAATTGCGATGCGCTGTCGATAGCCGGCGCGACGGCAGCGATCAACGACCAGCACTGGCTCCGGAACAACCGGAGTCGCGTGCTGGCGACTCGAGCGCGCATGGAGCAGGAGTTCCGCAGAATCGGATTTACCGTTGTCCCATCCCAGGCAAACTTCGTCTGGTGCACTTATCCCGTGCGACCGTTAAAACCGATCTACGAGAAGCTCAAAGCAGACCATGTGCTGGTCCGATACATGAACTATCCTGGTTGGGGTGAGGGATTACGGATCAGCGTCGGAACGGACGAACAGATTGACGCCTGCGTGGCGCTGCTGGAAGCCCACTGCCGCTGAACCGATGGTGAGCGCTCGGCGGCTCCCTCCCTCCCTCCCTCCGTCCGCCTGGATGGCGACGGCTCCAGCCAGCGTCGCAGTCAGCTTTGGTGTATTTTCGGCGAACACACAGTACAAGGCCTCCGCGAACATGACCCGCACGGCGACAATCCAACGCAACACGGCGGAAACCAGCATTGAGCTGTCGCTCGATCTGGATGGTTCTGCTGCGGCCAGCTCCATCGACACGGGAGTCGGGTTTCTTGATCACATGCTGGAGCTGTTTGCCCGACACGGCGCCTTCGACCTGCGAGTCAAGGCGCAGGGTGATCTGCACGTGGACCAGCATCATACGGTCGAAGATGTCGGGATCTGTCTGGGAATGGCGTTGCGGGAATCCCTGGGCGACAAACGCGGCATTCGTCGCTATGGGCATTTCACGTTGCCGATGGATGAGACGCTGGTGACGGTGGCCATCGATCTGAGCGGCCGGGCGTTTCTCGTCTTTCGCGCTCCTCTGCCGACAGCGAAGATTGGTCAATTCGACAGCGAGCTGGTGGAGGACTTCTGGCAGGCGGTCGCCTCTCACGCGCTAGGCAATCTGCATGTCGTTCTGCATTACGGCCGCAACAGTCATCATATCGTCGAAGCGATCTTCAAGGCGGCAGCGCGAGCGCTGCGGATGGCCGTGGATCGCGATGAGCGGGTCGAGGGGGTGCCGAGCACCAAAGGGATCCTCTGATCACGGCCCCAGCGGTACTCGAGTCGTGATGTGTCGGGCGTGCGGAGTGCGCCCGGACTGAATGGCCGTATGCGATTCGTTTTCTGGCATCGGCACGCCACAGAATCGCGATCGTTGATTTGGTTCAGGGCCCGTCGTCAGCGTCCCTGGCTGAAGAATGCCCGCTCCACAAAGCTGGTGTCAACCCATCCTTCCACGAAATCGGAGTGGGCCATGACTTTGCTGTGGAACGGTACCGTCGTGGCGATGCCTTCCACACGCAGTTCCGACAGGGCACGTTGCATGCAGGCAATCGCCTCGCTGCGCGTGGGCTGCAGCACGATCAGTTTGCCGATCATCGAGTCGTAGTAGGAGGGGACGGTGTAGCCCTGGTGGACGTGGGAATCCCAGCGCACGCCAGGCCCGCCGGGAGTGATGAGCCGCGTGATCGTGCCCGGGCTCGGCTGGAAATTCAGTTCGGAGTTCTCCGCGTTGATGCGGCATTCGATCGCGACGCCCTTGATCTCGATGTCGCGCTGCTTGAACGGGAGTGGCTCGCCGGCCGCTACCGCGATCTGTGTCTTGATCAAGTCGATGCCGGTCACCATTTCCGTGACGGGATGTTCGACCTGAATGCGTGCGTTCACTTCAATGAAGTAGAAGTTATTGTTCTGGTCGACGATGAATTCGACCGTGCCGGCATTGGTGTAACTGGCTTTCTTGATCAGACGAACGGCCGATTCACACATTTCGTTACGAGTGGTTTCCGGCAGATTGGGAGCCGGACTCTCTTCAATCAACTTCTGATGACGCCGCTGAGTCGAGCAATCGCGTTCCCAAAGGTGTACCACATTGCCGTGATGATCGGCGATCATCTGCACTTCCACATGCCGGGGGCGCTCGACGTATTTCTCCAGGTAAACGCCGGGGTTACCGAATGCCGCCTGGGCTTCCACGCTGGCTTGCGACAAGGCGGTCTTGAGCGCCAGGTCGTTGGAGGCTACCCGCATGCCTTTGCCGCCGCCGCCGGCTGTCGCCTTGACCAGCACGGGAAACCCGATTTGATGAGCGACATTCAAGGCGGTCGCTTCGTCCTCGATCAGACCATCGCTTCCGGGAACCACCGGTACTTTGGCTTCGCGCGCCAGGGACCGGGCCCGGTTCTTGTCGCCCAGCAGGTTCATGGCGTCGGGAGTGGGCCCGATGAAGTCGATGTTGCAGCTGCGGCAAATTTCGTTGAAATGAGCATTTTCGGCCAGAAAGCCGTAGCCAGGATGAATCGCCTCGACGTTGCCCACCTCGGCGGCACTGATCACCTGATCGATCTTCAGATAGCTGTGACCGCTGCGCGGGGGCCCGACGCAGTACGCTTCGTCGGCCAGTTCCAGATACGATGCTCCGCGATCCGCTTCGCTGAAGATCGCCACCGTCTCAATCCCCAGCTCCCGGCAGGCGCGGATGACACGCAGCGCGATCTCACCTCGGTTGGCGACCAGAATTCTCTTGTACATGGGTAGTCACCGAACACACGATACCGTGTGTGTAAAGCAAGGTTCTCTTGTCAAGCTGACGATCGTCAGAACGCCTGGTGCGGTCGGGCATCGCTCCGCCCGGCAGCCTGTTCACGACTCGACCGCCGCGTCCCGTCTCGCAGTGCCCGTAGGTTCCGGTCTGCGAGTTGATCGGCGGCGACCTCCAGGGCGAGCGCGCCGTCACATGGCGCTCGTATCGACCTTGAACAGGGGGCGGCCGAAGTCAACCGGTTCTTCGTCGTCGACCAGAATGGCCACGACCTTCCCTCGCGTTTCCGCCGGGATCTCGTTGAACACCTTCATGGCTTCGATGATACAGATGGTCGTTTCCGCCTGAATCATGTCGCCGATCTTCACAAACGGTTCGGCATTGGGATTAGCACGTGCGTAGAACGTGCCGACCATCGGACTCTTCACCACGACCACGTTCGGGTTGACCGGTTCGGGGGGAGCCTCACGCGGAGCGGGCGGCCCGCTCGCGGCAACCGGCATCATCGGCGGCATAGCCACCGGTGCGTGCGCTGCGGGAATGGCCATCGGTTGGACGTACGAGGTTTCCGCACCGCGGCAGAGGCGGATTCGCTGCTCACTGTGACGCAGGTCAATCTCACGAAGGTCATGGCTCTCCATGAGTTCCACCAAACGCCGAATACGATCGACATCGAAAACGTCGTCAGGCCGATTTTCCGAGTCCGACATGCGGGACCTCCGGCAAAAGACTGCTGCGTAGCAGACGCTCTGGTCGCTGCCACCGCAATATGGTTGTTGGACCAAAAGGCTTGGTGACCAAAGTGGGGATACTTCGCCCCCACCCCGTCACCGGTGCTGTCACCATAGAGGAAAATCGTGTCTCCAGGCTAGGGGGGATTGCTCTGAGCGTCGGTCGCCGCTTAGCCCACCACACAACTCGCCAGTTCCTTAGGCAGGCTGCTCAACACCTCGTGCCCGTCGCGAGTCACGAGAATGTCATCTTCCAGTCGAACGCCTCCCCACTGGGGGAGGTATATGCCCGGCTCCACCGTGACCACCATGCCCGTTTTGAGCGGCCGGTTCTGATTCGCTGCCAGACGCGGCGACTCGTGGATTTCCAGTCCGAAACCGTGGCCCAAGCCATGGCCGAACTGTTTGCCGAATCCAGCTTCGGCAATCCACTGACGGGCGGCCGCATCCACCTCACTCATTAAGACGCCGGGACGAATGGCAGCGATCGCCCGCTGCTGCGCCTGTAACACAACTCCATATATGCGTTCAAGTTTGGGCGAGATTCTACCGGTCACCAAAACACGCGTCAAGTCGCTCCGGTAGAGCCGCTTGGTGGCTCCCCAATCGATCAGCAGCAGGTCGCTGTCTCCAATGCGTTGTTCAGTCGGCATGGCGTGAGGCAAAGCCGCGCGGGCGCCGGCAGCGACGATGGTGGGAAACCCGCACCCGGCGCCGCCGAACGATCGAATCAAACGCTCCAGTTCGTACGCGATCTCCAGTTCCGTCTGGTCGGGGCGCAATGCTGCGCGAATGACCGTAAACGCCTTCTCGGCCAAGGTCACGGCTTCCCGGATTTCCGCGATCTCTTCCTTGTCCTTGATTTCACGCAGGGACTCCACCAGACCGGTGGTCGGAAGGAGTTGAACCTGTGGCAGGGCCTTTTCGAGCTGAGCCTGCAGCAGAATGGTCATCGATGCGGCTTCCACCGCCAGCTTGTGGATGCGCGCCTTTCTGACGAGCGATTCAGCGACCGACACCAGAGTCGTGCTCGGGCCTCGCATCGCCAGTTCCAGACCGGCACATTCTTCACCGATCTGCTGCGAGTAGCGCGGGTCGCTCAGCATGATCGCCAGATCTTGGCCGACCAGCAAGTAACTGTCGTCACCCGTGAATCCGGTCAGATAAGTCACGTTGGTGAAGTTCGTGATCAGGATGGCGTCGGCTCCGGACTGCTTGACGGCTCGAGCCAGTCGCCGCCGTCGCTCCGCAAAGCGTGTCATGATTCACCTTAAGCATGAGGTAACAACAATGTCGGCGATTCGCGCGTCGCCACGCTCGCGCAGAGCGTGGGAAACGGTCCGCCACCCTCGGGCGCCGGAAGCTCCCAATGCGGAATCTATTCTCTCTGCGATTTCTACCGTCAGCGACCAGGGTAATCGGGGCAACGGATCGACTGCGTTGTGTCCGAAAGGTCCATCCACACCACTGTCCGCGGGCCCGCGGCACAGTCGGGTCAACGTCCCTGAGCGATTCTTTCGGTCACGCCCGCTCATCCGCCCAGACTGGCCACGAACATCGCGGCTCCCACGATGGCGAAACAGGCGGCGAAGCACAGAATCATGCCGAGGACGTCGGTCACGGTCGGTTTCTGAAACTCCCAATCGCTGTCGGGAAACAGCTTGTATCGCTCCAGGACTGCCGGATCAGTATAAGCCGATACGAGATTCCGCTCGTCTTGTTCCCGATCAGGGGTCACCGGCGTCTTCATTTTGGCATAATATCGGTCCAGTGTCTCGGGGCGGTTGCGCCGAGTGACCAAACTCAGGCCGATCATGACCAGGAACGGCAGAATGATTTTCGGAGGTAGCTCCAAGGTTCCGAGCGTGGCATCGTCGAGACTTCCCAGTTCGACTCCAATCAGGCGATAGATCAGGAAGTCGAGACGGAAGTTGCCGAAGCCGCGCAGACGCACATCGGGTGCATAGGCGAGACGCACCTCCTGGGCACCTTGGCGCTCGACGCCGGGCATTTGCGGGAGGCGGTGGACGTCGTGGCGTGGACGCCCCTCGGCGTCGACCGGTTGCACGCCATCCCCCCAGAACACACTCTCGCCTCCCCGCAGCGTCTCGCTCGAAATCGTGTCGCCCACAGCGATCGGTTCGGGACGAGGTCCCAGATGATCCCGGCCGACCGCCCGCTGCGCAGCGTCCGGGTGCGAGT
>JBGSHS010000110.1:0-16606 GCA_041752115.1 Pirellulaceae bacterium | reverse complement strand
CGCCGCACGGGACGCATTCGAAATTCGAGCTGCAGACTACGCGCTGACCGGGCAACTGCGTGCTCCGCATCAACTGGTCGATCGAGCGACGGGCGAGGCCTGGTTGACTTTGTCGGTAACCGGTGCCGATGGCGTGCAGTACGACACGCTGCACACCGCGGCGCCCTCGCGCATTAACTTGTATCGGCGGGGCCCCTACTTCTGCGAAATCCACTGGCTGGATCTGCAGGTGAGTGATGCCTCCGGCAAGCTTGCTCCGCTGCGCGGTGACCTTGCGCTCTACTGCTATCCCGAGAAACTGCTCGCATCGATCACGTGGCATGCCACGGCCGAATTTGCTGCCCAGGCGATTACCTATCGAGGAGTGCATGGAGAGCGGGTCTTTACGCCTGAACCGTTCACGGCGGGCACACACCAGCAGTTTGCATTTCCTGTGTTCAATGAAGGCGACCCGTTGCCGGAGAGTGCCTGGACCACCGTCGAAGCACACAAGCCACTTCACTATGACTCGGTGCGTGGCTGCTACACCGTCGGCTCCCACAATCCCAGCGGGTTTGACGGACACTGCTTCGAGCACCCCAACTTCCGCGAACAAGTGACTTTCACCGTTCGCAACGACGCTGTGCCGCGAAAGATCTACATCTGTCACGAAACGTCCTCCGGAGTTCCCGGGAGCGTCGAAGGTGGTGTCGTGCTGGATGTGGAGGGCCACCCGCTGCCACTGACCGTGCAGGTGTCGAAGAACTTCGCGGGTGAAAAGGAAGAGAAATTCTACAACCCGCCAGACACGCCCTTCAGCGAGAACTACTTCCCGCTCTACCTTGAGGCGGGCGAATCGCAGACGTTGACCTCGATCCATCTGTATCAGAACTGGGGTAACCATATGACGAAGCACTTCTCGTCATTGGGTGCCTGGATGGACTACTTCCACAGTTCGACCGGTGTGACCGAGACGACATGCTACGTCCCCTTCCAATTCGGTGGATTGCCTGGGGTGGCGATCGCCGACTTTCGTGCCATGAGTCAGGACACCTTCTGGAACGGCCAGCCTCAACATGACAATATCGCGGGGCACAGTTTCCTGTCCTACCACGACGGGGAGCAATGGCAGTACCTCAGCTATCGCGGTACGACGTACTACAGTACAGGTCCAAACTGGATGGATATCGGTTTGGAGTACATTTCGAGCGATGGCAAGATCCGGGGAGTGGTTCGCACCTGGGAATACCCGCAGGCGGACGAGCTGCGCAATTTCATTCACGTGCGTTATGAAGCGCTTGCGCCGCTCACCGTGACCAAAGCTCGGGAGAACTTCCGTATGCTGACGATCAGCTCGCATGTGCAGGGGCTGCGGTATACGCACGCGGCGGCCACCGGTCTGCCGGCAACGGCAATCGACCTGTCGCGCGACGGGTTCTCGATCACCGGCCATCCGCTTCCGCGACAGGACAGCTACTGTGCCGTCTATGGCGAGAAGAAGGGATCCAATGCGATCGTCGTCCGCCAGTGGCATGATGGTGTGGGACCGGCCGTGAGTGTGCTGACACAGATGGAGGAGCGCCGGCGCGGCTCGCGGAAATCACCACAGGCCAACACACGTCTGCTCCTGGTCGCTGATGCCGACGAGGTGCGGTTGGAGCCGGGCGACGTGATTGAGTTTGATGCCTGCTGGCTCCCCTACGGCGAACTCGACGGCGTGCGGATTCCGCAGCGAGAGGTCACATGTTACGCCCAGGAGAAGCCGCAGTTCAGTCGGGTCGACGTGGGAACCAAGGTCGCCGATTTTCCGCCCCATGTTCGGGCCGCAGGAAATCGAGCCGAGTTCACACTGGAGGGAGGGCGGGGTACGCTGGCGGTACTCGTCTCCGGTTTGACAGATTATCGCTATCCCCGGCTATACCGGTGGGAATCGGTTGGCTGGGTACCGGTGTTGCAGGCGCGGCACGGCGCGTTGGACGGCGTTCAAGTCAATGTGGATCACGACGGGCATTTCATTGCGGCCTTGATGGTCCCGGGAGGGCGAACTCCGCAGCGGCTGAAAGTCGAAGCGGGGCAACCCGACACGCCGCGCCCACGCATCAAGGTCTCGCCGGCGCCCGGCGCTGCGGGGCAGGAGCGATCTCATGCCGTGCTGGTGCAATCGCCATGGATGAGCACCCCGATTCGATTTCGATTTCCGGAAACGGTCCATACCGACGCGTTGGACTTCATCGATCATGAAATTGAGGGAGCGACGCCCCGAACTGATCCGGTCGAACTTGCCACGATTTGGTCCGTCGATGAAGCTGGGACGCTTGGTTTTGAGTGGGATGTGGAACGTCGCCTGATCGGCGGCCGATTGTCAGCGAACGAAGACGATGTCGATCTGGAATTCTGGGTCGACAATCGCGGTGCTGGCACGCATATCGGCGTGCAGTTCTGTGCGGTGCTGGCCAACAGCATATTTGCCGATCCTGAGCTTGCTCGCACCTATCTCCATTGTGACGGCGGGTGGGTGAAGATGGCAGACACGGACCGCGGCGGTAACGATCCCGCGCTGACTCACTATCCGGTCGTGGGTGGGCCGAAGATCCAGGTTCCGCCCCCTTGGGGCAAGGGGGGCGTGGTGGCGGACGCGGACGTCGTAGCGGTAGTCTCCGCCGACGGCAAATATGTCTTTGCGGTCGCGTGGCCTCAGGCTCGGAGCATCCTCAGCAACACGCACATTCCCTGCGTGCATGCAGACCCACTATTGCCCTATGGCGAAGCGGGACGCCGCGTCTATGTTCGCGGAAAGCTGTATCTTCTCCAAGGCAACCTTGATGACCTTTACCAACGAGTCGAACGAGATATCCTGCGCAAGTACGATACCAAGTGAGAGATGATCTGGGCTCGCGTGTGCACGGTATGAACCGACCGCGCATCATCTCGCAGAGGTTCTTATTGGTGACAAGCGGTCTTTGGAGTAACAGCCATGTTGTTGATATCCACCGGCCTTCTGCTGCTCGCTCAATCACCCGATTTCGCACCATGTCCGGATCAGTGCAAGGTGAACGTCCGCTGGTTGACCGCAGAACGGGATGTGCTGATCGTTGAAGGCGAGACGTACGTTCTGCATTTGGGCGTGACGCGTCCCGGCCTGGACAGGTTCACGGTGGGAGAGACGGAAGTAATCTCCACACGCATGACACCGATCATTGATGCAACGCCTGTCGAAGGGCCTGGCCGCATCAATATCTATAACTTTGGGACACAGATGTACGAGATTCACCTGCGGGAGCTGAAGCACCCTCGGTTTCCCGATTGTGATATCGAACTGGCGGTATTCGCCTATGCGAAACGCGTCTTCGTCAATATTAATGTCGTGAGTGCTCCCTGGATCGACGCGACCGTAGGTTGGCAGGGTGATGTGACGCATTCGAAAACGCTGTTCACCCCGCAGTGGCCCGGCGCGCATGCAGTGGACGGGTATCGCGTCGCGTATCGCCTGACAAAAGACTCGCCTGTCGGCATCAAGGGTGAAAGAACCGCTCCGATCTTGCTGCTCGCCGGGCACGATGCCGACGAGACGATCCATTTGCAGCAACAGGAACTGCACCACGAGAGCATCCAGATCACAGCGGATGGAGGGCGAGTGGGCGGATACGTCCCCCACAAAGGCTTTTACGAGATCACGACAATATACGATGGGCCGCGCAGTTTCGAAACCGCGTGGATTAATCCCAATCAGCGTTACCAAGTAGACCTCACCGTGTCGCGCGGGGCCGAACTGCGTGCGCAACAGCGGCCGACTGAAATCATGCTCAACGTGCGTAACAGCTACGGAGTACTCGAAGCATCGGTCTTGACGGACGAACACGGTTTCCCGCTGCCAGTGCAAGTGATGACCTGCAAGAATTTCGGCGGCGAGAAAGAAGAAGGCCGGCGCGAGGGAGACCATTCGTACGGAGAATCGTATGTGCCGATCACACTCGCTGACGATGCCCCGTTCCGCGGAAAGGTCTACCATCTGTTCGGGAACTGGGGGACGCATCCGCTCAAGCAGATCTCCTCCATCCGCTTCTTTCATCACTACTTCCACGCCTCGCTGGGTCCCACGGAAACAATCTGTTATGTACCGTTCGAGTTTCCGCGTGACGACGACAAGAATTACATTCTGGCGGACGTGCGGGGGCTGAGCAATTTCCTCTGGCCCGACCAGCCGCAGCACGACCATGTGTCCATTGTGGGATTCCTGCGATATCGATCGAATGGCAAATGGGTGAACAATCTACTCCAGGATACGCGAATCTATCTGACGGCGCCGAACATCGCCTGTTTTGCCCTGGACTATTTAAGTGAAGACGGGGCGGTGAAGACGACGCTGGAGTTCGTCGAGACACCAGAAGATGACGAGACACGCTGCTACGTGCACATGCGGCACCAGGTCCTCCGCGACATCTCCATCGAAGGGGGGAGCGCCCACGATCTGCGATTTCTGAATGCCGGAGCTTACATCGTCCACACACAGTGGCCTCACGTGTCCTATACCAGCTCTACCGGTGAAACGGCGCGGGTAGAGGTTCCGGCCAATGACTCGTGGACGCTCGAGGCCGCGCCGTTGGGTACGGAGATTCCGATGATCGCAGCATACAGCCACAAGAACGGCAATATGGCCTTCGTCGTCCAGAATTTCGCCGGCAGACTCGGCGGACAGGACGTGCCGATGTTCGGTGCAAGCGTCTTTGGCGGAACCCAATGGACCGATGTGTTCTTGACCGCTCCAACACCGCTCACGCAACTCAAAGCCGGTGACTATGTCGACGCGACGTTGTTCGTCATGCCCTACGGTCATGCTGACGTTGACGACGCTCCCGTGCAACGGCAGAGGACCTTGTACGGAGCCAAGCGTGCCAGGTTGAGCGTTGCCGGCGGTTCGAAATTGGGTGACTTCCCCATGCGACTGAGCGCCGACGAGCGTGGTTTTGCTGACTTCACGGTCCAGGATGGCAATAACTGGAACGTCGTTCTCATCGACGGTTTCAAATCGCATAAAGCCCCCATGTTGTGGGAGCAGGTGGGCAGCAGTTGGTTGTTTCACGATCAGCAGGTGACAGGCAATGACTGGTACCAGAGTTACCAGGCCTCGGATGGAACGACTGGTTTCGCGCTGGCGGTGAAATTGCGTCCCGACATGAAGCACCGTTACGTGGTCACGGTGGCTCCCAGTGCCACGGCGATCACTCAGCGAAACGGTTTCGTAACCGTGCAGGGTGGCCCGCTGGACTTCATTGCTCCCCGCCCTTTCCAGGACCTTGACTGCAAGCCCATTGAGGGGACCGATTTGTTCCGCTGCACCGGCACTGCAGAGTCAGCTACGATGGCTGGCCGTTAGCTCCAGTCGCTGCGTCGGCCGCTGGGAATCCAACGAGAAGCCGTAGCATTCTTTTGGGGCCATTGGAGATGGACACATCGCGCGGAACCGTCAAGCGATGGTGAACGACAGACAGGCGTCGTCCGTTCAGCTGGAGATGAGATGTTCCAATATGCCCGTGCGCGATTAGCCCACACCGGCGTGAAATGACGAAGTCCTCAATGACGAGTTGCGATTGCTGAGCCAAAATGGCCGTGAGAACTTGACTCGGTTTCGATTCCGGCTCGACGATTGACCTGTTCGGTCTTCTATTGTCAGTGGGGATTTCGTCATTCGCCATCGGCGGCGTCACGTCGCTGAGTGTTCACTGCCTCCTGGTCGCTTCGGGCGCAGCGGGTTCGCCTGAGGAAAGAACCTGATGGATGATCTCGGCGATCGAAGTATTTGCGACATAGGGCCCGCGCACCGGATCAGTTCCTTCCAGCAAAGCCGGGAACAGTTCGCTGCCGGCACCTCGCAGGAACAATGGGACCAGCGAGTTCGTGTGATTCGTCGAGTTGTAGGCGAATCCAGGCATGCGGCCGGCGCCGTGATCAACGACAGGATCGAAGGCTCGTGTCTTGGATTCAGGTCCCCAGAGAAGTCCCGTTTCATGGTCGGCGGTGATGATCAACAGGGTTTCGTCCCAGCTGCTGTTCCTCTCAATCCAGTCCACGACGGCTTCGATGGTCTCGACAAATGCAATTTGTTCTTCGATCATTCGACCGCCGTGGTTGTTGTGGTTCGCCCAGTCGATTGCGCCCCCTTCCACCATCAGGAACATCCCTTGGGGATTGGTGTTAAGAACTCGCAGTGCGCCGACCGTCATGGTCTTCAGTGAAGGAACGCTGGCGATGAATGGCTGAGTGTAGGCCGGTTCCATTGCCGCAGAATCGGCTGTGCCATCCGCACCGTCCTGTGGCTTGGCTTTGACACGTGCCGCCTGCAACGTCTGAGCCACCTGTGCCGTGCCGAGGACTCTTGCTGGTACGGGACCGGTAAGCAACGCTTCGAACTCGGCCTTGGTCGCCACAGGTCGAAAACCGCCATAGAGACCGTCGCTCTGCTGACGAGCGATTTCGATGTTCCGCCACGTCTGTTCGCCGCCGACGTATTTGAATTCCTTTTTCTGTTGCGGTTGACCGTTATCGTCGAAATCGGGATTGCCGCACCCCATGATCACATCCAGCACATCACCTGAGAGCATCTGGTTGGCGATCTCTTCATAACTGTTGCGGCTGGTGACATGGGCATCGGCGAATCCTGCAGGGGTGGCGTGTGACCACTGTACGCTGGTAACGACTCCAGTTGATTTGCCATGAGCCTTTGCGAGTTCGCTGGCCGTGGGGCCCAGCTTCTGGTCCAGATCACTCCAGTTAATCGCGGCGTTGTACGTCTTCTGACCAGTCGAAAGAGCAGTGGACGAGGCCGCCGAATCGGTATAGCCAGCCTTCAACCATTTATATCCGGCAGGGATCTCCACTTCTTTGGCTTTCTCGCCCGATCCTACCGTTTCGCGGTCAGCGGTTGTACTCCACGCCATCTCAGGATCGTAAATCACGCTGGTATCTTGAGTGCCCTTGCCGGAAGGCTTGGAGGCTGTGTTCAGCGGATACGTACTGCACGCCAGGGCACTCCACCCAACGCCATCATAAACCTCGGTGCTCCGCTGTTGGGCTCCATTCCACCGGCCCCGGTACATGCTCGCCGCCTGCCAGCAACTGTAGCCACTACCATCGCCGATCATCACAATCACGTTCTTGACCTGAGCACTTTCGACCTCGGTCCAGGCCAACAGGGACAGGCACATGACGGTTGTCAGGACCGACACTCTTCGCTGCAAACTCTTCACCTGGTTTCTCCTCAGAAGACGATGGCGGGCCAGTTGCAGATCGACCTAATCGCTCATGATGGTGGGTAGACTGCTGCTGCAGGGCGTGTCTAGGTCGATGTTCGGCGAGCAACTTCCCGCACCACCGTGTGTACGCTGTCAGACGATCCCCCCACGATAACTTCCGGGAGGCCAAGCCGATAGACCGCCTCGATCCAGGCGGGAGCGTGCCTGGTAAGGGGCCGGGCATGAGCATCGATCGGGCCCGCAGAGGAGAGGCAAGAGCTGCTCGCTCCTGTCTCTCCCAGGACTTCGCCAAGAAACCGCGGGCCGCTATCAGCTGCCTTCGTCAAGACTTGCTTGAGGGCTTCCAGACCTTCCAGACGTTGCCGACCAGTTCGGGACCCGGTTTGAGCGCCGGTTCCCCCGGTTTCCATCCCGAGGGTGTTGTTCGGTTCCGTTACTGGCACGCACGTACTGAAAGGCTTGGAGCTGTCGTAGCGTTTCGTCGACCTGTCTGCCGACGGGGGCCGTGACGACTTCGTACGCCTGAATCACTCCGTCTGGATCGATCAGAAATCGGCCCCGCATTTCGACGCCAGCTTCTTCGTCGTAGACGCCATACACGGCGCCAATTCTTCCCCCCGCGTCCGAGAGCATCGGGAAGGGAACACCCCCGTCCACCATCCTGGCCAACTCGTTGTCGTTCCACATCTTGTGGACGAATACACTGTCGACGCTCAGAGAAAGTACCTCCACGCCCAGTTTCTGAAACTCGGGATACCGATCGGCGACCGCCGATACTTCGGTCGCTCAGACAAACGTAAAATCGCCCGGATAGAAGCAGAGAACGACCCATTTTCCCAGGTAGTCCGACAGCTTCACTGAAGTGAACTCTCCCTTCACGTAGGCAGGTGCAACGAAATCGGGAGCCTGCTTACCAACTTGGATCATCGCGCGTTCCTTTCTGGCTGCGACGGGTGTCTCTTGTGGTTTCGTTTCAATCGACGCTGAGACAGGTCCTCCTGTCGGTCGAGCGCAACCGATGGCCGGTTTGTCAGCCATAAAAACCTCCCTTTCTTCGTTCCTCTGGAACGGTTGGACGGAAAACAAGAGCAAGGCGGACCCATGGGCCGCTAACCTGAAAGCCGGTACGAGATCGCTCGTGCCCGACAATCAGACGCTAAGCACATTCCAGCATCCTACCCGAAGCCGAGCCATGGGGCGAGCAGGAGCTCGGGCGCCATGCTCGCGCAGTTGTAGCCATGCTCGCGCAGAGCATGGGAGCACCGCCCTGCGCCGCCCACTTCCCCGGCGGTCTACGCAACCGCATTTGCCCGAGTAGCAGACGCGGGCGAAGCGTTTGGCACTGCAGTTGCATCACCCAACATGCGGGACGTCACGGTCGCTCCGCTCCTGGCTAGTTCGTCGCAGGCATCTACTCCGACAGGACGAATCTGCCGGCGAATTCGGCAGAAATCCAAGCCACCTTGGAACTGCAGCGCTGGACCGAGGTCGGTTGTGCGTGCACGTATGTGGCACCGGACGTCACGCACGGTGTGAAATTCTTGCAGGCACCCGCCCGGGGCAAGCGGCAGTGAATCGTACAGGATTTGTCGAACCAAAAACGCAGGAGAAGGTCATCATGAAACGACTACGAATTGCAGCGATGGTAGTGGCGACTACTTGCGGACTCTTCAACTCAGCTGCTTATGCGCAGCGCGGCGTGGGAGAGATGACCGGCATCGGCCAACGGGCCATCAAGCCCGAGGTGATCTCGCTCTCTGGCGAAGTTCAGGAGGTGGTCACGGGTCCGTGCGCAAACACGACCGGTCGGTCACCGCGTGGTACCCATATCCTGCTGAAAACAGAGAACGAGAAAGTACTGAATGTCCACCTCGGACCGGCCGACGAGGTGGCCTCTTTGGCAACAGATCTGGAGGCAGGTATTGCCGTCACAGTTCGTGCCTTTCGCACCGACCAGATGGAAGAGAACCACTACGTCGCCCAATCGCTTGTCTATGCTGATCAAACCGTGCAACTGAGGGACGAAACACTGCGGCCGGTTTGGGCTGGAGGCCGTGGGGGACGGAACTCCGAGTCGGGTGCCCGTGCTGGTTTTGGGTTGGGACGAGGGTGGGGGGCCGGTCATGGGCCCGGCCGCGGCGCTGGTGGAGGGTATGGGAGGCAACGTGGTCGTGGACCGGCCTGGGCGTCATCGGCTAATGGGCAACGCGGGTAGCGACTTCTGAGAGGGAATTGCCTGCGCGAAGCAGACCGAGAAACTTGGGCGATGCCCCACCGGGCCTCAGGTCAGCGGATGTCTGCATGCCCAGTTGCGGGGTGCTCAGGTTCAGGAGCAGAATCGCGACTTCTCGCCTTCTGCTCGAACTCTCGACGAGCCTCTCGGCCGCCCTGATCAAACACCCGAAAATCTTCCAAGCGGAAGGTCTGGCCCCGTGTCTGAGCGGCGAAGAGTTTGCGCAGGTTATCGATCTCGATCTCGGCCAAACGCGCCCGCTTGGCTTCGAAGTACAGATAGGTCGCCCGCACCTCCGGATCCCAGCGATTTGCCTCCGTATAGGAACCGCAGAACGGCACACACAAGTCGATCCAACATGCGATACGCTCTTTCTCGGTTTGTGACACCTGCACCTGATAATGGGATGACTCCAGGAAACCCATCAATCGGCTCGTGGCGGCTCCGGCCGCATAGGGTGGAAGCAGCGTAGGACGGCCCTGAGCGCTGATCCAGTTGACTGCGCCATCACCATGTCCGAATCGAGTGAGATGCAGATATGACGCGGTGAATGCCCGCCTTGGGTCCTGAGTTGCATCACCATTGTTAGGGCACTGGTCGTACACGTATGGCAAGATCTCTCCCGAAAGGTCCAGCGGTACCTCCAGGCCCTCGATGGTTCTGCCTGGAGCGTGGCATTGTACGCAGTGTTGGTCGAGGATCGGCTGGATTTCGCGCACGTAGCTGAACCCTTCGGGAATGTCGAAACCACCAGGGGCATTCACCGTCAACAGCGCCTTGACCGCCTCGCCATTCGACAATGTGGTCTCAGTTATCGGGTTGAGTGTGCCGTGCTGAGCTGCGAACTCATCAAAGGGTTCCAGTCTGCATGGGCCGCCACGCAGCGCCATGGCCGGTGCTGGCGCAGGCGACTCGTGCTTCGACTCATGGCAGCCAATACACGTCTGGACCTCGCCCGGTTGGAGCGTAGACCAGCTGCGCATGGTCTGCACTGTGTAGCCCCGCTCATCGAGCAGCTGAAAGTAGACGGGGGTTCGCGCAGGTACCTGAAAGTAGGCGGAACCATCGGATTCTACCGGCACCGTGCCCAACACGTGCTTGACATCCCAGCTTCCGTTGTTGATCGAGGGAGGAGTTCGGGAGTGGGAACACCCTGCCTCGCCCACATTGGAGTTGTAGTACGCATCGGCTGCCCGGAATTCCAACGCCACCACACGCAGCGACTTGACGGTTCCCCGAGCCACACCTGCCATCGCCTGCCCCAGGTATACGTCCTGCACGTAATAGGTGCCCATCGTCTGCGTATAGTCAACCTGAGACGGCTTGGCCGGCGGAACGCTGCGCGGAACCAACGGCACCGATTGGCTGCAGTGGATCAGCGGGTCATACGCCAGCAGCTCGCGGCGGCCATCTTCCGTCATGAAATAGACGCCATAGGGCACCGGGAACGGGCCATTCTGCGGGTGGGGCGATCCCTCCGGGCAATACGTGACCAGAAAGCTCCGTTCGTCGAAGGCGTACGGATACTGGAATTGCTCACCTTGCCAGCCGAACTGGTCAATGCGCACGGCTTCGGCCGGGCGGCGCGGAGCCAGGAACTCGATTCCTGCTGCTTCCTGAGAGCCATGACTTCGGTCGACGAGAATCAGCTTGCCGCGTTGGGTCGTATGATGTCCCGAAGCAATGCCGATCACTTTCTGTGTGCCGGGGATCCCCCGAGCGTGCAGGATGGAGGTAGGAAACCACGAGTTGCCCCCGTAGAATTCGGCCTGCCCAGTTCCGTCGCCGTTCATCACAAACAGAGGTTGCGGGAAGATCTGCCCGCGATCATTGTACTCCCAGCGCGTGTAGATCACTCGCCCGTCATCCAACGTCTGCGGATAATTGGTGTGCACTTGATCGTATCCGAGGCGTCGCAGAAATCGCCCTTCGCTATCGCATGCGTAGAGGTTCGAAACGGATTGCCGCCAGCAGTCGGTGAGCTGGATGCAACGGGAAGAAACGAACACGATATCGTCGTTGGGCAGGAAGCAGGGTTCGACGTCGGATACCCCGAGACCGAAGGTGATTTGCCGGATATCTCGGGTCGTCATGTTCAGCACATAGAGATGATAGTCGTCGTCCGTATCACTGTGACGCATCGCAAAGACAATTCGATTGCTGTCATAAGAGACGTTCGGATCGCGAATGACTCCGTTGGGGGCTTCCAGAAGCGTTTCCATCTTGACATCGCCGTCGTCGTCGATTGTGAGGGCGTGGACGCTCGCCCCCATGCGGTAGTCGACGTTGCGTTCCGAATACTGTTCGTCGGTCACGTGGTCGGTCCAAGCATAGTGTACGACACCACTCAGAAAGTAGTGCTTTGTGAAGACGATTCGACTGGCATGCGACCGCAGTGTGGCCAGCCGGACCTGACGCCGGAGTTGGCAGGCTCGCAGATAAAGCGCTCGCCAGCGCGGGTCGGCACCCCCTGCGTCGCTGTTGGTGAGCTGCGCAAGTTCTTCACGCAAGCCCGTGGGACTGCGCGGGCTCTGCTCCAATTCAGCCAGCACTCGCTCTACCATTCGTCGCTCGCGGTCGGCTGAATCCGTATCGGTAAAACAGGCGATATACTCCGGTCCGAAATCCTGGAGCATCCAATCCTTATGCAGGCGTGCTTCCGGATAGGGCTCCGTTGTGTTAAGCCCCTGCTCTACATAGCGTTGCTCCGCAGCCGCCAGCGCGTCCGCGCTCTGCTGGACTTCTTGAATCTCGGCCGTTGGCGGCTCGCCCGACACCGAGCGACTGCTGATGATCAGCAGTGTAGCCGTAACGCTCAGCCACCGCAGGCTCTTCACCCAGTCATCACGATTCGTTCTTCTGCCTGCCATCACTCTGTCCATCCTGACGTGACTGAAATACGCTTCGCTGTCTGCTGGATCTCGGGCCCCGGCAGCGCGGCGATATTATATTGCGGATAATTCACCGTGAGAACGGTGGTTCCGAAACGATGGAACACGGGCGCCGCGTAGCAGAGTCCGCCCGCCATGTACGCTTCGTTATCCAACGCATAACCCTGCCGGCGTACCGGCTCCATTTCCGCGAGGAGCCGCTGGCGGCTTGTGATCGTGGCGTCGGTCAGTTGCTTAAGCCCCTGCGTGACGAGACGGGCCCGCAACTCGAATTCACTCCAGGCTGCCAGGACCTTGCCCGCGGCAGCCGCGGGCAGCCAATAGTGCTCCCACACACGGTGCCCCAATCGGCACCGTGTGTGTCGCGTTGGCTCGAAGGTTAAGGGCTTGTCGGCTTACGCACGTAGAGCCAGACAAACCCGGTCCGCTGTTCATCCTGGAATTCACTCCGAGATCGGTAGAGCTCAGAGGCCTCCTTCTGAACAACCTGCAGTTCGTCCATCAGCTCTTTGTCCGGTTCCTCACCTTCCTTGCGGTCTTTCATTGCGGCCTGGTATCGCTGGTAGATGGGCTGCTGCTTCTTCTGCAGTTCCAGCATCTTTTCATTGAACTCTTTCTGCCGCTGTTCGAATTCCTCCTGCGTCAGGCCTTCCTTCGGATTGACGATTGCGGTACTGTCGCCAACCAGCAGGTCGAGCCAGCCGTCTTGGTTCCAGTCCACCGCCCACACACGCGTGCTGGGGGCGGGGACGATCTCCTTTCCGCCAGCGGTCGTCTGTTGGTGTGCCTCCGAACCGGGAACGATCTGTTGGAACTGCGACCATTCTGGCTTCTGTCGTGTTCCGACGTTTTCCGAGAGGATCACTCCGCCAGAAGCTGTCCCGGAAAGCAAATCCAGGTCGCCATCTTTGTCCCAGTCCGCGAGATGAGGAGCCGCATGGTAGGAAGGTGATTTCACCGGCAGTTCGACCGGTGATTCACTCAGCTCCGGCTGACCGTCCTTGCCGTGGTTCTCATAAAGAAAGAAGTTGTTGCCGAAGCAGCCGACGACCAGATCCAGGTCTCCATCCCCATCATAGTCGACGGCATGTTGCTGGGTGCAGATGGTCAATATCTGCTTCTGTTCCTTGTCCGGATCGTCCTTGAGATTGGCATTTTCCAGTGGCTTGCCCGCAGCATTGAGTACGGCCTGCGCTGCGGCGAAGTCCAGTGTGCCGTTACCTGCCAGCCACTGGATGTGTCCGGCATCGGCACCGTCAGTCCAATAGCAGCCTGAAAGAATGTCGAGTTGCCCATCACCGTTCCAGTCCACAAACTGTGGAGTCGAACTGGTGCATCACCATACTCCAGGCACTGCGGCCCGGTCACTCCCGGTCATGATCCATTGCGGAGCGGCAAACTGCGGAGCCTCCCCCGACTTGGCAATGTTCTTGCAGAATTGCATGTTGCCGTTGCGGAACTGTCCGACTACCAGATCGTCCAGTCCGTCTTTGTCCACATCGGCTATGGTGGGGCAGGCGTAGCCCGGGGCTTCCGCCGAAATGTAATCGTCGCCAGCCTTCAACCGAACCGGCGCCTCGAATTCAACGCCGACCGTCGCGGCTGCGTCAGGAGACGCACCGTCTCCCGCAAACGCTTGTCCTGCCCTGTCGCTTCGCAGCGCGCAGGCCGCGAACGCTCCCAGGACGGCAAGCCACGCCATCGATCTCGCTTGCTTCATGTGTCACTCCTTGAAAAGGAAGATAGGAATTGGCCCAGCCCGTCGGCACCCCTTGCACGTGCGTGAAGGGGACCGCTGGCCTGGGCCTGATACTGACGCCAATTCTACCGCGGTGGCTACCCGTTTGGCCATGGCGACCGCCAGCAACAGGGCGGAACCGACGGAGACACTCGGAAGATGTTTACGGGAAGTGAACCGGGAAGTGAACCAGGTCCAACGGCGCGCCGGGACCCACCCTTTGGCAGCGTTGGAGCAACACCTCTCAGCCGCGGAATATTGAACAAGGAATGTCCAATGTCCAACGAAAAGGTCCACGTCTTGGTGACCCTTGCCATCACCGGACCGTAGTTCACCAGACAATTTCGCCCAGCGGTCGGCAAACGAAGCGGCAGCCACCTTATGGTGGAGGTTGCCGTAATCGCCTACCATGTTCCGGTGGAAATGCGCTGTCGCTGGTCAGGTCCACGCATGGAATTCAGCTCCAACGAATGGTCTTGCCACCGTGCCGGGACCAACATACACAGCCCTGCAGAAAGGAAAGCCGGATCATGGTGTTATCCGAGGCGGTGGGCATCATCACGGGTGCCTCCAGTGGAATCGGGTGGGCAACCGCCCAGTTGTTGAGCCAGGCCGGAGTCCGGTTGGTGGTCACCGCACGCAGCGCGCAACAGTTGGAACAGCTGGTGGTGGGACTAACCAGTGATGCGCAGGCGGTGGCCGGTGACATTGCCGCGCCCGAGCTGCCTCAGAAGCTCATTGATACAGCGATCAGTCGCTTCGGCCGATTGGATTTCGTGTTCAACAACGCCGGTATCATGAATATCGGGGCCATTGACGACGTGGATGACGAGAGCATGACGCAGATGATTCGTGTCAACTGCGAAGCAGCTGTCCGGATGGCCTACGCCGCGTTGAGGCAATTCAAGTCGCAAGGGCACGGAGATTTGATTAGTACGTCGAGTATTCTCGGCATGAAGGTCCGCCCGACGGTTGGCGTCTACGCCGGCACGAAGTACGCGATCGAGGCGCTGAGCGAATCGTTGCGGATGGAACTGGCAGGGACCGGAATCCGAGTGATGGTCATTGAACCAGGTTACACTGCTACCCACCTTCAGTCGCACTGGACCAATCAACAACAGGAAATGATCAAGTCGATGACACCACTCGACCCATCCGACATCGCTCGAGCGGTCAAGTTCATGCTGGAACAACCACCTCACGTGATTATTCCTCGTCTGCTGATGGTCCCGGTGGATCAGCAGATATGAGCCTTCGCCGGGGAGTCGCTACGACTCGTTCCTGACCGCGCTGCTGTTTTCAGCGATGGATGCGGCAACGATGCGCTGGCCAGTAGGTGTGCGTGACGACACCGATCAGGTACGATGCTGGAACTGCGTACGCAGGGTGTCCGGGAGCACCTTCCCGCCACAATCGCGAGTCGTTCGATTGCGCTGAGAAATCGCCTAACACAAAGAACTCATCATCGCCGAGCAGTGCGGGGTGGTCTGCCGAACCCCAGACGTCTGGCCCGTACCACCCAGGGAGTTCCGACAAGTACTCAATGCCACGAAGGGATTCAGGAGGTGTTTGCCTCTCGCCATCAATCCACACGGAACCGTCTTGAATGCGCACCTCCTCTCCGGGAAAGCCAATCAGACGCTTAACGTACGGTGTTTCGGGATCTCGGGGTGAGTAGAAGACAACCAGATCCCACCTGCGCGGAGTCAGAAACTTCGCGACCACAAAACGGTCGCCTGAATGAACCGTCGTGTCGATATCCGAGGCCTGAGTCACGTGGAAATTGTCACAGATCATCAGTGGAGAATCGGCTGTCGCGTATCGCTCTTCTCGTGGCGAACAATACCGAGGCTGACCACACTGCGGGCAGGTGCTCTGCCAATGATTTCCTACAAAAGTCGGCGCCATCGCATTCGACGGGACGGAAAACGCCTCATACAGATACGGGCGCAGCACGAGCAGAGCAAAGGCAAGTGACGCACCAGACGATAGTAGCGTGGGAAGCCACGCCAGAAATGCTCGCCAGATGTGAGTTCTGAAGATGGCACTTATCACGAAGCATGGAACCAACACTGCGGCAGCGCATTTCATCATGGCCAGAAAGATCGTCTGCGCCACGGACGTCGGCGTGAAATTGAGCAGCACAACGTCAACGCCAATCTGTACGATCCCGACCAACACGGTAGCACCAATAACACGCCACAGCGTCACGTCCGGCACTTTCGCCCAACGCAGTCCGAGGCGCAGGAACAATGCCCATAGCGCTAGTGTCCCGAGCAGAAGTCCAGTGAAGACCGCGACCAGAGTGATTGTCGAGAGCATGGGGATTCACCAAGTGCGTGAAACGGCGCAGGATCCACTCCCTATCAGAGGATCGATGGGGTGTTGAACGCCGACGTCTTACTCCGGCCTGTCTCCGCCCGCCACATTCTACCGGAATCCAGCCCATCCCGCCAACGGGCAGGGGTACGTGCGTCATCCGTAGTCGGCCGCGGTCGCGTAGACCGGTGGCCGC
>JBGSHS010000109.1:0-12714 GCA_041752115.1 Pirellulaceae bacterium | reverse complement strand
TGCCCGGGATCACTTCATACAGCCCGTAATTCATGTTCAGCCGGGCGATGCGATGCATCGACGGATGGATGGAGTCGAATTCTTCCTGCTGATCGATGAACTGGAACTGCTCCATGTTCCAGACGACACTGCCGTCGTCGGTCTTGATCTGCAGATCCTTCATCGGGGCGATGAAGCCCTTTTTCTGCTCCTCAAAATCCCGCTGGTCGCCGAACGGCAGGGTGGCTTTGGCCTTGCGGAGCACCTCCTTGGTGAACTCCGAAGGGTCCTTACCCAGGGGGTGGAAGTGCCCCTCGGGGGGCGCTGCCGTGCTGCCGAGGGCCGGGCTGGACTCCAGCAGCATGTGACCGGCGACCGCAAAGGCGGGAAGGGTCTGAAGAAACTGTCTTCTTCCAGTTGTTGCCATGACAATCTCCCATGGAAAACATGTGTCGCTAACAAGAACTTCTGCGATGCGTGGAAACGCAACAGCCAGTGCACGCTTCCGGATAGATACGTCTGTCCGTTCGTCATGGCCTCGACCGCCGACAGCAGGTCGGCACACAGCACTACTTCGCCTGCAATGTATAGCTTGCAGTGCCGTGAAATCCATGCGTAGAAATACGCGTTTCAGTCGAAAGACGCGTGAGAACGGCCGCCAACACTCAATGGCCGGCCGGCCTGGCTGTCGGTCCTGCTCGAAGCGCGCTCATCAAGCCGGCCCAATCAGCCCGTAGCGGATCGCGCACTGCACGAGGTCGGCCGTCGAACGCGCTCCCAACAGCTTCATGATCTGGACCTTATGTCCCTCGGCCGTCCGCGTGGAGATGTAGAGCAACTTGGCCACTTCCTTGGCGGTATGGCCTTCCGCGAACAACTGCAGCACTTCGCGTTGTCGGCGTGTGAGTGAAACATCGCCGTCGAGGAGCGGATCCGGGAGACGCTCCAGTAGGCCCCCGATCGCGGGGGTAATGTAGGTCCGTCCCGCCAGGGCTTCCTGAATCGCGGTCAGCAGGTCCGCACTGGCGGAGTGCTTCAGCACAAAGCCAGAGGCCCCGGCGCGCATCGCGCGAGCGGCATACAGGGTGTCTTTGTGCATGGTCAGAAAGACGACTTTGGCCTGGCAACCCAGGCGACGGAGCTGCTCGACCGCGTCCAGGCCGTTGAGCAGGGGCATGGTGATGTCGGCGACGATCACATCCGGCTGAAGCCGCTGGGCCGCTTCGACCAGAGCCTGGCCGTGTTCGACGATTTCGATCAGCTCACAGGCGGGCTCCAGCAGGGTGCGCAGGCCCTCGGCCAACATGCGGTGGTCGTCCGCCATCAGGATTCTGGGGCGAGTCATGGATCGTCCTCCAGGATGGGTTGCAAGACGGATTCAATGTTTGCATTGTTCGTGCGGACGGATTGGCAATCTTTCCTACGGTTCCTCTGACCACGGCACGCGGACTTGGACGCTGGTTCCTTGGCCAGGGTGGGAGGAAATCAAAACCTCGCCGCCCACCAGGCGGACGCGTTCTTCCATGCTGGCCAGCCCCAGCCCCGAACGGCGTTGGCCCGCGACGGGATCAAAGCCGCAGCCAAAGTCGCGGACCTCCAGATCCAGGAATTCCAGGTCGGCATTGAGTATCAGGTCAACTCGATCCGTCTGGGCGTGCTTGACTGCATTGTGTAAGGCCTCCTGAGCGATTCGATACACGCTCAGGGCCAGGTCTCTGGGGACACAGGCCGGCAACTGCCCGCAGCGGAAGTTCACGGCCAGACGTCCGCGTTCCGCAACGCGATCGCACTCGGCGCGCAGGGCGTCCTTCAGCCCCAGATCGTCCAAGATCGCCGGGTGCAGGTTCCGCGACAGGCGATGCACGTCGTCCGACAAGGCAATCAGGTGCTCTTTCAGGCGGGCCAGCGCGGCCCGTGCAGGCTGCGGCACCGTCAATTCCTGCTCGGCTTTTCCGGCCTCGATAGCGCCGGCAGCCAGCCGTTGCGAGATATCGTCGTGTAATTCGCGGGCAATCCGCTTGCGTTCCTCCTCTTGAGCGCTGAGGATGCTGCCGGCCAATCGCCGCGTTTCGTTGCGACTGGCTGCCAACGCGTCATCCGCTCGGATATGGCTCAGCGCGCTGCTAATCACTTCGGATATCAGTCGGATGCGTTTCAGAATTCGTTCGTCCCACGGCTGCTCGTGCCTCCGCAAGCCGAACGCGAGCATCCCGACCGTCTTTTCGTTGTCTTGAAGGGCAACTGCGGCCACGGACTTGGCTCCGAGGTGATCCGCCAGTTTTCTCTCGTGGAAGGCCTCCGGCGGCAAGTCCGACATGGAAGAGACGTGGACGTTCTCCCCTCGTGTGAGCTGGGCCCACATCCAGGGTATCGAATCCAAGGGAATCACGGCCGGCGGCTGCGACTCACCCGCGCGGACCGACGTGATGTTGGCGTGTAATTCCCGTCCGTCTTCGGAGAGTCGAAACAGCGTGCCGCGATCCAGCCCCAGTTGTTCCACGATGCACGCCAGGGCACGTTCGATTTCGGCAGCTACCCCGTCAGAGGTGATCCCCACAAACCGCGACGATACATCGGACAGGGTGGCCTCGAACTGCAGCTGATCTGCCAAGGCCCGTTCCGCGCGCCGCCGCTTTCGGCGATGCACAAACAAGCCCGCGATCAGCAGCGATTGCAGGACGATGGCCGTCACTCCGGCAACCACGTACCCTCGGTAGTCTTCCCAGATCGTTGGTGTGCGGAACAGGACGACCGAATCGGCGGGGAGATCCTCCTCGCGGATTCCCCAGCGACGAAGTTGCGTCCAGTCGAAGATGAAACGGTTCATGGAGGTCCCGGTGAACGGAATGGTTCCCGGGGGTTCGCCCCGCAAGATCCTCGCGGCCTTCTCGCCAGCGAGTCGGCCCTGTACTTCCACGGGGGCCATACAGCCACCGACGATCCCGGTTCCCATCAAGGTGTCATTGAGGGCGAAGACGGGGACGCTGGACGCCAACGCAATCCGCTTCAGCACGTCCCTCGGCACCGTGGCAATTTCGCCACCACGGTCGCGCATGTAAAGGTTGAACACGATGACATGACTCGGCGGAAGCTGCGACACCCGGTCGCACACGATGTCGATCGGCATGCCCGTCCAGTATTCGCACTGGGTTTCCTTTTCCGGCGCGAGGTCCGCCTGAACCGCCTCCAACAGCAACAGATCCGCCTCGCCCGATCCGCTAATGACGATCGCGGTACGGGTGGACGGGATCAGACGGCGGGCGCACTGCACGGTGCGCCGGGCGTCAAAGCGATACAGCACGCCAGTCATCTGCGGGCTGATGGGGAGCTGGTTGCGAGTCTTTTCGAGAATCGAGCAGAAGACGATGGCCGCATCCGGGAACGGGTTTTGCCGGACGAAGAGCCCCGCGATGGCGTCACTCACGGGAATCACGACATCCGGCTTGATGGGCTGGTACTTGGCCAGCACCAGCTCCAGCAACGCTTGACGGTCTTCGTTCTTCTCCACCCGATGGAAGTCCAGATATTCGCTGTCGATAGCGACCGGCTTATCCAGATGGGCCTCGATGCCCTCGCGAATTCCGCGCTCCCATTGTTGGTTGATCGGCAGCTCGCGGCGTTGGCTGTAGAGAACCAAAACGCGAGGAGGTACGACGGGATCCGCGGCAGATCCCTCCGGGCAGCAGAGCCCGGCCGCGAGCGAAAGCACGAAAACCGCGTTGACCATTAGAGTTGTCCGGCTCATGCGTGCTCCAGGCGGATTGTCGATCGGGGCAGATCGTCGGTTGTTTGTCTTGTGGGACGGATTGGCAGTCCGTCCCACGTGCTTTGCAACTACGCGCTAGACTCGGCCGAGTATGCCGCGCAAGCCAGGCGTGGTACTACCCATTTTCCCGCGTCACCCGCAGAAGTGCTAGTGGTATCGGCATTCGTCTACGATCCGAAGAACCGCGCGAAGGACTTCGTCAATTACGGATTGCGGGCAAGGGAATGGACGGCCGGAAGAGGATTGTTTCGGTGATGGTGGGATTCGCGTCTGTGCGTCTTCCGCTCCCCCGCTCGCGCTGTCTTCGCCGGTGGTCTAACCGATGACGGCCTGGAACACGCAGCCGGCGCTATCGCAGTCGATCGGGTCGCTCGTTCGTCGCCCAACACCACCAGGGCCGTTTCCCTCTTGAGCAGTTCGGCGCGAGCGGACACCACCTGGTAATCGTGGCCGGGACGGGGAGCGGGCACGCGACGACGGTCAGAACCCGAACTGGATCTGCGTGCGGCAGAGCCACCGCTTATCTCCGGGGAAGATGTCCAAGGCCGACGAGCCGATCGGGGCGCCGTCCAGGTAGGTCGCGTCACAGGGGATACGCGTGTGGCATCGGCGAAAACGGCGCACCGAGAGCCCGGCGTGCCCACGCTCGTCGCAAGTAGTTGTTAGCACTGGCCCTAGAGCGCAAGAAGGCCGACATCTCTCGGCGTCAGCCTTCCATATAACCACATGGTCTCGCGATTTCGAAACGGGGCCTGGAAGTTGCGGGAACGGCATGGGAACCGGCGACTGCAAGGTTATAGCTCAGGGGCCCAAATAGGTCACCACGGCCTGCGTGGATGCCAAATGCCTGTCGCGATCGCATTGCCCACCAGGACCTGTCGTCATGTGCGCGCAACTGTTGTCAGAAAAATCGCCGAGGTCACGCCCTCCTAAGCAGTTTTGGCCGGAGCCGTCGCTCGCTCAGGTCGCGATCACCGACGCGGTACGAAAACGCCAATTTGACCGAGCGCCGCGGCTGCCTCACGGACTTGTCGGTATCAGCGGTCAGTTGGAATGATGAGTCTGTATTTGAAGCCTATTCATTGATTCGCAAAGACTTGATCCGCGATGCAAGCGTTGTGGGTTTCACCACGGTGCAACAGCGGATGACCCGCAAACGAAGCGATTTGCTCATCGCGAATCCAGGTGGGATCGACAGCCCAGGCCTGGTCGTGCGCGACATCAGCGACTTCGAGTGACTGGCCTGTTCGGGCAATCTGTCCGACTTTGCGGACCCCGATCGGAAAGCGGCGAAAGGCACCATCCAGTCGATCCCACGATGCGTGAGTTCCGTCGAGTGAGCGACCAGTGCTGGCCACCAGATGCAGGCAACGATCTCGGTTCGTGCACTGGGCGGCCAATCGGCACTTTGCACAGTCATCCGGCAGCGGCGGTTGCATGAGCCAGATGCGGACGAGCGCAATGGCTGGCCCTTCGGCAAGCCGTCGCACCGCCAGTGGCAGCAATTCGGACAAGTGATGATGTCCGGCCAGATCCAGCAGCAGTCGCTTCGGATCGCCGACGATCCCGATCGGTGGAAGTGAGCTTGTCATACCGCAATTGTGACGAGAATTCGCGAAGCCACAACGACATGTCGTTGAATCACGAAATATCGTGCTCTTGTGAAGCACTCTCTGAATGTCGCAAGTTATTTCAAATATACAACTTACGGAATTTCATGGAATCCGGCATGGGAAGTGTATTTACCAGGATCGTCACAGACGAATGGTTCGCTCGGCGACAAATCAAGCCTCCAGATATTCCAGAAAGGTCCTGACCATGCCTCGCCTTCATCAAATCGCTCCTGAAGCCGCAACCGGAAAAGCGAAGGAACTGCTCGATGCCGTAAAAGGGAAGCTCGGGCTCGTCCCCAACATCACACGGGCGATGGCCAATTCACCAGCCGTGTTGGAAGGCTATCTCGGCCTGAGCGGTGCGCTTGGCAAGGGAAGTCTCTCCGCCAAGAGTCGCGAACAGATCGCGCTGGCTGTCGGACAGGCGAACCGGTGTGACTACTGTCTCGCCGCGCATTCGGCAATCGGCAAGATGGTTGGGCTGACTCCCGATCAGATTCTCGACAGCCGTCGCGGAACCGCCATTGACCCGAAGACCGATGCCGTGATTCGCTTCGCTCGTAAGGTGGTAGACGAACGCGGGCAGGTGAGTGATGCCGATATCGCGGAAGTCCGCGCTGCTGGATTGGATGACGGCGCAATTGCCGAAGTCGTCGCGAACGTCGCGCTGAACATCTTCACCAACTACTTCAATCACGTGGCCGAGACAGACATCGACTTCCCAAAAGTCGAACCGATCGTCGATCACCACGAAGTGTGTGCCTCGATTCCTGGTTGTGATCTGACGCGATAGTTCGTGCGCGGTCGCCAAACAGGAAGACTGGGATCTGTCTGAATTACCAACGCCTAACCCAAGAAGATACGACGGCTACGAGGCGGCGATCACGAACTTCCGCTTCCTAGCCAGCGATGTGTGGAGTATGGGCGAAGCCGCCACGCGGTTGTCCGAACTCAAGTAATCCCAAATCCCAAACTGTCCGTTTCTCAAACCCTCTGCACTGGAGATTGAACAATGACCACGCTGAAGAACACCGCCATCGCACTGGCTCTGACCACACTTGTCTCGTATGGCTTGACTGCCAACGCCGCCGAGCCGAAGACACCGACCTCGCAGGTCTTACACCGCACGGTCAAGATCGAAGGGCTCGACATTTTCTACCGGGAAGCCGGTCCCAAAGACGCTCCCACGATATTGCTGCTGCACGGGTTCCCGACTTCCTCGCACATGTACCGTAACCTAATCCCCGCGCTGGCGGACAAGTATCATGTCGTCGCACCCGACTACCCGGGCTTCGGCAATAGCTCGGCTCCGTCGGTCGAGGCGTTCGAATACACTTTCGACAACTTGGCGAACGTGATCGAGAAGTTCACGGAGCAGGTGGGCCTGACGAAGTATTCGATCTACCTCATGGACTACGGTGCCCCGGTTGGATTCCGGCTCGCGGCAAAACACCCGGAGCGTGTGGAGACGCTGATCGTACAGAACGGCAACGCCTACGATGAAGGACTCGACAACGACTTCTGGAAGCCAATCAAGGCGTACTGGAAAGACCACAGTCAGGAGCAGGGCGACGGACTGCGTTCGCTGCTGACCCTGGATGCGACCAAGTGGCAGTACACCCACGGAGTCCGCAACGTGGAAACAATCAGTCCCGACAGTTGGGGCCATGTGCAGCCGCTGTTGGACCGTCCCGGCAATCAGGAGATTCAACTGGCCCTGTTTTACAGCTACGGCAGCAACCCGCCGCTCTATCCGCAGTGGCAGGAGTACTTCCGCAACCACCAGCCGGCGACGCTGATCGTGTGGGGCAAGAACGATGCGATCTTCCCCGCAGCCGGAGCTTATCCCTATCAGCGTGACCTCAAGAATGTGGACTTCCATCTGCTCGACACCGGCCACTTCGCGCTGGAAGAGGACGGGGTCACGGTTGCCTTGTTGATCCGCAAATTCCTCGCCGCCCACGCCGAACAGTAAGCCGTTTGGTTTTCGGCAGGGTGCTTGGCCGCGACCAAGTACCCGCCTCGCTTCGATCACCGTCAACTTGAAAGGCAAACACCATGACCGTCCTCAGACCACCATTCACGCTGGAAACTGTTGCAGCCAAGGTCCGAGCCGCTGAAGATGCGTGGAACAGCCGTGACCCGCAACGGGTATCCCTCGCCCCGACCCAAACGCCTTTCGCTTGCGCGCACAGATCACATCCACCTGGGACACATTCCCTGGAAGGTGAGTGTCATCAGAGTGAGACACGGGTCGGCCTCGCTCGCGTGGACCCCAAAATCCGACTGACGACGCTCAGCAACTGGAGCAGGTCTGTCAGACCTGGGTGGGATAGACCCTCGCAGGGAACGACTCAAAGGTGCGGCACTTGTACGCGCTGGCTACATGCCGTTTCCTGCCGAGGTGGAATTCACTTCGGCGCGCAACGTGATGCGTTTGGCGTCGTTGGTTGATGGAACCGCCACCAGAATGCAAGTTGGAGAGGCCGTCGCCCGATAGCCGCGACGATCGTGCCCAAAATCGCCAGCGCCCGGCTTGGTTGCCAGTCACGATGAACACGTGGACCCGACCCCTGCGCCGGCCATAATCAGGCTGGGAGTCAACTTTCCTTCGAGCCCCTGCCCATGTCTGATTTTACGCGCATCCTGTCGCAGATCGGATCCGGCGATCCGTCGGCGGCGGAGAAGCCTTCGCCGCTGAACTGAATGCTTGACCTGGCACTTGGTTTGTCGAAAAATACTTTCGACGGGTGACTGACGGTGACAAATCGTTCTCGTTAAAATGGAGACCCTATAGAAAGCGATGTCAGGCCACCCGACATGCACGAGGACGACCAAGCTACATGAGCGATTTGAACCGGCACGACTTGACGCAGGACTCGCCAGGGAAGCCCGTCCCGGTTCGTGACGCGGCGCCTGACAAACACCCCGAGCGGATCGGTCGCTACCGCATCGAACGGCTTTTGGGCCAGGGCGGCTTCGGCCTGGTCTATTTGGCCCATGATGAACAACTGGATCGGCTCGTCGCCATCAAGGTGCCGCACGCCGGGCTGATTGCGCGTCTCGACAACGCCGCGGCTTATCTGGCCGAAGCTCGCACGGTCGCCAATCTCGACGGTCCCGGTGTGGTGCCGGTGCATGATGTTGGTAGCACAGAGGACTGCCCCTTTTTTGTTGTCTCGAAGTACATCGAGGGAACAGACCTTAGCACGAGGCTGAACGAGAGACGGACGGATTACCGGGAAGCCGCGGAACTGGTGGCGACGGTGGCGGAAGCCCTGCACTACGCTCACAAGCAGGGTCTGATACATCGGGACGTGAAGCCGGGCAACATTCTGATCGGCAAGGATGGCAAGCCGTATGTGGTTGATTTCGGGTTGGCACTCTGCGAGGCGAACTTCGGCAAGGGGCCGCAGTATGCGGGGACGCCCGCCTACATGAGTCCGGAACAGGCTCGCGGCGAAGCACATCGTGTCGATGGCCGCAGTGACATCTTCAGTCTCGGCGTGGTGTTCTACGAGCTGCTGGCCGGTCGCCAGCCATTTCGCGGCGATACCCAGGCTGAGTTGTTCGAGCAAATCACCAGGTATGAACCCAAACCGCTGCGGCAATACGACGAGACGTTGCCGAAGGAACTGGAACGCATCTGCCACAAGGCGATGGCGAAGCGGGCCAGCGAGCGTTACTCGTCGGCACACGACATGGCTGACGACCTGCGGCTGTTCCTGGCCGAACAGACGGTCATCCAGAGCGGCACGTCGCCGGGTGGCGTGGCTTCGGCTGCTTCGGAGTCGCACGCGTCGACGCCGGCGTCCACGTCGGTGGGATCGGTCGCCGCATCCTCGGCTTGGCTCAACCAGGGTTCCTCCGACAACCTGCCCATCAAGATCGTGCCGAAAGGCTTGCGGTCGTTCGACGCTCACGATGCCGACTTCTTTCTGGAATTGCTCCCCGGTCCCCGTGATCGTGATGGTTTGCCGGACAGCCTGCGGTTCTGGAAGACGCGCATTGAAGAAACTGATCCCGACAACACCTTCGCGGTCGGCTTGATCTACGGGCCATCGGGTTGCGGCAAGTCGTCACTGGTCAAGGCCGGATTGCTGCCACGACTCTCCGAAGACGTGATCTCCGTATACATCGAGGCCACACTGGAGGAAACCGAGACTCGTCTCTTGCATGGCTTGCGAAAGCGGTGTCCTGCGCTGGAGGACAACCTGAGCCTGAAAGCCACGTTGGCGGCGTTACGGCGCGGTCAAGGCATTCCCGTCGGCAAGAAAGTGCTGATCGTGCTCGACCAGTTCGAGCAATGGTTGCACGCCAAGAAGGCAGAAGAAGCCAGCGATCTGGTGCAAGCCCTGCGGCAGTGCGACGGAGCCCGAGTGCAGTGCCTCGTGATGGTGCGGGATGACTTCTGGTTGGCCGTGAGTCGGTTCTTGAAAGAACTGGAAATCCGCCTTGTTGAAGGACACAACAGTGCGTTGACCGATCTTTTCGATTTGGACCACGCGCGCAAAGTGTTGGCAGCATTCGGTCGAGCCTTCGGCAGACTGCCCGACAACATCCGTGACGCTACGAAGGAACAAAGAGACTTCATTCGCCAATCGGTGGCTGGCCTGGCCGAGGAAGGCAAAGTTGTCTGCGTCCGGTTGGCGTTGTTTGCCGAGATGATGAAGGGCAAGCCGTGGACACCGGCCACGCTGAAAGCAGTCGGCGGAACGAAAGGCGTCGGCGTCACCTTCCTCGAAGAAACATTCAGTGCTTCCAACTCACCTCCCGAACATCGGCTGCACCAGAAAGCCGCCCGTGCGGTTCTGAAGGACCTGCTGCCCGATTTCGGCACGGACATCAAAGGGCACATGCGGTCGTACGCAGAGCTACTGGAAACCAGTGGCTACGGCAACCGACCCAAGGACTTCGATGACCTGATCCGCATGCTGGACAGTGAAATCCGGCTCATCACGCCGACCGACCCCGAAGGCAAGAATGCTGACGATGATGCCGTCACACAGACCCAAGCAGGCCAGAAATACTTTCAACTGACCCATGACTATCTGGTGCATTCGCTACGGGACTGGCTGACTCGTAAACAGAAAGAAACACGCAAGGGCCGGGCGGAACTCAAGCTGTTCGATACGTCGGTGACGTGGCACTCGAAGCCGGAAAACCGCTTCCTGCCGTCTCTCGTGGAATGGCTGAACATCCGGCTGCTGACGGACAAAAACCGTTGGACTGACCCGCAACGGGCCATGATCCGACGAGCCGATCGATTCCATTTATCCCGGCTGACGACGGCCGTTGTGCTGCTGGGGCTGATCACGGCAGCCGGCTTATGGACGTGGCATCGTGTGGATCAGAATCGGCGCGAGTTGGTGGCGGAGAAGGCAAGGGAACAGGAAGCGACCCGCATCGAGGGCTTGGTCGGTCGCCTGGTGAGTGCCGAGCCGAGCCAGTTACCTGACATTGTGAAGGAACTCGACGCGAATCCCGATACCGCGGCTACTTTCCTGTCGCCCTTGCTCTTACAACGCCCCGAGACGCTCGACGAAGAACGGTCGCAACTGCACGCCCGCTTGGCAACGGTGGCGCGAGACCAATCGCTGGTCGCACCCCTGTTGGAAGAACTGCTGACCAACAAGGTCGCGTATATCGCCCCGATCCGTCTGCAATTGCGGCCGTACGCCAATGAACTTACCAGGCAATTGTGGGGCATCCTCAGGAATGACCGCGTCGCCGATCGCCGCTTCCGCGCGGCGCAGGCCCTGGCCGATTACGTCCCGGATTCGGAAGCGGCCTCCTGGTCCGACGAGGACCTGAAGTTTGTGGCCCAGCAACTGGTCTCGGCCAATGCCGAATTCCAGCCGCTGTTGCGCGAGAATCTGCGGCCGATCCATCGGCGACTGCTGCCCGATCTCGAGACGATCTTTGGCGACACGACTGCCACGGAAGCTCAGCGGCTGAGCGCCGCCAATGCGTTTGCCGATTACGCGGCCAGCGACATCGCCACACTGTCGGAATTGCTCACTGTCGCCACTGCGCAGCAATACGCCGTTCTGTATCCCCTCGTCGCGGCCAGACCTTCACCGTCCACCGTGGACATTCTTCATGAAGTTGCCGCGGCATTGCCCCCCGAGGAATTAGGGTCGGTCGAGCGTGTGGCCTTCGGTCAGCGCCGCGCGAATGCCGCCGTGACATTGCTACGACTGGGCGAGCGCGAAAGAGTATTGCCCGTCTTTGCGATGACCGATGATCCAGAGGCACTCACGCAGTTCATGTTCCGCTGCCGGCCGCGCGAGGTCGAGGTGGAGACGCTAATCGACTGCCTGCAACTGGTCAGCGACGCGCCGCAAGACCGATATCCGAAGAATGCACGTTATGCATTGTTGCTGGCGCTGGGCGAGTTCTCACGCGAGGAGATCCCCGCAGCGCGGCGGGAGGCATTGCTGAAGCAATTGGCCGACTGGTACGGCCAGGATCCAAGTTCCGGCGTGCACGGCGCGGCGGGCTGGCTGTTACGTCAGTGGGGACAGACCGAAATCGCCCGCAAAGTGGACCAAACCCCCGTGCCGTATTCGCCTGGTCGGGAGTGGTTCACGCTGGCGATTGCGGTGGGACCGTCCGCGCCGCCGAAGACCTTCCACTACACCTTCATCGTGTTCCCGGCCGGCGACTATGAGATTGGTTCGTTCAGTGACGAACTGGACCGGACCAAGGATGAGGTTCGGCATCGGGTGAAACTGACGCGACCATATGGGCTGTTGGATCGGGAAATCACCTGGGATGAGTTGATCACGTTCAAACCCATGTACGCCGGCTTGATGCAGCAATCGGACGCGCAGCCCGAGGCCGCCGGCGCTGGCGCCGACTGGTACGACGCGGTGGGCTTCTGCCGCTGGCTGGGCCAGCAGTCGGGTTTGTCGGAGGAGGAGCAGGCGTATGCGGCTCCAGAGGCGCTTGACGAGGCGCAGTATCCGCGTGAGCCGAATCGGAGTGCCAATTGGGCGCCGCGGGACTGGCCGCTGGAGCTGGGGAAGCGGGGCTTTCGTTTACCGACGGAAGCGGAGTGGGAGGTAGCGGCCCGCGCGGGTGCGCGAACGGCGTATGGATTCGGGAGCGAGGTGGGGCTGTTGAACCGTTTTGGCTGGTTTCATGAGAACAGTGGCAAGCACCTGCATCCGCCGCGGGAATCACGCCCGAGCCTTCGCGGCTTGTTTGACCTGCACGGGAATCTGTTTGAGTGGACGCACGATTCTTATGGGGACTATGGTGTCGAAGCGATCACCGATCCGCTAGGTGTCAAAGAGGGCTCGTACCGGTTGAGCCGTGGCGGCAGCTGGAACCGCGTGGCGGCGGTTTGCC
>JBGSHS010000108.1:0-46215 GCA_041752115.1 Pirellulaceae bacterium | reverse complement strand
GGCCACATTGATCCGCATTTCTGCCTCGCGCCGACGCTGCTGAGTCCACGCGATCTTGGCCTCCATCCCCAGCACTTCCGTGCGGCGGTCTTCGACTTCCGATGCGCCCACGGCGCGGCTGGCTACCAGTTTCTCGTCCCGCTCCAATCGCCGCTGAGCGTCGTCCAGCAGAATGTCATACTGCTTGATCTCGGCCGCCAACGTCTGCAACGGCGACTCAGTGGCCGCCAGTTCCGCCTCGGCCTGATCGGCGAGCTTGGTCAATCGCTCCACCTCCGCCACCGCTTCCCCCACCTCGGCCTCGGCCTGGGCAATGGTGGCGTCCAGTTCGCTATGGTCTATCTCGGCAACCACGTCTCCAGCCTGTACAAACTCGGCTTCCGCTACATTCAACTTGGCCAACCGACCGGTGAACTTCGTCGCCAGGACCGATTGTCGGTCGGCGACAACGTACCCCGCTGCAGTGAGTTCGGGATGGCCATCCAGCGACTCGCCTGTGGCGGTCACTTGAACCGCCGGAGCCACAGTGACCTCCGCCACCTGCAGTTCTCGCAACAGTCGCGGGCTCAGGCCTGCAGCCGCCGCGATGACGATCAGCAAGACCCACACCCAGGGGGAAATCCGCCGCCGACGCCGGGATCGATCGATCCGCAGTGCCGCCAAACCATCCGAGGCCATCTTCGTTGCTCCGAACCTGCCATGACTGTACTTGAGTATCCGCGCAGCTCTTCCTACAGGGTAATCGCCGGATGAAATTAAGTCACGATGCCATTTTATGGCGACCTGGCCCGGGGGCCTCTGGGGGCCTGATGCTGCAAGGCCCATTCCGGTCCCAACTTCGTCGGCAGCAGGAGGCTAGTCCCCTCAGGCAGGAGTCTATCCCTGCCAATGGGCCACCCCTGACCCACGACATCGTGACGCGGCGACTTCCCGGCACACGCAGGCGCTCTGGACACTTCGTTCTGGACACTCAGGCGATCCTGCTGGTTCAGTGGGGATGCGCCGACGTGAGCAGTATCTTACCTATTCGTTTCGTCGGTCGCGGTCTTGCTCCCGCTGCGAAATGGGGTTTGGCGGTCGGTTGCCAAACGGAGCCATTTCCCGCTACCTCACTTCACAGCGAGACAAACAACCTGGATCGTCCAGCGACTCACTCGGTCTGAATCGTTGGTGGCGCAGGCCATTGAGGCATCTGAACCGCAGAATATCGAACAAGGAATATCCAATCACCAACTGGGAGAAACACGTGTTGCAGTTCCAGGCAGCGGCTCCACTGGCTTGCACGCCTTGCCTTGACTCCCTTCTTCATTCTGCGGCTGGTTGTTCGATGTTCTGTGGCTGTCTGAAGGGTCCGGAAGCTCAAGCGGCCACAGAGCAGTAGTGCACCGGGTGTTCAACTGGCGTACTGCGCGGCCGGGATCCTGACGCCGGCCACTGAGCTGAGCTTATAGCGGAAGTAGATGATCGACAGGACGGTCAACACGACACAGCCGATTGCCATGGCATAGCTGGCTCCGATAAAGAAGTCCAGCCAGCTGAGCTGCTTTGCTCCGAAATTGCGATAGAGCATGACCAGGCAGCTGCCGAGATAGCCAAACGCATCGGCGATGTACATCAGGAAACCGATGTTGCTTTCGTGGCGGAACAGCGCGATCATGCGCTCAAAGATCATGACGTGAAAGGCAATATACGGAATGTACATCCCCAAGCCGACGGTGATCATCCAGATGGCTGGATCAACGATGCCGGCCTGATAGGCGAGCGTCGCGGCAGCCGTCAGTATTGCTCCGAAGAGGACGCTGCTCAGACTGGTCCAGAACGCCAGACGGTTATTCTTGATCAGGATCAGGGATCCGATGGAGGCGAAGGTAATGAGAGCAACGGGGACCTCCGAGAGAGTGAAGATCGCAGGAGCGTCGATGTATCCCAGAGCAGTCCACAGTTCCACGGCAAAATTGTCGCGAAAATCGCGATACGTATTGAGGGTTGCATAGACCACAACCAGCAGCACGATTCCGAGAGCGAAGCGGCCAAAGAACGCGCGCCGCTGCTGTGCGAGCATCGGGACTCGGCGCGTCCGATACTGTTCATCCTCGGCTGTCGGCGGAGGCATCGTCGACAAGACCCAGACCGACAGCAGCAGAGGCGCCACAAACACCAGTCCCGTCGCGGCCGGCATCCAGAACTGGCTGATGCCCACCTGAGTCATGAGCAGCTTGCCGACGGACTTGACCACGCCCGACGAGAGAATGAAACTGACGCACAGAGCGGCTCCCAGCAGTTCCGTGAAGCGGCGTCCCTCGACGAAGCTGAAGACGAGACCCCAGATGAGTCCCAGCGGCAGTCCGTTGAGAAACAGAAACACCACGCCCCACGGCGGCGGAACCAGTCCGAACAGAATCAGCGCCACCTCGGCGGCACCGATGAAACCCAGGATGGCGGCAATGCGCCGCCCTGGCGGCATCTCGGCAATGATCTTAATGCCGGAGAACTTGGAGAGCGTATAGCCCAGCACCTGCGAGATGATCAAGATGATTTTGTAGTCGATGCCCCACAGATGATAGCCTTCGTAAGTCGCGACGGTAAACGGTTTGCGGAAGGCATACATGCAGAAGTAGGTCGCAAAGGCCGCGGCCACGCCGGCAGCCAGACTCGCGGCCGATCCGATTCTCTTACGTTCCATAGGTCTTCGTCTGTACCGTCGTGGCGCGAAAGAACGGAGTTAATTGATGCTCAAGCATGTGGACCTATCAGCATCTGGCCACAGCCGTGCGGAAGCAAGTTAAATACCTGCGAGTAATGAATGTGTTTTGCGCAAGTCACTTGACGTCGTCACTCGGCGAGAGGATACATACATCGCCTGCCGCAAGTTGAACACACTGGGCAAGCGTGGCTTCGATCGCGCGGCGACCGGTGCTGGCCGTTTCCGCACGACAGCGGAATAGCAGAAAGATGATGTGAGCCTGGCTTGATCCAGGGGACCTTCGCTCGCTTGTTCAGAATGGGCCGATGGACCATCGTTGGTCATCGAGGTACAACATCTTCCCGGCGGCTCACGGTGCGGGGACGCTGTCGCCAGGAAGCCGCCCGGTGGGTGGAGCGAAACTGAAACAGGTTGCGGTTAACCGGAGCGTCGACGAGAGCGACGCTGCTTTGCGTCATTCCTGGACGGACTGTGACGCAGACGGTGCGATGAAGTCACGCTGTCGGAAAATGGGTCGTGAAGGATTGTTAAAGGAGTGTTCGTGTTGGATTCAGATTGTGTGCCGGTAGAACTCAACGGAGTCACTTATCGATGGCCCCAGGATCCGGTCGTGGTCGTTTGTATTGACGGGGGGGATCCAGAGTATCTGGCGAGCGGTTGTGCTCGGGGGCTGATACCGAACATCCAGCGTTTCATGCAAACGGGGTTCTTCGCCGTCGCGCAGGGAAGTATGCCCAGTTTCACCTGTCCGAACAACATGTCGATCGCCACCGGCTCCTTGCCCGCCACCCATGGCATCTCGGGCAACTATCACCTGGACCGAACCAGTGGTCAGTCGGTCGTGATGACCGGACCGGAGATGTTGCGCAGCCGGACGGTGATGGCGGAGTTTGCCCGGCGCGGAGCTCGGGTGGCGTCTGTCACGGCCAAGGACAAGCTGCGGGCCCAGTTGGGCAAGGAGATGCCGGTGGCACCGCAGCGGGCTGTGAACTTCTCGGCCCAGTGTGCGGATCAGTGCTCCTGGGCGGAAAACGGCATCTCGGATGTACTGGCGTTGGTGGGGCGACCTTTGCCCGACATGTATTCCGCGGATCTATCACTTTTTGTTCTGGATGCAGGTATCCGTCTGCTGCAGACGATGCGGCCCCAGCTGATGTACCTGTCGCTCACCGACTTCATTCAGCATGCCTATGCACCTGGGCATCCGTTGGCCGATCAGTTCTACGCGGAGTTGGACGCGAGGTTTGCCGCCATCGAGGAGGAAGGGGCTGTTGTGGCATTGACGGCCGATCATGGAATGAGCGACATGGCAGATGAGGAAGGTCAGCCGCGTGTGATCTGGCTGCAGGAAGAGCTCGACCGACTGGTGGGGGTGGGAAGTACGACCGTGATTTGCCCGATTACGGATGCCTTCGTCGGGCACCATGGTGCGTTGGGCGGGTTTGTGCGTGTCTACTGCCATGGCGAGCTGCCGACCAACCAGTTGCTCGACTTTCTGCGTTCACGAGACGGGATTGCGCGCGTCTGGACGCGCGAGGAGGCGGTTTGTGAGCTGCAGGTTCCCTATGATGTGGAGGCCGATTTCGCGGTGATGGGAGGGGAAGGCATTGCGCTGGGAACCTGTCCGAATCAGCACGACATCGCCGGTCTCCGCGGCCAGCGGTTGCGGAGTCATGGGAGCATCTGGGAGGCGGAGGTGCCGTTCATTCTGAATCGGCCACTGACGCACCAGTACGCCGACCGCGCTCAACGGGGGGGCTTGCGGAGCCACCATGTGTTTGATTACGCCATCAACGGGGTTTGCTGACAGGTGTCACTGTGTCGCGTTATGCCAAAGCAGCTGTTTACGATCAGCCCCGTGCACCGTTCGTCATCCGCGAGTTGCCGCTGCGCGATGTGCGGCCGACGGAAGCGTTGGTGCGGGTAACCATGTCCTCGATTTGCCGCTCGGACGTGCATTCGTGGCAGGGGCTGCGCCCCAATCCCTGTCCCGGCATACTCGGTCACGAGATCATCGGGGTGATCGATCAGCTGGGGGCCGAGGTGCGTTGCGACTTGCGAGGCTGCCCGCTGGCTGAGGGAGATCGGATCACGTGGACCGAGTACTTCTGGAGCGATGATCCTTATTGGTGTGACGTGCGCAGCGTGCCCCAGAAGACGCCACAGCTGGGGAAGTACGGGCATGAGGCGGTGGATACCGATCCGCATTTGCTGGGGGGCTTCGCCGAATACTGCTACATCGTTCCCAGGTCCGGCATTCTGAAACTCCCGGAATCGCTTAGCGATCGGGAAGCGGTGCCGATCAATTGCGGAGTGTCGACCATGATCTCGGTCTGCGAAAACGCGCAGTTGGAGATCGGCGATGTGGTGGTCGTGCAAGGGTTGGGGCTGCTCGGACTCTATGCCTGCGCGATTGCCCGTGCGCGAGGAGCGAGGCTGGTGATTGGTCTGGACAGTGTTGCCGGCCGGGTGAGTATGGCGCGGAAGTTTGGAGCCGATGAAACGGTGAACGTAACTGGACTGGCGCCAGCCGATCTGATCAGGCTGGTCAACTCGCTCTCCGGCGGGCGCGGCGCGGACGTGGTGATCGAAGTGTGCGGTAGTCCGGACGTGGTTCCGACCGGGGTCAAGATGCTGCGTGTGGGGGGGCGCTATGTGCTTGGCGGCCTCGTCAATCCCGGATCCGAGTTTCAGGTGGATGGCAACGATTTGATTCGCAAGCTGATCACACTTCGCGGCGTTCACAACTACCATCCTCGACATCTGGTCCAGGCGGTCGACTTCGTGACACAGCAGAGCAGTGTCTACCCCTTTGGCGAACTGGTCGATGCAGTCTTCCCGCTGGAGCAGATCAACGAAGCATTTGCTCAGGCCGCTCAACGTTCTGTGCTTCGCGCCGCCATTGTCCCACACTCCGTTCAGGATCACTCCGTTCAGGATCGAAGTCATGCATAAGCCAGCCGATGTGAATCCGCCTTCACTGCCCTTTCGGCCTCACGGGCTGTTCATTGATGGTCAATGGCAGGATCCCGCCACTGCCTGCACGCTGGTGGCGGTTAATCCTTCCAACGGCGAGCGTCTGGCCGATGTGCCGATAGCCGCCGCTGCCGATGTCGATCGGGCCGTCAGCGCCGCGCAGCGGGCCTACATCTCCACCTGGCAACGGATGAAGATCGCCGAACGTGCACGATTGCTCGAACAGTTGGCGGACCGGATTGCCGATTGTCGAGAGGAGTTGGGGATGATCGATTGCCTGGATGGGGGCAATACTCTCTCCGGTATGATCGGCGATGCGGATTGGGCCGTCGAGTCAATTCGATACTTTGCCGGTCTGATCACGGAGATTAAAGGCGAGACGTTTTCTCGAGAACCCCGACATCTCAACTGGACACGACGCCAGCCGTACGGAGTTGTGGCCAAGATCAATCCGTTCAATCATCCGTTTCGGTTCTGTGCGGAGAAGGCGGCCGCCGCCCTGGCGGCGGGCAACACGGTCGTGATCAAGGCGCCAGAGCAGGCGTCCCTGTCGAGCCTGCGGTTTGGTGAGATCTGCGAAGGGATTCTGCCGCCGGGTGTCGTGAATGTCCTCACGGGCGACGGTGCCACAGGAGCGGCGCTGGTGCGCCACCCGCTGGTGCGCCGCATTGGATTCGTCGGATCCGTGGAAACCGGGCGGATGATCGCTCGGGACGCGGCCGACGGGCTCAAACGACTGACGCTGGAACTGGGGGGGAAGAACCCGATTGTGATTTTTCCTGATGTCGATCCTGCGGTCGCGGCCAGGCAGGCGATCGATGGGATGAACATGAATCGGCAGGGGCAGTCGTGCAGTTCGACATCGCGTGTACTTGTCCATCAGTCGCTGCACGAATCGGTGGTTGCTGAGCTGACTGAGCAACTGGGGGCCCTGCGCGTGGGTTTGCCCTGGCTCCCCGAAACGGACCTCGGACCGATCGTTTCGCCCGAGCAGTACGAGCGGGTGATGGCCTATGTTCAGGCCGGCCAGCAACAAGGGGCCGTATTGAGAGCGGGCGGCACGCGGCCGGACGATCCAGCTTTGGCACGCGGTCTCTTCATCCTCCCCACGCTGTTCGATCACGTGACGCCCCACATGCGGATCGGCAGTGAAGAGATCTTTGGCCCCGTGATGTCGGTCATGCCGTGGTCGAACTACGACGAGATGATTGCCGTGGCGAATGGGCTGGAATACGGCTTGACCGCGTCGATCTGCACGAACGATCTGAATGTGGCCTTGGAGACGGCGGAGCGTCTGGAGTGCGGCTACGTCTGGATCAACTCGAAGGGCCGATATCTGGGTGCACCTTACGGAGGATGGAAGCAGAGCGGTTTGGATCGCGAAGAGTGTTTTGAGGAACTCATCAGCTACACGCAGGTCAAGAACGTCAATCTTCGTTGGTGAGCTCCGGGAGCTCATCCTTGTTGGCAGTCCAACATTTTTCAGACCGTCGCCCACCGGGGCGATTGGCAGGAGCACGACTCGCATGCGCATATTAGCCGTGGGAGGAGCAGGGCGGATCTGCCGCGAGGCGGTTCACGATCTGCTGCAGTATACCGACGTGGAGCAGGTTACGATTGCCGACAAGTACGAGCGGGCAGCTCGGGAGGCCGTCGCCTGGCTGGGGGATGCCCGGGCCCAAGGTGTTGCTCTGGATGCCAGGGATGAGGATGCCGCGATCGCCCACATGCGCCACTACGACCTCGTCATGGATGGAACCTCTATTCCGCTCAACGATACGGTCACGCGGTGCATTGCCAGGGCAGGAGTGCACGGAATCAATCTGAACGGAATGAGCCACGAATGGGATTGCGACAGCGCTTTTCGTGAACAGGGAAAGACGTTTGTGGCGGGGTTCGGTATGACACCCGGCATCACCAACCTCATGGCGCGCAAGGCGGCTGATCAGTTGGATACCATCGACACGGTACGAATCAGCCACGGCGCTTTCCGGCCGATCGCGTTCTCACAAGCCATCGCCGAGACGACGCGGATCGAATACGAGCCAGGTCTGCCGAGTCGTGTGGTGTTCGAGGAAGGGGAGCTCATTCAGGTTGAGCCCTTTGCGCGGCCGCGCGATATTCCGTTGCCAGAGCCGTACGGCACGCACCCGCAGTACATCATTCCTCATCCCGAAACCGTGACCTTGGCCAGGTCGTTGGCCGCCAAAGGAGTTCGGCTGATCGAAGTACGCGGCACGTGGCCACCGAAAAACATGGCATTGCTGAGGGCACTCTATGATTGGGGCTTCCTCCGCAACGATGTGGTTCGGCTAAAGAACACGGAGGTACCGATTCTCGACGCCATTGTGGCCTATCTGCTTCAATCTCCCGAAGGCAGTACGACCGCCCTGTACGGGTATGCTCTGCACGTGGAGGTGAGCGGCCTGCGCGACGGTCGACCGGTCCGGCACGTCCTGACCCACACGCATCCCTCCTCCGACGGCAGTGTGAGGGACTGGGCCGGCCTGCGCGCGTACACCCGCTGCGTCGGAATCCCGATGGGCATCGGCGCTCATTTAGTCGTGACCGGTCAGGCCCTCGATCTCGGAGTGGTTGCACCCGAGAACGTGTTTGATCCGGATCGCGTATTTGCGGAGCTGAAACTGCGCCAGATTCATGTACACGAGACCGTCATGGACGGTTGTAGCTCAAACTGATCAATGGGACATTGCGATGGACGATGACATACCTTATCTGCTGCTGACTCCTGGCCCGCTGACCACTTCGAAGAGCGTGAAACGAGCCATGCTGCAGGACTACTGCACCTGGGATCACGATTATCACCAGATCGTTCAGGACATTCGTCAGAGGCTCGTCCAACTCGTCGCTGGTGGAGCGGACTATACGGCGGTCCTGATGCAGGGGAGCGGCACGTTTGCCGTGGAGGCCACGCTCGGCTCGGTCGTCGGTCCGAACCACAAGCTGCTGATTGTCGACAACGGCGCCTACGGTCAGCGGATGGTCCAGATGGCGCAACGGCTGCAGATCGCTCATACGGTGATCAAAGTGCCCGAAACGCGTCCCGCCGATGTTGCGGAGATTGAGGCCGAGCTGCAAGGCGATATTTCCATCAGTCACGTGGCGATGGTGCACTGCGAAACAACAACGGGACTGCTCAACCCGGCGGCGGAGGTGGGGCGAGTGGCCCAGCGGCACGGGAAGTGCTACATCCTGGATGCGATGTCCTCGCTGGGCGGAATTCCACTGGATGTGCACGACGTGCATGCTCAGTTCTTGATTTCGTCGTCCAACAAGTGTATTCAGGGAGTGCCTGGGTTTGGATTTGTGCTGGCAGACCGCTCGGTCCTGGAGGCAACTCGAGGGTGGGCCCGCAGTTTGAGTCTGGATCTGTACGACCAGTGGCACGAGATGGAGATGCACGGGGGGAAATGGAGGTACACTTCGCCCACGCACGTGGTGCGCGCCTTTCAACAGGCACTCAATGAGCTGGACGAAGAAGGTGGAGTGGCGGCACGCTACCAGCGATACTCCGAGAATCAACAGCTGCTCGTCTCCGGGCTGCAGGAACTGGGAATCCGGGCATTGATCGAGCGTCAGTACCAGTCGCCGGTTATCACGTCGTTCCTGTATCCTGACGACAGTCACTTCACGTTTGAGGAGTTCTATGAGTTGATGAAGAAACGCCGGTACGTGCTGTATCCCGGCAAGATCAGCCAGGCACCGACGTTTCGTGTGGGGACGATCGGGCATGTGTTTCCCGAGGACATTCGGCAACTGGTGTCGTGTATTGGGGAGACGTTGGAGGATTTGGGAGTGGCGCAATCGTGCCGATGAATTGGCGCTGAGAGACCGTCGAATGGCCGTGCGCGATTCGGCAACGTCTGACCGGAATGACGAATGACGAAGTACCTCATGACGAAGGTAATGACGAATAGAGAATACCGAAACCACCTGCCAGAAGAACTGACGGAAACCGCTTCCGGTTCCTCCGCTATTACGTGGTTCTCATGCGTCATAGGCAGCGATGCGCCGCAGAATGGTGCACCTCGATTCACTGCTCTGGTACCGCACAGACTCAGGGTCTGCAATTCCGCGTTTCATGTTGCCAGTGGAGCACAGGGTGACGATCGAGGGCGCAGCAGGTAAGGACAGTTCGTGAGCTCCGACGAGGAATATGGCTGGCCGACGGTTCCGGAGTCTTTGCGGGATCTTCCGCTGATCTTGCTGGACGTGGACGGGACGGTGCGGGGTGACGTCTTGCCCATGGTCAAGCTGGCCCAGCCGTTGATTCCGAACTTCGTCGGGAAGGTCTTGTTTCACGAGCCAGTCAACGCGGGCAAGCTGCTGCGATTCATCTGGAATCTTGCCAGGCTGTGGACTCTGCGTACTCTCCATAGTGAGCAGCGGCGGCGTTACAAGTACGTTTTCTCGGAGCTGCACTATCTGGCAGCTGCGATGTTACACGACATGCCGGTGGCCGAAGTGCGCCGCAAGTTGGATCAGCACCTGCCCAGCATCAAGGGGCTCTGGTTCGAAGGTGCAGTCGAGTTGCTGCGCCGCTTGACCCGGCGGGCGGTGGTGGTGCTGGTAACCGGTTCCGAGCAGTTGCAGACGGAGCAGTGTGTGCGACTGCTGGCAGACCAGGGATTGGATACCCGGCGGGTGCTCGTCAACGGCAGTCTGTACGGATTTGATCGTGCGGAGGGACGTTTTACGGGCGGGGTCGAGCAGCTGAATGTGACGTTCGACGGGAAGATGGACGTGGTGCGGCGCTACGCCGATCAGCACGGAGAGCGGATCGTGGGGGCGGTTGGCAACAGTCGTCCCGACCGCGCGCTCTTTGACGCCGTATCGCCCAGGGGCATGCGCGTGCTGGTCTGTCATGGATTGGTGTTCCGCAAACGGAAGTCCGGTACTTTCGTTGTCCGCAAGCTGGCGAGGAGCGGGTATCAGGTATATTGGGAGCCTGAGGAGTTTCTGGCAGCGGTTGACATCTATTCCCCTTCGGACGAGACGATGCTGCGGCCCGTTCTGGCCACCGATTCCACGTTCGCGAATGTGCTGCGCAGTCGCGTTCTTGGTGAGCATTATCCCTATTTGGCCTGAGGCACCTCCAGATCGTGCCGGTGGCAATGCGACTCATCCGCGTCGCGGGCCAGTGGTTCACCGTCAACGGCAACGGTGGCCTGCAGGCGCGGTTGGTCATCGCGCGAGGGAAGAAGGAGTCCCCGACAGACCGTTGCGATATTGTGTGCCGCCTGTCCGTGCTGCAGCGGCAACAACTGCTTCAGTTCATCAACGTTCAGGTCGCAGATGGTCTCCTTTCCCAGCGTGAGAGCAACGAATACGGTCGAGCTGTAGCGGGTGATGAAGGTCTGGCAGTTGGCAATCATCTCTTCGGCACTTCCGTGACGGAAGACCAGCGCGTCGGGAGCCCAGGTGCTGATCTCTCTCGTGGCCCGCTCTGCGTCTTCGTTGGGATGCAGTTTGAAGATGAGGAGTCTTCCGCTGGCAATGCGGAGGGCTCGCTGAATCAACTCGCGACGGTCCTCTCGCCGGTACTTTTCCCGCAGGTCGGATGTGCAGACAAGCACGTAGTCGCGGTAGGGAAAGCTGTTCTGGCAGTAATCACTGCAGCGGTCAAAGTTGGGGATGCCCGTCACGCGAATCTTCTGCGACGGGATGCCTTTGCGTACGAAGAGATCTCGGTAGCCTTCACTCGCGACACAGAAGCAGGTGTATTGCCTGCTCATTCCGGTGACAGCTGTTCCGGCGAGCCAGCGTGGCAGGCACGGCACGCGTCGCACCAGTTCGAACAACCAGCCTTCAGGGTCCGTCATGCCTTCCTGAATCAGCACCACCTTCTTACCCCGGATATTGCTGGGAACCACCAGGTCCGAGCTGGTAACGACCAGGTCGTACTCGTGCTGGCGCCCGCCATAGTCGACGCGCAGGCCGTGCTCCTGCAGATAGCCCAAGCAGCGTGCGACGAGCTTCTGGCCAATCACCGTGAACTCCGCCAAACCCAACTGCTGCAGGGCCGCTACGCAGCCAGTGGCGTAATGGGGTGAGAACCAGGCCTCCACTTCCCGCAGTTCGCTCGATACCTGATGCACTTGCCGAGTCTGATTCATCGACCCGCCAATGAAGAGTACTCGCTTGTTTGCTGTTGACATGACGACGTCCTGCGAGGCATAGCGTGACTGAGTCGGGACGATCACCAGTCGCGAAAGAGCGTCTTTCGTTCCAGTGGATCTTTCTGGTTGATGTGCGGATCGCGGTAGTACGAATCGCTGCGATGGTGATGGGTGGAGATTTCTTCGAAGATGGCTCCGCCACGACTGCAGAACGAATGCCACTGGCCCGGCTGGATCAGTACGATCTCGCCTTGATGCAGGTGTCGCTGCAATCCGCCAACGTCGATCAGCAAGTCGCCCCACAGCAGCTGAAACGTCTCTTCTTTGATCCGGTGATGGTGTGCGGGATGCGACTGCCCGGGCAACACGATGACCAGCTTCTTGCAATAGGTGCGGTTGATCATGTTGATGATGATGGCACCGATGCGGCGAAACTCCTGCAGGCCGTGATGGTGGGAGAGTTCGATTTCGAAATCGCTGCTGACAACAATGTGGGCTTCATGCAGCATTCCTTTCACGTCGTGCACAATCGAACGAATCGAACTGATCTGGTCGGGTGGGGCTTGTTCGCAGACGGGGTCACCCGACTGGTACTCGCGAGTTGCCACGTAGGTAGTCCGGTAGCGTCCGAACGAACCACTGGTGGTTTGTCCGTCCAGGCAGGGCATGGCGAAGAACACGTCCTCCGGAGCAATGGTCTCCCCCGGCTGCAGGTTCCGTCGCCCATAGACCCCTCGCTGCAGCGATCGCAGCGACTCCAATTCCTCCCGGGTGACCACCTTGCGGCCGCCGGTACCGCATGCCCGCTGACTTTCGAGGGCCGCACAAATCCATGCCTCCGTCTGGTCTGGGTTCATGGAATACGCATTGAGCGTCCACTGCGGAGTTGGCACGCCGACATGGCGCTCGAGCAACTCCGCTCCTTTGGCGACGGCCAGCCGCACGACGTCCAGGTTATCCGGAGCTTCGTGTCCCGAATACCCAACCGCCACCTCGGGATAACGCTTGCGGAGCTTTTCGAGAAATGCCATCTGCACGGCATGGCCTGGTGTCGGATAGATGGCCACGCAATGCATGAGGGCAAATCGCACGCGCTTGTGTGCCAGAAAACTCACCACCTGATCAATCTCCCACAGATCGAGGCCACCCGTGGAGACGATGACGGGACGCCCTGTGGCAGCGATTTCCTGGAGCAGCGGCCAGTCGGTCGCGCTGCAGCTGGCAACTTTGAGCACTTCCACGCCGTGATCGATGCACAGTCGAACCGAGGATTCGTCGAAGGGAGTGACCACCGAAATCAGGCCCTGATGCCGAATCGTATCTACCAGTTGCTGGAACTCGTCCGCCGTCAGACGAGTATTGAGGAACCGCTGAACGTGCTTGACATCCGAGCGAGTGCGGTGCGCCGGGTGAATGAAGGTTTCCAGATCGCGATACTGAAGCTTGACCGCGGCCCGAATCTGGTACTGCCGCGCGAGCAAGGCCATCTCCCGCACAATCTCCAGTGCATGATGGATAGACCCCTGATGGTTGTTGGCCATCTCGAAGATGAAGAGACTGCGAAACAGCTGGCGCGCATCCTGCTGCGAGTCGAACATCAAGGGGAGATCAGACAGCAAGGGAGATGATGGGGGGCGAGGGTCGTCAAGGAGCGTTCCGCTGGTCCGCTCGCAGGCTTTCTCCACGCTACTCATATTCGTACCTCCTGGTGTTGTCGAACCCAGCTGCGCAGCTCGTCCAGTGAAAGCAAACGATCGTCGATGTAGTAATCGGCGGCCGGCTTGCCAAAGAGCAATTCGTGGTATCGGACGTTCCAGGCGGCGAGCTGGGATCGGGTCACCGTGCGCCAGTCAATGCCGGTGATCGAACCTCGGGCAGTGAACAGCACGATGTGGTGACCTTCGTCGTAGAGTGCATTCACCAGTTCGATCACGTCCATGGCCGGAAAAGCCAGACTGTAGTTGTTGTCGGGTGAGAGGTGGGCGATCACCCCGTCAATGTCAAAACAGAAGGTCTTCCTCTCGGCAGGAGTTGGTCTCTCCTCGGCTCGCTGCACGCCGCCCTGGCGTGTGAGCAGGCGATGAGCGCGGTCGAATTCCGACTGCTCGTCAATGTCAACGAAATCATCCACTTCGTAGCCGTAGATGCGGCGTCCCGTCATCGATCGTTCGTTGATGACCACGTCGGGGCGAACCACATCAATGCTCGCCGTCTGCAGGTAGGTGGCGGGAAGCTTCTGGCGTGGCTCGTTCCACGGTTCCAGCACGCCGTCGACATGAGCAATCACTGGAGCCAATGTGCCATCGGATTCCCGATACCACATCTTGAAAGGAGGATGCAATACTCTGCTTACGGAGCGTGCTGACGAAAACTCCGGATGGTCCCGCAGATGCTCAATCATCTGGTCAATGTCTGCGGGTCGGCGAAGAGGAGACGTCGGCCGAAGATGTACGCAGAGTTCAGGTCGATAGCCTTCGACTGCTTCAAGCCATCGGAGCGCGTGATCGAACACCTCCCAGTCCGTTGTTAAGTCTCCCGCCAGTTCTGCCGGTCGCAGGAACGGCGTGTCAGCGCCGTATTCCCGCGCAAGCAACGCGTACCGCTCGCTGTCCGTTGAGACGATCACCCGCGTTACGTGGCAACTCAGCTGCGCATGCTCGATCGACCAGGCCAGCATGGGCTTGCCGCCGATCCGTCGAATGTTCTTGTCACGCAGTGACTTGGACCCGCTTCGTGCAGGTATGATCGCGAGAACGTCTGGGCCGCTCATCCTGTTGGTTCCCGACGTGGCAGTGAGGGGCCATGCGCCGATGCTGCTCGCCTCGGCCAGCCCGTAATGCGCGTTCCGCAGAATGAACGCCGACACCCACGGCGGCGGAAGGCAGTGGCTGCTATTCTCAGCTCTCTTCGTTCGCGTTTTGTGAAGGGTCTGCAAGATATGCAAGAATGTTATCGATTCAGTTGACTGACCCTGAGGATCCGTTCACGGTCCGCCAGAGTCGCCTTTCGCTCCGCGAAAGTTGCGGTTCTTTCGCGGAGCGAAAGGCAACCTTCTGTGCCAACTCGCGGCCAAATCAACGTCGTTCTGTGACCTGAGGATCCGCATATCGGCGACGTTGGCTGTTGCGAAACAGTGCCAACACGATAGAATGGCGCTCGGTCAATCACGTCGGGACAGTTCACAGGGTGGATGGACAATGAACCGAGATTCTCTCAACACGGTACTGCTGATCACATGCACCGGCCTTCTGTCGTATGTCGCCGTGATGGTGTCTTTCAAGCCATCCATTCAGGATATCGATGAACGAGTTGATACGATTGTCACGGTGAGACAGAACGCCCGAAGCATCTACGAAGCCGAACGGTTGAAACGGTGCATCCGCGAAGTGCTCGCCGGAGACGAAGTGCTCGCCGGAGACGATGCGGACCAATCGCTTCCATCCGATACGCAGGTACCGCTCGGCCAGGAACCAGCCGCGGCAGCGACGGGCGAGATGGTTGCTCCCGCCAGTTCCGAAGCACCAACGAGTGCTCCGTCCGACCACGCCACGGAAACAGAAGAGGTGACTCCTTCGGGTCAGCCCGCGTCGCCTGAGTCGCAACCGAGTGGAGAGACTCCGCCGGCGAGTGGTGCTCCAGGCTCCGACGTACCGCCTGCTGGTTCATCGCATGGAGATGGCCAGCTGTAAATGGCCGTGCGCGATTCGTCATGGGCGGCGATGCGCCGCAACACCGCGTCAACGACTTGGAAGCGGACGAGAATATGGCGGCAGAGACGCTGCAAGGCATGGCGTCTCACGGCAACCCGCCTGGGTGTTTTTGCCTGGTTCTCACTGCTCTTCACGTGCCGCCCGGCCGGGTCGGGACGCGGTCAGGCTTACCGGCTTTTCAAAGCTGACCTGCTGGGAAATGCGGACCAGCGTTCCGGTGCACTGGTAGAGGCGGCAGAGGTGCTCTTCTTCGGACCAGCGAGCGCGAATGGCTGCTGCCCGGTCCCGTATCTCCTCCGGTGACGGACAACGCTCGCAGAGGTGCAGTTGCTCACCGTACTCGTCGATGACCTGTCGCGTAGATGAGCAATAGCAGACGGCGCATCGATGGTGCTGCAGTAAGCTGGCGATCATGACAGTTCCTTCATGGACCGGCGGCCACCTGATTACATATTGCTTCCCTTGCAGAGACCCAGGGCGCGGCTCCAGCCTGCCCGACTACGAATGAACGACAGGCTACACCATGCATGTTGCGAATGTTCGAATGTCTCGTGATGTCACGGTTTCATCTTCGTTCATTCCGTGCTAGCTCGTGTGGCCTTGCCGAGGGAGGATCCCAGTCACCTTGCCTGATCACGGTCTCGCCTGATTGCGGTCGAGTAGAGCAGTCGAGAGGGGGAGCCACGTTGCGACTGCAGATCGTCAGCTGAAGTTGTGGCTTCGCGTCAGCATGTTGGGTCAACGGTGCGTTGACGAGCGACAGATAGATGGTTGACGCAATCTTGCATTTTATTGGCGAGGTCACGATTCCCTCACCAACGACTAACACGGACAATCTATCACAATCGCTGACCAGTTCCCGCCGCACATCCACCTGCCTCTCGCCGCGTCGACGGGGGATGCAGTTTGCCGTCAGCTGATTCTACCTGCACACGGGGAGGACCCGATGAAAGCGTATCTCGCTGGTGCGATACTGCTCTCGGCAGTGTTGTCCACTCAGGGCGCCACGGGTGCGGATGGTGATGACGGGACGCAGCTGCAACAACGCAGTCCCGGAACCTTGCTGGGGCCGGCGGAGCTTCCGGCGTTCGGCGAGGCCGACTCGCGCGATCTGCTATCGACCGAAACGGACCAAGAGCGAGCATTTACCTCCCTCCATTCTGCGGAACCGGCACCGTTGCTGGTGTCTCCGGACGTTGCGGCGAATGTGGAACTGAGTCGCTGGCCTGATCCAGATCGATTGGCCTCCGTAGTGCGGCCCGAGTCAGGCGGTGATGGCGGTGATGAAAGAGCTGGACTGTTGATTGAGGCGAGCCCGCATGCCTCAACGGATGCCGGTGATGCCATGCCGCGTGAGCGCGATCGGTTCGAAGCAGAGCATTCGACAGCGGCTACTGTAGGAGCAGGACTCCTCACGGGCATCGTTATTCTGCTCGCGTACCTTCAGCAACGACGGGCCGCGAGACGACGTTTCGCGTTGGCAGTCGATTCCGCGCGCTCGCGTAGCGTTTAGACCGATCGAAATAGCCTTTCACGCTCAATCAGAAAACGCTGCCCCGTTTCGAGATCGAGAATTCCTTGCACGTCGGCCGCTTGTTCGTTTGCCCGTACCAGCTTTCGGTGGGAGACCAGCAGACGGCAGAATTCCGCAGGATCAACGAAGACGCAGTCGCCACGCTGTCGCAGAATGGCTCTCCTCTGTTCCGCATAATCTTTCAATCGATTCGAAGGGCTAGGGATCGACATAGCTGGAAGCCCCGCAGGAAATAACGGACCGTTCGACTCCGACCAACACTTACCCCGCGGTTTGCGCGACCGCGGACACGAGTGCGCAGTTTCCTGGAATCCTTCCACAGCTCTGCTGGACATCGTCGTGGCTTGCCCTCTTCAACGGTCGGGGACAAGCAACCGGCGGCGATGTGGCTCCAGAGCAGCACGCCGGGCACAATATACACTCCGCCTATCTGTCGAGTGATTCTAGCCTTTTCGAAAGAGGGCAGCTAGTATCGGTTGTCGCGGTTGTGATTCGTCCCTCCGCGATTGCTTCGTTCTGGCCGTGGGGAAGGATGAGGGACGAGAGAATCGAGTGCATTTCAGCAAACCGGTAGCCAGCCGCTGCCTGTTCATTGGGGGGGGCTGCGACGGTGCCAAGCGGGAGAGATGGCCCAGGTGACGGTTGCGATTCGGGTTCCCTACATGACCAGCGCAGCAACGTGCTGATGGCTGGGAATACCATGATGAAAACGGCAAGCACGAAGGAGAATCGAAAGACCAAAAAGAACTCGGCAGCCGCGCGAGACTGCCGAGTCGGAGGCGAACTGGTTCGCCCAAGGGAAGATCACTCAATCGAGTAGTTACATTTTTGTCGAGCGTTGCCGACGGGCAACTATCAAACCAAGGCAGCAGAGACTACCAACCGCAGCGAGCGTCAGAGTGCCTGGCTCGGGGACCGCGGAGAATGAGCCAGTGATATAGGCAACGTCGTTTCCGGAATCCGCGAGGAGGGAAAGCCCGCCGCGACCGGTGCCGCCACGTTCTACGAGACGGACTTCTCCACCGACGGAGACGACCAGTTGGGCCAGGGGGAACCACTGATCGACCGAGCCCCAGTATTCGCCAAACCAGCCGGCAAATTCCGTGCTCAGCTCCGTTACCGTGTCCACCGATCCGAAATTGATCTGCGTCCCGGCCGGTCCTTCGCCCAGGAACGCCGTATCAAAGCTGCTACCGAGCAAGAATGGCTTTCCAGCCGGGTCCTGGCTGAATCGGGTATCGCCCACGACTTCGAAGCCCCCCGCAATAGTTCCTATCGGCGTGTCCGACTTCACTGCGATCAGTACCTGAACCCATTGATCGTCAAGCACGGTTTGCGTGAGCGAAAGCTCCAGGTTTCCCTCGACGTTGGTGACTACGAGCTCGGCCGTAGCAGGAGTGCAGATCAGGGACGCCAAGAGAAGAAATCCAATCAACACGTTCAACTGTCTGTTCATTAGCAATGTCTCCGATGCGAAAAGAACTTGGGCACTTACTTCAAGGTGTTCATACTCAACACGATATTGTTCGCCGGCAGGGCGTGGGTCTCTTCGGTTCTCTCAGTTCAGTGAAGTTCGATGCGATGCGTCATGCGAGCTTTTCCAACGGTAGACTTGACCGGTTTCACATCGATGGGGAACCGGGATTGCGCGACAGCGAAATCGTGATCTCGTCATTCCTTTCACTCACGTTGGCGCGCAAGGGCGAACCGGAACCCATGTATACTGTTGGAATCACGCTTGACGCCGGTATCCGTTTTTCGGGCGATACCAGTTTCTCGGTCTCGCCCTTGTCTGTTCGGTCGTACTGATAGACCGCGTGTTCCAGAACCACGTCCTGCCAGATTTCCACGCGGTGCTCACCCAATGTCGCACCATCACCCTGCTTGTACGTCGTCAGTTTGAAAGATCCGTCCGGGAGGATTTCTCCCGTAGAAGCTCTTCCATGATCTTCGTTGAGGGGGACGAACAGGATCTGGCCGCCCCCTGCCATCGGCTGCCCTTCAAACACGATCTTGCCAGTCACTTCGTAGGTGGGAAGCCGGCCGTCCCCGCAACCGGAGAGCAGACACAGAACCAGCACACCTGAGGCGAGGCGCCGATAAACGCACGTTGTTGACCGGAGCTGACAGTCGCCCGACCAGCCGTCGCCTGTGGGTTGTCGCACTGTTGGCCGCTCGAGGTTACTCATCTCGTCGCTGTTACGCATCACGCTCATTTCCACCATCCGCCCTACGGTTTACTCATTGTCCCACCCTGGCCGGGGCACGACACGCAACAAATCGTCGCAAGCCTACTCAATATTTCCCAACGGGATGCCGTCGCCGCGCTGGCCGATCAGTCGCCAGACATCCAAGCGGATATTCTCGCTGATGAATGTCACGGATCCGTCACACAACGCAACTTGACAGCCACCCGGGTGTTTACTGCCGAACGAAAGCTCGTAACTGCGAATAAAGCCCTGTTGAAACGCTTCGACTCGCGTCAGGTTCATTGGCACCGCCGTTGAACCGAGCACTTCGGAGTGATCCAATCCGTTGCCGGTATCGACATCGTCGCTGCCGATGTACCAGTGGTCCTTCTGGCCAAACGCCGACTGCCGTTCCCTTTCGATGGTGGTCGGCATGTCGGGTACTGCCTCGCCGATCATCATCGTCCAGCTCGTTCCATCCTGGATATCCGCCAACTTGACACCGCTGCGATTGAAGAACACGCCATCGAGCCGCTCGAAGGTACTGGAGACGTCATCCAAGACAATGCCGGAGGCACAGCCAAGATAGGTGCCAGGCACGCGCCGCATGACGTGCCAGCCGTCGACCGACCAGTCGTGAACGTGCTGTTCGACATTGGCCGAAGGGCAGCGGAAGATCGAAATCAATGTCTCGCAGGCCGCTATATTGCGATAGCTCGGATTTGTGGAGTCGACGTCGACCACCAGGTCGGGGGTTGGCCACGCCCATTGGACGTTCCAGACGCCTTCCACGTTGGCATTCTCGCCGTTGAGCGTGATCCGATCGTAGATCGTCATCATTTCCATGTACGGCAGGATGTATGCCGTCCACACGTCACCCTGTGTGCCGTTTTCACCAATGGGGAATGACAGATGGATATCGTGATAATTGTGGACCGCCAGAGCCATCTGTTTCAGGTGGTTCTTGCACTGCATGCGTAGCGCCGCTTCGCGTGCGGTTTGAACTGCCGGCAGCAAAAGAGCCACCAGGATACCGATGATGGCGATCACGACCAGCAACTCGACGAGCGTAAATGCCTGCCGTGAATTCCGTCCCGCTTTGTCTGCGTTCTGCCTGTCCAATTCGCACCCCCAATTCGGTTCCACCTCGCCTGAGCGACAGCGACCCGTGCCGACGCTGTTCTCAATCGTCGGCACGAATCATCGCTGCCACTTCACACTGTCTATCTTTAGTGGCTAGGCTCTCCAGCCTTTAGCCACCGACGTTATCAATTCGTCAGTTACTCCCAGGGCCAGTTCGTCGCTGACTTCCGTGACCCCGTCGCGAGGCCGCGACACCTCGGCACCCGTGCGTACCGCACTCATCAGCAGGTCAACAGTTTGCCACTGAGGAGAGATCGCAGCTCGTGAGTGGAGCGGTCCCGAGATCACGCTTCGCATCCGTCGGACCGCGCCGAGTTGGCTGGGACCGATCAGGCTCGTACCAGCGACTCCCGCATAGATCGCGCTTTCACCGGATGCGGTGTCGATACTTGCCAACTGACTGTCTTCGGTTGTGCCGTGCACCGGAGCATCTTCCCCACTGCCTTCGACTGCTGGCGCGACCGGAACGGCCGGGCAGTTCTGCGAGCTGTCGGGGAGCGATCCCGGTATCGAGTGACTACCGGCGCGGTCATCGTCGGCGCTGTCATCGCCAGCCAAAGAGTCGCCAGCGGTGCCGCCCTGAGCGCTTCCGGCGGTTGAGTCATCACCGGAATCATCGACAACGCCTGCTCCGGCACCTGAACCGGTCGTGTTACCGAAGAGGCTGCTTCCACTGCTCGATCCGGAGGTGGGGCTGAAGTCCGGAGTTGTCCCACCGGCAGTTGCCCCCTGTGTCGAGTCCTGCGAATCATCGCCCCCGTCGTTGCCGGGCGAGTTGTTGCTGCCGGTCGTGTTTCCGTTGTCCGTGATTCCACCGGAGCCACCGGTACCTGACGAGCCGCCGGAAGCGGCTCCACCAGCCGAGTCGTCGGAGTCGTCGTCGCCGACTGAGCCCGACGTACCGGAGTTGCTACCCGAGGCGAAAACAGTCGAGCCGAAGTTGCCTCGGAGAATGGCGAAGTCGCGAGCTGTGACATTGCCGTCACCATCGAAGTCGCCCTGCGCCCAGGTCATGCCCGTCTTCCCGAAATTGCCTCGGAGAATGGCGAAATCTCGGGCGGTGACATCGCCGCTGGCGTCGGCGTCACCCGGCAGGAGATCATACAGCAGTTTCAGCGTGACCATCGCAACAGGCTCGTCCGTCGCGGCAAGTCCGCCGGGGCCGAGTGGAGTGATTTGCACGCTGTTGGCACCCACATAGGCGTTCAGCAGGCTTGTATCAATCGTCTCAAACTGGCCCGCTATTCCTTCGCTGGCAACCATCAGCACCGTGGTTCCGGCTTTGGGAAGATTGTCGACGGGCCCACCGACGAAACTCAGAGTGAGCGTCTCATCTCCACTCAGGTCCAAAGACTCGGTGATATCAAGTGAATCGCCATTAAGAGAGTAGAAACGGGCGAACAACGGGTAGACGGAGGCCACCTTCGGGGTACCGATCTGCAATTCATAAGTGCCGTTGGCACCCACGTTGCCGATGATGTCGAGTTCACCCGTCGACGCTCCCGGAGCGATAGTCCCGCCGTCAAAGACGATGTCACCCACGACGTGGCCGCCACCGGCGAGAACGGCATTCGCGCCGATGGTGATCGTATCTGCGGCCAACTGAGCACCATCGTTGACCCGAAGAGTGATGGGCCCTTCCAGACCGCGAAGGGTGACCGAGCTGACATTCGAATCTTCGTTGACAACGGCAACTTGAGGAATGCCTTCGGTGGTTTCGACCTCGGCCGCCCAGTTGCTCGATGGGACGCCGTCTCCGCTCCAGGAGCTGTCGTCGCCCCAGTTAGCGGTGGCGCCAGTGGCTGTCCAGCTGTGACTATCCGTGGTCATTTCGCCGACGACGCGGATATTGTCGATCGCCCACCACCAGTTATTCACTGCATCGACGACCGCAAAGCGAATCTGCATTTCCGTCGTGTCGGCCGGGTTGTTCAACTGTACCGTAACGGTCTGATCTTCTTCATGCGTGGTGCCGGGATCACCGGCCAGGGCACCATTGTTGGTGCTGGTCCACATGAGGACTTCATTCCAGGTGGTTCCGCCGTCGAAAGTCACTTCCACCAGGGCCGTCTGCGCGTCCTCGGGGCGCCAGCTGGAATCGAAGATCAGCTGCGCCGTATTCTCCTCAACGCCCGTCAGATCAATCGTGGGCGATATGAGCAGCGTGTTCATGCTTCCCAGGGCAGTTGGGGAACCTTTGTCATCCCATTCGTCGGGATCCGCGATGGCCGCGACCTGATCCAATTTGGTGGCCTGCGAGCGGTTCTGGTCGCCACCGACAATCGCCCACCACATCGGATCGGCGTATCCCCAGCCTTCCCATTCCGTGACGCCGATGGCAGGATCATCCAGTCCTGGCACGCCTGGGTTTCCATCGCCGGGATAGACCGCTCCGGTGTTGTCTACCAGCCATCCAGGCAACGCGTCATCGCCGCCTGCCCAGACGCCATTGTCCGTCGGGTAGAAGGGAAGGGGGGCCTTCTCGTCCACGGGAGGACCGAGCGGCACGTCCTCGAAGTCCTCGCTGAAGAACGGCTCCTGGAAGTCCCCGGCCGTGCGGGTTACGAGTTCCACGTCATCAATGGCCCACCACCAGTCGTCTCCCGCTTGAGTCAGGCCGAATCGCAGGATGGCGGTGGGAGCGCCTTGGGGATTGGGCAAGTCGACGACCGCGTCCACTTCGTTCAGATTGGCGCCCTTGTAGTCGGGATCACTCCCATCCGACGCCCAACGCATGACTGGGACGAAAGTGACTCCGCCGTCATACGACACTTCCATCATGGCGGTTTGGTCGTCGTACGGGTTCCAGGAGGAGTCGAAACGTACCTGCAGAACCTGTGTGGGATCGGCCAGGGCCGCATTGACCGTCGTGAGGTCGATGGGCTCGGAGAGCATCAAAGCGTTGTAGTCGCCGGCGAGGTGCGGCAGATCATCCCATTCGTCCGGGTCGGCCACCGCAATGATGTTGTTGTCGCTGATGGAGATGTTATCTTCATCTTTGACGAAGGAGTCACGTCCCTCGTCTTCGGCTACGAGCACCCAGAACAACTTCTGGGACATAGCCCAACCTGCCCATTCGGTCACGCCATCGTTAGCAGGGTCGCCAGCTCCCGGGACGCCACTGTCGTCCATGCTCCAGCCGGCCGGCGGCACTTCCGACCAGGAGTCAGGGTAGGGGAACCCTTCGAACGTTTCGTCCACGCTGTTACCAAGCGTCACGCTCTCGAAATCCTCGAGATAATGGCTGGTGGCTTCGCCAGCGGGGGTGCCGAGCTGCAGGGTGATGTTGTCGACTGCCCACCACCAGTCATTGCCGGCATTCGTGAGTCCGAATTCCAGCTTCACGTGCGTCACATTGGCCGGATTGGCCATGCTCAGGTTCGTGATGGCCTCGTTGGGAGCGTCGTCGTGGAAGTCATCACTGTTGGGATCGCTGTCCCACCGTAGCACTTCCACTGGGCTGCCAAACGTCGCACCGCCATCGGTGGAATAGCTGGCCGTAATTGTGGCCGTCTGATTGTTCGTGTTATCTCCGTCATCAAATGCTTCATCGCGCCAGCTCGAATCAAAGGAGATGAAGACCGAGTTGGCAGCTACCGTTCCGCCGCCAGGGATTTCGATGGCAGGCGTTTCCATGAAGGCGTTATAGAACGGGGGAAAGACCGGTATATTATGAGCTTTGTCGTCCCATTCATCGGGATCGGCCACGGCCACAACTCCCTGGCCGTAGACAAACTCGCTGCGCCGTTGGTCGTCAGCGGCGATCCAGAATTTCTTGTCGGCAAAGCTCCATCCGGCCCACTCGGTCACTCCGTCTGTGTTCAGATCACCGCTGCCTGGCACTCCGCTGTCATCCACCGACCATCCTGAGGGAGGCGTATCGGTCCAGGCGAAATTGGGATCGTAGTCCGGTACCACCACGACCTGCCCCTCGTCCACAGGAGCTCCCAACGTCACGTCGTTCAGATTGTCGGCGAACAGGACGGAGGTGGCGAGAAGTTGTCGCGGTTCGAGGGATTCAAATCTTCGAACAGGACGCTGTTTGCTGCGACGGTGATACCTCTTGCTGCGTCGAATCATGTTTTCTTTCCCCTAAGTCGGTTACGTTCGAAGAGTCATCTGCCGGACTGGAAGGACTTGTGAGCATCTCGAAAAGCCGGTGGAACGTGCTCAGGATGAGAATCACAGACGAAGGAAGGGACAGAACAACGAACCTGTCCACTCCAGCCGAGACCAGCCTGGACCGCACCGCCAATTCACTCTGGACGCTGATCGGAACAACAACGACGCGACTGAGTATTGAGGATGGATGCTAGGCCTTTATGAGCCACAGCATTAGTTTGGCGTGATTCTTGACGATGCTCGGACGTGCGTCTTCGCTACAGTGCACTGTGTGAAACTGTGCAGCGATAGCAGGGCTGTTTATGTCTCCGGAACACTGCAAACCGTCCGGCCGCAACTGTTTGCATCATCCATTCGAGGGTAGTCGCAGTTGGATTGTTGGCGTCGCACGAGGTCACCGTGGCCAGCGGAAGATGAAGTGAAAAATCGTCAAGAGGTCAGCGCTTGGCGAATTTCAATCACAACGAGACAAACGACACCGATGTTTCAACGACTGGCTGGTCTTTGGTCGTTGGCGGCGTCGGTCACCGAAGCAGCCGAACCGCCGAATATCAAACAAGGAATGCCCAATCTCCGATGGGAGGAGTTACTGCCAATTGCCGGAGTCACGTTCTTGAGTCCGTGGCGAACGCTCGACTGCCGCTCACGCGATGCTTTCTCTTCATTCTGCGGATGCCTGTTCCGTGTTCTGCGGTGTGCTGGCTGTTGTCGGTCCAAATCTTCAATGCGGCACATCCTGTCGCACGATGAAATTCGTCGGGTGGGGTGCGCAAAACATCATGCAGCGCAGGCCTGGCCTTCCAGCGCACGGGTGCGATGGGACCGTTCCTCCAGATTCCTGTGCGGAGTTGGAGAGCGGGAGGGGAAGAGGCCGGGAGAAATGGCTGTGGTGATAGTTCGGATATCCGCTGTCTGGGCAGGGCTCATGGCAGGGACGAACCCTGTCTTCATCGCCGCGCTGCGCAGCGGACCCTGGGGTACCGTTTCCCACTCCCAGTACCGGTGAGTCTGGTTCTCTCTCATCAGTGACGAACGAAGACCGATGGGCAATCAAAACAGCCGGGAGCGATTGGTGCGGAGTTTTCACGGCAGGTTGTTTGGGCATTCGGAATTCGTCATGACGTTCGTCAGGGGGTACTTCGTCATTCGTCATTCCAGGCTGCCGTGGTCTCGTCGGGAATCGGAGTGGTTTCCCTCCGATTTCGCTCGCAAGTGGTTGCGATACAGCGAGGGGGACATACCCGTTTCTCGTTGAAACATGCGGGTCAGAACCTCGGCATGCTGGACTCCGGTGTGCTGGGCGATGGTTGTTAAGGGGAGTGAGGTTTTCTCCAGCAGCTCCATGGCCAGTTCGACCTTCTTACGGCGGATTTCTGCAGCGGGCGTTCGGCCCACCGCCGTTCGGAATTTCTGTTCGAGCACGCGGCGCGAGAGGGGGATTCCTCGCAGCACATCCTTCACCTGGATCGATTCTCGGACATGCTCATGAATGAAGCGGACCGCCGTGGCGATGATCGGGTCATCGATGGCTGTCGTGTCGGTGGACTGACGGGTGGTGATTCGCCCCGGAGGTATCTGTTCTGCGGTGGGTGGGAAGTGGTTGGTGTGCAGAATCTGGTCGAGCAATTCGGCCGCGCGGTAACCGACGCGACGTGGGGCTATATCGATTGATGAAAGGGGAGGAACGGACGACTCGCACCAGAGATCGTCGTGTTCGCCGGCCAATACCGCGACCTGCTCGGGGACCGCAATGTTACCTCGTCGGCAGACTTCCGTAAGTTGACGACCTCGGACCGCATCAAACGCGAGGACGCCGATCGGTTTGGGCAGTCGCGTGACCCATTCGCTGAGCTCTGTGTACTCGATCTGCCAGGCTTCCATCTGCCGGCGATCGTGCGGCTCAAACAGATGGCAGTCGTGTCCTGCACGCCGCAACGCAGCGAAGAAGCTGAGTTTCAGCTCATCGACGTAATACGGTCGATGAAGACCGCCGCAGTACGCGTAGTGGCGAAAGCCCCGTTCGAGCAGGTGGGCCGCGCACATCTGCCCGGCTCGACGTACGTCGGTCGTACAGTGGGCGATGGTCGTCGACAGGTCGTCATGCCGATACCAGGAGACGTTGACAGTGGCCAGTCCGAGGCCGTTGAGAAATTCTGCCAGGCGGCGGGTGGTCACGCGCGCGATCAGCCCTTGCACCGTGCGACCACCTGGCGGTGAGATGACTTCATACTTCCCGCGAGGCTCGAAATGTACGATCCAGTTGGTACGCCTTCGGGCATACGACAAGACACCTCGGATCAGTTCGGAGCCCCACGTCGTGGAGGTGTCGATCAGCAGAGCTATATGATGGCCTGACTGCATGGTCCCCGCCTCACCTCGTTCCGTCACTGCACCTCGTTCCGTCACTGCACCGGGAGACGATTGGAATTGCCCGGCAACGGCCTGCGCGAACGTCAGACGCACACTCGGCGACAGTGCCGCACCAGAAGGGCAGTGCCGCGACTGCCAATACTACTAATATCCTCAGAACGTGCTTGGCAAGTTACCGTGACAAGAACTAGCAGAGAGCTCATCGCCGCCTAACGATGTCGCGACGCGACTGGACTCCGGCTCGACTATTCGTCATTGGGTCCTTCGTCCTTCGTCATTCCTGACGGGTCCTTGGCCGTGTTGTGCTGCCTGGTTGAGTGGGTAGAAACCGACCGACGTCTGCATCCACTTGCCGCAGCTGCAGCCACCGCCACCTTCGGGCGCGAGAATCATCCCGGCCGCCGGAATGACGGAAAGCCAGCAGTCGGGGCGGATCCGCTCCCATCCGCTCGTGCGCGATGTCCTCCGGTCGTACAGGGCGATCGTGTCAGCTCGGAACAGTACGGTGTCGCGGGCGCACGCATAGGTTCCGCAGCCACCTGCCGGGATGGCCTGGGGCAGCGGCTGGCCCGTGTGCAGGTCGAAGGTGGCGGGACGCATCATCAGCACATGGTCAACGATGGCTGGTCGGGCCATGTGACCACCGTGATTGTCTTTGGTCCAAGGGAAACTCGATGTCCACGCTTCTCGACCGGACGACGCGTCGTAGATGCAGACGTGATACGTGTTGGACTGTGACAGGGCCAGCGCCAGCTTTCCGGAGCCGCAGGCCAGCGAGACCATGGTCACGCCGTCGACGGTGTCGATAGCGCTTTCCCACACCTTCTCGCCAGTGTGCAGATCAAGGGCCACGAGAAACTGCTGTTGCCACAGTCCCTCGCTGCTGATGCGGCGTTCGGCCTGCGCACTGAGTTCACGGTTGCGTGATTCGACGAAGTAGACGAGGTGCTTGCCGTCAGGTCCTCCTCCGACGGTGATGGTCGAGTTGAGGATCAAGCCATCACGATACGTCCATTTCAAGCCGCCATCGGCTGCGTATTTCGCAAACAGTTCGTCGCTGCAGACCTTGGCTGTGGCCGGCCCCGATACGGCATCGTACCATCCTTCATCCGAGCCGCCCCAGAAGTTGGTGAAGGGAGCACCGGGCCGGACGGCGCTTCCCATCAGCAAATCGTCGACGCGGGCCACGTAGCCCCACTCCCAAGCCTCGTCGCTGCCTTCCGGAATGTCGACCCGAAAGAACTGCTCGACCTCGCCTGTTCGGCCGTTGATCTTCCAGCAGTGGTTCTTCACCACGGCATAGACATGGTCTTGATCCGCGACCCAGTTGCCACAATCGCGAGGGATGTTGAAGCGGGCGAGTTGAGGGATCTCCAGGCACCACAGCACCTGTCCGTTGTACGGTACGATGGCTGCGATTCGCTGCATTCCCTGCACATAGAGCCGTCCGCCTGCCGACAAGGGGGCCGGTTTGCGGCCATTGCGATCGGGCTTGAACCGCGGCCCTGGTCGGCCCACCCACTGAGTTTCGAATGCTGTCGAGTCACCGGCGCCGCCCAACGCTTCGCCACCGTAAGCGGAGTTGTCGGCCTTGCCATATTGGTGTGTCCACTCGCCGGCACCGCGGAGCGGCGCCCGTACCAGCTTGATCCATCCATCGGCAAGTTCACTGACCTCCACGTCGATGCCGATCTGCTGAGCCGCCAGGGCGAGGGAATCGGCCGGCACGTGCCGATTCGCCGCAGGATCGACGACGACTGCCACGCCGCCGTCAGGGCGCAGTTCCGCGGCAATCACGCTCGGCGCACAACGAAGCAAACCAGTGGATGGAGCGATCGTTGTCAGCACGAGATCGGCCCAGTTCCTGGGAGTTGGCACCTGATCCAAGGAGTCGACCTGGTGCACCGTCACGCGGTGACCATACAATTCCTCACGCAGGAGCTGTTCACGGGCCGCAGCGACGCGTTGCGGATCGGTTTCGAAGGCCACGACCTGGAGGCGACTTTGCCGTGCCAGCGCAGCGGCCAGTGAGGGGTCTTCGCAACCCAGGAGCAGTGCCATGCCACGATCACAGTCGGCGTCGCGCATGATCCGCTCGGCCAACTCGGACGCTGTGGAGCCGGTCCCGGCAGGCGATTGGCCAGGATCGCTCCGCTCTCCCACGTCCACGGAAAAATCGAAATACGTGTCGCATTCCAGCACTTCGCCCTGTGCCTGGCCGCTCAGTATGCCGATCCGGTACTGATAGATGCGTCGGTGACGAAGGCCCGGAATCCGCACTTCGTGTTCGTGCTGAAGTTTCTCATCGGTCAGTTGTACCCACTCACCGTCGGTGTCTCCTTCGAGTCGATATTCCAGAACCGTTGGTGCCGGTTCTGAAGTAATCCAACGCACCTTGGCCTCACCAGGACGAACAAATTCCAGCCACGGTCCAATGGCAATCTGTGTTTTTGGACCGTCATACGACTGGGTCACAGGTTCAGGAAAGGACGACGCTCGTTCGGCGTAATGACTGGCGATCTCCTCTGCGTTAAGCGCTCGACTGTAGACACGGACTTCGTGGATCAGGCCTTTCAGCCGGTAGTCTTCATCCTGGTCGTGATATGCGCCGATTTCATAGCACGCCTGACTCGGATAAAGAATGTCTCCCGACTGCGCGGTTGTCTGATTGGCCAGTTTGCCGTTGACATACAGCGCGAGGGTCGTGCCGTCGTACACTCCTGCAACGTGGTACCAGCGGCCGAATTCGACCGGGGCCTGATCGGTCAGATACGTCAGCCGTTTCGTCTTCTCCGAGGCGACGGCGAACGACAACTTGTTCTCCTGAGCTCCTAACACCCATCCCCGTTCGTAATCGCCGTTGTCTTGAAATGCGCCGACGAGCGACATCCAGCCCATGCCCGCATCCATCCGCAACCAACCCTCCGCCGAGATCGCTGCCTGTGGCAAGCGAGCCTGCCGGAAATCGGGACAGATCTGGACCACGTTGTCGGAACCGTTCAGCTCCAGTGCCTGCCGGTCATTGACCCTAACCAGTTGTACCGGGCCGGCGATGACGGCAGGATGGCGCCCGTTGAGGTCATCCACTCGAGTGGCATGCACGTGGGGAGACTGAAAGACCCAGCGGCCGATCAGGTGCGAGTCCTCAATCGGCTGAATCGGAGTGAGTGCCGCGGTGACAGGTGGCTCGAGCCCCGATGGCTGTGCGGCGGCGATTTCATCTGCGGGCAGTTCATCCGTGGCCTCCGCAATGGGCTCGAAGGCGGAGATCGTTCCCGCATCGGAACTCACATACAGACGCCCTGCAGCCACGGCCAGCCCGTAGACGCGTCCCGTCACGTGGTGTGACCACAGCAACTGGCCCGTCTGTGCCCGATACGCGCTCACCCGATCCTCAGCGCCCACAAACAGTGTATCACCTGCCAGCAGCAGTTCGTGTGGTGACGTCGTGCGTCTGGTCCAGAGAACACGTCGCTGATTCCAGTCGGAGACAATCACCTGCTGGGCCGTAATCATGTAAGCGACGGTCCCTTCGACGACGATCGAGCGACCTTGAGGGTACGTGGCAATCGGCGCTTTCTGCTGGGGATCTGGTGGTGAATTGGAGCGCGCAATGGCTCCTTGTCGCGGCTCCGCAGCAGGTCCATGAACGATCTCGGTTTCGGACGGCAGGATCACGAACGAACCACCGCCTCCATCGAGCGTGCCGCGACTGCTCCCACTGATTCTGTCGAAGAGCGCCGGAGGGACGCGCCCCTGCGGAAACACCAACAACCGGTTCGATGCGGCCGGCGGGCCTTCGAGCGTCACCTGCTCCAACGGCGTGACGTAGCAGCCTGCACCGCTGCTCTCGCCCGTGTCGGCGTGAAGTGCGCACAGATAGGATGGTTTCCACGGGAGCAGGGATGCGCCGAAATATGCTCTGCCATCGTCTACGAGCACTCCAGTTCGGACGGGCCAGAAGGAGATCAGCCGCCCGTTGTTGAGCACCTTGCGGTGGCCGTCACCGGCTGAGTGACGCCAGATCAAGGTTCCGTCTGCGAGGCTCAGGCAATAGGCGTAACCATCATCGGATCCAAAATAGACCTGGCTGTGATCGATCGTGGGAGCGAGTCGCACAGGGCCATCGGTGACGTATCGCCACAGCTCTTGGCCCGTTGCCGCATCCAGGCAGCGGACGGTGTCGTCAACCGAGGAACCGAAGACCAGACGGCCATCCGCGACTGCCACGTGGAAGACCCAGTCGTAGTTCCGCATCTCGGGCTGTCCCCGCAGATTGCGATACGCGTCCCACCGCGCCGGACCCGCCCAGGCGGGCACCGGCGGATGCGACGAACTCCAGCTCCACACTGGTGCCAGTCGCGTCGCCTCCAACTGTTCCGACGTGACGCCGCTGCGACGGTTATCGTGGCGATGTGTAGGCCAGTCCGCTGCCGACGTCAGTCCCAGCGGCAACAGGCCGAGGCAGTACAGTGAACAGGTGAGCCAACGTGTGATCATGGGTGACTTCCGACCGCAAAGAACCTGAAATGGCGAATCCACGAGCAGAACGGAGTGTCGCTCATGAGGAGTGTCGCTCACGACGGGGCCACGCACCACCCGGTGCGGCTTGGGACGCAACTGTAGACCGTTTCATCCGGAACTGGATCTCACGATTGTGGATCATCCAGCAAGCTATGTATACCCGAGAGACGTGGCGAGTTCACGCGAATTCGCGGTTAGGAATGCATGATGATGCCGTTGCAGAAACTGGCGAGTCTGCCGTGAGTGAAGAGTGGAGATCGGTGAGCGCCAGGCCGATCGCGGCTGCACCGCAGAATATGGCGCCGGAGCCGACTTGTCAGTGCAATTGTCCATGATGTTTTGCGTCACATCACGGATGGCGTTTCACTTCTCGCGTGGTGAGAGAGCTCACGCTGCGCTCGGCTGGCAGGTTGGCAGTTCGCGGGCCGCCACCAGTGCTTCCTCGTCCTGTTCCGGCGTCCTCTCGTCGTCCCAGTCGCTCAGCGACAAGGGATCACCCACGTGCCACAGTGACAGCTGCCCCTGTTCGTCTTCCAGGATGGCGCTGCAGGACTCGACCCAGTCGCCCGTATTGGCGTAAAGGAACCCATGTTCAGTCGCCCGCAAGGCGGCCGTATGAATATGTCCGCAGACGCAGCCAGTACAGCCCTGTTCCTGGGCGTAGGCTGCCAGGTACTTCTCAAAGTCGCTGACGTAATTGCAGGCCTGCTTGACGTTGCTCTTGATGGCGTGGCTCAAGGACCAGTATTCACCGCAACGAAGCAGGCGGCGGATGAGGTTCACAACCGTGTTCAGACGCAGCAGCACCTCGTAACCGAAGTCGCCGAGGTGGCAGAGCCACTTGGCGTATTTCGTCACCAGATCAAAGCGATCTCCGTGTACCACGAGCAGACGCTGGCCGTCGGCGGTCTGGTGCACAAATTCGTCCCCCACATGTACGCTGCCGAAGTCCAGCAAGGGAAAATCCCGCATGAACTCCCGCAGGAACTCGTCATGATTGCCTGCCACGTAGTAGACCTCAGTGCCGGCCTTCACCAGGCTCAAGATCTTCCGCAGGATCAAGTTGCATTCATCGGTCCAATACCAGCTTCGTTTCAGCTTCCAGCCATCGACGAAGTCGCCGACGATGTAGAGTCGTTCGGGCGCAGATTGGCGTTTGACTTGTTTCAGGAATTCCAGCAACTCGGCGGTTTTCGCGTGCCGACTGCCGAGATGAACGTCGGAGATAAAGAGGCTGCGGAGTCTCATGGGCGACCTCATACTTCACTGCGGATCACTTGGACAACCTGCCGTACGCCATTTTCTGCCGGAGTGTCTGTGGTGCGCTCCCGCTGGAGGAAATCACGCACGGTGGCGCTGGTGAGGCGGCTGGCCGGGCACTGGACACCAAGCCCGTTGCGCTGGACGTACCAGGCGTTGATGTGCTGTTCGAACTGGCCCGGTTCCGGCACGGCCAGGATCGGCTTGCGAAAGAATCTCGCCTCGCAGATTAACTGGTGCCCTGCGGTAGCCACCAGACGATTGCAGCGCGCCAGGTCCTGAACGAAGGTGGGTGAGAGCGGGCGGAAATCGAGCCGTCGCTGCTCCTGTAATCGGCGGCGGAGCGGCGTGTCGGCCGCTCCGTAAATTCGCACATCGCAATCGAGCCCGTTGAGGACCTCCAGGACTCGATCACTCACACTGGGGCGAACATAAGCCAGCAGGAATCCGTCATTTCCGACGGGAGTCTCCTCCACCGCTCTGCGCAGCATTCCGCCGGTGAACGTGATCCGCCGCGATTGCGTCGCATCGTCATCGTGGTGAAACGAAGAGATCACGACGTGATCCGGAAAGGGAACCATCAGACGCGTCGCGTACGCCGCACCGGTCGCGTAGACCTGCAACGGCCGCGGCAGCTCCGACAAACGGCAGTGGACAAACCGATGCTGGTTGTCGACGCTCACCAGTCGGGAATGACATAACCGGGCTGCGCGGGCGACAGACGGCTCAAAATCGCTCACAAACAGGTCCGGCTCCAGCCGGTCCGCCGCACGTTGGATGAGTTGAATGTTCTGTCGTAGTCCCCGCAGGTAAAACCATCCCGCGCGCGACAAACTGCGCAGATAATCCACATGCTGCCGCCGATACGAGAAAGTCAGGCCTTCGATACAGTGTAAATGCGGGTAATCAATCGACTGCAGGAACCGGTAGGCGGCGCCATAGGTGAAGATGTGTACTTCGCTGTCAGGCAACTGATCGACAACGGCAAGTGTGCGGCTGGCGTGCCCCAAACCTTCCCCGTTGACACCGTAGAAAAGTCTCATGCAGCGTAGTCACCTCTGAGCCCAGGCAGGAAGACAGGGGGCGAGCCGCACCGACTGACGGCACGCGCCTGCTAGCGATTGCCGCACACGCCGACCAGTACCTGTTCCCCACCCACACGAGCGGAAACAGGTTGTCCTTCGAGGAAGCCAAGTTGCACCACCGATTGCTTCATGAGCGAGGCCGTATCGGCCGGAGTACCCTTCAATTCGATCGTGATACGACAACTGTTGGCCGAGTGTGTCACGGCGATGACTTCCCCCGAAAGGGTCGTCACTGGAGATGTCTGCATGGTCTCTGTTCCTTGTGTCGTGCTCCATCGTTCGTCGGCCGCCAGTGTCACCGGACCGCAAGAGACGCGAATGCCGCCCCAGGCTGGTCCGGACGGTCCGACCGAGTAAATCCGTTACCACAAGCCTAGCTCAGCCATGCTACTGGAGTGTTAAGGTTCCAAGATCGTTGCGTGAGTTGTCAGTTGAATCCCTGTGAGCCGAGTCGCGGACTGACTGCCCTCCGCTTCCGGCTGGAAGTGACGATGAATTGGCAGTCGATCAGCAGGCAATTGTCGTGCCCGGTTTCAGCATCGGGGGCCGCGGTTTCACCGCCCAAGGAGGCCGTGGGAATCCAGAGGTGGGGCGTGGCAAGTCGCGTGGTCGCCGTGCCTGATCAAGTTGTTTGGACAATCTGAGAGAACTAGCTCTTTTCTCACGAATTCCAAATACGGCGCAGTGATGATGGGCGAACCGTGGTAATGGGCGAACCGTGGGCGTCAGCGAAGTGATTGTGCCGGGCCGTAGTGAGTTGAGTGACGCTCATGGAACCAGAGCGTCTTTGTTGCTGGAGAAAGCCATGCTGAAGGAGTTTGTCGGTGCCGGTCTGTTTCGTCTCTGCCACAAGAGCCAGCTGGTCTACAATACCTGCTGGGAGGACCCGCGCCTGGATCGGGTAGCGCTGCAGATCGGTCCTGGCGACGAGATCGTGATGATCACCTCGGGCGGCTGCAATGCCCTCGATTATCTGCTGGACGAGCCGCGGCGGATCTTCGCGGTCGACATGAATCCGCGTCAGAACGCGCTGCTGGAACTGAAGCTGGCCGGCATTCGAACGCTCGACTGGGAGCCGTTCTTCGCGCTCTTCGGCCGAGGCTATTCGGCGGACTGGGAATCGGTGTACGCCGGAGGATTGCGGGCGGAGCTTTCGCCCGAGGCTCGGGCATACTGGGACCGCAAAGGGGGGCTCTTTCACAGTCGACGAAGACGAAGCAGTTTTTACTATCATGGTTCCTCCGGACTCTTCGCCTGGCTGGTCAATCTCTATATTGATCGCGTGGCCCGGTTGCGCGACGCTGTCGACGCGCTGCTGGCAGCCGACTCACTGGAGCGCCAGCGTGAGATATATGCTGCGCGAATCCGACCGGTCTTCTGGGGTGGAATGCTGCGGTGGGGATTGCGGCGAGACACGGCCCTGGCCATGCTCGGCGTTCCCCGTTCGCAGCGGCGGCAGATCGACGAGAACTATCCGGGCGGTATCGCGTCATATATCGTTGATCAAGTCGAAGACCTGCTGACCAATGTGTCGATGCGCGACAACTACTTCTGGCGCGTGTATATCAACGGGGAGTACAGCCGCGAGTGCTGCCCCGAATATCTGAAGGAAGACAACTTCTATCGACTCAAGGCGGGCCTGGTAGAGCGGGTGGAAGTCCATACCAACACCTTGCTCGGGTTCCTGCTGGAGCATTCGCGAGACATTTCGCGATTCGTCCTGCTGGACCACATGGACTGGCTGTACGAACACCGTCGGGATCTGTTGCAGCGGGAGTGGCAGGCGATCGTCGATCGAGCGGCACCTGCGGCACGGATCATTTGGCGCAGCGCAGCTCCCAGCGTCGACTTCGTCGATGAACTGCCGGTCGTCGTTGAGGGGAAAATTGCTCAGGTCGGCGAGCTGCTGCGATACGAGCGGCAACTGGCTCAGCAGCTACATCGACAGGATCGCGTGCATACCTACGGAAGTTTCCACATCACGCAACTCGAGAAAAGACCGAACGTACCCGGCGCGACAGCGGAGCAGGGAGACTGTGACAGATATGAGCTCGCTGACAACACTCAAGACTCTCCTGCAGCTCAGCTTGTCGCCGATTCGCGGTGCGACGCATGAAGAGCGTCTGGAAAGCTTCTATCGTGGGCAGGCCGGCGGCTATGACGCCTTTCGCCGCCGTCTGCTGCACGGTCGCCGGGAACTGATCGATGCGATGCCGATCCCCCAAGGCGGCGTCTGGTGCGACATGGGGGCCGGCACCGGCGAGAACGTCGAGTACGCAGAGCACCGACTGAGCGAGCTGAACCGGGTGTGCCTGGTCGATCTCTGCCCGGCTTTGCTCCAACGCGCCCGCGAGCGAGTTGCCGCAAAACAGTGGACGAATGTGGAGGTCGTGCAGGCCGATGCGGAGACGTTTCAACCATCTGATGCGGAGGTCGACGCCGTCACCTTCTCCTACTCGCTGTCCATGATCCCCGATTGGATCGCCGCGCTGGAAAATGCCTGGCAGATGCTCCGCCCCGGCGGCTGTCTGGGAGTCGTCGACTTCTACGTTTCTCGCAAATTCCCTCCCGCCCAGCACGTCCAACACGGCTGGGCCACCCGGACATTCTGGCCCACCTGGTTCGCCCTGGACAACGTCTACCTGCGACCCGATGTAGTCCCCTTTCTCGCACGCAAGTTCGAGCCAATTCGGCTCGATCAGTGCCGCGGCAAGGTGCCACTGCTGTGGGGCCTGCGAGTGCCGTACTTCATCTTCTGGGGAACGAAGGCGAAATCACTCCTTTGACACTGGCAGTTCGGTCACTGCTATCTCGTTAAATGGCAAGGCGTTGTGCCGAACGACCGCCTCCCGCCTCGCCTTCTGAAGTTACTGAAGTCACTCTGCCCAGATCGCCCGCAGGCTCTGTCTTCAGTGTACTAGTTCTATGGAGGGGGTGTGTGGCTGTCTTTAGTACAATAATTGTCGTTGATCTAGTTGACGCGGCCTCTCCGATCTGCTGTATTATGCAGGAAGTTAATATTGTATTAATTGGCCGGCTCTTGCTATGGCAGGATGTGTGCACCCGTTGCGGAGCAAGACGACGTCCTAATTCTTCGAGAGTTCGCTGGCGATGTAATGGACTTCTGCCACGGAGTGACGCGCGAAAGTGAGGTAAGCAGAGATGAGCGACGTGAGACGATGGTGGTTGAGCGCTGCAGTTTTGGGGTTGTTCACGGTGCTGCTGCCAGGACAGGTTCAAGCGGAGTGGGTTTCGCAGGATATCGATTGGTCGGTTACCGTGACCAACCACACCAGTAGTGCCGAGAGTATTCCTGTGGCTGTGGATACGACGCCGACCGGCGTGAGGTATGAATACGCGTGGACGATGACCAAAGTCAGTTTCAGTATTTACGACGTATATGCGGGCACCACGTACGTTTACAGCACGCCCGGGCTGAATCCCTACTTCCAGGTTCAGGGCGACGGGACTTACAGCGGCCTGACGGGGCTGAATAAGCCAAGTGGTGACTCTCACGAAGCGCCCCTCTTGCCCTTTGAGGTTTACCAGGGAAAGTTGACGGCTTATGCGTACGGCACGGAACCTGTCCAGCAAATCGGAGTCTTCGATCTTAAACAGGATGTCGATGGAAGTGGGCAATTCCGAGCATCGATGAGTAACGCCGTGTTGAATCCGAAGTATGCTAGCTCCTTTCCTGTCACGACTCTCAGCATATCGGGCCGGACCACAATCCGATACGAGTTCACACCGGTTCCCGAGCCGAGTTCGCTGGCCCTGTTGGGTGCCGGCTCATTGGCAGGCGGTTTGTTCTTCTGGCGTCGTCGCGCGAAGCGGTAGGCTGACTATCATTTGGCGATCACGGAGAAGCTCGTTCCTGCCGTGTGATGAGCTTTCCGACGAAATGGACGGACACTTACGGCTGGTTCCGAGGCAGTCAGGCTGCCTTTGTTGAACCAGCCGTTTCCTTTTCTTGACAGCTCTCCGACCGTTCTCTTCTTGGAACAGCCTGTTGAACGAAAGTGTGCACCCGCGCAAGCGGGATACTGGATTTCGGTTAGAAGTTGGTGAACCGGGGTCAATCCGTTCCAGTCGCTGATATGATCTTCTTCAGCTGTGGCGACATCTCGTGTGATTCACGCTTGGTGTCAACACGCGCGATGACCGAGGGTCTGACGAATCGAGCCAGCTCACGGTGCTCGGCTCAAACACTCATCGATCAAGGGGGGAGAGCATGTTGCTGAGCGAACGGATGATTCTGACTCGGGAAGTCGCCAAGTTGATTTTCCGGCGGCGTTTGTACCGGAAATCGCCGGTGCTGCGAAACCCGCTGAGGCTGTATCGCTTGCTGTCGGCCAGTCCGGCGAAGAAGACGCACCCGATTGCTCTGCAGATCGAGATCACTTCACGGTGCAACCTGAGTTGTCGCTATTGCATCCACCACAAGATGGTGGAAAACGACAAGCTGATTGGTGACATGCCGATGGAGCGGTTTGTGAAGATCCTGGACCGCCACAAGTCGACCGTGCAACTGGTCCATATCCAAGGACAGGGAGAGCCGTTCATGCATCCCCAGTTCGGGGAGATGGTCGCTGAGTGCAAGCGGCGGAAGCTGGCCTTACTGGCTTTCAGCAACGGGACGTTGTGGAATCGCGAGAATCGGCGGATGATTCTGGAATCGGGTTTTGATCTGCTCTATCTGTCGTTCGATCTGCAGAGCAAGGAGAAGATGGAGAACTATCGCCGAGGGATGGACTACGACGAAGTGGTGGACAACTTCCAGAGCATGGTCCGCGAGCGGGACGCCGGGCGGTATCCTACCGTACTGGCACTGCACAGTGTGATTTATCGTTCGGATCTGCCGGATTATCACTCCCGATTGGTCGAGATCGACAGGCTGATGAAGCCCGACATCATCGTCCCGACAGCGCTGGCGATGCCTGGTGCGGACGAAAAGGACTACTCCCAGTGGTACCGTCGCGACGGGCTCGACAAGGAACGAGTGTTTGAGCTGCCGCGGATGATCTCATGTTCCAACTCAACTCATGCCCTGTGCATCTCGAACCGGGACTTCTACAGTCGCAAGGGCTGTCACACGTGCGTCAAGGCGAATTTCGTCTATTATCGATGGGATGGCAGCACCAGCTTCTGCGGCGAACGCCACACCGTCGATTGCGATGATCCGGTCCGTTCGGTCAGGCATGCGGTCGACTTGATGAAACAGGGAGTGGTTCCGCCCGAGTGCAGGCTCTGCCAGTACCTGCCGCCGCACTTGTTCCAGAAGACGTTGGAAGAGAATAAAGCCGAACTGGTTTAGTCTCTTCGCAACTCGGGAAGAATAACCCGGTAGTTACCGGTTTCCTACACACACCCCACGCCTGGGAATCCGACTAATTACGGAAGTTCTGGCCCTGACGGGATTGAAGCCAATCATCCTGCTCCTGCTCCTGCTCCTGCTCCTGCTCCTGCTCCTGCTCCTGCTCCTGCTCCTGCTCGTGCTCCTGCTCGTAATCGTGCTCGTAATCGTGCTCGTGCTCGTAATCGTGCTCGTGCTCGTAATCGTGCTCGTGCTCGTAATCGTGCTCGTGCTCGTAATCGTGCTCGTGCTCGTAATCGAAAGGTGTAACGATGACCCGTCCGGTCTTCGATCACGAAAAGCGGGACGTTTACCGCTTGGCTGTCGAGTACGTCGTGGAGTCCTTGGTGCTGGCGCAGTGGCTTTCTGGTCTTCACCGTCACACGCGCGATCAATGGTTACGTGCGGCACAGTCGATCCCACTCCACATCGCCGAAGGAAATGGGCAACGTAGCCTGAAAGATCGCGCGAGGTTTTTCGCAATTTCCCGCGGTTCAGCTCTGCAGTGCGCGGCGATTCAGGATGTGCTCGTTGTTTCCGGCGGGATCGGTGCCGCGACGGGCGGTCTACCGAAAGCCAGGCTGAAGCGAATCGTCGCTATGTTAACCCGGCTGGCCATGCGGTCTGATCGCGAGGATGAGTCCGCGGCATGGTATGATCCGAACATCGATTACGATTACGAGCACGAGCACCGCTTTGCTGAGCACGAGTGAGGCCGGCGTCACCTCGCGATTCGGGCCAGAATCATGCCATGTACCGGAGTGGCGGTGGCCAGCCTTTTTTGGAATCACAGTCAACTCCCGGCAAAGGGTGATGGCGGTCGCTATTCTTCCCGCGGTCCTAAGGGTGGCACTCGTCGTCGAGCCACGAGCGAATGTCGTCGGTTGCGCGGCGCGATTCCGGCAGATAGTCGTGCAGAAGCGGGAAGGCGTGAAGCTGTCCCGGCCAATAGGCGGCTTGGACCGGTACGTGCTGAGACAACAGGGCGGCTTCCAGCCGCTGGCTGTCGCCGCGCAAGATCTCACTGTCGGAGGCAACGATCAAGGTGCGTGGGAAGTAAGCGAGGTTGGTCCAGTCGAGCATGATGTCGACGGGATCCACATTCTGTCGGGCCAGCGAGCAGAGCCATGCGAGGAGCTCGAAATCAATGACTGGATCGCGGGCACTGGTCTGAGCCGCAGATGCCGAAGTAAGGTCAATATCGAGCAAGGGAGACAGGAGTACGAGTGCGCTCGGCAACGGTATTCCCTTCTTGTGCAGTGACCTCAACATCAAGGCCGCCAGGAGACCGCCAGCCGAATCGGCCATCAGGATCGGCTCAGCCGATGGAAGTTCGCGCCGCACTCTTTGATATGCAGTGCAGATTTCCGAGACCGCCTGCACGATCGTCTTTTCGGGGCAGAGGGGGTAGAGCGGGAAGGCCACTAGTGCACACAGCTTTCTGGACAACGCACTGCAGGCGTGATGGAAGGCTGCCAGATCGCCTTTGACGAAGCCGCCACCGTGGATATAGAACACGACCCGGCGGCACGCTTCGGGTGTCATCGACCCGTGGGCAATCCAAATCAGCCGCGGCGCAGACGACGGTTCGTGACCCGCTGGCAGACCTCGTGCGACCAGATCGTCTCGGTCCGAAGGAGAAATGATCGCCAAAATCGACTTCCTGAACCGTTCGACTTTTCCCAGCACGGTTTGCGTGTGGAATCGAGCGACCGACCGCAGAACCAAGACAAGGGCCAGGCTCTGATCGGATTGCTCGGGCAATCGCCGTCGCGCGAAGCGCAAGGTTGCGATCCAGGCGAGGGCCAAACTGTAGCCGACACGAAACAGCTGGTGGAGCGCCCAGTATCTGACCCGCGAGGGGGTTCTTTTCACACACCAGGCCCATGGTAGGTGGTGTATGTTGAGCCAGGTGAGTTGCGCAAAGATCGTCGAAAGCTGGGCCTGAAAGCCGGACGGGGTCTTGTTCACGGGTCGCGAAACGCCTGACGAAGAGAAAAGGAAGGCGTCGGAGACGCTCGTCGGAGTTGAGTGCCACCGGTGAGGATTATACCGAAAACGGGCCGAGGTGATGATCCGCCCGCCAAGTCGATGGAAGACGGGAGCGTGCAGCTGCATGACACTGTGCCACCACTCGTCTGCATCGCCGCGAGAGACGGGCTTCATGAGTTGAGCTGTGAGCCGCGAGCCCAGAGCGAGATTGTTCCGGGCGGCGGTCATCGAGCGTCAGGCGCTGGTCGACGTGCGTTTCCGTAGTCGCCGGAACGTGTGGAAGCAGCACGCCCTCAAGCCCCACCAGACGATTGCTCCGGTTGGCTCTGGTACTGCTCGGCGAAATCCCCACCAGCGCAAGGCAAGAGGGGAGGGGCTGGCAGCAATGCGGTGGCCCCGGGATTCGCGGCCGTGCTCTTACCTCCGGCGCGAATCCGACTCACCAGCAATAGCGTGGATTCGACTGGGATTCCTCGCGAGAGGGGGTGTGTTGCGTCGAGGCGCTTGCGGCGGGCACCCCCCCAGAAAATCTGGCGAATCGTGATTGATCACCCGGCCGGTTGTTGTACAATCACGGCCAGTTGCACGCTAGCTTTTTTCTCTGTGCCGCACGCACCCATTGATCATTGGTTTGCTGCAATCAAGGAGTCAGCTCATGGTTCGCCGCACTCTTGCTGCTCTGTTCGCCATTCTGGTATGCCTCAGCGCTTCAACAGTTCGCGCCGAGTTCATCACCATCACCACGGGAAATGCCACCGTCCAGGCGTATAGCAGTAGTGGAGGCACCAGCAGCAGTCACTACGATAGCTTGGCTCTGCCGGTCAATACGGCGATCGAGGCCGTTTCGGGAGTATCGAATTCTTCAGCGGCTCTTGACTGGAGCCGCGTGGGGAACGATACCACGTTTTCGTTCGACTTCACACAGGCACGGTCCGGCGTGATCTACAGCTCGGTCGAAACGAAGGGCAGCATCTATTTCTATGCCAACCAGAACCTGACGTACACGTTGTCGGGGTTCTTCGATGTGGCGGATATCGGGAGCGGTTCGGGTGAGGCCAATTTTCAGGTCTCGCTGGTCGACTATGTGGGAGACGAATTGTACTCCCGACCGTTTGTGAATGGGCAGTATTCCAACGGCACGAACAACGAGTCGTTCGTGTTGGGAGAGCAGGGCGGGGACACCATGAATTCGCTCTCGGGCAACCTGACGGGCGAGCTGCTGGCGGGGCACTTCTACAAGTTCGGATTTGCCGCTCGAAGTACCGCTTATCCCGATGGGGATGGCGGTGCGAGTACGACAGGCAATGTTGCGTTGGTGCTCACTGCGGTTCCGGAGCCGACTTCTGTCGCGTTATTTGCTGGCGGTCTCATTGGAATCGTGCTGTTTACGCTTCGCAGGAAGCGGTAACCGGTCGCGCGCCAATCGGTCGACAGGATGACGATGGGCCAGTACAGCGCGCGTAGAGACGAACTCGGGGGGACGCGTTTCGTCAGGCTTCCGTCGTTGTTTTGCCGTGGTCCGGTCCCGGGTCAAACCGCGTCATCGTGGAGAGTTTACCGCCGAGAGGCACTGAGTCGTCATCGGGCATTGGGTGTAACCCATTGCCTGGAGGCATACGTCGTTTCGATAAAGCGGGTCCTGCATCAGGCAAACTCGTCGATCCTGAGCAGGGATAGCCGTCGAATAGACTCGCAGCTCACCGGGCACACTCACGATCAGCTCTTCACGCCAGTCGCCCAGCACATCCGCGACGGCGACGATCGAGCCGGCGAATTCGCCCAAGACATTGCCGCTGGGGAATTCCGTGATTCGCTTGCCGCGCACCACCTCACGCTGCAAATCAGCGTTCCAGTAAACCGTTTCCGGACCGAATCCCCAGTTGAGATCGTCCCGCAGGATGTTTCCCTGCGCATCGAACAGCCAGCGTACGCTGGACTTTTTGAGGGCGTCTGTGTCTGAGCAATAGCATTCCAGACCAGGGCTGCGCGCGTCGATATCAGCGCACATTCCCGTTGAGTGAACGTGTCGGGTGGGTATTGTCAGTCCCCACAGGATTTTGCCGGAGCGTGCGTCGACCAGGCAGCATCCGTTACCATCGGGCCGGCGCGTCTCAATTCCGTAATAGACTTCAAGCCCCGGGTGGCCAGGAAGGATGTCGCCCACATAATGATGGTCCGGATGTCCCAGCCCAGTCGACCACAGGCCAACGCCATGATCGTCCAGCACGGCTGAGCCGAGAAACACCTCATCCCGTCCGTCGTCATCGACATCGACGGCATGCATGCTGTGCGCGCCCTGGCCGCGATAACGACTTCCTTCTTCCGCATCGTTCCACGTCCACAGTTCACGCAAGGAGTCGTGGTGGAATTCGTAAGCTACCACGTGAATCACATTGTATGTTCCGCGAACGACCAGCAGGGAAGGGGTCTTTCCGTCGAGGTAGGCCACGCACATCTGATTGCGCGACGCGTAATTATATTCGGGAAATGCTTCCCGTGGCGGCCAGGCAACTCGCGCCCGCTCGCGACCGGTCATGCCATCCAACACCAGCAGGTATTCAGGCCCAGAGGTGACTCGGCCATCCGCGTTGCGAGGATCCCCCTCGCCTCCCTTCACGCAGACCTCTGCACGACCGTCACCGTCCAGATCATAGACGATCATAGGGGAGTACCAGATGCCTTGTTCAATGGCCCATCCCAGGTCGTATTGCCACAGGAGCGAGCCATCGGCCAGATAAGCTTCCAGGTGATACGTGCCAGGGCTTGGTTTCCAATACTGGACGTAGGGGTCGACGTTGGCGTTGGGTTGTTTGATCACGAAGTCATACGCGCCATCTCCGTTGAGATCGGCGATGCCGCACTTCTGAAACGTGTAGTTGCCCTGGAGCTTGACCGCCAGATAGTCGTGAGCATGCGAGGGAAGCTGAACGGATCCTTGGTGCGACGCCCGACCCTCCATCCCATCGACCACCGGCACGACCAAATACCTGTTTTGCTGATTGGCGACCGGGTGTGCGTCGACAAAGTCAGTTGTCCTGGTCAGTGGCTCATTGTTGAGCAGCGTGGGGGGCGAGTTGTCGGTTTGACGATACACGTTAAACCCGACTGCCGGCGGGTCGCTTTGGAGCAGTCGCCAGCCGATGTAGACGCTGCCGTCCTGCCGCGGGAGCACGACGACGCCTCGATCGAGTGGTTCCATGATGCGCGTGGCTGCGAAACTGACCACTTTCGGCTTTCGATCAGGATCGGGAAGCGGGACGAACTGCAGGTAGTCGAAGTAGCATGACCCGGGATTGTCCCGGTCGACAAAGCGATCGTCGACCCACAGAGTAAATCCATCCGGGCCCACATCAATCAAGCCCAGCTGACGCTCGGCTCCGGTGATTCGCTTCCACGTGTGGCCGTCGAGTGAGATGGCCATGGCGCGTGAGACGCCGCCGATTTCCACATAGTATCTACCTGGAGGAATATCGCGGACGACCGATTTCAGAACGGGAGCACCGTCTTCAGGACGCTGGCGATCCTCGAGCACACGCGGCGACTGGAGTACGATCCCTTGTGACCACTTTTTGTCCGCATCCTTGTCGGTTGACCACAGATTCCACTTGTCGGACGCGAAGGTATTGACTTGCCACGCCTCGGATGGTCCGGAGATGGTCTCCGCTTCATATCGCAGCGGCTGCTGGGCCAAGACGAGCGGACCGGGACAGCTCAGGCCGATCAGCACGAGGACAATTCTCCAGCCGGTAGGGTCGGGAACAAGACGCCATGGTGATGCGTATGCCATAGAGAGGGTTCCTTTGCAGGGGGTGTCAGCAGGGATTACTCTGGATGGTTCTTCGCTTCCTTCTTCTTCGTCCGCTGCACAAACTCATCAAATTTCTTGCTGGCCAGTTCAGCGGTCGGCGTGCCACGGTAGTAGCTCTGGAACTGATCCCGCAGGGCGGTGGCTTCCGCGAGCTTGCCGTTGCGAATCAAGCTGCGGAGCTTGCTGACCAGTTCGGCGAAGCTCTTGCGCGCTTCGCCGTCACGGATCGCCAGGATCTGCTGCTGAGTGCCCCACGTCATTTCCATCAGCCGATAGCCGACCGGATCGTACTCTTTCAGCTCCGATTGCGAGCGCGGTGGGTAAGCAAGTTGGTCGAAATAGGCACAGCTGAGTTCCGCGAAATACTCCTGCTCGTTCGTGGCGGCATAGCGATCTTCGTACAGACCACGGCTCATCGCCAGGTCGTAAGCCGCTTTGATCTGAGCGTTTTCGGAACTGAACAGATGATGATGAACTGCATGCGACAGCTCGTGAAGCAGTACGCAGCGGCCCGAATCGGTCTCCGGTTGATGCTCGGCAGTCAGCGACTGCATGTTGACGATTTCGATGGCGTTGGACTTCGCTTGCTGTTCGGCCGAACGGTAGAGGAACACGACCCCTGATCGTCGGTCCTTTTCCGTGGGACCTGCGTGGTAGACGGCCACTGCGCCAGGTTGTCCAGGGGCGTTCCATTCGACCCAGATCGGCACGGTGCGTAGCAGGGCCACGGGACGCGATGGGAGCAGTCCGCTGATCAGCTTCAACTCGTGCTCCAGCACCTCGAGCGGACGCCGTTTGAACTGAGGATCCTGTTCGTGTGTCAAGACATCTTCATGGATCAGCGTGTGGAAGCCCTGGATGACGCGATAGCTGTATCCTGGCACCGGGGCGGGCTCTGCCGGCTGGCTGCCGCGCCCGGCCCGGGTGCTCCGTCCAGTGGCTCCTGTGGCGGGAGGGGACTCCTGGGCGGAAGGATCAGCCGGTTGCGCCGCTTCGACGCAAGTGGGCAAGTTGAGGACGCACACGGCAAACAGAAGTACTGACCCGATTCGCATGAGGTCGCAACGCAGGTAACGGGATACTGGATCGACTGCCACTGCCTGGGCTTCAGCCCGGCCACACGGTTCATTATAAGCAACCTCGCGCCGTTGCTGCAGGACGCCAGCAGCCGCGGTCGCGTAGACGTGGCCGCGGTCGCGTAGACCAGTGGCCGCGGTCGCGTAGACCGCGGGGAGAAGCAGTTGCGGTCGCGTAGACGTGGCCGCGGTCGCGTAGACCGCGGGGGGAAGCGAAAGAACGTACGGC
>JBGSHS010000107.1:0-37606 GCA_041752115.1 Pirellulaceae bacterium | reverse complement strand
TTCGTGGCCTGTGCAAACTCCTTACGCGACAAATCCATTGCGGAAGACCGACTCCTGCCCGGAGTCCAGGTCACCGCCTCCGGCGCGGTGGAGGTGTTGCGAAAGCAGCAGGAAGGCTTCAGTTACTTCAAGCCTTAGATGCACAGATGGCTGTAACCGGCAGGTGAACTTGGCTTGAAAGGGACACACTCATGGATGCGACGCGACGCAATTTCTTGGCAGCCATCGGTGCACTCGGTCTGGCAGGGCTCTCCTCAAGAAGTGGTTCCCGGCTCGTCCTGCTGCACACCAACGACATCCACGGCCATCTGACGGCGTGGCACGGTTGGGAAGGAGACTTGCAGGACCGCCAGATCGGCGGTCTCTGCCGAAATTCTGGCCGAGCGCGGCAATATGTCGTCGACCAGCGTACTCTTCGTGCTCGATCGGCTCCAGCAAGTCAACGCCCCGCGTCCATGCGTAGCGTTGGCTTTTGGGCCGGGGTTGGTTGCGGAAGCCGCGTTGATTGTCTGACAAACGCGGAATGGGAAAAATAGTCCATTGCATTTCCGACTCAGCCGCGTATGGTTTTAGCAGTGAAAGAGTTGCGGCCCGATTGACCGCAGCTTTGCCAATACAAGGGTGTCGGACGACTAGATAGAGAGCAACCCGGCTGTGCCGGGGGGCTTGGTAGTAAGTAAGCCGACGTGACGGAATACCTCCGGGTGTTCTGTCATGTCGGCTTTTTTTGCCTGCCTACATCGGCGAGCGTGTACGAGCGGAGCGTCCGCCAAACGCGTTTCGCACCGATTGCGATCGGAGAGGAATTCCATACGCCACTTGTTCACGAATTCCTGCAGAGTACTGGCAGTCGTCGGGGTGTTGGCAGCCGGTCTGGCCTTTGCCCAGGAGCGTGCCGCCACGCCATCCCCAGCATACAAAAAGGAAACTATCGTGAAACGAATCATAAGCTTACCGGGCCTCGCCGGCGGCATTGTCATGGCAGCCATGCTCGTGTCCACGGCGAACAGTCGTGTCGATGCCCAAGTGACGGTGTACCGCTACCACAACGGCGGATACTACAACCCGTACGGACAAGGTTCCCACGGTGGATACAACCGGGGCTACGCCGCCCCAACTCGAGCTAACAGCAACATGTTCCAGAGCCGTGGCAGAATGTTCGGCGGCAGAACTTATGGATACTCAAGAAATTATGGACAGTCACTGAATCGAAACATCCCGCTCGGCTATGGCAATCGATTCGACTATGGAATCGGTCCCCCCGTCCGCGTCTATGGCCGATCGAGCTATTCCCAGGCACCCTACGGCCCCGTTTACGTGCCGTTCGGGTACTCGGAGTATTGAGCAAGGAAATCGAGCAACATGTCAAGGGAACGTGGAGTACCGAAAATGGAAATCTTCGTCGGCGTCGGTGTGGTGGTATTGTGGATCGCGCTACAGATGTGGATTTTACCCCGCTTCGGTGTCTCGACCTGAATGAGCAACGCTTGTCGGCCGAGTTCGGCCGACCAGAAGGCCGTTGAACCGGGGCCCGTGCACGTTCCGCCAGAGCCTGCTTCGCCGAGCGAAGCGCAACGCAACTAACTCGATCGATCAAACGACAGCGCGAGTCTAAGTCCGCAGATGCACGTGGTCTGCAAAGTGTTTGACACTCTTTTCTGCAAGGATACGAAGACGGGAACCAAGAAACGATCCGATATACCCGAGCGAAATCCTGATCCGATTACCAAAGCACCGGGATCGCACCCCGTCGGAACCGGAGTTGGTGCGGCTGCTGGTGGAGTTGCGGCAGTGGGAGCAGCCGTTGCCGCCGGCGCGGCGATGGGAACTGCGGTCGGTCCGGTGGGCACTGTGGTGGGTGCCGCCGTGGGCGCTGTCGTGGGTGGCCTGGCCGGTAAGGGGATTGCAGAACATTTCGACCCCACCATCGAAGAGGCATATTGGCGGGAGAACTATGCCAGCCGACCTTATGTCGCCCCCGGTGCGTCCATCGATGACTATGGACCCGCGTACCGGTATGGCTGGGAGTCCCGTAACCGTTACGCGGATCAGCAGTTCGACGAGGTTGAAAACGACCTTGCACGGGATTGGGGGCGAGCCAAGGGCAAATCCAAATTGACGTGGGCTCAAGCCCAGGCCGCGTCCCACGACGCCTGGAATCGCCTCGACCGGCCCGAATGATGAGCGTTACGTCCGATAGGCACACCAAGCATGCGAGATAGCCCATGCCAACGTGGCTGATCATCGTCACAACCGCGACGGTTTCCTACCTGTTGTCGATTGTCGTCCGCATCTTGACCTCGCGCGAGAAGAAGATTGAGTACCGGATCGAGCACCTGTTTTCGGTCCGCGACGACCAGTTTCTTCGCTCCATGGCCGGCTTGCTCCCTCCGGCTGCGCTAGGCGGGAACAAGATCACGACGTTGACGAACGGGGACGAAATTTTCCCCGCCATGCTCAACGCCATCGGTGCGGCCCAGCACACGGTCACGTTCGAGACCTTCATCTACTGGCAGGGCAGGATCGGGAGACAGTTCGCCGATGCCCTGATCGAACGTGCCCGGGCGCAGGTCAAAGTACATGTCCTGCTGGACTGGCTGGGAACGAAGAAGTTGGATCTGGATTCGATCCAATCCATGAAAGACGCGGGGGTCGAGGTCCAGCTCTACCACCCGCTGCGATGGTACAACATCCGTCGCGCCAACAACCGGACGCACCGCAAACTTCTCGTCGTGGACGGGACGGTTGGCTTCACCGGCGGGGTCGGTATCGCCGATGAGTGGTCGGGAAACGCCCAAGATCCGGACCACTGGCGCGACTCACATTTCAAGATGGAAGGCCCGGTCGTTGCCCAGTGCCAAGCGGCCTTCACGGACAACTGGCTCAAGACGCGGAGCAGGGTCCTGTCTGGAGGGGAGTATTTTCCCGCAATCGCCGCGGCGGGGTCCCACCTGGCACAGGTGGTCATGAGTTCGCCGTCGGAAGGCAGCGAGAGTGCCCGGCTGATGTATTTGCTCGCCATCACCTCGGCCGCGCACAGTGTCCGAATCGCCACCGCTTACTTCGTGCCCGACGACCTGTCCGTGCAGACATTGGTGGAGGCGAGAGGGCGCGGCGTGAAAGTCGTGATCATCGTCCCCGGCGAGCACAATGATACGGACGTCACCCGCCGCGCGGGCCGGTCGCGTTGGGGGCCGCTCCTGCAAGCCGGGACGGAGATATACGAGTACCGGCCGACGTTGTACCACTGCAAGGTGATGATCGTGGACGACTGTTGGGCGAGTGTCGGGTCTGCCAACTTCGACAATCGTTCGTTCCGGCTGAACGACGAAGCCAACGTGAACGTCTACGACGCGGACTTCGCGCGCGAACAGGTGAGGGCGTTCGAGCACGACTTGGAGCGATCGCGTCGTATCACTCTCGAAGAATGGACGAATCATCCTTGGACCGAAAAGCTCAAGGACCGGGCCGCCGGCCTCCTCCGCTCACAGCTCTAACGTCGTGACAAAACAAGGTCAACAATGTGTTCGCTGCCACTACCCTAGTCGGGTCACCACAGAAGAGTCCGCGGCTGCGCGTGTGTGCAAAGGCAGGAATCTGCCGAAAGCTCGCCACGAGACGACAACCGTCCATGTCAGGCATGGCCAGGTTAATCGACATGAGGTCGGGCCGAAAGAGGGTCGCAACGTCTCGTGCGAACTTCCCACCATGAGGTCACATGCACCTGACTGCCGAGTTCTTCCATGATCATGCCAAGTGCGTCCGCACCGTCTCGGTCGTCATCGACCACGAGAACCCGAAGAGTTCTCCGCGTCTCTGGCATCGGTCCTTTCCTTTCGCTCATACCGCGCATGGAGCCCCTGGTCTGAATCGTTGGTCATGCTGCCGCTTGCTCCGTGGGCTTCAGGTCGCCTTCTGCGTGACTGCCGCCAAGATTTCTCGCACCTTCTCGAAGTTGGCCGGTTTGACCAGATAGTGATGGAAGCCCGCTTCTTGTATCCGCTGTCGCTCTGCCGCCTGTCGACGCCCCGTCACGGCCACGAGCACGATGTCGTGGAGAGTCGGTTGCTGCCGTATCCGCTTGGCCACTTCAAAGCCATCCAACTCCGGCAGGCCGATGTCCAAGAGCATCACGTGGGGCCGATAATCGAGGGCCGCCGCCAGTGCGGTCGGGCCGGTGTGAGCCATCCGCACCAAATGCCCCGCCTCTTCCACCAGCATTTTCAAGACAGTGGCTGCATCCAGATTGTCATCCACCACCAGCACCCGCAAGACTGATCCAGTCGGCTTGGCCATGTCGGTTGGGGCCGGCGGCCGCGACGGGAGCGACATCGCCTCTGGTGGACACACATCAAGGCTCACGACAAATTCGCTGCCTTGCCCCAGCGTGCTGGAAACCTCAATGGTTCCCCCGTGCATTTCCACCAGCCGTTTCGCCAAGGTCAAGCCAATACCTAATCCGCCCTGCGAACGGTCGGCTGACCGCTCGGCTTGCGTGAACAAGTCGAAGGCATGGGGCAGGAAATCGGGAGCGATGCCGAGTCCCGTATCCCGCACACACAGCAAGGCTTGGTCGCCCGCCTGCCGGACGGAGAGCCAGATGTGACCACCTTCGTTGGTGTACTTGGCGGCGTTGGTGAGGAGATTCGTCACGACTTGCTCCAGCCGCGAGGCGTCGGCGTACAGCCAAATCGGGTCTGGTGGCAGCGACAACGTGAGTTCATGTTTCCGCTGGTCGATCAGCGGACGAGCCGTCTCCACGGCACGTTCTACGACGTGGCTCGTGGTGACCCGCTCTGGGCAAAGCTGAATCCTGCCGGTGATCGCGCGGGAGACTTCCAGCAGGTCACCCACCAGATGCGCCAGTTGCCCCACCTGACGCTCAATGATGGCCAGCGCCTTGTGCTGAACGGCGTTCTGGTCTTTCTGGAGTTGAAGCAGTTGCACGGCGTTGAGGATCGGCGCAAGCGGGTTGCGAAGTTCATGACTGAGCATCGCTAGAAATTCATCTTTGCGGCGATCCAGTTCGGCCAACTTCTCCTCCGCCCGCTTGCGGTCGGTGACATCGACGGTGACGGCAATCCCACAGATGACCTGGCCTTGGGCATCGCGTACGGGCGCGCCGGAGGCGTCAGCAAACCATCGCCGTCCGCTGGGAAGCTGCACCTCCAGTTCCATGGGTGAGATGACCTTGTTGTCTGCGACGGCCCTTTGCAGCGGCAACTCGGCGGCGGTGATTGGTCGTCCATTGAGGAAGTATCGTACCTGTCGGCCGGCCGCCGCCGCATCGGGCGCGGATGCCGACAGGTTGTCCTGCGGCTTCGCCTCAAACTGGGCCAACACCGCACGGTTACCCGTGACGCGTCGGCAGGTGGGATCGTCCGAGAAGCTGACGCCTACCGGCACTGCCTCCACGAGCGACTGGAGTCGCTGGTTCGTCTCGAACACCTGCTGTTCTGCTCGCTTGCGCTCGGTGATGTCGCTCAGCACGACGCGATGCACAGGTTCGTCGCTGTCGCCTCCCTGGACCACGGTCGCCTCCAACCGCGCCCAGAAAGGAGCGGCGTCTGCTCGAAGTACGCGCAGATCGCACACCTGCGAAACGCCCGTTTCAAAGAGCTGTTTGCGATGCCGATAGTAGATGTCCTGGTCCTCGGGAAGGACGAAGCGTGTCATCGGTTGCTTGACCACATCGCTTCTCCCCACGCCCAGCAACCCGACCCCTGTGAGGTTTGCCTCCAGGATCAGCCCTTGTTCGCTGATGGTGAAATAACCCACGGGCGCCAGATCGTACAGGTCGAAATAGCGTGCCCGCGAGGCTTCAAGTTCACCCTGTGCTCGGCGTAGTTCCTCATTCTGCATCTCCAGTTCGATCTGATGCACCTGCAGCTCGTGGCGCAGACGCCCTGCTTCCTCGGGCGGAGGTGTCGCCCGCGTCTGGACCTCGTCGGCGCGGACCCTCTTCTCCGCGCGCCGACGCAGGTCGGTCATACTGTCGAGATGAGGTCGTTTCTTAGTCATGGTCGAGCTTCTTCCTGGTCTGGATCGAAGATTCCTCCTCGTCTTGCCCGCGTATCTCCCGCTCCGTCGTCGCGATGGCGCTACGCGGCATACCGTCGTACTCGGTCGATTCCGGGTGTTGCGCCATCACCATGCCCCCCTCGCCCTTGATCACCCGCACCCCCACCGTTCCATCGCTGCCGGTGCCGGAGAGCACGATGCAGATCGCCCGCTCGTGCTGGTCCTGGGCCAGAGAACGGAAGAAAAAGTCAATCGGCAGGCGATGGCCGCGCGGCGCGGCCGGTTCCAGCAACTGGAGCGTACCGTCCAGAAAGGCCATGTCCCGGTTGGGCGGGATGATGTAGGTGCAGTTGGGCCTGACCGCCATCCCGCCCTCAACCTCAAGGACCTCCATCCGGGTATAGCGTTTGACCAGATCGGAGAGGAGGCTCTTATGGTCCGGGGCCAAGTGCTGTACCAGGACGAAGGCCATGCCGGGATCGGTCTCGGCGGGCATGCCGGAAAAGAAAGCCTCAAACGCCGCCAGGCCCCCCGCCGACGCGCCGACGCTGACGATGGGAAAGTCCGCCTGCGGGCGTGCGTCTAAGTCTGCTTCCGCGGCGGGCTCTGCCTGCATCGCCTGTCGAGACGACGTGTCGGACTCTGCATTCTCAAGCGAGAAATGTTCTGGCTTCGAGTTGGGTCTGTTCTTCTTCTTGGTCACATTGCTCCTCCTACTCGATCGCCAAACAACGAGTGCCGCATGCCTCTCTGGAGGCGGATGAGCGCCACGCAAGAAAGGGCCGCTTGTTGGGGGGGCTCCAAGAATCGGATAACTTCCTGGATCAACTTGCAATCACAGCGGTCCTCACCGCATCACTTGTCAAGCCTTCTTCTCAGCGAGATCCTTCGTCGGCCCGGCAGCGTCCACGCTGATTTGGCCGTTTGGTCGGACCATGCCATGGGGCCGTCACTCCAATATCATTTCCTACATCTTCGACATCCGCATGTGCCGCGCGACCGCAATGGCACACGTAACGTGCGTGACGTTGGTGGTACCGCCGTCGGCCCCGTCGTCATGCTGTGCTTGTTGTTCACTCGGTTTCCTCAGAACGGTCCTCGTCGGCCGCTTTCCGCAATTTAACCATGGCTCGACACTGTATTTGCCGGACACGTTCTTTCGTCACGCCCATCACTTCTCCAAGTTGCCTCAACTTGAGTGGATCTTGGTCGTGCTTCAGGCCAAATCGACCGGTAATGATCTGACGCTCCCGCTCATTAAGGTGGCCGAGAAGTCTGTCCACCAGCGATTCCAGTCGGGTCTGCCGCAATTCTTGATTGCCGCTGTCGGGACGAACGTCCTCGATGTTGCCGAATAACTCCGGGCAGCTCGTGCGAAAACGATCGCGATGGCGGTATTCGCTAGGAAGTGTCCGCGAAAAATTCCTGATGATTGCCCAACTCGCATATGTGCTGAACCGATTGCCCCGCGAGAAATCAAACTTCTCCACGGCGCTGATCAAGGAGATATTCCCGTCACTGACCAGTTCGAAGAAATCCACAGCTCGATTCCAGAGCCGTTTGGAAATCGAGACGACCAGTCGCAGGTTGGCGCGGATGATGTGATTCCTGGTCACCACCGACGCCTGATATAGTGCTTCAATGCGATCCATGCTCGCCATTTCAGACGGACTCACAATGAGATGCGCACGCAATACACTGGCCTTGTACTTGAGGTAGTTCATTTTCCGAAATAGGTGACTCTCCTGTTCACGCGTTAACAGGGGCACTTCATAGAGGCTCCCCAGATAGGCGGGCAAGTCGCCGCTGATCCGCAGTTGCTTGATCGGTGAAGTCACGTCCGGCGGCAACTTCAAGATCTCGGCCTCCAGTGTTCGCGACATGGTGGCGCAGAAGTGCTCATTGCCGATGTGATCCAGCGGAATCGCCATGATCCGATCGAGACGCTCAGACATCGAATCGCACTGGTTCAACGAATCACACTGGTTCAACAGGCTCTCCTCTGAGAACACGGGCTTGGCCGGCGCCACGCGGGGCGCGGATCGCGATCGTTTCACGGCGGTTAAATGCGGGGGATACAACATGGTACTTTTATCCGCTGGAGGTTATTTCGTGCAAACCAACGAAAAAAGCCGACGTGGTGAAACGCGTTGAAACGTTCCGCCACGTCAGCTTACTTGTTAACGAGCCACGCGGAGAACCCGAATTGCTCTTGATCTAGTCACCCAATCACGAACGTTTCGCGGAAGCGTCTGTCAGGACCTCACACCTCCGTAGACCGCTGAATTCATCGCGGTCTGCACCGATTGCTCCGGATGCCTACTTCTTCGACTTCCCTTTCGCTTCACCGCGGGAGTTGTCCCTGGATTCGCCACGCGGCTTGTTCCTGGATTCGCCACGCGGCTTGGGGGCGACCTTGAGGTCCGGCTGGGGAGCTTCATAGATCTTCGGCGGAGCGTCGTCCTGACCGAGTTCAGCGAGTGGTTTCGCCATAAACGGAGATCTGGGACGTTTCACTCGTACCGGCACGAATTCCTGGGAGGGCTTTTCGGTGAGCCGACGTGCGTCGTCAAATTCCATCTTGCGTCGTTCGTCGCGAGTTCTCTCGACCTCCTGCCGGGACTGGGCAAGATTCTGCCGGATTTCCTTGTCGAGCGGCTGAAACCGACGCGAGTTTTCTTGGTTCGTGACTCGTTGGTCCCATGGCTCACCCATCACGAAACCGCGTTCGCGCAGATTCACGCCTCGCGTGCCGAGACTTCGCTGGGCCGCCCAAGTGCGCGGCGGTCGCGCGTCCTCCTGGTCGCGACGGAGCCGGAAGTTTGCTTCCACCCGTTGCTCCCACTGAGGATCCTGCCGAGATTGCCAGCGCTGGTGTGCGTAGATCGGGTCATAACCATGGCGACTGGAGTGAAACGAGAACCAGGGGAGAAAACCCGCGGTCTGATAGTTGGCGGCATAGTAGTCGCCGAAGTAGTAGTGTTGGTAACGCGGACGTAAGAAGAGGTGGTTGGTGAAGACACTCAGGTCGATCACCGTGGCGGGCGAATAGGAGAAGCCCGGGCGGGCGTATACGCTGCGATCGAAATGGACGGGCGCGAACAACACGCCACGACGGCCGATGGAGTAATCCCAGTAGCCGTTGACGAAGATGTGGCCGCGCGGGGCCCACATGTAATGATCAGGGACCCACACCCAGTTCGGCTGACCGGTCGTCCAAAAGCCGGGCCGCCAGACGTAACGGGTCTCATGCCAAATCCAACTACCGGGCAGCCAAGTGCTGTCCGCCGAGGGCGCAGCCACGTTCGGGCCTGCTTCAGCCGTCTCGGGCGGCTCGGGCAAATACTCGACCTCGCTCGAACTGGCGTCCGCCCAGTACCCGGAAGTCCACTGAAAACCCTCTCCCGATTCGCCCCAATACCCGGGGACCCATTGGCGACCTGGCGGCAGGGCGCGCCAGATGCCGCTGACCCACAGGTAATCGTTCCCCTCATCGTCCCAGCCCCAGTAGCCAGGAATCCACGCCACGTTGGCCCCCTCTGGCTTCTGATCTGGCGGCAATTCTTCGATGGCGGCAGGTGGCGGTGTCGGCACCACCATGCCCTGCTCCGGGTCGAAAGTCACCGTCTCCGCGAAAGCCTCATGGATCGGCCCGCGTGTGAGCACTTGCACCCCGTCCTCGACGTCCGCTTGGCCAGATTGCGCGAATAAGCTGCGATCCCAGCCAAAGCTCCCACTCAAGATCACGAATGTGCCGATTACTCCAAGTCTGTAAATAGGACGTACGATCATGCTTGTTCTTCTCCCTGATGAGTTCGGATGCGGACATCCTCCCTCGAACTAGTGTGTGTGTCTGAATGATTTCATTGACAGCCTCCAAGCTCCGCATCAAGTGGCCGAAATGCCGAGCCAACTGTTGGGGTGGAGTCGCTTACGGTTCCTGCCACGGGGAAGAGGGAATCTCGCGTCAAGCTGCCCCCCAGAAACGCCCTCGGCGGAATCCACCTCCCAGGAACGACAGTACCGCCAGAACCAGGAAGACAACGAACAGGATCTTCGCGACTCCCACGAAGGAGCCGGCAATTCCGCCGAAGCCGAGCACGGCCGCGATCAAAGCGATGATGAGACAAGTGATTGCTAACTGTAACATGGTCCAATTCTCCTCAAGACAAAGCCGCCATCGACGGCGGACTGCGCGTCACCAAGAACAAAAAAAGCCGACGTGGTCAAACACCCGTAGGTCTTCGACCACGTCGGCTTACTCTTTAACGAACCACTCGGCACCGCCGAGTTGCTCTTTATTTAGCCATCCGACAACGTGAACATCGCTTCGCGATGCCCACTCATTTGAGCTGCCACTCCGCTCAATGCACTATTGTACGGCGGCGACTGGGGGAAGGCAATGGCGACGACAGAGCTGCCGGGGAAGAACTCACCGTCAACATGACTATTCACGTCGCGCGAACCGCGAGTCTTCCGACACATTGCATCACACCACATTGACTCCGAAATCATGAGGCGCGGTCAACGACGACTTGTTTCTCTCCGTTCCTGTGCCAGGCAATTCCGCGTCGTTGAAGAAGGAGTTGATCCAAAGCTGTTGGATGACTCGACAGAGAATGGTCGAACACCCAATCAAGGAGCATTCGCCAGTCATGACATCACCACCAGGTCGAATCCGCCAAGTCGGGTAGCCTGGAACGGGGAGAAGTCAGCACCGCTCCGGCAATGACGGTTTGCCAGATCAACGAACGAGAGCATGAAACCAGACGCTGTCATTGCCGGTCATTACGGAACAAATCGCTCGTTCGCTTGCCACTCGTAACCGACGTGGAAGAATGGGCTCACGTTCTCCCGCGACTATCTCGGTTGCCCGTACGGATGTGGCCTATGGCCAGAATACGCAAGGGTTGTGGATTCCTCAGCGAACGATCAGATTTGAGGCAAAGACCGCAATTTCTTTTGGGCGTCGCAGAGAATTAACGGTTCGGCCAGGGTGAAGAGAACAATCGCCTCGCCGGTGGCAATGCGAATATCATGGTGCAGGCTCAATACCCTGACGCCCATGATTTCCTGGACCATCGCCGCCAGCTTCTACCAAGCTACGGATGGCTCGAAATCGTTTTATGTGAATCACGTCTTGTTCGGACAGCCTCTGAGCGGCACACACGACGATGGTATTAAGTGCGGAAGGAGAGTGATTGTCCATTGTATTTCCCACTCAGCCGCGTATGATCGCAGCAATGGAAGAGTTGTGGTCCGATTGACTGCAGCTTTGCCCACGACGGTGTCGGACGACTAGATAGAGAGCAACCCGGCGGTGCCGGGGGGGTTGGTAGTAAGTAAGCCGACGTGGCGGAATATCTCCGGGTGTTCTGCCACGTCGGCTTTTTTCTTGGCGACGCGAGAAATGTTTAACCATCAGGAGGAAGCGGAGTTTCTCGGGCCAACGGAAGTGCGGCTCTCGCCGGAGGCCTGCCGGCGACGCGAAAGCACAGGTCGCGCTGTCAGCCGTGAGCGACGCCGCGCTGGGGAACTTCTCGCCATCAAGGTAACCGGCCATCCTGCGAAGGGTGCCGACTCCTCGAAGGAACTTAAGCTCACCGTGGCCAAGAAGAGTGAGCAGGAGCGCGCTTCCGTCACTTCGAGTACGCCCGGGCTGGCGTCCAAGGAAGCGGACAGCGGACGCACGACGGCACGGTGGTCAGTATCACCGCCGATCAGCTGATCATGACGAATAAGGAATGCCTTGACATTCCCAGGCATTGACGGCCGATGCCAAGCTGACCCTGCACGGCGGCTGGTCTGAAGCCGGGAACGAGTATTCGGGTGACTTTGCCGAGCGAAGCACCGCACGCGGCGATCCGCGTCGAAGCAATCGACAAGACCCCGGAGTTCGCGAGCCTCCGAGGAAGCCGGTCCATCCGCGACTGCTTCTGCAACCAAAGCGCGGGTGCTGACTTCCCAACAGCACCCGGCGGGGGCCGACGTCACGTGGATCTCCGGCTCAAGGGGTTCGTAACAAGAATTGTCTCTTTTCAGGAGCGAGGAATGAGTATTCAACGGATCATCGGTCTGCTACTGTTGGTAGTCGGCGTGACGCTGCTGTTCTTCGGATACAATGCCTCCCAGTCCGTGGGCGAGCGGGTTGTGGAAGGCGTCACAGGTCACTTCACCAATCAGACGATGTGGTTTCTGATCGGCGGCATCGCCGCTATGGTGGGCGGAGTTGCTCTGACTTTCTGGAGCAGCTGGCGCGCTACGGAGTAACCCTCATCGCAACACCTGGGCAAGAGGCTGCCGTATCAGATCAACTTTCGGGCGGCAAAGGCACGTTCTGAAATAGATAAGTAACGCGGGGTGACGCCATGAAGGAAAAAGCCAGAGTGGATTCGGGACAGCCCCCAGCGACGGACCTTCGCCAGGAGGCTGAGCGACGCCTACGCAGCAAGACAGTTGCGATTGTCCAAGACATGGCCGAGGTGGACGTTCGCGCCCTGCTCCACGAATTGCAGGTCCACCAGATCGAACTGGAAATGCAGAATGAGGAGTTGCTGCGCGCCCAGGTGGCGCTGCAGTCCGCCCCCTTCAGCCTGCGGCGAATGTTGGACCAGATAACGCGAGTGCTTGCAGTCCGGACAAGGGAGAAGGGGCTGGCTTTCTCTTGCCGCGCGCCCGACGAAATGCCGGATGCGGTGACGGGTGACCGACTGCGCTTGCAGCAAGTCCTGCTCAATCTGGCCAGCAATGCCATCAAGTTTACCGAGCATGGCGAAGTTGAGATCAGCCTTCGCCCTCTGCTGCGAGACGGCGAAGCCTGCCTGGAGTTTGCCGTGCGGGACACTGGAATTGGCATCCCGCCTTCCGACCTGGAGCGACTCTTCCAGCCATTCGCTCAAGTCGATGCTTCCATCACCAGCGGCCCAGATCGCTGCCACCGCTAGGGTCTTAGGAGAACCGAGGCGTTTCAGTCAAGCTGAAGAGGATCACTTCTTCGCCGGTTACGGTACTGATGTCATGGTGCATGGCCAATACCTTCACACCCACGACCTCATGGACCATCGATGCCAACATTGGACGTGCCAACTCCAGCAGTTGCTCCCGAGTCTGTTTGATGAGGTTCCGTCCTTTCTCCGGCGACAACGACTGGGCCAGTTGCCGTTCCGCCACAGTCAAAACACCCCGAAGTCGGACCACCAGAAGATCGTTGATGACGTGTACGCGAATCTGCTCCGCCGCCCAGCCCAAATACTCCTCTTGAAAACGAATGATCCCCTCACAGATGGCTGCTTCGCTTTCTGCTTGAGTCAGGATTCTTGCTTCGCGCTCTTTCCTGATTCTTCGCGCTTCGTTCATCGGCAACCGTTGCTCCGCTCGCGGACGCGTTTGCTTGGTGGCCAGTTGTGATGATTGACTCGCAAGCGGGACCACGGGCACGACACTGGCTAAGACCGCTCTGATTTCCGTCAAAGCAACAGGCTTGAAGAGGACGTGATCGAACCCGGCCTTCATGGCCAAGGATTTGTGTCCCTGGTCGGCATGGCCGGTGATGGCTACGATTTTCGTTTGCGCGAAGGCGGGAATCTGGCGAAATTGCATCACGAGACGACAACCATCCATGTCAGGCATGGCCAAGTCGATCAACATCAGATCGGGCCGAAAGAGGGTCGCCACGTCGAGTGCTGACGTCCCACCATAAGTCACATGCACTTGGCTGCCGAGTTCCTCAGCTACCATGCCAAGTGCGTCCGCACCGTCGCGGTCGTCATCGACCACGAGAACCCGAAGAGTTCTCCCTGCCGTCGGCATAGGTTTCTTTCCTTTCGCCAACCCTACGAATTGAGCCCTGGCCCTGAATCGTGGTTCATTCTACCCGTTCCGTGGACGCCCCGTCGCCTTCTCCGTGACCTCCGTCAAGAATCGACGTAATTTCTCGAAATCGGCGGACTTGACCAGGCAGTGATCGAATGCCGCCTCCAGCATACGCTGCCGGTCTGCCGCCTGGTCGGTGTCCCGTCACCGTAATCAGCACGGTGCCGTGGCGAAGGGGCTCCTGACGTATCCGCTTCGCTACCTCAAAGCCATCCAACTCCGGCAAGCCGATGTCCAACAGGGTTGCGAAGTTCATGGCTGAGCATGGCCAGTAATTGGTCTTTGCGGCAGTCCAGTTCGGCCAACTTCTCCTCCGCGAGTTTGCTCGCGGTAATATCAAGGACTGTCGCACGGCATAGTTTGCCCTGTCCATAGTGGGTTGAGGCGGCGATCTCCTCGACCAGCATGTGCACGGTCTGCCCGCCCTTGAGGAGCTTCACCTCGCAGGTCTCTCGGATGTCGGTGGTCAGCACCCGTTTGCAGAAATCAGCAAATACTGGACGGAATGAGTCCTCTTGCTTTTCCCACTCAGCGGCTTACAATTACGTTTGTGGCGGAGTTGCGGACACTTGAATGCGGCTCGGCCAACCAAGTGGTCGGATGACTAAGTAGAGAGCAACTCGGCCGTGCCGGGAGGCTCGTTGAAGAGTAAGCCGACGTGGTCGAACACCTATGGGTGTTCCGCTACGTCGGCTTTTTTCGTTCTTGGCTGTGTCAGACGTGCGCCAACGCGTCGGGGAGGAAGTCGAAATGACGCAAGCAATGCGGTGCAGGTGACTCCGCTCGCCTTGGGGTGTACCCGGGGGACAGTTGAAGCGGGAATAGATCAGGAGAATCGGTCACAAGAAATGGACGTTTTGCCATGTTAGTACTGTCGCGGAAGAATCAGGAATCAGTGGTAGTCGGCGGGGCTGATGGTCTTCATCGGCTGCTCAAAGTGAAAGTACTGGAGATCAAGAGCGGAAGGGTGCGACTCGGCTTCGAAGTCGATTCGGGCATCCCCGTCCATCGTTTAGAGGTGTGGGAACGCATTCACGGCAAGAGTGACGGCCCGCCAGTTGGTCCGATAGAAGTCCCGGCACAGCCGGTTGTGTGATGGGCTCGAGTTCACTTGGCGATAGTCGATTTGGTTGAGGCAAGTATCACGCAACCGCACAGTTGCGGGTCGGCTAATGGGGCAACTCCAGGCAGGCTTGTCAGTGGATTTCCGGCTCGCCGAGTTGGTCGGCAATGTGACGCTGAGGAGTTCCTTCCTCGCCAGCAAATGACGAAGAATCAAACATGAGAAGACTAATGGTTGTGATGGTTCTGCTCCTGGTCGCCGTCGCCGTCCTTGGGTTCTACCGGGGTTGGTTCCGTCTGTCGACGGACAACACGGATCAGCGGCCGAGCGCTACCTTCACGGTAGACCAAAACAGAATCAACCAAGACAAGGATCTCGTCAAGGAAAGGGTACACGAGTTCGGGCACAAAACGAACGAAGAAGTAACAGGCGGTGACACCGAAAAGGTCAACTAAGGGAAACGCTGATCTCGAGGCGGCCCTCGAGACAGTGGACTGTCTCGAAGGCGATGGAAACCGCGTTCGATTCACTTTCTGCAGAAGACACTTTCTGCGCGCAAGAAGGAGGTTCAGTGATGGGCCGATTACGATGGATGTTGATGTTGGCCGGGTTGTTCACGGCCATCGGGTGCGAACAGAGGCCGCCGGATGGGACGCCCGGCAAGGTCACGTCGGAAGACGTACGCCGCGATGTCGGCCAGGTCGCGAAGACGGCGGCCGAGTATTCCCAGCAGACCAAGGAAGAGTTCCAGAAGAAGCTTGATACCCAACTCCAGGAGATGGACGCCAAAATCGCCAAGCTCCGCGAAAAGAGTGGCGACCTGAAGGACCAGGCCAAGGTCGACTGGGATCAGAAGATGGCTGAGTTGGAAACCAAACGAGAAGTGGCCCGCGCCAAATTGGCCGAGGTCAGGGAATCGAGCGGGGAGGCGTGGAAGGATGTTCAGCAGGGAGCCCAGTCGGCCTGGGACGTGTTGGACAAGGCCTTCCGCGAGGCGTCGCAAGAGTTCTGATTAATGACTACGTTACAGCAACGGGCTCTCAGATAAGGAGTCACCATCATGGGTGGCAAAACCGACGTGGTGAAAGGCCGAGTCAAGGAAGCTGCCGGTGCGCTAACCGGCAACGACAAACTGCGTGAGGAAGGAAAGACCGACCAAGCTGTCGGGAAGGCCAAGCAGGTCGCTGCGAAAGTCACCGACGCCGTGAAGAAGGCCGTCAAGAAAGTGATCGGGTAAGGGGAATCAGGCGATGCAAGCTGTCGTAGAATTGCCGATAGCGTTCTCCCTGAGTGATGATCGTGAGTTTCCGCTCATTCAGGAGCTGGTAGCACGGCTGAATCCCAATCTGTTGGTTATTCAAGTAGCGACGGGCCTGCATATTAGCGGCGGCGACACCGCCAATTGGGGTTTGGTCTACTTGCACGGCCAGCCGCTGACGGAGAAAGATGTGCACGCCGCATTGGAGGAGGCAGGGCTCGATTTTCAGCACAACGCGGAGATTCAGCCATCGCGTGTGTGGGTCAATAATCATCCGGAGGCGATCGAGAAGACGCCCGGGTGACCTCGTGAGGGGGATGGGAGCGAACATGAACGACGAGAAGCATCTATCGTGTTCGCGCGAGCGTCCACAGCCGGAATGGTTCAGAAGATGTCCCCTTCCGGGCGCTGCGCCAGAAGTCCTCACCAGTCCTCCGTTGGAACGTGCAGAACCAAAACCGAGCCCACTGGCCGTTAGATATTCCGGCTATTGGCCCACGGAAAGCCGACGTCTTCAGCCTTACGGCCTGTAAACACGCAGGATCACGAGAAGGCTGCGCCGAGGCTAAGTTATGGTAACGACACTCAGTTTGGCTGGAGTAGTGATTCTCATCTTGGACATCTTCACCCTCGCCAGCGGGTTGGTGGGGGCGTCGGAAGTGATGCGCTAGTTGCTCTGGATCGCAGTGATTCTCTTGTTGCCGGTCGTGGTCATGGTGGTGCTGTATTTCCTCGTCGGCCGGAGCGCAGCGGACGCGTAGATTGCGCAGGTGATCTCGCCATTGCAGTACTCCGTGTCTGGCTTGAGGAGCGAAGGAGGGTTGCATGAAAGGTGAAAGGAAGATGCCCACGAAGATCGTCTTGGTGTCGTACCCCAAGATCGTCTTCTTGTATCCTACATTTGTGGTATCGCTGGTGGCAGCGATCTACCTGAGTCTAGTCCGGTCGCCACTCGACACCGCCAGCACCGAGACGATTGTGATCTCGGTGATGTTCCTGGGAGTGTGGGCCATGAACCTGGTCGTCCTGGCCTTCAATTTTCCCCACACGACTTCACTGTCCCTCGTTCTTCTCGCTGTCACAGCGGTGATGGGGGGCGTGCTGTTGTCGGTGTTGAAGCCCGAAGTTCTTCCCTACGTGGCAGAGAAACTCAGAGTATTCCACCCCTTGGCCAATGCCAGCTTCTATTGGACTTTTTCCGTCTGCCTGGGGTTGGCGACGCTGGGGGCAGTGATTGTGGCCCGCTTCGACCGCTGGGAAGCCCGGCCGAACGAACTCCTGCACCACCAGGGTCTGTGGGGTAACGTGGATCGTTTTCCCGCTCCTGGGGTAAGGATCGACAAGGAGATCACCGATGTCTTTGAGTACCTCCTGCTGCAATCGGGGCGTCTTGTCCTGCACGTGAGCAGCGAACAGCGTGCCATTGTCCTGGAGAACGTCCCGTTCATTTCGCGGAGGGAAAAGGCCCTGACTCAACTGCTGGGAACGCTACAGGTCGACGTCCGCGCGAAAGGTGATGGCACTCCCAAGTAGCGGATGCGAAACGGCCGATCTGGTGCCTCGGCATTGGTTTCACCCTGGGCTGGAAACTCAGACTGAGGTAAGTGGCCACGCCCATCAGCCATTGAGACTCCTCGGGTACTGACCGTGGCAAGAACATCGGTTATGCAGATCGTATTTCTGCTGAAGCAGTCATGGCTGGAGTGGTATCAGTCCAGGGCTTTTGAACACGGCGCGGCGCTGGCCTTCTACGCCATCTTCTCCATCGCGCCGGTGATTGTGCTGGCGTTCACCGCCGCCAGTTTGGTGCTCGGCCGCCAGGCCGCGCAGGGCTGGCTGACTCAAGAGATCGAGAGCACCGTCGGTCAGACCGTAGCCCACGCCATCCAAGCCACGGCGAAATACACGTACCGGAGCGGCTCAAATGTCCCGGCGACGGTGCTGAGCATCGTCTTCTTTGGGTTTGGCGCCATGGGGCTTTTCAGCCAACTGCAAATCGCGCTGAACGCAATCTGGAAGGTCGAGCCGAGACCGGGGCGGGGAGTGCGACAAAGCCTGTACGATCGGTTCGGATCATTCTTGGCCGTCTTGGGAATTAGCGCGCTCTTGTTGGCCGGCCTGCTGATCACCGCAGTCCTCTCCGCACTCGGCGAGATCCTCCCCTCCTCGCCCCCGCATCCAACCTTCCCGCTTTGGTGGGCCGTCACGTTTGCCCTTTCCTGGACATTCCTCACGCTGGCCACCGCGCTGGTCTACCGTATCTTGCCCGACGTCAAGATTGCCTGGCGTGACGTGTGGGTTGGAGCCGGATTCAGCGGCTTTCTCTTCCTGCTCGGTAATCACTTGATCGGGTGGTATCTGGCGGCCGCTGGCATCGCCTCGGTGTATGGCGCCGCCGGCTCGATCGTGATCGTCCTGTTGTGGGTTTACTATTCATCGCAGGTTGTTCTGTTCGGCGCGGAGTTCACACGGGTCTATGCCCAGCATCGTGGCTTGCGTTTGGAACCGAAAGAAAATGCGGTGCGAGTCCACGGGCAGGGTCATGCCTGACAGCCCACGCGGCACTTGCTTTTCCCGCTGCTCGCCATACCATTGTCGTTAGCGGAACTGCAGCAGTTTGGGCGTTGCTCCGCCAGAAGATGATCCCAAGTCGTCGGACGACTAACTAAAGAGCAATCCGGCTTTGCCGGGGGGCTCGTTAACGAGTAAGCCGACGTGGTGGAATGCCTGAGGGCGTTCCACCACGTCGGTTTTTTTGTTTTCGGCAACGCGGGACGAATCGTACAACCAAGCGGCAACCGCTGTCCGCGAATTTCAGACGAGCGGCTTCGACATAACCAAGCTGTCGATCGTCGGCAGGGATTGAGATGAAGACAAACGGTCAGGCCAAGAATGGCGCCGAAACTGCGGCCGTGGAAGACTGCGTGTTGGTCGTCGACGGCAATGAGCTGAAGGCCAATTCAATCATGAGTAGGAAAGCCGACGCGGCAACGCATTCACTCGCCTCAGGAAGCACGAACATGAACTGGGATCAAATCGAAGTTAATTGGCTAACAGTCTGTGAAAACATCAAACGCACGTGGGGCAAACTGAGCGAAGACGACCTGACCGCCATCGCTGGTCAGCGCGATCGGCTTGCCGGCCTGCTACGGGAAAGATACGGGTACGAGAAAGTAGTCGCCGAGAACAAGGTCGACGAGTTTGCGCAGGGGCTGAGACCATAAGGTGAAGTATCACATCGGCCAGCGGCGGGAATCGTGGTCCGAGAGTGGAGCAACATGAAGATTCTTTCGTTACGCTGGCGGACCTGGTTGGTCAAGCATACGAGCTCACACGAACCGAAATCGCCTTTATTGGACGAGTTGTTTGGTGTTGAACAACTGGCACGCCATGCCCAGACTCTCGCAGCCAGTCACCGGGTAATTACGGGGCAAGGCCCCAACCGTCTACTGGCCCGGCTGGGCCAAAACGAAGACATTCTTAGAGCCTTCAACCGCGCGACCCTCGCCGCGCATCCCAATCGGCGGGTTACTCCCGCCGCCGAATGGCTGCTCGACAACTTCTATCTGATCGAAGAGCAGGTGCAAATGGCCCGGCGGCACTTGCCCCGTGGCTACAGTCGGGAGTTGCCGCGTCTGGTCAACGGCTCTTCCGCTGGACTTCCCGGCATTTATGACATTGTGCTCGAATTCATCTCGCACGTGGATGCACAGATTGATACGGGGCCGCTCCACGCCTTCATCGCTGCATACCAAACCGTTAGTTCCTTGAAATTGGGCGAGTTGTGGGCCATCCCCATCATGTTGCGGCTGGGGCTGATCGAAAACCTGCAACGCGTCGCCACTCGGCTGTCCATTGCTCGCGAGGAGAGTGATCTGGCGCACTTGTGGGTGGATCGGTTACAGGAGATGGCGGAAAAGAATCCCTCCCGCTTGGTGGTGGTGTTGGCAGATATGGCGAAGTCGGATCTTCCCCTGTCCAGTTCGTTCGTGGCGGAATTCTGCCAACGTTTGTCGCTCCAAAGTCCGGTGCTGCATCTCGCGCGCAGCTGGCTCGAACAGCGGCTCGTGGAACATGGGTCATCCATCGAGCAATTGGTCCATCTCGAGAGTCAAAACCAGGCAGCCGACCAGGTTTCCGTTAGCCACAGTATTGGCAGTCTTCGCTATTTGAGTGCCATGGACTGGAAGGAGTTTGTGGAGAGCCTGAGTGTGGTCGAAGCAACTTTGCGCTGCGACCCTGCCGACGTTTACCGCAAGATGGACTTTTCTACCCGTGATCGCTATCGCCATCGGGTCGAATTACTTGCCCGGCACAGCCAACTCGCAGAGGCGGACGTGGCGCAGCGTGCTATACAGCTGGCCGCCGACAGTGCCCGAGAAAACGGGGGCAAGGACCGGACTGCCCATGTCGGATTCTACTTAATCGACAAGGGGCAGGCCGTCCTGGATCGTGCGGTGAACGTGCGGTGGCCCTGGCGAACGATCATTGAACGAAGCATCCACCGTTTTCCGCTGACGTTCTATGCGGGCGGTATTGGGATGCTCACATCAGTCGCTACGTTCGGGTTCCTGCAACTGGCCCAGGCGTTTGGAGTTCAGGGGTGGAAGCTCGGTTGGTTCGTCCTGGTGTTCCTCCTCTGTGCCAGCCAACTGGCTGTGGCAGTCATGAATTGGTTGTCGACGCTGCTGGTGAAGCCTCGTCAACTCCCGCGTCTGGACTATTCCACCGGCATCGCTTCAGAGCACCGGACGATGGTCGTGGTTCCCACGATGCTCACCAGTCTGGAAGGCGTTGATCGCCTCATCGAGACACTGGAGCTTCATCATCTCGCGAATCGCGACCATCATCTTTACTTCGCCTTGCTGACGGATTTCCGCGACGCGCAGCAGGAGACTTTGCCGCAAGACACCATGCTCTTGCAGCGGGCGCGAGCGGGTGTCGAGTTGCTGAACCGCAAGTATCTGCCCGATGGTCAGGACCACTTCTTCCTGTTTCACCGCCCACGCCGCTGGAACGCCGGGGAAGGCCTGTGGATGGGATACGAACGGAAGCGCGGAAAGCTCGTCCAATTCAATGCCCTGCTGCGGGGTGGTTGCAGCAACTGCTTTTCCGAGATCGTCGGGGTGAGCGACATTCTCCCCTTGATCAAGTATGTCATCACGCTCGACACCGACACGCAGCTGCCTCGCGATGCCGCCCGGCAACTTGTCGGCACGATGGCCCATCCCTTGAACCGTCCGCAATTCGATGCCGTGCGCGGTGTCGTGGCCGAAGGCTACAGTATTCTGCAGCCGCGCGTGGGAGTGAGCCTGCCCAGCGCCAGGCGATCCTGGTTCGTCCGGCTGAATGCCGGCGACGCCGGCATTGATCCTTACACGCGGGAAGTGTCCGACGTGTACCAGGATGTCTTCCAGGAAGGCTCGTACGTCGGAAAAGGGATCTACGATGTGGATGCCTTCCAGCGCGCCATCCGCGGACGCTTCCCAGAGAATACCGTGCTCAGCCATGATCTGTTGGAAGCGTGTCATGCCCGCTCCGCCCTCGTCAGCGACGTGGAATTCTACGAAGAATATCCTTCCCGCTACAACGTGGACATTGACCGGCGCCACCGCTGGATTCGCGGTGACTGGCAGATCACGCAATGGCTCCTGCCGCGGGTTCCCGGTGCCGACGCTCGTCGCATGGCCAATCCGCTTTCCGCGCTGTCGCGGTGGAAGATCTTCGACAACCTGCGGCGCAGTCTCGTCCCCGTGGCCCTGATGCTCTTAATGCTCGGCAATTGGCTGCTCCTTCCTGAACTTGGCAGCCTGGGATCGCTGCTGGTCCTGATGATCATCACGCTCCCCGCGCTATTGTCGGCGCCAGTGAACGTGTTTCGCAAGCCGGCTGATGCGCCGTGGACAACGCATCTACAGGGAGCGACCGGGTCAGGCGGCCGCCAGCTCGGCCAGATCTTTCTCACTTTGGCATTTCTACCGTATGACGCCTTCATCAGTCTCGACGCCATCGGCAGGACGCTGCTGCGTCTGCTGGTGACGCGCAAACGACTCCTCGAATGGCAGACGTCGAGTGATTCCGAATGGACGGTGCGTGCCGACCTCGCCAGCTTCTATGCCACCATGTGGATCGCGCCGATGGTCGCCCTGTTGAGTGGATTCTACCTATTCGCACGACATCCGAATCAACTGCCTCAGGCTCTGCCGATCCTGGGAATCTGGCTGGCGGCTCCGTGGATAGCCTGGTGGATCAGCCAGCCCATTGAATCCGCGCCTCAGCCGTTGACGGCCGAACAAGCGAGTCTTCTGCGGCGCACCGCTCGCAGGACGTGGTACTTCTTCGAGACCTTTGTCACGGCGGAAGAGAACTGGCTGCCGCCGGACAATTTTCAAGAAGTCGGTGTCCCGACGATCGCGTCGCGAACCTCGCCCACGAATATCGGGCTGGCGCTGCTCGCCAATCTGGCCGCCCGCGATTTGGGATATCTGTCGCTGGGCGGGCTGATTCGACGCACGCACGATACGCTCGCCACCATGCAACGACTCGAACGACATCGTCGGCATTTCTACAATTGGTATGACACACGATCCCTGCAGCCCCTTCTGCCGCGGTATGTTTCCAGTGTGGACAGCGGCAATCTGGCGGGACATTTGTTGACTCTCGCCTCCGGACTGAGGGAACAGGCCGATGAGCATCTTTTCACGCCCCACATTCCGGCCGGTCTACGCGACACGGTACGAATTCTGAGAGACTTGGCCCCGAACGATGCTGCCCTAGCCACGCTCGACGCCGAACTGGCACAACCCCCTGCTGGTCCGCACGCAGCGTTGGCATTGCTGGAAAGGGCCACGGACCAGGCGACCATGATCGCGGCGGCGCTTGTGAACGAAGAGGCAGCACTCACAGCGTGGGCCCAGACTTTGCAGCGGAATTGCGCGGAGCACTTGGAGGATATGCTCTTCCTCGCACCGTGGCTGGCATTGCCAAACCCGAGTGGTAGCAATCAGGGTGTGCAGGTGCCAACACCTTCGTCCCTGACGGGGACACAGGAGGAGAGCCTACTCACGTCAGCGGCAATCAGGCTCGAAGAGAAGCTCGCACAACTCGGCCAAATGCCAACCTTGCGGGAGATCTCGCAGTTTGATCAATCGCTCTGCCCGCTGATCGACGCGGCACTGCAGGATCTCGCCGCGGAGCCGGCCCAATCCGCCGCGGGAAAACGAACATGGCTCACTGAACTCTTACGCTGCTTGCGTGAAGCCAGCGACCATGCCCGCCAGCGACTGCTCGCCTTGGAGGCCCTGGCCGGGCAAAGCGACGAGTTCGCCGCCATGGACTTCACGTTTCTGTTCGACCCCGCGAGAGCGCTCTTTTCCACCGGGTTCAACGTCACCGAGCGCCGATGCGACACCAGCTACTATGATCTGCTGGCGTCGGAGGCACGCTTGTGCGGCTACGTAGCCATTGCGTTGGGGCAAGTTCCGCAGAAGCACTGGTTCTCGCTCGGCCGTCTACTCGTCGCTTCGCGGGGCGGGCCGATATTGGTTTCGTGGAGTGGCTCGATGTTCGAATACCTGATGCCGCTGTTGATCATGCCCAGTTACGAGAACACGTTGCTCGATCACACCTGCAAAGCGGCCGTCCAACGGCAGATCAAGTACGGGCAATCGTGCGGCGTGCCGTGGGGCATTTCCGAATCGGGCTACAATCGGACCGACGTTCACCTGAACTACCAGTACCGCGCCTTCGGCGTGCCGGGTCTGGGTTTGAAACGAGGTTTGGCCGAGGATCTGGTGATCGCTCCTTACGCCACCGCGATGGCGTTGATGATCGCGCCGCGAGAAGCGTGCGACAATCTGCAACGGTTGGCGGCCGAGGGGCGTGCCGGGACCTACGGTTTCTACGAAGCGATCGATTACACGCCGAGGCGTCTGCCGCCGGACAAAACGAGCGTTACGATCCGATCCTTCATGGCACATCATCAGGGGATGAGTCTATTGGCTCTGGTCAATCTGTTGCGGGACGATCCCATGCCCCGCCGTTTCATGGCCTGTCCCTTGCTCCGGGCCGCGGACATGCTGTTGCAGGAGCGTGTGCCGAAGACCGCCACAAGTGTGCTGGTCGAAACGTCGGCACCTGAGGCATCGCGGACGCTGGCCGGGGAAGGCGAAAACGCGATGCGTGTCTTCACGGATCCCACCCCCACGGTGCCACAGGTCCAGTTGTTGTCCAACGGTCGCTATCATGTCGTCATCAGCAGCGCCGGTGGGGGCTACAGTCGCTGGCGAGACCTGGCGGTCACCCGCTGGCGCGAAGATACCACGCGTGATTGCTGGGGCACGTTTGTCTATCTCCGCGATCTGGCAACGGGAGATTTCTGGTCGACCGCTTATCAACCCTCCCTCGTGGCGACGAAAGGCTACCAGGCCATCTTCACGCAGGCGCGCGCGGAATTTCGGCAACGTCACGCCGGCCTGGACATCCACACCGCGATCGGCGTGTCGCCGGAAGACGACGTGGAGTTGCGACGCATTACGATCACGAATCGCACGTCGGCGGCACGCATCATTGAGCTGACTAGTTACGCGGAAGTGGTGCTCGCGAGTCCCGTCGCGGACGCGACGCATCCCGCTTTCAGCAATCTGTTCGTGCAAACGGAGTTCGAGCGGCCATCCTCCGCCATTCTCTGTACACGCCGCCCCCGCGGCGAGGAGGAAACATCGCCCTGGCTGCTGCACCTGATGGTCACTCAAGGTGACCAGCAGGGGGAAATCTCCTGCGAAACCGATCGCTGCCGATTCATCGGACGCGACGGAACCTTGGCCACTCCGGCGGCCCTGCGGAGCATGTCGCCTCTGTCCAACACGGTCGGCTCCGTGCTTGATCCCATCATTTCACTGCGGCGTGCCGTCATTGTGCCGCCCCAGGGATCCGTCATCGTGGACCTGGTGTTTGGTGTGACCGAAAGTCGGGAGACGGCGTTGGCTCAAGTGGGGAAATATCAGGGCTCTCGCATGGCCGACCGCGCCTTCGATCTGGCGTGGACCCACAGCCAAGTGACGTTGCACCAGATCAACGCTACGGAGATGGAAGCGCAACTCTATTGTCGCCTGGCTGGCGCACTGATTTATGCCGACCTCGCCCGGCGGGCTAACCCTGGCGTGCTGCGCAACAATCGGCGTGGACAAAGTGGCCTGTGGAGTTACGGCATTTCCGGCGACACGCCACTCGTCCTGCTCCGCATCAGCGACTCGGCGAAGTTCGAGATCGTGCGGCAATTGATTCAGGCACACGCTTACTGGCGTGGGAAGGGGCTGACGGTCGAACTGGTTATTCTCAGCGACGACGTGTCGGTTTATCACCAGTCTTTGCATGAACACATCGTTAGCCTGATTGCCTCTGGAAGTGAAGCGCAAATGCTGGACAAACCGGGTGGCATCTTTGTACGCCGGCTCGAACAAATTCCCAACGACGATCGGGTGCTCCTGCAATCCGCCGCTCGCATCGTCCTGGACGACGAGAAGGGAACGTTGGCAGAGCAACTGGAGCGTCAGAGAGTCTTGGAGCCTTCGGTCCCAGCCCTCAGGACGACTCGCTCCGCATCCGACGATGTGCCCGCGCCGCTCCCGCCGCGCGAGTTGATTTTCTCCAATGCTCTGGGGGGGTTCACCCGCGACGGCCACGAATATGTCATCACCCTCGAGCACGGCCAGACGACGCCGGCGCCGTGGGTCAATGTACTGGCCAATGCCGATTTCGGAACACTTGTTTCCGAGAGCGGGGCCGCCTACACCTGGTTTGAGAACGCTCACGAATTTCGACTGACACCCTGGAGCAATGACCCCGTGCAGGACACGACGGGCGAAGCTTTCTACATTCGTGATGAGCAGACCGGACAGATGTGGTCGCCCACGCCGTTGCCCGCGCGGGGCACGACGCCATATGTTATTCGACACGGGTTCGGCTACACGGTCTTCGAGCATACCGAAAACGGTATTTCGTCCGAGTTGTGGATCTATGCAGCGATCGATGCGCCGATGAAATTTGCGGTTGTGAAATTGCACAACGTCTCGACGCGTCCACGCCGACTGTCAGTCACCGGCTACTGGGAATGGGTGTTGGGCAATTTGCGGCAGCACAACCTGCTGCACGTGCAAACGGAAGTGGACCTCAAGACCGGCGCGTTGCTGGCGCGCAACTACTATAACAGCGACTTCTCCGATTGCATCGTCTTCATTGACGTGAACGATACCGCCCGCACTCTCACCGGCGATCGGAAAGAGTTCCTGGGCAGGAACGGCACGCTGGCGCGTCCCGCGGCGTTACGGCGCGCGAGTCTTTCCGGCAAAACAGGTGCGGGGCTCGATCCGTGCGGCGCGGTGCAAGTCGCCTTCGATTTGCCCGCTGGACAGAACCGCGAAACAAGTTTTCGCCTCGGAGTCGGTCGTAACATGGCGGATGTGCATCATCTGATTCGGCGTTTTCGCCGGGCAGATGCCAGCCACGTGGCGCTCGAGGGTGTCTGGGACTTCTGGAATCGGACCCTCGGCGCTGTGAATGTGGATACACCCGATCCCGCCGTGAATGTGCTGGCGAACGGTTGGCTGCTCTATCAGACCCTCAGTTGCCGCATCTGGGGCCGCACGGGGTTCTACCAGTCCGGGGGCGCTTACGGATTCCGCGACCAGTTACAGGACGTGATGGCGTTGGTGCATGCCCAGCCGGCGCTCACCCGCGCGCACCTGCTCCGCGCTGCCGCGCATCAGTTCCGCGAAGGAGATGTACAGCATTGGTGGCATCCGCCCACCGGACGCGGCGTGCGGACGCATGTGTCCGATGACTTTTTGTGGTTGCCTTACGCCACCTGCCGTTACGTTTCGTGTGTCGCGGACACCGGCGTGTTGGACGAACAGATTCCCTTGCTGGAAGGCCGGCCGGTCAAGCCGGAGGAGGATGCGTACTATGATCTGCCGAATCGCTGTGAGGAGTCGGCCACGCTCTACCAACATTGCGTGCGTGCCATCGAGCACGGTCTGAGATTCGGCGAACACGGTTTGCCGCTGATCGGGGGCGGAGACTGGAATGATGGCATGAATCGGGTGGGCAACGAAGGACGCGGCGAAAGTGTCTGGTTGGCTTTCTTTCTGTACGACGTGCTCAGTCAGTTTTCCCACCTGGCGCGTGCGCGGCACGACGACGTGTTTGCCGATCGCTGCCTGGCTCAAGCGAGCCGACTGCAACAGAACATCGAAAAATACGCGTGGGACGGCCGCTGGTATCTCCGCGCTTACTTCGATAATGGAGAACCGCTCGGTTCCCAGGCCAATCCAGAATGTCAGATCGATTCCTTGCCGCAAAGCTGGTCGGTCATCAGCGGTGCCGGCGATCCAGGCCGCTCGCGGCAGGCAATGCAATCCGTGGATCGGCGTCTCGTCCGCCGAGATGCCAATCTCATTCAGCTGTTTGCTCCTCCCTTCGACAAATCTCCACTCAATCCCGGTTACATCAAAGGCTATATTCCTGGCGTGCGCGAGAACGGCGGCCAATACACCCACGGCGCGATTTGGACTGCCATGGCCTTCGCACAGATGGGAGAAAGCGAACGCGCGTGGGAACTGTTGGCGCTACTCAATCCCATCCATCGCGGCGGAACACCCGAGCAAATCGCCATCTACAAAGTTGAGCCGTACGTTGTGGCGGCCGACGTCTATGCCGTCGCGCCGCACACGGGTCGGGGAGGCTGGACCTGGTACACAGGTTCAGCCGGGTGGATGTATCGGTTGCTTGTGGAAACCCTGCTCGGCGTCCAACTCGAGGGCGATCAGTTGCGTTTGTCCCCCCAGTTGCCGAAATCCTGGCAGACGTACAAAATCCACTATCGCTACCGCCAGGCGGTTTATCACATTACCATCACCCGACTCGCTGCTGATTCCGCGGACGAGAATCTTCTCTTCCTCGATGGACAAGAGTTGTCCGGACCAACAATTCCCCTGCAGGACGATAACCGCGAACATACCGTGGAATTGAAGGTTCGCTCGCTCAGCATCCCGTTGTCAGACCGACTAGCCCCGACATGCTGATGATCCACAGCGGCCCGCCGAGCATCATCTTCGTGCCATTGGATTCCAGTGACGGAAGATCGGTGTCATTTCCAGCGAATGTGACGACGCGATTGCCTTTCTCCATCCTTACCGTACAATGTATGCAGTTGCGGAAACCTGACAGCATGGCGGTTGGTTCCGCGAGATGTCTGTTGTTGGATGACTAGATGTTGGATGACTAGATAAAGAGCAATTCGGCCTTGGCCGGTTGGCTCGTTAGAGAGTAAGCCGACGTGGCTCAATACCTCCGGGTGTTGGGTCACGTCGGCTTTTTTTGTTCTTGTCGGCCGCTGTGGTCCCCAGGGACGATTCTGAGTCCGCTGTCTGTAAGGAGCAACGGCCATGAGAAACAGAACTGCGTTTACCGCGGCTGGTAAGCAGTGTGCGACTGCGTGCGCTGCCCGTTATGCGGGATATGGTTTGCCTGTGGCTCTCCGGCGTGACACGAAGGTGATCTGCCACGTCAGTCGTCAATTCTTCCTAATGTGCCATGTTCGTCCGTAACCGGGGAGTTGTCCCATGAAAAAGCTCGATCCAACCATGGCGCAGCAGGTCGCCCAAGCGATCAGCGTCTACCAAGAGCAGCGCACAGGTCATCCACCCAAAGCGGTAACCCTCGTTCTCAGTGATGACACGCTGGTCGTGACGCTGCACGAGGCGCTGTCGCCCGCCGAAAAGGCGCTGTCTCGTACTCCCGAAGGTGCCGTTCAGGTACAGGAATTTCACCGACAGCTCTTCCACGACTCCGTCGACTTGCTGCGCGAGGAGATCCGGCGCATCACCGGCGTCGCGGTGGGCGAAGCCGCCGCCGAGGTGGAGACGACAACGGGTGCCGTCGTGCACGCCTTCACGACCGGCACCATGGTACAGGTCTTCCGGCTCGCAGGCAAAATTCCCACCGGTGCCTGGAATGGACAGGAAAGAGAGGATTCGTCGCAGAAATCGGAGGATCAACCATGCTAGGCTCTGTCGCAAGACACCTGAGAACGCGGGAGAAACTGGGCAAGAACCGGGGTTTTGAGACGGAGCCTCGTCGTGTCGGCGAACACCGATCATGGTTTCCGCCAGCGACCGCCGTGGGCAGACAGAACAGAATTCATGGCTCGACGGCCGTTCGCCCACCGAGCCAGCACTTTTCTTGAGGAGACTGAACCATGTTGCAGTTAGCCGTCATTTGCCTGGTCATCGCTTTGATCGCTGCCGTGCTTGGCTTTGGAGGAATTGCGGGTTCCTTCGTGGGAGTGGCGAAGATCCTCTTCTTCGTCTTCCTCGTTCTCGCCGTGCTGTCGTTCCTGGCACGTGGGTTCAGAACGCGGCCTTTCTCGGGGTGACGGGCAAGTTGTTGTTCGTAGCTGGCATGAGCTCAATTCGATATCAGAAAGGGCATCGCGATGGAACTGCCGACACGTCCGCCAGCGGATCGATTCACGCGGTCTGGCCGCTACCGCGAGTTGGAGAATCAGATTCGGTGTCGCGTGGAACGCGACAATATCCCGATCCTCCTGGTCTATGCCTTCGATCCGCGGACCCGACTGGGGCCGTTTGTGTTTGTCGACAAGACGCTGATTCCCGGCGCCCCGCGAGCCGTGGGCTCCGCACTGCATGCGGCAGGTTTTCACAACGTGCGTCTGGTGCTGCAGCAGTGGAATCCGAATATCCAGCCCAGCGCCACGCGTTTCGACGGCCAGCCTCCGGAGGTGCTCCTGGTCTCCGCCATGCAGATCCACAGCGCGCCGGCCTACCGGCTGATCCGCGACGCCTGGCAGTTGGGCGATGATCGGCCGCTGATCTTGGCCGGTGGACCGAAGGCCGTTTACGAGCCGTGGGACTTCTTTGGGCTGTCGTCCGACGGCCGTGAAGGTGCCGATGTGGTCGTCACGGGGGAAGAATACGTGCTCTTGGAACTGCTGGACAGGATTGTCGAACTGAAAGGGTCCGGTGAGACGATGCGTGAGGCCTTCGAGCGGGCCCGCGACGACGGCCTGCTCGAGGACATTCCGGGACTGGTGTACCGGCCTGACTCACCCCATGGCGCCCCTGAGTACCTGATCAACACCGGTGTCCAGCGACTGGTGCGGGACCTCGACGAACTCCCCCTGCCGTTTGACGCCATGGGGCTCTTCGAACCGCCGCATCGCCGCGCCACGATCTCATCGCTGCCAATCCCTGCCGAGCGAATCGGTCGCCACGCGCAGTTCCTGGCGATGGTCACCACGCACGGCTGCCAGTTTCATTGTCCGTACTGTCCCATCCCCAGCTACAACCAGTTCACCTTCCGCAATCGCAGTCCGGAGCGGTTGGTCGAGGAGATATCGGGGATCGCGACGCGCTGCGGCATTTCCGATTTCTTCGGCACCGACGACAATCTCTTCAGCGATCGCCCGACCGTGGAAGCGATCTTGACGGCCATGGCTGCCGGCAAAGTGGGCCAGCGTCCTTTCCGCGAAGCGATCTGGTTCGGCACGGAAGCTACTGAGTTCGATGTCTTCAAGCACCAGGATCTCTTGCCCTTAGCCCGTGATGCGGGCCTGCGCGGGATGTGGCTGGGGATCGAAGACCTGACGGGTGGGCTGGTCAAGAAGGGACAGAGCGTGGAGAAGACCAAGACCCTGTTCAAATTACTCTTGAAACAGGGGATCGCCCCCATGCCGATGATGATGCACCATGACGGTCAGCCGCTCTGGACATGGCGGGGATTGTACGGCCTGCTCAACCAGGTTCACTTCCTGTGGAAGGCCGGCGCGCCGACCTGCCAAGTGACGCTCTTGACTCCCTGGGTGGGCAGTCGGGGCTATGAACAACCGTTTCACGACGGCCTCGTGCTGAGCAAGGCCGGTGGACGACCGGTCGAGGATTACCAATTCGATGGCAACCACTGCCTCGCCACCAGCGACGCTCACCCGTGGCGCCGCCAGATCAATATGCTCGCCAGCTACGTCGCGTTCTACAACCCGCTTAACCTGTTGCTGGCCCTGCCGCGGTTCGACAAGGTGTGGGCCGACCGGATCGTGTTCCAGCTGCTCGGTATGTTTGGGGTGGCCAAGTCAATTTGCCAATCGCGTGACTGGCTCGGGCGGCTGATGGCGGGACCGGTGGAGAGATTCGCCGAGTTGCCGCCGCCCAGGTTCCCCATGGTTGCGCCCCACGGCATCGCCGCTTGCAGCAACCGTTGATCGCCATAGAAGTTGATCGCCATAGAATAGGATCAATGAATCCGTCGGATGACTAGATGAAGAGCAGACCGGTTGCGCGGGTGGTTCGTTAACGAGTAAGCCGACGTGGTTGCGTACCGCTGGGTATTCGGCCACGTCGGCTCTTTTTGGGGCGTCGGCTTGTGTTGGCGGCGTGACACATTCGCAACGACTGGTAAGGAGCCCGCTGGACAAATTCGAAGCGAGTGCACGGGCAAGGCGACGCGGCAACTGGGGGACGAAGATGTCGAGTCATTCGACAAGCCGTTCCAGTTGAAGACGCGCATATCCTAAGTGACGGTGGAAGCAAGCATGGACAACAGAACGAGTTCTTCGAATCTCGGCGTGGTCGTCTCGGTCCGCGGTAGCGTTGTGGATGTACGGTTCGATAAACATTTGCCGCCGATTTACACGGTGCTGCATGCTGGAGATGAAGGGCGAATCGTCATCGAAGTGCTGGCGCAGCGCGATGCGCGTCACGTGCGCGGGATTGCCTTGACGCCCACGCAAGGTCTTGCTCGTGGTACGACGGTGAAGGACACCGGTGGGCCGTTGAAAGCGCCGGTCGGCAAGGGAATTCTCTCGCGCATGTACGACGTTTTCGGCAGTGCCATCGACCGCCAGGCAGCGCCGACAGATGTCCAATGGCGCAGCATCCATCGAGCTCCACCGGCGTTGGCACGACGCTCCACCAAATCCGAGATCTTCGAGACGGGGATCAAGGTCATCGACGTGCTGGTGCCGCTCGAACGCGGCGGCAAAGCGGGCCTGTTCGGAGGGGCAGGCGTGGGCAAGACGGTCTTGCTTACCGAAATGATCCACAACATGATTGGGCAACAGAAGGGAGTCAGCATTTTTTGTGGCATCGGCGAACGTTGTCGCGAAGGGGAAGAGCTTTACCGCGACATGAAGGCAGCCGGCGTGTTGCCGAACATGGTGATGGTCTTCGGCCAAATGAACGAGCCGCCGGGCAGCCGGTTTCGCGTGGGCCACGTGGCGTTGACCATGGCCGAGTATTTCCGGGACGACGAGCATCGTGATGTACTGCTGCTGATCGACAATATCTTCCGGTTCATTCAGGCCGGCATGGAGATGTCCGGCTTGATGGGGCAAATGCCGTCGCGCCTGGGCTATCAGCCCACGATGGGCACCGAGTTGTCGCAGCTGGAGGAGCGTATTGCCAACACGGACGCGGGAGCCATCACGTCCATTCAGGCGGTGTATGTGCCGGCGGACGATTTGACCGACCCGGCGGCCGTGCATACATTTTCGCATCTCTCGGCGTCCATCGTACTCTCGCGCAAGCGGGCCAGCGAAGGTCTTTATCCGGCCATCGACCCGCTGCAATCCAGTTCCAAAATGGCCACGCCAGGCATCGTCGGCCAGCGGCATTACGGCTTGGCGCAGGAAATCCGGCGCACCCTCGCCCAATACGCGGAGCTCAAGGACATCATTGCCATGCTCGGCCTCGAGCAACTGTCGCCGGAGGACCGTAACGTTGTCACCCGCGCCCGCCGGTTGGAACGTTTTCTCACCCAGCCCTTCTTCACGACCGAGCAGTTCACCGGCCTTACAGGAAAACTCGTCAGCCTCCAGGACGCGCTGGACGGCTGTGAACGAATCCTGCGCGATGAATTCCAAGACTATTCAGAGAGATCGCTCTACATGATAGGGGCGGTTGACGAGGCGAAGGGGAAGGGGAAGGGGAAGGGGAAGGGGACCACCGGCCAGAGCGTAGCGAAAGCCGCACCCGAGTCCATCACCGAAGCCCAGGGCGATCCGCAGCCCACCGCCGATTCCCAACCTGCCGCCGATTCCCAACCAATCGTCGAGTCTGAACTCAAGCCGGAGGTCGAACATGCAACAGCCAACGCTGATGAACCTTAAGGTTCTCCTGCCTGTCGGCATTTTCGCGGAGAAATCGGGCGTATCGCGCATCGTGGCGGAGACCTGCCAGGGCTCGTTCGGACTCTTGCCTCACCGACTGGACTGCGTTGCGCCGCTCGTACCCGGGATTCTGCTCTACGAAAACGCCGGGGAGGCTGAGGTTTACGTGGCCGTCGATGCAGGGGTGCTGGTCAAAACCGGCTGGGACGTGCTCGTCTCCGTACGCAACGCGATCGGCGGCCGGGATCTCGCCCAACTGCGTGAGGCGGTGGAGCGGGAGTTCGTGAACCTGAACGAACGGGAGCAGAACGTTCGTTCGGTGATGACGAAAATGGAGAGCAGTTTCATCCGCCGCATTGCGGAGTTTCATCATGCGTGACAAGTCGGGAAGCAAGAGCGCGCAAGACCAGACTGCGCTGAGTCGGGAAGTCGGCGCGAAGGCGGCACGTAAGCTCAAGGCGCGGCGCAACTCCACGCCGGGCGTCTGGTTTGGCTTGGGAATGATGGGACTTATCGGCTGGTCGATAGTGGTTCCGACGCTGCTCGGTGCGGCGTTTGGTATCTGGTTGGACAAACGGCATTCGGGCACGCATCCCTGGACGCTGGCGCTGTTGGTGGCCGGCCTGTTGGTCGGCTGTTTGAACGCCTGGTATTGGGTCGCTAAGGAAGAGCGGGAAATGCGCGAGGAACAGGAGGATCATGATGAATGAGACGGGGAGTCTGGTGCTGGCGTTGCTGACGGGCGTGTTGCTCGGTGCGGTGTTCTTCGGCGGCCTGTGGTGGACGGTTCGCCAGGGCGCCGCGTCCAGGCGAGTGGGACGGTGGTTCTTCGGCAGCCTGCTGTTGCGAATGAGCATTGCCCTGACTGGTTTCCATTTCATCGCGGGTGGTCATTGGGAGAGGCTACTGGCGTGCCTCCTTGGATTTATCCTGGCGCGTCTGATCGTGATGCGGCTCACCCGAACCGCGGAACAGCCAACTCTCCTGGCGCGGGAGCCCAGCCATGCGTCTTAGTCCCGATGAGATGATCTTCTGGCAATACGGGTTTTTCACACTCAACGGTACCATTGTGTTCACGTGGGGACTCATGCTCGTGCTGACCGTCGGTTCATTACTCATCACGCGCAGGCTTTCCACGGGTCTGACACGCTCTCGCTGGCAGAACCTGCTGGAAATTGTCGTCACCGGCATCGAAAAACAAATTGACGAGGTAGGCCTGAGTCAGCCGCGGAAATATCTCGGCTTTCTCGGCACCCTCTTTCTGTTTGTCGCGGTTGCCAGCCTCGGCACTGTCATTCCCGGCTACGAGCCGCCGACCGGTTCGCTCTCGACCACAGCGGCACTTGCGTTGTGTGTATTTGTGGCTGTGCCGCTGTTCGGCATCGAAGAGCAAGGGGTGGGCGACTACCTCAAGTCATATGTCAAGCCGACGTTCTTCATGCTGCCGTTTAACATCATCAGCGAAGTTTCCCGCACGCTGGCCCTGGCCGTCCGCCTGTTCGGCAACATGATGAGCGGAGCGATGATTGTCGGTATTCTACTCACCATCACCCCCTTCATCTTTCCGGTCGTCATGACAGCGCTCGGTCTGCTGACCGGCATGGTGCAGGCCTACATCTTCAGTATCCTGGCCGCGGTTTACATCGCGGCCGCTACGCGCGTCCGCCAGCCTCCAGTCCAGCAGATGGAGCAAGCCACGGAATGAGAAACCAAATGTTCCACCGCGAGACACATCGAACTGAACGCATCGGCTGGTTACGCGCGGCGGTGCTCGGCGCAAACGACGGCATCGTCTCGACCGCGAGTCTGGTGGTCGGCGTCGCGGCGGCACATGCGACAAGCAAGGATATCTTGATCGCAGGTGTGGCCGGATTGGTCGCCGGTGCGATGTCGATGGCGGCTGGTGAGTACGTTTCGGTCAGCTCCCAGGCGGATACCGAACGAGCAGATATCGCGATCGAACGAAGAGAGCTCGCAACCGATCCGTCAGGGGAACTGATGGAACTCACCAGGATCTACGAAAAACGTGGTCTCGATCCTTCCTTGGCGAAACAGGTCGCCGGACAACTGACGGCAAAGGACGCCCTGGTTACCCATGCCCGCGATGAACTGGGCATCATCGACGCCTTGAGGGCAAGACCGGTTCAGGCAGCGTTCGCCTCGGCCGGCACATTCGCGGTCGGCGCAGCGATGCCCCTACTGACCGTGCTGTCGTCTCCCCATGAATATCTCATCGTACTGGTGTCCGGATGCTCATTGATGTTCCTGGCGATCTTGGGGGGCTCGGCCGCGTACGCTGGCGGTGCAAGTACTACGAGAGGCGCACTGCGTGTCACATTGTGGGGGGCACTCGCCATGGCGCTAACCGCCGGCGTCGGGGCCTTGTTCGGAGCAGTCGGATGACGCATGTCGCCCCAGAGGTGAATCTGAACTCCCGGGCATCACGCTACGCCCGATGGCGTAACATAGGCGCTCGTCACACTAAAGGAGATACCATGGATAGCATGTCAATGATCGCGGTGGCATCCATTGTCATCGCCGGCCTCACCACCGGCTTTGGCACGATGGGACCCGCACTGGCGGAAGGGAAGGCGGTTGCGACGGCGTTAAGTTCGCTCGCGCAGCAGCCCGATGCCTCCGCCACAATCACCCGGACCTTGTTCGTGGGCCTGGCGATGATCGAGTCCACGGCCATCTATTGCTTCGTGATCTCGATGATTCTCCTCTTCGCCAACCCGTTCTGGAACCACGTTATCGCCCAGGCCGCGGGGAAGTAACCTATGCCAATCGATTGGTTCACTGTCGGTGCGCAGACGCTCAACTTTCTCATCCTGGTGTGGTTGATGAAGCGATTTCTTTACCAGCCCATCCTCCACGCCATCGACGCGCGAGAAGATCGGATCGCTGCGGCACTCGCGGACGCAGACGCGAGAAAGGCCGAAGCCCACCAAGAGCGCGCTGAGTTCCAGCACAAGAACGAGGAGTTTGACCAGCAGCGTGCCGCGCTCTTGAGCAAAGCGACAGACGAGGCGCAGGCTCAGCGCGAGCGACTCCTCGACGAAGCGCGGCAGGCCGCCGCGGCTCTGAGTTCCAAACGGCAGGAAGCGATGAGAAGCGAAGAACGTACGCTGCATCAAGCCATCTGCCGCCGGACACAGCAGGAAGTGTTTGCCATCGCCCGAAAGGCGCTGGCAGATCTCGCCGCGACGAGTCTGGAAGAACGCCTGGGCGAAATATTCATTCGCCGCTTGCGAGAAATGGACGGCGTGGTGAAAGCCGGCCTCGCCAAGGCCCTGCAGACAGCGTCTGCCCCCGCGCTCGTGCGCAGCGCGTTGGACCTGCCTGCCGAGCAACGCGCGGCGATACAGCATGCGATCAACGTAACTTTCGCGGCTGATATCCACGTTCGGTTCGAGACCGCGCCAGACCTGATCGGCGGCATTGAACTCACCACGAATGGACACAAGGTGGCGTGGAGCATCGCGGATTATCTGGTGTCGCTGGAACAGGGCGTTGACGAACTCCTGAAAGTGAGGGCCATACCGGAAGTCAGAATGTAACGTCAGATCAAAGCGCTTAACATGAAAGAAAGTACCATGGATTTTTGGCGTATCATCCTATCTGTGATCCTGCCGCCGGTAGGGGTGTTCTTGCAGGTCGGTTTCGGTCTGCATTTCTGGCTCAATATTCTCCTGACCTTATTGGGCTATATTCCGGGTCTGCTGCATGCGATCTGGATTATTACCAGGAAATAGCACGATGTGGTCAAACACAGATAACACGGAAACAGGGTTTCGTGGAACAGGTGTAAGCATGCGTGGAACGTGGAACCAGTGAACGGGAGCCAATGAACATGGAACCCGAGAGCCTTCAGCACGCGTTCGACAGCGTGTTTGCCGGAATCAGCCACGTGCGCGAGGCCTTCAGGCCGCAACTGACGCTGCGGGAGGTGGGCACGATCACCAGTATCGCCACCGGCATCGCCAAGGTGTCGGGGCTCCCCGGCGTGGGCTTTGATGAATTGGTGGTGTTTCCCGGCGATGTGCTGGGCATTGCGTTCAACGTGGATGCGGAAGAAATTGGCGTCGTGCTGCTCGGCGAATACTGGCATCTCCACGCGGGAGATGAAGTCCGGCGCACCGGCCGGGTGATGGACGTGGCCGTGGGCGATGGATTGCTGGGACGTGTCATCGACCCGCTCGGTCGACCACTC
>JBGSHS010000106.1:0-28279 GCA_041752115.1 Pirellulaceae bacterium | reverse complement strand
CCCATCTTGAGTTCCTGAGCGTCAGCGGAAAGCTGGTCGAGCACCTTTTCCCTGGTCTCGTCATCCTTCCTTTTGTACGCCATCAGGTCGTCGAAACGGACGCGGCGGTACTTGCCAACCGTCCGGGATGGGATTTTGCCTTCATCGAGCAACTTGACCACGTAGGGCCGGGAGACATTCAGCAGGTCAGCCGCTTGCTGTGTGGTCAGTTCCGCATGGGTGGGGATGAGCGTCACGGAATTTCCGCGAGACATTTCCGTCAGCAAATGCACGAAGAGCCGCAACGCCGAGGCGGGGACGGTCATGGTTTCCGCCGGCTCGCCATCGTCAAGCAACTGCAGGCGGATGCTCTGTTGCGTACCCAGCTTGTGCGACGCCAGAAGGCGGCTCGATTCGCGGGCAAGGACCGCATCGGCCTCGCTCGGTGCAGCCATCTCAAAATTCTCAGGAATCAATGTCGACATGGCAGGTTTCCTTGCAGCAGTTACAAAGACACTCTACCACAAAGTCGAAACGGAAGCAATACTCGAAACAGTCAAAACTCGGGTCATCTCCCCGAAAGGAACCCTTGGCGAACCACGATTCTGAGTGCGCTCTGCGTAACATGTTACAAGACAATATCTTGCTACTTCCGCGTCCCGTTCGGTCCACTCCCAAGGGAAACGAACCCTCTGCGAACTTGGCCATAATGGGTTAACAGGCTTGGGGAGACTTGGCAGTTCACTACCGCCCTGAGTGAGCAAGATGGGCAAGTCGTTGTGGTGGTGACACGGTAATGGCACGCGGCGTCGGCTTTTCGCGTTATGGGTTCTTCTTTGGCAGACGCGCGCGTGAACGAGTTGTTGTGGGCCCATCGCAGAGGAGGCCCACGATGCAGTCCCACCCCTCGTTCGCATCCCAGACAGCCTCGTTTACCTCGCAAAACGTACCTGTCCCCGTTCGCCTGTCCGGCTGATCGACGATTCCTGCCCGCGGAACTTGCTCCGTGCCGCGCCACTCGCTACACCTCTTTCACAGTCGGTGAGTGAGCTGCCAGAAGACACGGTTGGTGTGGAGCAACGGGCGAGAACGGAGTCTGCCTCGGATCTGGCTGGATCGGCAACCGCCGAGTTTTTCCAAGGCTCCGTTTCACGTGGTCCTGGCGCGGCGCACGGATACCACCAGGTGAGAGACAAAAAGATGGTGTGACAAGAAGATCCACCTCTGAACACATCTTCTTGTCATCTCATCTTTCTGTCCCTTTGGCCCTGGCCCCACACCACCGTTCTTCGAGAACTCACGGCAGTGCTTCGTATGCCTCATAAACACAAAGATACCCAAAAACAGACACCCTGTTTCTCCTGGTGTCGGCAGAGCGTGCCACGCGTCGATGAGGTTCTTTCGAATTTGGCGGCGCGGTGAGGGATTTGAGGCGCCGTTGGTGATTCTTCTGATCGAGTCGCTGCCGCGTCGGCTAAAAACAAGTTCGTTTTCGATGTGATCGACACCGGCATCGGCATGTCGGCGGAACAAATGGGTCTGTTGTTCCGCCCGTTTTCCCAAGCGGATAGCTCCGCATGTCGCCGCTTTGGCGGCACCGGACTGGGGTTAGCGATCAGCAAACGAATGGCCGAGATGCTCGGCGGCGATATTGTCGTTCGAAGCAGTCCGGGCCTAGGCAGTACGTTCAGCTTCAGTGTGGGGATCGGTAGCCTGGAAGGGGTATCATTGACACAAGAAGTGAGCCAAGCGGGGACCGCCGGAGAGCCGGTGAGTAACACTCCGCAATACCTCGACTGCCGCATCCTTCTAGCCGAGGATGGACCGGATAATCAACGATTGATTACCTTCTTGCTCCGCAAGGCAGGGGCCAGCGTGGAAGTGGCGGACAATGGCCGGATCGCCCTGGAACTTTCCCAAACCGCACAACTGGCAGGCCATCCTTTCGATCTGATTCTCATGGACATGCAAATGCCCGTCATGGACGGTTACGAAGCAACGAGGAAGCTACGCAGCACAGGATTTCAGCAGCCTATCATTGCCCTGACTGCTCACGCCATGACGGGTGATCGGCAGAAGTGCCTGGACACTGGCTGCGACGATTACCTCACCAAGCCCATCAATCCGAAAACACTTGTTCAGTCGCTCGAACCGTGGATGGCGAGGAAGCCAAGCCCAGTCTGACAGCCCGCCTGGAGAAGAACGATGATGACTTGCTTCCACCGCAGGTCAGCCCAGGCGTTTCGGGCTATCCTCAGGTCTGCCCTCAAGAGTCGCAGTTACAGTCACTTGTACTTTTCCACGCTCGACGTGGTCCCGTCTGCAAAGACGAGCTGAACCACAGCACACTCGATGTTGCCGGGATACTCGATATACACCGGTGCGCTCGTATCCGGGTCCCCGCGATTGGAGGCGTCGCACGGGGCAAGAGGAAACGCCTTGTCAGGCAGGTCGGTATTCACGCCATAGCGTATCTCAGACAAACCAGAGCGATAAGCCAATAGGTGGGTGAAGTAGACCCGTGATTTGGGCTCGCCAGTTTGTATAGAAATCCAGGACGTCTTGGTCATATTCAGAATGTGCACGGGCTCTCCCGCCAGAGAATCGCCCGGCGAAAAATGATACGCAAACGGCCCGTGCTCTTTGCCGCGCAAGTCGACGTACTTCACGTCAATGGTCTGAGCCTGAGCATCCGCGGGTAATACGAACGAACCGCGCGGCACAGGCCGGCCTGTGAACGGACTGACGTAGCCGGTGGTTCCCGTCGAAATGTATTGAGCCTCTCCGCCAAGCTTGTATGAAATGTCGGTAGCCATGTCTGCCACGGTGATCGTCAACGCCCAGCCGTTGCTGTCGCGCATCGGGACCACGGAGACCGGATTCTCCAGCGCTGCCGCCCCGAACGTTTCCAGCGCAGCGAAACGCTCTTTGGCCTCGGAGGCTACGTCGTCCGCCTCTGCCTTGTCAACATAGTATCGATAGAACTGCCCTTGATCGAGCAGCGTCAGGAACGTGCCCAGAAGTTCTCGTTCTTTCTTCTTGTCAGAAACAGACTGGACACCGAGGACTCTTGCAGAATACAGCAGGCTCAGCTCATAATAGGCAGGCGCACAATCGGGATGTTCAACGATGTAGCTTTCAAGCTCCATTGCCCTCGTCCGCTCGTCGTCCAGCAAGATCAGGGCCAAACGCGCGATGGGCTCGTTCATCTGGCCAACCATTTCCCGGTATACTCGCCGCGCGCCTGCCAGCCCTTCCTGGATCTTGAGTAACGCCTGAAACCGGCGGTGCACATCCACATGATGATCTGCGGAGGCAAAATACCCCTCGTAGCTTCTCCGGGCGCTGCCGTAATCGCCTCCCAGTTCGTAGATACGCGCATTGTGGTAGTAGTCGTCCCGATTCCTGGGCGAGGAGATGATCCCTGAACCGTCACCCGACTGAACACGAATGGATTCGACTTTCTGATCGAGAGTTCTTACGGCATTCCTGATATCGCCGGTGTCTGCCAGTATGGACCCGGTATCTTTCCGTATTGCTGTCGTATGGATCTCAATCGTAGCCGCCGCGTTCCTGACGACGCGAAGCTCGTCTTGAATCAGCCCCAGGGAGCACTGCAGTTGTTCTATGCCCGGAACACACTCCGATAGAAAACCCTGTTGAGGGCCGACGGCACGCTGCACAGCGAACATTCCACCGGTAACAACAGTAGCAATTGCCGCGCATACGAGCACGGTAAGCGCTTGCGGCTTGTGCTTCTTCAGGACCACGAGATACACGCCAAGGGCAATGACAGTGCCGACAAACGAAATCAGAAACAGAGACTGAGAGAAAGGCGCGATAGGCTGAAGAACATCGGTAACAAAGGCTCCTGTCGCAGATGCAATTCCGACGAGCACACCACCCCGCTTCCACGCAGGACGCAGGTTCCCAAACGACATCATGACGCAGACCTCTTCTCTTGCTGGATGAATCAGAAGTCGCAACCGATAGCGGAAAGCTACCTGGCACGCATGCCAGATAGAGAAATGTCGCCGTCAACCAGGCAATAGGAATCGTCTGCCTCGCGTGAGACGCATGCTCTTCACGATCCTTGCAGACACGGACGCTCGAAAAGACAAGTGTGAGCAACAAAAACGTACGATAAGATAACTCGACGAGATGATGTTCGGCCGATGCACGTGTTCGCACCGATTTCTAAAACTTAGCATTCTTGTGAGTGGCCACGCGCGTCGCGACTGAGGTGTGCGACGCCGTCGGGCGGCGCGACGATGGCATCCGCGGCAAGGCAATCGTCGGTACCGGTCCAAGGCAGGGGGAATCGCGGCCGTCACGACCATTCGGGGTCGGTCACGTCAGCGCAAACGAACCACCTCGCTCCCAATGCCCCCGCCGACGGGTGGTAGTGGCGGTCAGGGGCACTCGGCCACGTGGCCAGAACGAGCAGGCTTCGCCGACGAGCGGATCGATGCTAATCGCCTGCACTTCCCAGCCTTGTTTCGCCGCCGGCAAGAAGGCGGAGAATGTGGACGCGTGGCCCGGTTCGTGACACGAAGCCTCGTTGAGCACCCGCGTCATGAACGTGCCGCAGGCGGCCAGATTCCGGATCGTCACACGACTCTCATAATCCCAAGTCCGCCAATGTTGTGCTGCAGGCACGGGACGTTCGCAGAGAGCGATTACACGGACACTACATGTCCCGCGCCGAGACGCATCAGAACACGAACGGCAAGCAGGCTGCCACTGCCGACCACATCTACGGCAAGCGTTGGATCACGGCCGAAGGTTGATCGGCAGCGGTCTGAAGAATCGCAGATAAGGGTTCGAGCACCTGCTGCCACCGCAGCTTCTGAACCTGAGAACGGAAGGGCAAGCCAATTGGCGATGGCACCCCGCTCGAACCGGGATGCGTTTGACGGCCTTGAGGGGTCGACTCCCTCTCCTTCCGCTGAACGATAAACAATGCGCTCTTGGCCGAGCGGCAGAGGCTCCGGGCTTCGAGCACCGACCCAAAAATGGCTGGCGAGGCGGGTTCGATTCCCGCAGAGCACACTTCAGGATAATTGGGTCGGTAGCTCAGCGGCAGAGCAGGTGCCTGTTAAGTACCAGCGCGCGGGTTGAAGTCCCGTCCCGTCCGCGCCAACATCAGTAACGGACGGGTTCTCTGACCAGCCCCTCGTCGAGTGCGTCTAACTGAGTTGCGGCGGCCGAGGTCGACCGAGAAGCCGCCAATTAGGGACAAACCTGTGGTGGCACTGCTCGATGGACGTTGGCGGGTATCATCTCTGCCAGTGACCGTTTGCTGCGCGGCGTATGACCTGACTCTGTCGAGGCGTCCGTCAATCGACCTGGAGTGGCCGCTACCGACCGGGTAGAATGAGTCCGTTGGCAGGTCACCAACACATGAACGATAATCCGGCGGCAGCAGTTGACTCAATGTGAATGACATCGCCACACAACGCCGAGGTTGGTACAGCGGTAAGAAGCTAGTCCTGTGGACCAGCATCGTCGCCGTGGAACTCGTGCTCGTTGGCTGCTGGGTTGGATTCTACGTTGCGGTGGTCATTGCTGGTTCTGTGGCGTCCATCGCCGTGATGCGGCGGATCTTGGGGCTTTGGGCCGCATACCTGACGGCAATTCCCATCGGAGCCGTTAGCTTCCTTGCCAACCACAGCGGTGATTTCTGGAGTATGGTCGATCGGATCCTCCCCGATTACCACGACCGCAAGGAGTGGCTCCGTGCGAATGGAGCCGAGATGGACTTGTGTCCTCACGACCGTTACCACCCGCGAATGCGTTTTCTGGCTACTACCGCTTCCACAGCATCCGACAAACTTGTGGCTTCAATCGCCGCCCCCCAGTCGAAATAATCGGGCCGTCTTCCAAGAGCTTCAGCGGCCGCATCGGAGAGTGACTCTAGCCCGCAGAGCAACAAGACTGCGCAGCATTCAGCAAGAGCTGCCGCTGCGCGCGGCGACAGCGTCGTTAGGCCATTCAAGGCGAGGTCGATTCCTTGATACTTCGACAGCGCCACTGCAACGGCATCAGGAACCGCTGCTAGTCCGTCGAGGTACAGACCAGGCCCTTTGTGCTCAACCAGCGCTGCTGCCGCCGCCTCCGACAGCGTCGTCAGGCCGTTGAGACGGAGACTACCGTCATGCTGGGCCAAAATCACTGCGGTTGATTCGGAAATCACTGTCAAGCCTTCGAGACAGAGTTCGCCCCGGTGTCTAGCGAGTGCTCGTGCTGCGGATTCCGAAAGCGTTGTCAACCCGTTGAGGCTGAGGTCACCATGGTGCTCAGACAAAGACTCCACCGCGGCATCGGCAAGACTCACCAATCCATTGAGGCGGAGATCGCCAGTGTGCTTCGCGAATGCCGCCGCCACCGCTCTCGGCAACACGGTTATATTTGCGAGGCTCAGATTGCCTGTATGCCGTGCGAGAGACCCCGCAGCCGCCAGTGACAGTGAATCCAGGCCGTCGAGGTTGAGTTCGCCTTTGTGGTGGGCCAGCGCGTCTGCGGACGCGTCGGAAAGCGTCGCTAGCTTATTCAGGGATAGCGTTCCGGTCTGCTTGCCCAATGACACTGCCGCATTGTCCGATACGGATGTCAGACCTGGTAGGTCCAGCGTTCCGGTCTGCTTGCCCAACGCCACTGCCACATCGTCTGATAAGAATGTCAGACCCGGCAGAACCAGCCACTTCCATTTAGCCAGGAATCCTGCCGCCTTTGCCGTTAGCGCAGTCAGTCCTCGAAGCGAGACGGTCTCTCGGCGCCGTGACAGCGCTTCTGCAACTTGGTCCGATATCGTCGTCAATCCATTGAGAGAGAGGGACTCCTCGTGCGCGGCCAACGCCACTGCCACTTCCTCAGTCAGCGTCGTCAGCCCGTCGAGGTAGAGATTGCCTCTGTGCTCAGACAGGGCCTTCGCCAGCGGTTCTGAGATCGCTGTAAGGCCGTTCAGGCTCAGGTACGACCAACTCAGCCGAGCCAAGTTTACTGCCGCCTCCTCAGTCAGCGTAAACAGACCATCGAGCGAGAGACCGCCAACGTGCGCCGCCAATGCTGCCGCTGTATCTGCCGATAGGGAGGTCAACCCGTTGAGACTGAGATAGAAGCCACAGTGCTGGGCCAGTGCTTCAGCAGTGGCATTCGATAGCGAGGTCAGCCCGTTTAGGCTGAGTTCGCCCCGGTGCTGCGCCAGCGTTCGGGCCGCCACCTCCGATAGCATGGTGATACCGTCAAGGCAGAGCCACCCTTGGTGCTTCGAGAGTGCCTCTGCAGCAACATCTGACAATTCAGTCAAACCGGCGAGTGAAAGGTCTCCGCAACGATTCCCCAGCGCTTCGGCTATGTTGTCGGATAGTGATGTTAAGTCATCGAGGAATACTTCCCCCTGGTATTCCCAGCATCCGGGTCGCTCGTCGCTCGTGTCTCGTCCTTTCGATTGATTCCCATTCATCGCCTACCCGTGTATTCTTCCTCCAAGAATCGCTGATGCGCACGGTACAATCGCTGCGTCTCATCAACCGGCGTTTCAATCGCTGTCAGATCATACGAACCGTCAATTCCATGCAGCGTGCGGCGTCACCCCTTGATTTGGAACCCCTGGCGGCTTTCGCGTGCCAGAAACGTGTTGGCTTCGGCGTCGCCCACGATCTGGCGGCTCACCGGATCCCAGTTCACGGCCCGCCCCAGCCGCATGGCGATATTCGACAAGTGGCAGATTTCCAGCATGCGGTTGTGCGTCCACACATCCGAAATCGGCTGGTGCCGGGATTTCATGCAGTCGATGAAGTTCGCACTGTGGTTCTCCGGGATCTTGCCTCCATAGACTTCTTCGAGCGCTCCTTCCGGCAGTGGGTTCTCCTTGAGCGCTTCAACCGGTTCGCCCGAGATACGTCCGCGATTGACAAAGAATCGGCCGTCAGTCCCCTCGAAGAGGATGCCGTTGTCGCCTTCGCTGGTAATGATCAGTTCCACATCATGGGGCATGTCGGCCTGGATCTTGAACTGAGTCGCGACATTATACCGGTCGTGGACGACCGGGTATCCGTCTTTGTATTCACACGGCAACTGGTAGGAGAGCGGGGCCACTCTGCTGGGGCCCGTCTCGCCGGCGCCGAGTGCCCAGACAGCGATATCGACGTGATGCGCTCCCCAGTCGGTGAGCTTTCCGCCCGAATACTCGTGCCAGTTCCTGAAGGAATAGTGCCCGTTGCTGAACAGTGGCACGCCGCCGCCGTAACCGGTTCGCATCTCAGGCAGGGCACGGTAGGGAACTTTCTCCGCCGGCCCGAGCCAGAAATCCCAATCGAGGCCTTCCGGTACGGGAACTTCGGGAATAACCGGAGACGATTCCATGCCGTCGATACCACAAGTCACTTTCTTGACAGTCCCGATGCGCCCGTGCTTCACCAAGGCGACCGCCTGCAGAAATAGGCTGCCACATTCGCTGCGCTGCATCGTCCCCACCTGGAACACACGTCCCGTCTCTTTCACCACTTTCTCGATCAACTTCCCTTCGTCAATGGTCAGCGTGAGCGGCTTCTCACAGTAGACGTCTTTACCGGCTCGCATCGCTTCCACGACGATCTTGGTATGCCAGTGGTCGGGTGTAGCCACCATCACCGCGTCGATGTCGTTGCGATCGAGGACCTGGCGATAGTCGTTGTAGCCATCCGGCTTCTTGCCTTGCTGCTGCCGCGCCTTGTCCAGGTTGACCCCCAGGACATGGGCGTCGACGTCGGCCATGGCAGCGAAATCTGCGAACTTGAATGACTTTTGCGTGATCTCCCATCCCTGGTTGCGCAACCCGATCGTCGCGAAAACAGGACGGTCGTTGGGTGACTGGTAGCCCAAGGCTCGGCCGGTCATCGGCAGCATGATGCCGGCCGCCCCGGCGGCAGCCATACTCTGAAGAAAACGACGGCGGGTTGTGTGGCACAAAGTCGACATTCGGTGGAATCCTTCTGAACAAATAGCGTGAGCGTGATCGCAGGTGCAGTTAACAGATTGTTGTCGTTCCTGGGCTGAAGTTTCCAATTTGGGCGAGACCGCTGATGCTCGCCGATACCGGTTCTGCTGGGGAGCGTGATTCCGGGTCACTCCACGATATCACAGATTGCCTGGGCGTGCACTTGTTGGCCCGGAATCTTCCGTGATTCGAATTGATACGACTGGCCCCGCGACAACGGCCGGCAATGGCCCGGGTCGTAGATTCCCGCGCGGATAACCGGTTCCCACCGGCCCGACCGGCGGTATGTGGCTCCCCACAAGGTGTCCTGGTGTGATTGCCAGGGCATGCGGAAGCGGGAATGCGGGGAACTACCGGATTTCGGCGTTATGTGAATCACGAACACTTAACATGGAGATCACCACCGTCGCGGGTGTGTCCGGAGCAATCAGCCAACCCCTTCTGCCGTCGCTGCGGGAAAGCGGACCAGGCCTCCCATGTCCGTTCTCCGTGGCTCGGGGCCGGCTGACTGTACCCATCATGCATCTTCCGGCGTACCTGTTTCATCTGAGAACTCGATCGCCTTTTCCATGCTCGCGACTTCGTCTTCGGACAGGAATTGGAAATGACTGGCCCGCTTCCGGGCCGACAGATGTCCGTTATTCTGGAGGCAGAACCGGATGAACAGGTCAATCTGCCGATCGGGCATGTCGACGACTTTCTGAATCGCCTTCTTCGTCTCGTCGTAGTGAGCTGGAAACGACAATTCCTCGACGAGTTCCGTTTCGATGGTGTTCTCGACGAAGCGGAACAGCGACTCGGCTTGGGCCGTCATGTCGATGTAAGCGTACCATCGAAGGGTGAGGAACCAGACCCGCCGCGCGTATTTCCCAGTCGGTTTCGATCGGACGTACTCCTCAATCTCCTCCTGCGGGACTACACCAAACAGACTGGCGAGGATACCCAGGTTCGTACCGTCATACTTGAGCGCGCACTCAAGATGGTCGCCGAGTGTATCTCCAGGCCAGTACTTGGAGGGGTATATCTCGTCGATTTCGCCAGCCGTCCCATCGATCCGGTGGATGCGCCCGTGGAAATCGAGGATCGGTGCCAGTTCGGAACGACTTCAAGCGCAAACCGTTTCACGAGCGCCGCGTATCCTGCGGGCCGCAATGTCCGCTGTTGCTGATCGTTGGCAGCCATGGTCTCACCCGGAAAAATGATTCCAGTGGTAGAACTATGGTTACAATATGGCAGTTGTCAAGAAAAACAATTCACCTGCACGTAGAATTCGGTTCCTTTGGTGGGTGGAGGTGGAATGGCAATTATCTCGACGGAAAATCAGTTACGGCAGTGAGTTCCGGTAGGAAAACGGTTTCCGGCTCCATCACACCTCGTCTCCGTCGCTCAGAGCGATCAGCGAACTGGGGAATCGGACTCGTTGTCGGCTCCGATGTGGACTCGATCCAGGAAGTCCGGGAGAGGGCACGCGGAACGAGATGGATTGCCCGGGCGTTTTCCCGGCAGAAGCCCGTCACACGGAACCCGTGGGGTCCAATGCGTCGGCCGAATCGCCAGTCGCGGCGGGGCAGTGGGCCTGCGCGGTCAGAGGAGGGGCGGATTAGGCCAGGCGCCGCCGTTGGTCAAGGCAACAGGAAGGCGCACCTTTCTGGCGTCGGACGGGGCAGGTTGGATATTGTGCCTGCTGGCGTGTGTTGTGAACGCAGTGCCATAAGGCCGGAACGGGCACTCTGCGTTACTTGTAGATTCAGTCGACCGGAAAATGGGTGATCGTCGTGCGACTCAGGGATGGGAGTGTATCGTCCGTGACGCAATACACGAGCAGCATGCGATCGCCCACAAACTGACACGCAGTATAGCAGTAACAGCCCGTTGGATCGGCTTCGATTGGTTTGGCATCCTCCCACGTAAGCCCCTCGTCGTGCGACACCGCAACGGTCAGCGGCGTGCGTTTCTCACCCAACGCCAGCTCGACCGCATGATCGTTCCAGATCATCAGGATGTCACCCGTTCTTCTCGTCGAACAGGTCATGCGCGGCAAATGTGTCTTCGCTTTTGCGCGAAGCACACTGACAATTATCGCGCACTTCGTCCGTGGCTGGGTCGGTGCTCCGGCAGCGGGACTCGATCCAGAACGCGGGCTGATTGCCCGCCATACCCGCGGTAGTCACGACCGACCGTCCGTAGTCAGTCGGTGGGGTGGGCAAGGGCTGGGCCGTCGCCCGATCAACGGCAGGACGTGCACGAGCATAGCGAGACACAGCCAGGCAGTAAGTGCCAAGCTGCGAAAACACATGTGAACGAACTCCACGTTGCCTTTCGGGCGGGTGCCGACCGCCTGAAACGCGCCTCAACGGCGCGTTTTTCGACGGCTGGCCGCTGCAATGAACGCGACCTGTGACGCCCAGCGTCTCGACGCATATGCACCGGACTCTTCACTTCTGACGAGTGAACGTGGCCGGCGGAAGCACGTCCTGTTGTTCACCGTTCTTGAGGAACTCCAACCACTCGATGAGCACCTTGTCGTTTTCCAACTTGGTAATCCTCCCCTTCCCCGAGATCTTGCCGTCCGGCGTGTGATTGTCCGCCATCTGCCAAAGCCACACTCCATCCTTTTCCTGGGTCAAGGAAACTTTCAAGACACTGCCCGACGTCGCAAACCTCCAGATTGTCGTCCGGCTCGTTTCTGGATCGATCCCGATGAGCGTCTTCGCGGAATACGCGTTTCCCTTCTCGGTACTCTCTACGAAATGATTGTCCAGTATCCAGTGAAATTGCTGCTCAATCTGGCTCCCATCATCAAGTGTGGTCTTCCACACACCACCAACCATCAACTCACCATAAGACCTGAGGGCCGTGTCGGCGGCCGTTCCTTGAGCTCGCAATGACGGAGTCAAACCGAGTGCTAACGCGATGACCAATCCCATGCCAACGGACTTCATTGTGTGAACCTCCAAGAATGTACAAGGAACGAGCTGCAAAACCGCGGTCATAATGCCGCATTTCGTGCTGCGTCGAGACAGAGGGATGGGAGCACGGACGGGAAAAACCCACGGCGATTGTCCGAACGAAACGTCAGGACCCACCCAATCGTCCCCACAGTCGGTACATGTCGCGCAACGCCCCGTCTTCGCTACTGCTTCTTCCGCGCAAACTCCAAAACCTCATCGTTCTTGGCCACGCCATCGACAGTGCGTGAGGTGCTCGTAATTGAGAAATGATCTTCGTCTTTCACAACCAGACTGAATTTGGAGGCGGTCAGTTCTCGATCAGCGGTGACACCCGTCTCCTCGCCGACGAGTTCAAAGTAGTCTCCGTGTGGTTTCACTGTCGCTTTGATCACCGCATGGTCAGCATTGGTGCTGTACACATAGATCACCATCGTGTTCGGCTCGCTGCCGAGTTTGTAGTAACGTGCCCAGCCGACTCCCCCCGATACACCTGCCTTCGACCATCCACCAATCTGCAACAGAGACTTGCCATCTGCCGTCATCTTCCCTGTTCCGGAGTACGCGCTTTTCCCGATCTTCCTGAATCGCGAATTCACATCCAACTCGCCTTCATTGGCAACTCCCGCTTCCCAACTCCCCTCGAAGTACTTGAGCGCTCTTGAGGAAAGCTCCTCGCAGATTCCTTTACTCGGCAGAATGAGTCCAGCGAGAAGGGCCGCGAGCGCAATGGTGATTAACCGCTTCATGAGATTTCTCCTTGTTTGGATAGGGCCAGACTCGACCAACCGTTACCAGAGGCATGCCGAGTGTCGGCCTTACCACGCTCTTGCAGGTCATCGCCAACACAATGATCTCGTGTGCAATCTTAGCGTTCCACAGTTCACGCGCCCTGCAATGTCGAGACCGCCGCGTTCAGGTGATGCACGTCTTCAGTGGGACATCGATGCGTATCGGCGAGTCGAGTCGAACGATCGAAAACGTCACACATGCATGGGACCAATGTCGACCAGCGGAACTTGTGCGTCTTAAACGCCTGTTCTCGAAGTTGCTCTCGCTATTGTTGCTTGACGCGTATGAACTTGAATTCCATGTCGTCGAGGGTCTCTCCGGCGGGAGACTTGATGTTCGTGATTTTTACTGTGAGGTCGTGTTCCGCGGCTACCAGGGAAATACTAGCCGAGCCGCCGGGACGGCCGGTTGTGCGAACCTCCGCCAGCGATAAGACACCTCCGTCCTTAGCTGTCACCTCTGAAATGTTTACCACTCCGCTCCAAGCCTGAACGTCGATCGACTCAATCCGTTTGCCAACGTGGTTCCACACGAAGTACAGACGAATGGCGGGCATCCATTCGGTCTTGGGACGGTTCGTATCTGATGCAATAGTCCGGTATTGCGACTCGGCGATGAGCATGTTCTTGGAGTCATTCCAGGATATCGTCAGGTTGCTCTCCCCTTGGTCTCCACTTTCCTGGTTCGTCCACTCCGAACGGTAGGTTCCCACCAGTGGCTCGAGAACCTTGAGTTGCGCGTACTCGCCACTCTCCGCGTCCGGCTTCTGCTGGGCGTCGGCGAAAGCACAGACCATGATGAACATGAGGCCAACGGCGACGGTTGTGATGGCGTGTTTCATCGTGTTTCCTCCGAACGTTCTTGGGAAAGTGACCTGTAGTGAGCGATTGCGGACACCCATCCGAAGAAGGAGATTATCAGCCCGAATCGGCACCGACAATACATTCCCCCCAAGAGACCTTACGCGACCAATCGAGGAAGACCGATCGAGCCTTGGTTCCGAAACCAAGTCGGCTTCAGACACGTGATAGCCACGCCGCGCTGGAGCGTCGCATCGTAGGCAAGATACACGACCCCCATTGCGCCGGTACGCGCGAAATCCTACGAGTGTCATGCGAGTCGCTGAACCTTCTTGTGGATCCCGGTGTCTGACACGGAAAGAGAATTAGGGAACGCCTGTGGATCGCGGTCCTGTTCCCTGCAGCACCTTTCGGTCAGGAGCCTCAAGATGCGGATTTCGCATCGCCACATCGAGCCTGTGAGCCTGCGATCTCGCCTGAGCTAATTTTCTATTGGCCAGTCGGGCCAGGCTCCATCTTTCCCCACCCTCTGTCCGACCGGCACCACTGCAGTCAGCTTGGATCCAGACGTTTCACAAGAAAGAGAACGTCCTAAGACAACCTCCCATCGGAAGAACGGTGACGAATAGATGGCACAGGGACAAGGATAGTGCATGGTGCCGACTATCAGAAGCATCCTACCTGCGTTCGGCCACAACATCCAGTACCCGGAGCAAACCATCTAAGGGCGACTCAGGCAGATACGCTGAGTACTGACGGATGTCTAACACGAACCGAGCGTTCCCAACACGAGCGAAGGAGCGTGACAGGAAACCCGAGTGAGGGGATGAATCACGTTTTTCGGGGGATGCATATTGACGGCACACAAACTTGCGGCATGATCAACACGCAGGTGATGGACTGCTTCTGCCTTTGTGGCGTCGTCGTGTGAATCGTATGTGCTTGCCCATTACTTGCACCATCCGCGGCGCGAAAGGGAGTTGCTTGCCAGCAGTCGTTAACGGCAGTCGTCGTCTCTCGGCCGGAGCGAGTTTCGGAGCAGGTCCGGTCTTTGCAGAACTACATAATGATACGGCTCCTTTCTGTAGAGAAGACCAAGGGTGAATCGACCTTTGTCTCGGGAGGTGGAGCATCGCGACCCATGACGTCGCGCGTGCCATCTTAGCGAACGAAGGACACGTGGGTGCTGAGAGACTCTGTTGGGGGCTTTGGCTGCGTATGCCAAAGTCGGAACAGGGGCGACGTGTCGTTCTATCATGGGGGGGTGATCCATGTTGAGTTTCGCTGGTGCCATACTGGCTGTATCGGTTGTGTGGGGACAATCGCCACCACAGGACGATCCGCTCAAAGAGTACGGCGAGCTGATTGTGGGGCGGTGGTTGGGAGACGTGACGCTCGTCGCTGACTGGCCAGGTATCGGCAAGCAGGGCGAGAAGGTGGGTGGCCACTGGGCGGTACGCTGGACGGCCGATAGACGGGGCTTGGAAGACGAGTGGTACGGCGGAAACGGGACGGGCAAGTCGATCTACTTCTGGGACCCGACGAAAAAGAAGATTCGGAACGTCGGGGTGGACTCGGGTGGAACGGTTTTCGATGTCGAGATCTGGAAGGAAGGGGACAAGTGGGTTTCCAGAGGGACCGGCGCACTTGCTGACGGCACGAAGACTGTGGGGACTACCATCGCGAACGTGAAAGACGGCGGCAACACGATCGTCTTCGAAGGAGAGGGAACCGTCGGTGGAAAGCCGATGCTGCCGTTGCATGACGTTTACAGACGGGCTGCAAAGTGATTGCGGGCTACGCGTTCTCCCACAGTCATCACTGGAGACGAGGCCGGCTTCGCCTGAAAGGTGTATATGCCGTCTTATGTGACGTTCGCAAGCATACCGCAGGCGCGACCGGTGGGAAATACGATCACATCAACTCGGAGTGTCATTATGAACCGTATCGTGATGTTCGTTGCGATTGGAATGATGTGCGCACCGTTGGCGGCACAGGACGCACCAGTGGACGTGCCCGGAGAGATCACCCGCATCGCCGACCTGAAGAAGGCGGCCCAACAGGCGTTTGACCAGAGCAAGCTGGACGAGGCGGCAAAGGGCTTGCAGGAAGCCGTCGCTGCGCAAACGAAACTGCTTGGCGCAGATCATCCGGAGACTCTCGTGACCATGGGCCTGTTGGCCGAGACCTGCTCGAAACAAGAGCGTCGGGAGGACACCTACAAGCTGCGGGAGGCGATACTCGACGCCCAGCGCCGCGTGGATGGGAAGGCGACCGACGACGTTGTGTGGAGCACCGCGTGGGCTGGCCTTCTCTGGGGAAACGAACTCTTTGGGGGAGTCGCTGATGATCCTAAAGACCTGGCGGGCGCAAGAGAGCTCGTGCGCCGGTTGCGCGAGCGGTCGCAACCGTTTGCCGATAGGCTGACGGCCGACACAGCGCTCGACATGGCTGCCCATTGGATTGAGGCGTGGACGGAATGTCGCAGTGGCAATCCGCAGCAGGCTATCAGGGCCCTGGAACCCGGCCTTGTGGCGTTCCAGGACAACGCCTGGGGCCACATGGCCATGGCCCTCTTCTGCTCGCAGGTAGGTGACAAGGAACTGGCACACGACTGGTATCTGTCGGCGTGCGCTGCCACTGCGGGACAGGTCGGCCGCGACGAGGAGTTGGAAAAAATGAAAAAGGGGGTGGAGTCCATCCTCTTCGGCGACCAACCTCCCCCTGCGGAGATCGATTCGGAACAGTGTTTCGCGGCCTTTGATCGACTGCTAACCGCCTACCCGCAAGTGATTGCGCTCAATTCGCATCGAGGCCACTATGCGGCTCGCATCTGCCGCATCGATCAAGCGCTAACGGATCTCCGCAAGGTTCTGGAACGGTGGCCAGAGAATGCTTGGAGCTGGTACAACCTCGCCATTGCGTCCCTCTACGCTGGCCAGGTGGAAGAATACCAGAAGACCCTCCAAGGCATGCACGACAGGTTCGCCAAGTCAGCCGAACCCTTCGACCGGCACCTGCTGATCATCGTATGGTCCCTCGCGCCGAATCCGGAGATCGACGGCAGCGAAATCCTCGACCTGGCTAACCGCTCTGACCGCACCGACGACTCGCGCGTATCACGAGTGCTGTATCGCTGTGGTAAGCTCGACGAGGCGATGGCCGAACTCGCAAAGAAGCCGGATGGCATCCTGTCGGCAATCATAGAGTGGTCGCGCGGAAACAAGACAGCAGCGCAGCGGCATCTCGCTGACGCTCGCCATTGGGTGCAGTCGCATCATGCTCCGGTGACCAATTATTTCGTGGGAGATGGAACCGTCATGGAAGCCATGGAAAGTGAGATCATGTGGAATGAGGCGGTCAAAATGATCGGCTCAACCAGGGTCGAGCCATTCCTGGACAAGCTTGCCCAGCTGTTGGTCGGCGACTGGACTGCGACTGCCACGATCACCGGAGGAGACGATAGCGGAACTCTCAAGCCCGGAGACAAGTGTTCCATGGTTGCTTCCTTCCAGCTCAGTGCCGGCGGCCAGGCGATCGTGGGGACTCAGAAACTGACGGTGATAGATCGGCCCAACGTCTCGGTTGACGCATCGGTGCTGATCGCCTGGGACCCGGTCGACATGGCGGTCGGGATTTTCGCCTGCTGGTCCGATGGAACGATCGAGTACGGCAGTCTGAAGTCGGTCGCAGACGATGGTTTTCGCGGGGACTATGTGCTGCGCATGCCCAACGGCCAACAGGCCGTTGCCGAGATCGCATTGGAGCGGGAGAGCCATGACAAGTTCGCGTGGGTCTTCCAGAGCGGTCCCGACGCCGGAAAGCCACTGAGCTGCTGGCAAAGGAAGTAAGGATCGATTTTCAATGGGGACGGTCCGAGCGATACCTGAGCACCGATCGGAAGTCTGCCTCGCCACGAAGCGCAGGCAGGCACCGATCGGTGCTCACCGCTCTGACAGACCTGCCGCAGCTAAGGCATGTCTGCAACCCGCTGATTAGACTCCCTGACTTCCGCGACAGCCTCCTCTGCTCGTGTGGTGGACCAGATGGTGAGCTACGTCGCCGCTCGCCCCCTTTCTTCCCGACCCCCGCGAGCTCTGCTCGTGTGGTGGACCAGATGGTGAGCTACGTCGCCGGCAAACGATTCCTCACCGCCTGCATCGAGTACTCGCCGAACGTACCGACGTAGAACTCCATGTTCCAGACGGGTCACAGTCGCAGCCGATGCGCGAGGTTGTTCTGACTGCAAAACGCGATCTCCAGCGCGTGCCGTTGTCGGACCGCCACCTTCCGGCTGAAGCGGTAGCTGACCATCTGGTTCACCGCACGAGCCGAGCTCGTGGGGGTGTGCGCGGGGTGAGAGGCAGTGTGGTAGCTGACCATCTGATTCACCGCACGAGCCGAGCTCGTGGGGGTGTGCGCGGGGTGAGGAGGCAGTGTGGTAGCTGACCATCTGGTTCACCGCACGAGCGGAGCTCGCGGGGGTCTGAGGTGTCAGGAGTCAGTGCGGTAGCTGACCATCTGGTTCACCGCACGAGCGGAGCTCGCGGGGGTCTGAGCGGGGTGAGGAGGCAGTGTGGAGCACGCGTCGGGCCAGCGTGCTCAGACACTATCGCGACAATCTGCTACGCGAGCCCGGTGATATCTGACTCTTCGAACTTCGGTTGCTTGACTCGCTTGTTCGACAGGCCAAAAAATGACACCTCTGCTGATCGCTAGTTAGCGGAGTCTAAACAACAATGCCGGGCAGCACATCTCGCGCCGAACGGTATTGCGGCAGACTCATTCTGCTCGTGCGGATGGCCGTCGGAGCACCCCGGCGGATCGCATCTCGGATAGACCTCACGGAGCTCACAGAGAAGAGAGAGAGTGGCCGGAGATCGCTTGGCAGGTCTTGCCCCCTTCCTCCGCGCCCCCCTCCGTGTCTCTGTGCCTCCGTGAGAGACCAATTGCCCTGAATGCGAACGGCGACGACGAGGGCGATCCCGGTCGATTCGTCGCCATGTTGGTCGAGGCCGTGGTCGGCGGCAGAGTCTAGTTTTCGTGCTCGAAGATCATCTCTTTGACTTCAATTCCGTCAATCGCACTCAACTTTTCTTTCAGTGCCACGCATTGTGCCAAGTCGCCAAACAGTTCAAGAAGCAGAATACCACCCGTTGAACAGGACTTTTCATCAACTTCGTGCAATCCCAACCGCGTTTTGATGTGACAGCCGTATTCGGTCAACAGCTGTTGGACTTGCAGCGCATTTTCGCCGCGGTTCTGAACATGCACGCCATAGATCATGTGCCGGCCCATGGTTGTTTCTTCCCGTTTGTGATTGAGAACTGATAACGACGTTCTTCTCCAACGGACAGGTGTTATATACCTGCCCAGGTGAGACCGCAACCCTCTCTAGTGCTCCGTGTTCACTCGTTGATTGGGGTCGGGTTGCAGCCGCGATGGAGTCCGATGGGTTCTCAGCCACTGGAAAAGGGATTCGGACGCAGCGTACACTAGGGTGTCGCTGCGTATCGGTACTCAGCAGTAGTTCTCGATGACCGGAGGTCATCTCCCCTGCGGTCCGGGCTGCCGACATGGCGAGCGTGATCCAGGTTCTTGGCTGCCGCCCCCCCTGTGCGGTCGGCGGCCTGGCGTAAACTGAAGGGACTTGGCAACGATGCGATTCATGATCGGCATGATGTGGTTGTCGGCGTGGCTGGTGAGCGGTCAGGCCATGGTCGTATGTGCTGGTCCACCGAACTTCGTGGTCATACTCGCGGACGACATGGGATTTTCAGACGCCGGGTGTTACGGCGGAGAGATCCACACTCCCAACTTGGATCAGTTGGCGGCTAACGGGCTGCGGTTCACGCAGTTCTACAACACGGCGCGCTGCTGGCCCACGCGCAGCGCCATCATGACCGGTTACTACCCGCAGCAGATTCGCATGGATCCGCCGCACGATCGGTTGCCAGATTGGGCGAGCCTGTTGCCGCACCTGCTGCAGCCGCTGGGCTATCGCAGCTACCACGTGGGCAAGTGGCACGTGACTGGTGCGCCACACCCAGTCGCCGACGGGGGCTTCCATCGCTCATATTGGTTCGAGGATTGGGATCGCTACTTTTCGCCTATCAGCCATTTCGAGAATGATGTCCAGCTACCGCCCGTGCAACCGGAGAGCGGTTACTACGCGACGACGGCGTTTGCGGACCGCGCCATCGACTACCTGCGAGACCATGCGACTGAGTTCACCGATCGACCGTTCTTCTTGTACCTGGCCTTTATCTCGCCGCACTTTCCCTTGCACGCCTTGCCCGATGACATAGCTCGGTATCGTGACCGGTACCTGGAAGGCTGGGACGAGGTGCGACAGCAACGATGGCAGCGGCTGCGCGCGAAGGGAATCGTCCACTGTGACCTGGCGTCGCTCGACACTCAGTTGCAGCCCCGCTATTTCACTCCATCGCTCCTGGATCGTGTCGGTCCCGGGGAAGTGCCGCGGGCCGTTGTCTGGCACGAATTGACCGCGGAGCAGAGACGATTCCAGGCAACGAAGATGGCGCTCCACGCCGCGATGGTTGACCGCATGGACCAGGAGGTGGGCCGAGTCGTCCAACAACTGCGTGCGATGAACGCTTTCGACAACACCGTGATTCTGTTTTTGTCCGACAATGGGGCGGATGCCACGCTGCTCGTGCGCGGTGAAGGGCACGATCGAGCCGCGGATCCTGGCTCGTGGCGATCGTTCTTGTGCCTGGGCCCGGGCTGGGCGAGCGCCGGGAACTCGCCATTCCGACGGCACAAGGTCTGGGTCCACGAGGGAGGTATCTCCACACCGCTCATCGTGCACTGGCCAGACGGCGTGCCGGCCCGCGGTGAATTGCGGGAGGATGTCGGACACGTCATTGACCTGGCGCCCACCATCCTCGAACTGGCGGGTGGCCACACACCTGCCGTGCGAAAGGGGCTTCCCGTGCCTCCCTGGCCAGGTCGCAGTCTGGTCCCAGCCTTGTCGCACAACGGTGCGTTGGGACCACGCGAACTGTACTTCCACCACGAAGGGAATCGATCGCTGCACCGTGGGCCGTGGAAGCTGGTCTCGGCTCGCGAAGACGGCGATACCTGGGAACTGTTCGACTTGAGCACCGACCGCTGCGAACGGCACGACCTCGCCGCGCAGCACCCCGACCGCGTGCGAGAGATGTCGCATCGTTGGCAGCAACTGGACGCCGAGTTTCAGGCGTTGGCACAGTGAGGGCAGTTCCGTAACAAGCATGTTTTTTCGCAGCGCGACTGTCCCGTGACACGACCGTCCAACTCACGCGAATTCACTTGCGAAAGCGAGCACCCGCAAGAACGAGTCGCTCTCCTTTCTTTCCCCGGCAGAGCCAAGTGGTATATTGTGGGGGACGATCGTGGTGGCGATGCCCTCGACACGGTCCGCCGCTGCTATGAAGGTATGAGAAGCCTGGGGAGGACATGATGAGCGCGATCCTGGCACGCGGGGCCAGCGTAACCATGAGACTTAACTTGACTTGGCTCGCCGCCTTACCGGTTTTCGCGTGGCACGCTGCTGCGGCCGGATCTTCCGCGACTGCGCCACAATGGCAAGAGGTCGAACTGACGTTTACCGCCACGCGCGATGCGGTCAATCCCTACACGGACACTGAAGCCTGGGCCGACTTCACGCACGACGACAACACCATGATCCGTCGGCCGATGTTCTGGGACGGTGGACGCACTTTCCGCGTGCGATTCAGCTCGACGAAACCGTCGGGCACCTGGCGCTGGACAACGTCCGACCGCGATGGCGATCCGGGTCTTCACGGGCGGTCGGGAACACTTGCCGCCGAGCCCGCCGCGCAGGAACCCGCGACGATCTTCACGCAACATGGATTCTGGAGCATCCCGCCAGGTGGTCGCAATCTGATACATGCCGACGGCCGGCCTCGGTTGTTATGCGCGGACACCGCCTGGGCCTTGCCATGGCGAGCGACGGTCGAACAGACGGAAGTTTACGCGCGGGACCGCCAGGCCAAGGGCTTCAATGCCGCATTGCTCATGAGCGTGCAGCCAGACATGGACTGCCAAGGTCCGTGTTCGCGCACGGAAGACTTGGGCTTCGACGTCGGCTTCGAGGATCTACCGAAGGGCACCCTGCGCCGTTTGCGACCTGCGTATTATCAGATGCTGGATCAACTGACAGGCATTCTTGTCGCACACGGCATCGCGCCTGTTTACCAGCCGATCTTCCATGGCTACGGCTGGAAGGGCCGCCGTACGGCCGGCAATGTCGTCAGCGCGGACGAGTATGCGAGATACTGCCGGTACCTCGTCGCCCGTTACGGCGCCCGGCCGGCGATCTGGCTGGTCGGTGGCGATGGGCCGGCGACAGCACCGGCCATCGTCGAGCAGTTGGACCGCGCTGGACAAGCTATCGAGCGATGGGACGCCTATGGCCAACCGACTGGCATCCACTATTCGCCGCACGCGCTGTATCGAACCCACCAGGACAAGGCCTGGCTCGATTTCCAATGGTGTCAGACCGGCCATAACGGCGAGCATGTTCCGGAGCGCGTAGCCGACATGTGGCGCAACACGCCCATCAAGGCGGTGGCCAATGGTGAGCCCACCTACGAAAACATTGGCCAGACCGGCCGCGGTGCGGGTTGGTGGCAAGGCCATGAAGCTTGGTGTAATCTCACTGCCGGCGGCACGATGGGGTTGGTCTATGGCGCCGGCAGTCTCTGGCAGTGGCGACTGCATGCGAACGAAGCGGATCACGCTGACTGGTGCACCGCGCCCGGCGCCGGCTGGCGCGACGCGCTCGGCTTCGAAGGGTCACGCTACCCGGGCATCGCCGCGAAGATTTTCGACGGGCTGTCCTTTGGTGACATGCAGCCGAACTGGACCTATACCTACGGTCGACGGGGACTGGCCGTGCCTGGCAAGCTCTTTGTGCTCTATCTGCCCGAGGGGGGGGATGTCGCCATCATCTCGCGCGACGTGCCCCGCCCCTATCGCGTATTCGACCCGCGGTCAGGCAACGTATTGGCCGAAGGCCGGCTGCCGGAGGCGGCGTCGGCCCAAGCGAAGACCGGCCCAGGGGGCGAGCCACGGGTGATCGTCTTCGCCGACGCGGCGCCCTGAAGCCCTGTCTGGGGAAAGGAAGAGGCAGTTGTACATTTCTGGCAGCGAACGGGGCAAGGTAGATTTCTTGTCTGCTCGAGCGCGTCGCGCACTAAGTGACGCTGGACCATTACCGTCCGACGAGTGATCGCGGCATCCATGCCGAGGTCGCCCAAGTGGCGCACAATCCGGAACTCCCCCTTTCCGATTGCTGCCAGTTCATGATGGATCTCACAGAGTCACGGAGGCACAGAGACGCGGTCGGAGATTGTCGGTAACAACCTGGCTGATGCTGGGAAGATGAAAGGCGGGGACAAATGGCGCGAGTGATCGTTGTGGGATTTGTTTCATCTGAGAGCTAATATGTTGAGAGCAGCTCACGTCTTTACCGCGAAGCGGTTGCATTCAACAGCCCAGGGTGCGCTGCGCCTCGCAGCGCACCCTGGTTGAATGTTTCCTCCTGCATCCGATACGCCGAAGGCGTTTTATAAGTGCGATGGGCCACCGGTTTTCTGTCGTCGCCCTGTGTAAAACCCCTTCGGGGTATCGCCGCACTCTGCGACGCCTACCCAGGGTGCGCCGAGGCCCGCTGAAGCAGCGGGCCCCGGGCGACCCCGGGCTGATGAGTACAACCGCTCCGCGGTCAAGAATGGATGGTCGCTGAATCATTGCCGGAGTGTGAGGAGCAAACTCCTTATCAGCGACAAGGACAAACATTCCTGGCCTTTCATCTCTCCCGGCTGATGCCAGACGGCAAGTGCACCTACGCGGAGATCGAACCAGCGGGCGATCCGCAAGGAGCGGCGCGAGGTGGTCCCCCCGAGGAACGCGAGAAGAATTACTTCGGTAGTTAGCCGGATTCCCACGCTCTGCGCGAGCGTGGCTACAGCGGAAACGCCGAACTTGTGTTTCCCGTGTGCCCTAGGGCCAAATGGACTGGAGATGCCAGGCATCAAGGCTGTGCAGCACGGCATCCTGGCCCTGAGCACGCAGAGAGACGCCCAAGCTGTCCTGGCGTCCAGGGTAGACTCGCATGGCGACGTACTGTCTGCCGTTGGCGAACACCTCCACGACGCTCCGATCGATGAAGACCCGCAACTTCAGCAGTTCTCCGTCGCGTCTCATAATGGCCCGCTCCGGCGGACGAAGCCAGACATCGGGCAGCATACTCGAGCGAGACCCGTCCAGGATTAACTCACCTGCGGTGTGATACCAGTACGTCAACTGTCGGTCGAAGTTGTAGAACGTGATCGACGTCTGTTCTTCCGCATTCGGCGAACGCAGGACAATCAACTGGACCCAACGCGACAGCTGCGGATCGATCTCCACGGCCAATTCCAGTGTGTTGCCTTGGATCTGGTCCAGAAGGATCTCTTCATTTGCGGCGAGCATCGTGCGGCCGACGTGCTGATGGTCGCCCCGCAGCGAGGCGAGTGCCTCAATCGGCTCGATCCGCAGCTGTTTGTCTGTTCCCAACGTCAGATGCTGGGGAACGGACATGATCTGGTCCCAGTCGTCGCTCGGTCTGCCGTCGTTGATGTTGAGGATGTTGACCACGCCCCCATTTCCGTCGGATGCTGCCGATGGAGCATGCACGCCGCCGGGAGCGACCCGGCCGTGATTCAGCCGGCCATGTGCATACGGTGTGAAACGCTGGTCGGTGTAATCTCCGAGGAAGTACTGACCTCCGTTGGTGTGGCTGAAGAAGAGGAGGATATGCTTGTCGCCGAGGGGCTCGAAATTGGGACACGCCCCATCGTCATCCGGCCCGAGAAACGGCGTGGAGGTCAGGAACTCGCCGCGACCCTCCCAATGTACCAGATCGTCCGAGACCCATAACGATCTTCCCACCAGCCCATAGTACTTTCCCTGTTCCTTCCAGATGTCGGAATCGCCGTGTCCACTGTTGACCGGGCCGAATTTATCCCAATTGAGCAGCAGCGGGTCGTCGGCGATCGCCACCATTTGGCCCGCTCCGATTCCCGGATAAAAGGCCACGACTCGATCGGACTCGACGACGGTGCTGCCGGAAAAACACATGCGTTCGATGTCGGGATAGATGGCGTACGGCAAGTCGCGCCAATGCACGAGGTCAGCGCTGACCGCATGGCCCCAGTGCTGGCGGCGTTTCTTAATGTCTTGGGGGTTGGGGAATTCGTCGGGCGGATAAGCTTGATAAAACAGATGCCAGCGTCCCTGCCAGAAGCACAGTCCGTTTGGGTCGTTGAGCATGTTCTCCGGACTGACGAAGTGATAGGCCGGCCGATAGCGGTCGGCGGCCAGCTTCTTTCGCGATGCGGCGAAGCGGAGCATCAACGCGTTGGACTTCAGTTCCTCCTCTTGTTCCGCGAGGGTTTCCGAGAACTGCTGTTTTGGGACCGGCGACGCGTAGGGAACCGGCCGAGCACTGGCGGGTGAAACGGTCAACAGGGCGCTGTTGCTGGTAGCAGCTCCGCTTTGGACTGTGTAGCTGCCCGCATCGGCGACGTTCACCTGGCGAATCCGCAGAACGCAGCTCGTAGCTCCTTCGATGAGCCGGCCATCCTTGAACCATTGATAAGGTCCTTTGTCAGGGCTGGGGGGTGTGAACGCGACGTCGCTGCCCGCCGTGATGACCGCTCCGGCCAACTGCAGAGCTGGCAGCGGTGCCGAAGTACCCTGGATGGTGATGGCTACCCGGACAATGTCTCCCGTGGCATCTCCGGCCGTATGGAACCGGAAAAACAGCTGATCACCCTTGGCCACGGACATTCCGTTCAACTCATTGCGGATGCCGTTCCCGATGTTGTTGAGCACGACCATTTCGGTGTCGCCTCCTCCGTCTCGCTTCAAAATACGGTAACCAATGCCACTGGAATGTGGCGAGGCCAAAGCGAAGGAATAGGCAACGTCGATCAGCATGTCGTCAGGAGCCTTCCAACCGACCACGAGGCCTGATGGAGCGTCACCGGCCTTGGGATGCAACAACACTTCATCCGGTGCCCAGCGGAGGTCATTGCGGCTGGAGAACTGCTCCTCGCCAGTGAGGTTCTTGCCAATGCCCCAGTAGCCGGAACCTTCACTCCACATCATGGGCGGCGTTGGGAAATTTGAACCCCACACATCGTTGGCATTGCGATCGGGTCGGAGCAGTGTCGGAAAGACCAGGGGATCCTGGGCACCGTCGTCCAGCCGAAAAGACCAGGTGCTGCTGGGGTTGTTCTCCTGGTAAGAGAAATCGCTGGCCAACGAAAATGTCGCGGCTTGTGCCGAGCCAAGACATAGCGTCCATCCGGTCAGGCCGATCAGTCCGGTAAAGAGCATTTGCCGAGTTGCTTTCATCATCGGTTCTTTCGTTCCCGCACCAGCAACCAGTCCTGGGGCGACGAAGAGAAATCTGGGGAGGCGTACACTTCGGGCGGTTGAGGGGAGAGGATGGGCACTTCACCTGCTGTTGGATAATGTGCCCTTAGTATGTCACTGTGAGAGAGCATGCCACAGCCACGCGACCCGCACTGTCCAGGCCGAGCAAGGTAACAGACTACTCCGATTTCCGTTCCTCGGCGAATCGAAATTCCCGCCATGCTGCGGCATAGTCCGGACCGCGACTCAATGTGGCGGTGCGCGCCGTCGTGTTGAAGATCATCATGTCGATCGTCGCTTTCCCCACAGAGATCTCGCACTTCGGATCAGAGAAATAGCGTTGCAGCATGTCCTGGCTGGTCCGCCCGTGCGATCCCTCCAGCAGACGACACATCTTTTCACATCGCGGATGTCGTGCTGGTGCCCCGGGCGATTGTGCGCCCTGCATCTGCGGAATACCGTAGCCCACGCGGACGACGGATGAGGTAGATTGTTCGATCGCGACTCCACTGGGTGATCCTTCGATGTTGAGCAAGCGTCCTTTTCCGTCCGCCATTACGAAGGTGAACCAACCCGCGTGGCGATCGCGCTGCGCGACGCGAATCACGCTGTCCAGGTCGTCTTGGGCCAGAAGATGGGCGATGAGCACATAGCTCGGCAGACCCACTCGCGGACTGACTCCTTGGGTTCCGAGCGCGGCGCTGGTCCAGCACAGCGCAATTCCATGTTCGTTCATCCCCGCTCCGAATGGCATTCCCGGAAATCCATAGGCCAGCACGCTCACCCCATCGTCCCGCTGCCACTGCAACAAGGATGACTTCCCCGCCACAGTCTGCATCCAGTCCCAGGTCTGGCCCACGAACGTGGGGCCGCCGGTCTCACTTGGCGCCAACGCGACCGCCGTGCAGTGTCCGTGTTTCGGCAACGATCCTCGATGGAACAACTCCTCGTGCAGGTTGATCAGCACGACTTCATTGAGTGACAGACCTGATCCGGCAGCGATGCCGTCCAATTCTTCCGCGATCATCGGACATTCTTCACGGATGACCTCGGCACACTGTGACGCGTAGTCCAGGAGTTCCTGCTGAGATGCGGGGTGTCCGACAAACGGCTGCTGAATCTCGGACGCGTAGAATGCGCGAATGGCCGCCGAGAACTTCCGGCCGTAGGCTGCTCCCCGTTCGCGAGCGGTCCCCGTGATGACGGTCGTTTCAGAGAACGGTACAACGCCGGGCTGTGAGTCATCCGCATGTGCCATGCCTGTCCAGCTGAACAGTGCGATCAACATGACAGCCCAGCAGGAACGATGAGCGGATAACCTCGCATGTCGATTCATTTCAGTCCCCTTGTCCCTTGAACGAACGGTCGTAAGGCGTCAGTGAGATAACCGGCTCACCGACGCGAGTCAATCGAATTCCAGCCTGTAGTTCGCGTCCCTGCTGCCAGTCAAATGTACCGTCTTGGGCCGACAGTGGCGGCCAACCCGCGAACAACAACAGCAGGATTTTGGGGACGGTGGAGCGATACATACATAGTCTCCGCTCTTGCCAAGCTGCGATTCCGGCCTGATGCATCATACTGTAGTGCTCTTGAGTCGTGTAGTCTCTCACGCGACGGGACCATTGCTGGCTACCTGCCTTCCCCTGAAGGTAATGGTCCAGGGCGATCCCTTCGGCGGGCCGATGAGGATTCGTCGAACGTGCTCGCCTCGCGCGTGGCCAGAACGCCGTTCTTCACGAACGCAATCGCGAGATGTCATCCTCCACCATCAGAAGATCGGGTGCCAGCGATCCTCGCTCAGATCCGGGTGTCTGTCTTGCGCGTCGTGTCGTTCGGGTCGATGAGTCGGCTCAGTAACGGTCAGGCTCACTGTTTCGCAGGGCCCCAAGCTTCGACCTGCATGAGACGCGCGATGCCATCTGGGGGCGCCACCTTGTGGATCACGACGCGAAACCGTTCCGTGAGCACCGCCTCATCGAGCTTATGGACACGGTTCTTCATGGTGCGTCCGCCGTTTTCCACGACAACCACCTTCCATTGCTGGCCTTCACCATCCCAGACCTCAATCACGTAGTCCTTGACGCCCCACTTGGCCGCATTCTCCGCACCCAGTTGAGTCTGAAACGTCACGATGCAGAACTGCTCGACCAACCGCGGCGCGGGAAACCGCACTTCGAGCCATTGGGGTAAGGGCTGGCTGAACTCGCTGGCCCAGCCGTGACCGGCACCCCAGCCGAGATCGTCTCGCACACCATCAAGCACGCCGGCCGCCGGCCAGTTCTGCGCCGCGCCCGTTTGCTGGCTCGAAGCGCTGGCCTGGCTGCCTT
>JBGSHS010000105.1:0-21640 GCA_041752115.1 Pirellulaceae bacterium | reverse complement strand
TGGCCGAATCGTCGGCGACACTACCGAGCGCGGCGAATGTCGGCCGCAGCCCAGTGCTTGCGAAGGGCCACTGGTCGCCGAGCAGGCCCGACCTGACTGCGGCGCCAGAGACCCTGGCAGATAGGGGGAGATACCGTTGTGAAAGCCTTGGTCACTGGTGCAGGCGGGTTCCTGGGGGCTGAGATTGTGCGGCAGTTGCTGGCCCGTGGTGATCGGGTACGCACGTTCTCTCGCCGCCGTTATGCGGAGCTGGAGCAACTGGGAGTGGAATCGGTGCAGGCCGATGTGCGTGACGCGAAGGCCGTTGCCGGCGCGCTGCAGGGAGTGGATGTAGCCTTCCACACTGCGGCAGTTGCCGGAATCTGGGGACCGTGGGAGCATTATTACTCGATTAATACGCTGGGCACGCGTCACGTCATCGCCGGCTGCCTCGCTCAAGGCGTACCGCGTCTGGTTTTCAGCAGTAGTCCGAGTGTGACGTTTACCGGTGGCAGTCAATGCGGCGTGAATGAGTCGGAACCGTATCCGCGGCGATGGCTTTGCCATTATCCCCATTCCAAAGCGCTGGCAGAGCAAGCGGTACTGCAGGCCAACGGCCAGGGGGGACTGTGCACCTGCGCGCTACGCCCCCATTTGATCTGGGGGCCCGGTGATCCTCATCTTGTTCCCCGCCTGATTGATCGGGCCCGCCGAGGACGCCTGCGGCAGATCGGTGATGGATCGAATTTGATCGACATGGTCTACATTGAGAATGCGGCCCGCGCTCACCTTCAGGCGGCGGACGCGCTGACCCCGGGAGCGCCCGTATGCGGGCGGGCGTATTTCCTCAGTCAGGGGGAGCCGGTCAACTGCTGGGAGTGGATCAACGAGATTCTCGCGTTGGTCGACCTGCCTCCGATTCAGAAGCGGATCTCCCTGCGAGCGGCTTGGTGCCTGGGGGCCGTGATGGAGTCGGTGTACGCTTTGGGACGCGTCGAGCGGGAGCCGCTCATGACGCGTTTTCTTGCGGCACAGTTAGGTTCGTCCCATTACTTTGATATTGGGCGGGCTCGCCGCGACTTCGGGTACGTTCCGGTCATTGCCACCGGTGACGGAATGCAGCGTCTGGGGGTCTGGCTGAAGGACGGCGGCCGAATTGGGATTCAGCCGAGGCGGTAGGCGATTGCGCCACTAGCACGCTGGTCGCACCTTGAACTATAAATGGGGTTTGTTTGCGTGGCGGGGAGCCCTTTCCGTGCGGTGTCGCGGCCGGAAAGGGGGGGCTGACGACCGCCGCTTGCCAATCTCCACGGAACTCGTTAGCTTCAGTAGTTTTACCTGAACGAGGTTTGCTCCGATGATCGCCCACCACCCTTCTGCGAATCTGCCTGATGAGCAGCGGATTGTGATCACGGGCATCGGCTTGACCGCTCCCAATGGCAACAGTCTGCCGGAGTTTCGTGAGAGCCTGTTATCCGGACGCAGCGGTGTGCGGCCCTACGAGATTCGTTATGTGGGCCGGACACTGGCGGGAGTGTGCGAGTTTGATGCGATGAAATACCAGTCGCGCAAGGATTTGCGTCGTGGCACGCGGGCTGGGAGCGTGGGAATCTACTGCACCAATGAAGCGATTGCTGATTCGGGACTCGACTGGCCCAATGCCGATCCAGCCCGAGTTGGTGTGTTTCTGGGAGTGACCGAGCACGGCAATGTAGAGACGGAGAACGAGATCTTCGAGCTCAAGGGGTATGACTACGACACAAGTTACTGGTCGCACCACCACAATCCCCGCACGGTCGCCAACAATCCGGCTGGCGAAGTGGCCTTGAACCTGGGGATTTTCGGGCCCCATTACACGATTGGAGCGGCGTGTGCTGCGGGTAATGCGGGACTCATTCAAGGGCTGCAGATGTTGCGGCTGCAAGAATGTGATGTCGCCTTGTCAGGTGGCGTTTCCGAGAGCATTCACACGTTTGGGATCTTCGCCAGTTTTCGCAGTCAGGGTGCGTTGGCGGAACACGAACAACCGGAGCGGGCCTCGCGTCCCTTTGACCTTCACCGCAACGGCATCGTGGTTGCGGAGGGGGGATGCGTGTTCGTGCTGGAACGACTCAGCGATGCTCGGCGGCGTAGTGCCCGGATCTACGGCGAAATCATCGGGCACGCCATGAATACCGACGCGACGGACTTTGTGCTTCCCAACGCCCAACGGCAGGCGGAGTGCATGTATCTGGCGTTGCAGCGGGCAGGTCTGGCACCTGAGCAGATCGATCTGGTCAGTACCCATGCGACGGGGACCGTCAGTGGCGATCAGCAGGAGTGTTTGGCGCTGCGACGCGTGTTTGGGGCCTCCGAGCGAACGTTGTTCAACAACACGAAGAGTTTTATCGGGCACAGCATGGGCGCTGCTGGTGCACTGGAGCTGGCTGGAAATCTGGCCGGTTTTGAGGACGGCGTCTGCCACGCCACGATAAACGTTGATCAACTGGACCCCGAATGTGCCTTGAGCGGTTTGGTGCTGAACGAGCCGCGTGAGACAGAGCAACAGCGAGTGATCCTGAACAACTCGTTTGGCATGTTGGGAATCAATTCGGCCGTGATTGTGAGCAAATTCGACCGGTAGGACAGTGAGGAGAAAACGCGGTATGACGCCCGCCGAGATTCGAGATGAGATTCTGGATATTCTGTCGGATATTGCCCCCGACGACGATCTCAGCGACCTGGAGGATGACGTCGCCTTCCGCGAGCAGTTGGAACTGGACAGCATGGATTTCCTGGACATCGTGATGGAGTTGCGCAAGCGTCATCGCGTGCAGATTCCGGAGGAGGATTACCAGCAGCTCGCGAGCATGAGCAGCACGGTCCGTTATCTGACGCCCATCATGAAGGACATTGAACCGGCCTAGCGTCGTCCGTTGGCCCGAGGATGCCATGTATGATACGATCATCATCGGCGCCGGCCTGTCGGGGCTGGCGGCCGGCATTCGACTGGCCTACTACAATCAGCGGGTCTGTGTACTCGAGCGGCATACGACGATTGGCGGACTGAACTCCTTTTACCGCCAGCAGGGTCGCGACTTCGACGTCGGCTTGCATGCCGTGACCAACTACACGCCGAAGGGAGCGAAGCGAGGTCCGCTGGCTCGGTTGCTGCGCCAGTTGCGCTTTCGCTGGGACGACTTCGCCCTGGTTCCTCAAGCAGGCTCCTCCATCGCATTTCCCGATGTCCAGTTGCGGTTCAATAACGACTTTGCGTTGTTCGAGTCGGAAGTGGCCGCCCGCTTTCCCTCGCAGAAAGACGCACTCCACAAGCTGCTGAATGAACTGATCGATTACGACGACCTGGACACGGACCGCTACCATGCTTCGACTCGCCAAGTGCTCTCGGAGATCATCACCGATCCGCTGCTGCGCGAGATGATCCTCTGTCCGATCATGTGGTACGGCAACGCGCGCGAACGAGACATGGACTTTGGGCAGTTCTGCATCATGTTCCGCAGCATCTTCCTGGAGGGTTTTGCGCGTCCGCCGGCTGGTGTACGGTTGATCCTGCGCAATCTGGTCCGCCGGTTCCGCAGCCTGGGAGGAGAGTTGCGACTCCGCTCCGGCGTGACGCGGATCGAGCTGGATCAGGGACGCGCCGTGGGGGTCGTGCTGGACAATGGCGAACATCTGCAGGCTCGGAACGTTGTCTCCTCGGCCGGGCTGGTCGAGACGATGCGATTGACCGGTGATCCGGAGGCGGAACGGAGCCAGGCTTCTGGCCAGATGTCGTTTATTGAGACCATCGCGATCCTCGATCGGCTACCGAAACAACTGGGACACGATCAGACGATCGTGTTCTTCAACGACAGCGAGCTGTTTCACTGGCAGCGTCCCATCGGGCAGCTCTGCGATCCCCGTTCGGGCGTGATCTGCTCGCCCAACAACTTCCTGTACGATGATGAAGTGATGCGCGACGGCGTGATGCGTGTGACTTTGATGGCCGATTACAACGCGTGGCTCTCGCTGTCCGAGGAGGAGTACCGTCTGGCCAAGCTGCAGTGGTATGACAGGACGATGGAGAGTGCCATTCGGTTTGTGCCCGAATTCAGGCACCATATCATCGAAACGGATATGTTCACGCCCAGCACGATTCAGCGTTATACCTGGCACGACAATGGAGCGGTGTACGGTGCACCGGAAAAACGCCTCGACGGGCGCACCAAGTACCAGAACCTGTACATCTGCGGGAATGACCAGGGCTATATCGGAATAGTCGGAACCATCATCAGCGGGATTTTGGTGGCCAACCGCCATCTGCTGCAGGAGCAATGAGCCAGGTGGGGTCGCGATGCGGCAGCGAACCGGCGCCGCGCTCCTCTGACCGTATCTGGCCCGATCGACCTCACGGGAATCACACGTCTGGAGAGCGAGTAACTGATCCATGCCGAAAGATTTCTTGAAGGATGTGCAATCGTCTTACGACGTGGTCGTGATCGGCAGCGGCCTGGCCGGCTTGACCGCCGCGAACGTGCTGGGACGCGCCGGGCATCGCGTACTGCTGCTGGAACAGCACTACAAGCTGGGCGGTCTGGCCACCTGGTTTCGTCGTCCCGGAGGTCATATCTTCGATATCTCGTTGCACGGCTTTCCGCACGGCATGATCAAGAGCTGTCGGCGGTATTGGACTCAGGAGATCGCCGACTCCATCGTCCAGTTGAAGAACATCCGTTTCGACAACCCGATGTTCTCGCTGACGACTCTCTTTCATCGCGAAGACTTCTCGCGGCTGCTGCAACAGCGGTTCGGAATTCCCGCCGAGACGGTCCAGGACTTCTTCACGACCGTCCGGGCAATGAATTTCTATGACGATCAGTCAATGACCAATCGCGAGCTGTTCGAGAAGTACTTTCCCGGCCGGCGTGACGTGGTGCGATTGCTGATGGAGCCGATCACGTATGCCAACGGATCGACCCTGGAAGATCCGGCCATCACGTACGGCATCGTGTTTTCGAACTTCATGTCCAAGGGAGTGTTCACATTCGAAGGCGGGACCGACCGCCTGATCTCGCTGATGCACGAGGAACTGCGGCGCAACGGCGTGCAGGTGGCCATTCGCAGCGATGTCGAACGGATCCTGGTCGAACGTGGTCGCGTTACGGGTGTGCGAGTGGCGGGACGCGACATCAAGGCGGCCGCTGTCGTATCCAATGCCAACGTGGTCGATACGGTACTGCGCCTGGCGGGGCCGGAGCACTTCGAACGGCAGTTTGTGGAAGCCACGCGCAACGTGCGTTTGAACAACTCCAGCACGCAGGTTTACATGGCGCTGAAACCCGAGGAACAACTGGACGAGTCGATCGGGGACCTGCTCTTCAGTTCCATTGCGCCGGCCTTTGAAACGGAGTTGCTGCTGAGTCGCCACATTACGAGCCGCACGTTTTCCTTCTATTACCCCCGCACACGCCCGCAGGGGCGACCCCGCTGCCTGATCGTGTCGAGCACCAATGCACGGTACGAGGATTGGAAGAACCTCGCGCCCGACGACTATCAGGCGGCCAAGCAGGACCTGGTCGAAACGACCCTCACTGCGCTCGACAAGTATGTGCCGAATTGCCGCGCCAAGCTCGATTATGTCGATGCGGCCACACCCAGCACGTTCGAGCACTACACCCGGCACCTGGCGGGAGCCAGCTTCGGCACGAAGTTCGAAGGACTGGCGATCAGCCGGGCTTTGCCCGAACAGGTACGCGGCCTCTATCACGCCGGTAGTGTCGGGATTATCATGTCCGGCTGGCTGGGGGCGATGAACTACGGAGTCATCGTGGCGAACGACGTCGATGCCCTGCTGACGCGGACAGCCGGCATGCCGGCCGCTTCGCTGTCGACCGCTGAGGAGTGCTCATGACTGTGCCGTCGATCGAACAGGCAATTCCGCACCGTGCGCCGATGCTCCTGGTGGACGAAGTGGTGCAGTGCGAGCACGATCGGATCCTCTGCCGCAAGACGTTCTGCCAGTCGGAGTTCTTTTTTCAAGGACATTATCCCGGCTATCCGCTGGTGCCGGGAGTGATCCTGTGCGAATGCGCCATGCAGGCGGGCGGGATTCTCCTGGCCTCACGCCTGGAAAATGCTGCCGGCGTGCCGGTGGCGACGCGCATGGACCAGGTTCGCTTTCGACGCATGGTGCGACCGGGCGAAACGGTCGAGATTGAAGTTGCGCTGCGAGAGCAAGTGTCGCAGGCGTATTACCTGGAGGCTCGCGTGCGCTGCGACGGAAAAGTGGCGGCGCGACTCGAGTTCGCTTGTACCGTGACCGCGCTGACCGAAGAACGGAAATAGTGCTGCACCATGAGCCCACCTGCTGATCACCAAACGGCCGATTTTCTCCAGCTGTCCGGCAAGTCGGTCTTGGTGTTGGGCGTCGCGAATCGCAAGAGCGTAGCCTATGCGATCAGCCGTGTGCTCGAAGAGGCGGGAGCTCGCGTTGCCTACGTGGTGCGGAGTGATCCGCAGCGCGACAAACTGCGCACATTGCTTGCCGACCGCGATGTCTACGTGTGCGATGTGGAGCATGAAACGGAAATCGCCCGAGTGCGCGACGAACTCGAAACACGTGGCGAACGTTTCCACGGCATGGTCCATTCCATCGCGTTTGCCGACTACGAAGGGGAAGCCAAGCCGTTCCATCAGACGAGCAAGGCCCAGTTTCTGCGGGCGGTGGATATCTCCTGTTTTTCGCTGACGGCCCTGGCCAATGCGTTTCAGGATCTGTTGGACCCGGACGGCTCGGTCGTGACGATTTCGATCTCCACGACGCGGATGGCGAGCGAGAACTATGGCTTCATGGCACCGGTCAAGGCGGCCCTCGACTCGTCCCTGGCCTTTCTGGCCAAGTCGTTCAGCCGGTTTTCGCGGGTCCGCTTCAATGCCGTCGCCGCGTCGCTGCTCAAAACCTCCGCATCGGCCGGTATCCCCGGATATGTGGATGCCTACCTGTACGCGGAACAGATTATTCCCCGGAAGGCAGCGCTCCAGACTCAGGAAGTGGCGAACGTCGCCGCGTTTCTGCTGAGTCCCCGCAGTTCGGGCATCAACGCCCAGTCGGTCGTGGTGGATGCCGGCATGTCCATCAACTACTTCGATCAGGATATCGTGCGACGGGCCATGCGCAGCGAGTAGCTCACTGGCCGGGAGTCGCGGAGGCAGGTGGGGACTCTTGCAGGGCCCGCTGAGCTCGATCAACCAGCGGCTGTGCCCAGGCTCTCGCGCGGTAGAGGGCGATCACACCGGCACGAATCTCCCGAGCTCGATCGGGCTGGGTGGTGGCGATCGCGTCGGCCTCATCCAATCGCTGTTCGATCGCCTGCTGCTGCTGTTGAATCTGTTGTTTCCCCTTGGCTTCCAGATCCGCCAGCTGTTCGCGTGCCAGGTTGAGGCAGCGTGCGTCCGCATCGCTCACCTGCGCACCAGAGAAGACGTTCACCAGCGCCCGCAGTTGCTCTGCCGCCGCGACCGGATCGCTGGTTGTCAGACTGGTCGCTTGGACATAGGCTCGTTCCACCGGCCCCCAGGCGTCCGTGCCACCGCGCAGCCGTGTGCGCCGTTCATACTTGCGTTGCAGGCGGTGGAGATCCAGCTCCTCCCGCAGGCCCTGGATTTCGGCCTGGTGCTCACCCGCGGGAAAACGCTGTAAGTACTGGTCGATCTTCGCTTCGACATCGGACAGGTCGCTGGCCTCGCCGTCTTTGGCGACTGTCATGATGTCTTGATAGAGCGATGATTCGGTCGCCGGTCTGGACAGATACCAGACCATGGCTCCAATCACGGCCCCCGCGGCCAGCAGCGGCGCGATCTTGAGCCACAGCGGGGTGCTGTCTTCCGACCCGTGCAAGGCATTGGCGCGAGCACGGGCCGCTTCGTCAAATGTGGTGAAGTGGGTGCTGCGGGTCTGAGGCGTTTCCTTGTTCGGATCGACCGGTGCCAACAGGCTGGATATCGCCACGGTCGGGTTGCGATGATTCTCCAGCGAATCGTCACCCGAGTCCGTGAGCCGGTCCGCCGGAGTAATCACGCGCGTCTCCACCACGACCGAAGTCGGCGGTGACCGTTTCTCCTCGCTGGCCAGCTGGTACTCATCCTCGGGGGCAACTTCGAAATCGCCCGAGTCGTCCGCGACGCGCGTCTCGAGCGACAGGGCGTATTCCATTGCTTTGAGTCGATTGGCGACTGCCAAGGCCGTAGCGATCCGCTTGCCGGGGTCCTTTTCCAGAAGCTGGGCAATAATCAGTTCGAATTCCGCAGGCGTGTCGGGCGCCAGTCGCCGTACCGGTACGGCCTCCTCATAACGCAGCTTGTGAATCACTTCGGCCGCCGTGCGGGAGGCAAACGGGGGACGCCCGGCCAGCAGCGTGAACAGGACGCTTCCCAGACTGTACAAGTCACTCCGCGCCGTCACTCCTTTGCCCTCCCCTTGCTCAGGGGACATGAAATCTGCCGTGCCGATGACGCCCCCGGCGACGGTCAGCTGCGTCATGCCATAGAGCTTGGCAATGCCGAAGTCGGCCAGTTTGATCTGATCGTCCGGGGTGTAGAGCAGGTTGGCCGGCTTCAGGTCGCGATGAATGATTCCGCGATCGTGTGCGTGTTTGAGTGCCTGACAGACCTGCACTCCAATCCGCGCCACCTCGCGCCAGGCAAACCTCCTTCCGGCGTGCAGTTCCTGCTGCAACGTGCGTCCTTCGATCATCTCCATCGCATAGAACAACTGCCCGTCTTGTTCGCCGAAGCCGAGCAGCTGCACAATGTGCGGGTGACGCAGCTTCTTGAGCGTTTCGATCTCGGCCCCGAAACGCTCACGAAAATTGGCGTCCGCAGCCAGTGCCGGTGCGAGCACCTTGACCGCCGCCCGCTCGCCCGTCTGCTCATCCACGCCCAGAAATACGCTCCCCATCCCGCCGCTTCCGAGCGCCCGTTCGATGAGGTAGGGGCCAAGTCGTTCTAAGGGTGCCATGCTGGAGTCCATCTGCTGAATAAGGCAAGCGGATCGGGCCGGCTCGGCGGCAGCCCCGTCAGCCGGGTTCAGTGCGAAGTGACCTCCCCGGATTGTACCAGCCCAACTGCACCCTGCCAAAGCGCTGCCTGCCAAAGCGCTGCGGGATGATCGTTTTCAGGGCTGGCAGGAAGTCTCTCCCGTGGCGTTACGGTACCGCCACTGACTGAGCCACCCCTCATAGGACGACCGGCACAAGGCACTGGGGCTGATCGTTCCGCGGGTTGTTGACCAGCGTGCTGACGGGGGACACGGTCATCTGATCGGCCGGATAAGGACTCAGGAGCGCTTTCAACTCCGTCGGGTCCTGAGAAGCCGGGTCGAGCCAGCTGTCATAAGCGTCGGGAGGGAGAATTACCGGCATCCGGGGATGCAGGTGGCGCGTCAGCTCATTCGCTTCGGTCGTGATGATGGTGCACGATTCGAGTGCCGAGCCATCCCCGGACTGCCAGGTTTCCCAGAGCCCGGCGAAGGCGAACGGTCCGTCATCCTGCAGGCGAATGTGATACGGTTGTTTCTGAGTCGTGGCAGGGACCTTCTGCCACTCGTAGTACCCGTCGGCCAGAATCAGGCAGCGCCGAAACTTGAACGCCTGGCGAAACGATGGTTTTGTGTCTACCGTCTCGCTCCGGGCGTTGATCATCTTGTAGCCGATCAACAGGTCTTTGGACCAGGACGGGATGAGTCCCCACCGTAGCGCACAGAGTTGGCGCGGCTGGCCCGGTGCGGACAAGCGGAGTCCGGCCACCGTCTGACTGGGAGCAATATTGAACCGTGGTGCAAACGGTTCGTCGGGCATCTCAAAGAGAAACCGCTCGACCAGCCGATGCATGGGAGTTCGCAAAGTGAATCTGCCGCACATGTTCTGGGGATCCCGTCTCAGAGTCTGGGGGAATGCTGGGGCGCGGCCCGCGCAGCGCTCGCCCTGGGATGCAAGTCCGCTCGTGAGATTTGTAGCATCGGCCTGGCATCTGGCAAAACCCGGCCGACTGGCGGTTTCGGCCACAGTCGGGGCGGTGCTGCACCGCCAGCAGCGGTCCGGTCAGTGGAAGTTGCGTGCCTGGATCGTAACGGGTCCCAGGACTTGAGACAGGTCCTCGAGGTGGCGAACGATGACGTGAAGGACGGAGTCCTTTCGTTCGAGATGTCCTTCGGCCAGCCACGCCGCGCTGCGGCGGGCCACCTGGTAATATTGTTCCCAGGTGGCCTGGTGAACGATCAAGTTGGCTGTTCCCGTTTCATCCTCCAACGTCACGAAGGTAATTCCTTTGGCGGTGCCGGGACGCTGGCGCAGCAGGACCAAGCCGGCCACACGTACGCGCCGTTTGTGTTGCAGCAATTTCAGGCGGTCGGCCGGGACTACGTTCAATCGCTGCAAGGACTCCCGGTAGAAGGAGATGGGGTGCGCGCGGAGCGATAATCCGGCAGTCTGGTAGTCGGCAAAGACTTCCTCTTGTGGACTCAGAACGGGGAGCGGAGCAGGAGGCTCGTCTTCGGCGTCCAAGGTACAAAACAGCGGAAGATGCTCGGTCTTTTTCTCTTGTGCGAGCGCTTCCCACAACGCTGCTCGGCGACTGCGGTGGAGTGACTCAAAGACGCCGGCTTGTGAGAGTCGCAGGACCAGGGCCCGCCCCAGCGAGGTGCGGCGTGTGAAATCGGCGAGCGAGCGAAATGGCCCACCGCAGGTGCGCGCCTGCTCCAACACCTCGATGGCCGAGCGTGGTATGCCCGTGAGCAGCCGGAATCCCAGCCTCAGGGCTCTCGTCGGCGTTGCCGAGGGAGGACGAGAGGGGGGGTCGGTGGAAGCCGGCCCATGGCTGGACCCGTGGGCGAGAGGCTCTAACGTGCAGTCCCATTGGCTGGCATTCACATCGACCGGCAGGACGGTCACGCCATGTTGCCGGGCGTCGCGTACCAGTTGCGAAGGAGCGTAGAATCCCATGGGCTGACTGTTGATCAGGGCGGCGGCAAACGCCGCGGGATAATAGTGTTTCAGCCAGGCAGAGACGTAGACGAGCAAGGCAAAACTGGCGGCGTGCGATTCGGGAAAGCCATATTCTCCGAAGCCACGAATCTGATGGAATACCTGCTCGGCAAACTCGTCGCTGAGTCCCTGTTGCCGCATCCCGTCCAACAATTTGCGGCGGAACTGATCGATCACGCCGGGACGCCGCCACGCTCCCATCGCCCGCCGCAACTGATCGGCTTCGCCGGGAGTAAATCCGGCGGCCACTACCGCCAGCCGCATGGCTTGCTCCTGGAAAATGGGGACGCCGAGCGTCTTGTGCAGCACTTCCCGGATGGCGTCGCTGGGATAGTTCACCGGACCACCTTCCGCGCGACGACGCAGATAAGGATGGACCATGTTTCCCTGGATCGGGCCCGGCCGCACAATGGCCACTTCAATGACCAGATCGTAATAGCATCGCGGTTTGAGCCGCGGCAACATGCTCATCTGCGCACGACTCTCAATCTGAAAAACGCCCATCGTGTCAGCGCGGCAGATCATGTCATACACGCCTGTGTCATCCTGGGGGATCGTGGCCAACGACAACGGCCGCTGGTAATGCTGCTGAACCATCTCGAAACAACGGTGAATGGCCGTCAGCATGCCGAGTGCCAGGCAGTCGACTTTCAACAGCCCCAGCGTGTCGAGGTCGTCCTTGTCCCACTCAATGACCGTCCGGTCGGCCATGGCGGCGTTTTCAATTGGCACCAATTCACACAACGGGCCACGCGTAATGACCATCCCTCCCACGTGCTGTGACAGGTGACGCGGAAAGCCGAGCAGCTGGTCGATGAGGTAGATGAGCCGTTGACCGATGTCAGAAGCAGGGGCGATTCCTACCTGCTCGCACCGCTGCGCCAGTTTCGATTCCACACCATGACCATCCACCTGCTTGGCCAACGCATCGACGCGATCGAGTGACAAGCCGAGCGCTTTGCCGACATCGCGAATGGCGGAGCGGGAGCGATAGGTGATAAAGACCCCCGTCATGCCCGCCCGATCTCGTCCATATTTTTCGTACAGGTACTGCAGCACTTCCTCCCGCCGCTCATGTTCGAAATCGACATCGATGTCGGGCGCTTCGTCCCGCTCGCGGCTCACAAACCGCTCGAACAAGACATCCATCTGAGCCGGGTCGACCGAGGTGACCCCTAGACAGTAACAGACGGCCGAATTGGCGGCCGAGCCGCGTCCTTGGCACAGAATGTTCTTCCGCCGTGCGAAACGGACCAGGTCCCATACTGTCAGGAAGTACGCTTCGTAATGCAGCTCGCGGATCAGCACCAGTTCGTGTTCGACCAGTTGGCGAACCTTGTCCGGAATCCCAGCGGGATACCGCTTATGAGCCCCCTTCCAGGCCAGGTGCTGTAAATACTCCATGGGAGTCATGCCGCGCGGAGCGAGTTCCTCGGGATACTCGTAACGCAGTTGGTCGAGCGAAAATGAACAGCGGTCGGCGACTTCCCGGGTCCGTCGCAATGCCTGGGGAGCTGGAGCGAAGGTGGCCTGCAGTTCCTCCCACGTATGCAGATGCCGCTGGGCGTTTGGCTGCAGCAGATCACCTGCCGCGTCGACCGTCGTGCCATGGCGAATGGCCGTCAGCACGTCGTGCAGTGGTTTGCGCGCCGGATGATGATAGAGCACATTGCCCGAGGCTACTAATGGAATATGACTGGCCTGTGACAGACGAAGGTATCGCTCCAGATCACCCCGATCGTCCGGACCACGGTGCAAGGCCGCCAACAGGTATCCGCGGTCGCCAAACAGGTCGCGGAACCGACCCAGCAGCGCAGCGGTGAATCGCGCGGCCGGCCCAGCCGTGGCTTCGGTGCCCACGGTCCTGAGTCGGCGGTAACCGCCATCCGGCGACCTGTCGGTACGCGCGGCCGAGTCGACGCCGGAGAGGTCGAAGGAAGTTTCCGAGTCCTCAGCGCTTCCTGCCAGTCGCAGGCCCGAGTCGTTGGTGGACGAACGGTCAGATCGCGGGGCGAATCGCTGCGCAGGGACGGGGTTCCCACCGGTGGGCAATGACTCTGGCCGTGGAGCGTTGTCGCTCGTCCAGTCAGGGGACAGCTTGTTACCCGGTGAACGGTTACCCGGTGAACCGGTCGGTACGAAGGAGGGGTAGGTGACCAGTCCGGCCAGCAGTCCTGAGGCGTGCTGGGCCAGGTCGTCGAACGTCAGCGTGCAGTCTCCCTTGTCCGCTCGACGCCGCCCGACCGTGATCAGCCGCGACAGACGCCCATAGGAAGCTCGATCGGTGGCCCACAACACGACAGGTGGGTGATCGACTGGTACCACTTCGGCACCAATGATCAATGTGAAGTGCTGCTCGCTGGCCGCCGCATGCGCTCGGACGACGCCGGCGAGCGTGTTGTGATCGGTGACTGCCAGGGCGGCGTAACCGAGTTGTACAGCGCGCTCGACCAGTTCGTGCGCATGGGAAGCGCCTTCCAGAAAGGAGAAGTTGGTTTTGCAGTGAAGTTCGGCGTAGGACATGCTACGAAGCTCTAGGGAGTGAGGCAGCGAAGAAAGGCGCGGATGTGTCGGTGCAGTTCGTTCAGCCGACACGTCACACGCCCCGCTTGCGGCAGAGGCCAGTAGGCGAGCCGGTTGGCAATCGCCACCAGGTGTTCGAGTATCAGGAGATCTCGCCGCGCACGACGCAGGCCGCGCGCAAAACGTGTTCCTTCACACGCATAAGACTCGGCAATGTGTACCGGCAAGTCGATCGCCGCGCTGCGCAATCGGGCGGCCAGATCTCCTGGATCTTCGGGCGGAAAACAACGTGTGGTGGCGTAGATGTGATAGGTCAGCTCGTAAGCCTGCCGCCACAATAAGAGTTCACGATACGGGCACATCATGGGGGATACTCCCGGAAGTGGGCTGCTGGAAGGATCATCGAATGGCAGCGGCGCGCCACCGAGTCGCGCTGGTTGTGGGATGGGTCCCGTCCCCGGCTGGACACAACACGCGCTGCGGTCATCAGCCGAACATGCCGTGCAGGTACCAATGTCCCTGCCGCAGGCAGCGGAACAACCACAGCCAATGTCCAGACTGGGTCTCGACGCGGTAGTAATCTCGTCGCACCGATTGGCCTCGCCACCAGCCGGTTTCAATGCGTTCCGGGCCCCAGTAGCGAGCGATCGGATAGGTACGCTGCTCCCACAGCAGACGCACCGGAGGACCATCAGGTGCGACCGCCACGACGGAGACGAGTAGGGGAGGGGAACGCAAATGGAGGGGCCGGCTTCCCCGTACCGAAGTGGCCGGCAAGGACGAGGTTCGTCGCCTGACCAGGGACGGAGGGGGAGCATCTGCTGTCGGGTCTGCCACGCGGGTGGTCCTGCCTGCCTGCGGGACGCTGCCTCGCCGTTGGAGGGTGTCGGGAGCAGATCCCCAGGGACCATCGCTATGGGAGCTGTGGCGATCGGCCTGCGTGCGCGCTGATGTTCTGCTGGCTGTTGGTTTGCCTTGTGTTCTCCTACCCGCTGCCGTTCGGCTGGCGAGCGTGCGCAGCGCGCCGGTTCGCCCCGACTGCCCGGTCAAGGGAAGATAGTGACAGGCGAATTCCGGCTGCGCGTCGGCAGCCAGTCGCGGGCGCATGACCTGCTCTTGTCCCAGGCGGCTGCTGAGCCGATCGACCAACTGAGCCAACTGCAGGGTGCTGTGCCGCGTACTGTCGGCGAACAACTCTTGTTGCCGGCGCTGTAAGGGAGCGGTGAGTGTCGCTTCCAACGCGATCTGCTGCACGGGGGCCGGCAGGACCAAACGTTGCATTTGCATCTGCCACAGCTGCTGCAGATGACTGGCCGACGCGGTCGGTTGAAACAAACCCAACCGCAGCGAGAGTGGTGAAGTGGCAGGGTTGCCTGGCGATGCGCTGAGTGGGAGCGCGGTGGACGATTCGCTCACCAGCAGCCGGCAGATGCACTCCAGCATCCCTTCACCACGTCGTGCCAGTGCCCGCGTCAGACGCCGCGTCAGTTCCTCCAGAACTCGTTGCAGGATGACCTGATCGGTCGTGGGATGTTCCAGCGCCCAGTCCGCGCGAAATTGTGGGGCGGGACGATACATCAGCAACACTTCGTCATGCTGACCGCAGGCTTGATCCCAGCGACGCAGCAACGCTGGTCCGAAGCGAGATAACAAACTGGTCCGGGGGAGCGAAGCGACGTGAGCTACCTGGAAAATCCCCAATTGCTGGAGAAGCGAGACCGTTTCCTGCGGCAGACGCAACGCCTCGAGCGGTAGCGGCTGCAACGCTTCGACCGTCGCTTCCGGAGGCACGATGAAGAAAGAAGAGTCACACGCCGCGGCACGGCCACCCGACTTGGCGGATGAGACGGTAACCACTTCGGCTGAGGACACGGCAAACTGAGCGCAGGCCCAGGCCGCGCCGAGCGTGTTGGCGATCGCTACGCGCACCTGATAGCCGCGCTGAACAAACGACTGGACCACCAGCCGGGCCAAGGTCCGCTCATCGCCAAAGTAGGCCGCCAGATGCGTGACTTCCAGATACAAACAATCCTCACGCCGTGTGGCCGAACAGCCGGGAGCCGGCTCGAGCGATTCGAAACCGACCAGCGGACTGAATTGCTCACACCACTGCGCTAACTGCTCCAGCACGTGTGCATCAGCCTGTGGAGCATGGGGAGCAAGATAAGGTTCCCGCGATGCGGGGTCACATGCCGACGGCTGGCCTGCTGCCGATAACGTCCCAGCGGCTGGCCCCGAAGAGCCAGACTGAGATACTGCCGCAATCCGACCGAGAGCCTGTTGGCTTAATGCCGTGGCTTCGGTCAGGGGCATGCCTGGTCGGACACCCCAACCGTACGCCACGCGGGAACAAGCGATGACCGACTGGCCACGGCGAGGATCGCGCGCATGCAAGATAATGGCGCGACCCCTAAGCTCGGGCTGAGCGATCACGAGCCGTTGAATGGGCCAGCTCGGCAACCGGATACACAGTACGCGTTTCATGCGGAGAACTCACTTGTTGCATCGCACCCGTAACGACATCAATCTCAACTTCCACCACGCCGCCACTCTGCCCATGCCGGCAGCGGGTGACCTCAATGCCTAAACGTCGGCCCATGTGAAACTCGTGCGCGTGGCCGGTACGCGGATGAATCAATAACTGCAAGTCGGACCAGGATGGTTGCCGGAGCACGTGGTGGGAACGGATCAGCAGCCCCAGCCCTCCTCCCATTTCCGCGGCTAATTGCAACCGGCGAAAATCATGTTCATCCAGCTGTTCCAGCGGAGCCCAGACGGCCGCGACGGCCGGACAACGCAGCGCTTGATCCACCGCCCACAACTGATCGCGCGGCTGGGGCGTGCGCACCACGATCAACGACTCCAGGTCCACTCCCAGCACGGCGGCCGCGGGTGGATAAAACCACTGGTGAGGATCGAGCACCACAATCGCACCCCCTTCCAAGGAGGCTTGCCGAGCCCAGATCATGGCACACGTTCCCGCTCCCCCCGTGCGCTGTCCCTGTCCTAAACACTCGATCAAGGTCCCTCGAGCAAAACCGCCGGCCGGCAAAAGCTGATCTAAACCACCACAACCACTCGAGATGGGGCAATTATCCTGGAGCTGACGAGGTACCTCAAACCGCCGCAACTGCTCCCGTAACGTGGCAGCTAAGTGGGGGGCGGAGTCCTGCAGAATCACCATGCGTTTGCTCATGCTATCACCTCGCCAGTACTGTACATTTGTATCGTATCAGTGTCAAGCAAATCATGAAGCCTTTTTGACCCAGACGCAGAAAGAACGCCTGTCCACCACCGGGAGCTCGACCACCTGCGGCGTGCAGACAAACAGATCAGAGGACAAGAGGATCAGAAGAGCTGAAGAAGTGCGGGCGACGCGTGCTCGTCCCACTAAGGGGCGGTCGCTCCGATCGCGTGCGACCGCCCCGGCCAGGCTACCGCCTGCGGATCACCGGCTTCCTGCTGCGCAGCCAGACGGCCTGGCTACGCTTTGGTGAGCGACTCGGCCTGATGCCGGGGGAGCGCGAATCGGTTATAGAGCAAGAACACGACGGCGGTGGCGAACATGACCAGGCCGAACACGAGCCACATCAGGTCGGGCCGCTGCATGTCGCGGGCCACTTTGCCGTAGAGTTGTCCCGACAGGATACCGCCGAAAAGGTTCCCCAGGGCAACCGCCACAAAGTAATAACCCATATAGAGCGCCACCTTGTTCTGCGGCGCGATCCGGCCGACATACTCCTGGCTCGTAGGACTGGCCATCATTTCGCCGAAGGCGAAGACGAGCAGTCCCAGGCAGACCAGCCAGACGGTTCCACCGACTCCCACCATCCCTTCGCCGCCGGCGAAAGCGCTCAGTGCGATCCCTACGCCGGCCACGCACATGCCGACGATCATGGTCGTAAAGCGGTGAAAACGGCCCATGAAGAACGACACGAACATCTGGAAAAGAATGATCGCACCGGCATCGATGTTGACGATGAACTCGGGATTGAACTGTCGGCCCGCCACGATGAGCCGGTCAGTAATCGCCTCCACGCTTCCTCCTTCCTCGAGGGAGCGGCGTAACTCTGCAGGCGAGACACGCACCTTGAAGGCCAGCAAGTCGCGTGCTTTTTCCTCCAGCTGCCCTTCTTCCAGGCTGGCCGTCGATTCGGCCTTGGCGAGCGATTGGATCGAAGCCGCGATCGAGGCACGCTCCTCTTTGCTGATCGTGGCCACATTCGACGCTACATCGTCTCCAAATACCGACTGGAACGCGTGGATGAGCGGCTTCGTCTCAACGAAGTCCCGAATGTACTCGGGCATCGTATAGAAGATCTGGTTGAACGCCGTCCAGAAGCCCGACATGATCAGCAAGAACAGAGCAAAGCGCCAGTTCCCGCAGTACATCCGTTTCGCCAGAGGGTTTCGACTGGGCTCATCGGGAAATGCACGCGTTGTGGGGAGCAGCATGTCGTAAACGAAGTTCCCCATCAGCCAGAGTGGAATGAAAATCAGGCAGGCCGTCCAACTGAACCACCAGAATCCCAGGCTGGCAATCATCAAAGCAATCAGCGTGACGAACACGGTGATAAAGAAACGTAAGTTGCCCAGCACCTCGACCGTATCGTCGAGCACCTTGCGGAGCGTGCGCGGCTGAGCGGACGTTGCTTCCGTCGAAGGATCCCTGTAAAGAAACAGTACGATCAGCAGGTTGATCAACGCCCAGCTCGAACAGGCGATAAACACATAATCCCAGGACCAGCCACGGACCACGCCCGCCACAATGGGGCCCAGGAAGCCGCCGACGTTGACCATCATGTAAAAGACGCCGAACCCCAACGCCGAATTCGACTCATCTGTCACCCTGGCCACCGTGCCCACGACTACCGGCTTGAAGATGGCGGCCCCCACTGCCACGAACATGAAGGCCATGAAGAAGCCCGGCAGCGATGAAAACTGGCCCAAAGAGTAGTACGAAACGATCATCACCAGATAGGCGATGATAAACATCCTCTTGTAACCGTACCGATCGGCCAGGGCGCCGGTGAGTACCGGCATCAGGTACAGAAAGAATGGCACGATGCCCATGAGATTGCCACGCGTCTCAGTCGAAAACCCCAGGCCACCTGTGTTGGGCGGTGCCGTCACATACAAGGCCATCACCGTGAACCAGCCGTACCAGGAGAGTCGCTCAAATATCTCCATGGTGTTGGCCACCCAGAACGTACGCGGATAGCTCTTCATCTGTTCGACAAAACCCAACTGCTTCGTGGTAGCCATTCTCGTCCTCTCTAGGCGGCGCAGGCCGCCTGTCCTGCGGGGTGGACCTCGGATACGCGCTGATTTCACGTGCAAAGGTGAGCAGGGTCAAGCGATCGCCGGGCGGCCTGCAACCTGAGGCGGTCCGTCGAAGCCGACAGGACCGGGGATCGCACGGGGGCTCGAGACCTCGCTCGGCGAAAGATTCATGGGCCATCATATCCGGAGTTCCACGATTCGCAAGCTGCGACCGGTCGGGCGCCCCGTGGCCCCGTGCCTCCGTGGTCGGGTGCCATAAGTTCGAATTGACCCCGCCGTCCGAAATGAGTACCGTGAGCACCTCGGACGCCAAGCCGTTGCAGACTTCGATAGGAGGGAAGGCCAAACAATGTCGAAGCTTAGCCAATTAATTCATCGAAGACCGCCCGTGCGCGCGGTGGTTCAGCCGGAACCCGAAGGGAAGTATCTTGTCCGCGAGTTCTCGTGCGGAGACTCGCCCATCTCGGCGATATGCCGTTCCCACACGATGGACTCCGGCATCTTCGCCGGAGTGTATCACGAGTACCGGATTGCATCGCTGGTCGAATCCCTCGCGGGGCGACGGTCGACGGTTGTCGATATCGGTGGGCACATCGGCAGTTTCAGCCTGATCATGGCTCACCTCCTCCCCGAGTTGGAGTCGCACATTTACGAGTTCATGCCGGAAAACTGCCGTCTGATTCGAGCGAACATCTGTCTGAACGGCTTGGAACAACGAGTCCGCGTGCACAACCGGGCTGTCACCGATCGCAGTGACGGGCATGTGCAAGTCAAGGCCTTTCGGGAGGGGTGTGAGGGGCTCAATACCGGCGGCGTGTGTATTGCGCGCCCATCGGACGTAAGCCTTCAGGGTGACGCCAGCGCAGTTTCCACAATCGCCGCAAAAGATGTCGTCGCCGGCTTGGGTTACGTGGACGTTCTGAAAATCGACTGTGAGGCCTCGGAGTACCGGATTCTCTTCAGTCTCGACAAAGAGGATTACCGCAAAATCGGTCTAATCACCGGCGAAATCCACGACGGCCAGGTTTTCCACGAACATCAGACGAATGGCCGCCATTGGCAGGCTCCCGAACTGGTGGATTATCTGCGGCAGTTCTACCGGACGGTGACGATACATAGTACCACGACGCTGGATTGGGGCTACATGCAGACGTTCACTGCAGCTGTCCCCTGCTAATACACGCGATTCTCGCCGCGCATTGGACCGGTCCATGTGCTTCTGCGACGCCGCCGCTGGAGTGAAATCGTCGAGTTGGTGGCCCGGTCAAGGGCTTCTCGGATGGACGCAACGCGACCTCAATCGGCTGCGTTGAAGTACTCCAACGCAAGACGCACTCCAACCGCGGTCAAGCCACATCCCAGAGCGAGTAGCCACAGCAGACAGACCTGCAAGCCGCCAGCATCATTGGCTGTGGCCAGCGTGTTCCAAATGACAATCAGCTCCTGTGGAAAGAGCGGCGGTGAAGCTGAATAATTGGACCAACCGCCAAATCGAGCCGGTGAGGCAAAGGGGCCGACGACCCAGAGGTGGAAGAAGGCCAGCCCCAGCGGCACAATGGCCCCTACCGAAAACGTTCGCTGGAACGGACGACCATGTAACATGACGACCACCACGATGGTCACCAGCAGTATCGTGGTGGCAAAGAGATAGAGGCCAGCCAGACCGTCAGGAAGTCCCAGCACGACGATCACCGAAAACGGGAAGAACAGCACCAAGACGAGAACCATCGATAACAGCTTCGCGTGCCTCCTCGGCAGTTGCGGCTGCTGCCAGGCGTGACCAGCGCCGGGCGGAGTTGACGGGCCTTGACCCGCTCGAGTCAGCTTTCGGAACAGTGTCACGATCGATTCGACGCGCAGCGCAAGCAAGCTGATCACGGATCCCGCCAACAGCACCGCCAGGCCGCAGCTATGGATGATGCGCGGCGCCAGACTATAGGCTCCCACGCCCTTGGCCAGTTGACCCATGCCGATGAACGTGATGAGAATCCCAACCACACACGTGCCCCCGCCGAAGCGTATCATCCATTTCTTGATGGCCTTGCCTAAGGCGTCGGACCGATCAAGGGACGACCTGGGTTCGTTGACCTCATCCACGACCTCCACAACGGGTTCTTCCATGGCGATTCCGGATCGTGAGGATGCAAAAGAAGGGTGTCACCACTGCGACGATATCCATCATTCCAATGGGGAAGCGATAAATCAAGCAGGCGCATCCAGGGAACCAGGGCCAAACCGAAAGCAGACACCCTGCGCTTCGGGCCGCATTGGCCGTTCTTCACCGGGATCTGCCGCAGGGAAATGGTCGGGCAATAGGGAATGCCACAATGCAGCAATGCAGCAATTCCCGTAAGACCGGGAGCAGCGACCCTGCGCTTCGGGCCGCATTGGCCGTTCTTCACCGGGATCTGCCGCAGGGAAATGGTCGGGCAATAGGGAATGCCACAATGCAGCAATGCAGCAATGCGCAATTCCCGTAAGGAAGTCGGGTGGTGTTGGCAGCGGGCAGATTGCCGCATTGTCGCACTGTGGCATTGTCGCATTCCCAATTCCCCTACCACTTCGCTGCGGCATGTCCCTGTCGGCAGCGACCCTGCGGCATGTCCCTGTCTGTAGCGGCCCATCGCGTCGGTCGTCAAACCGAAAGCAGACACCCTGCGCTTCGGGCCGCATTGGCCGTTCTTCACCGGGATCTGCCGCAGGGAAATGGTCGGGCAATAGGGAATGCCACAATGCAGCAATGCGCAATTCCCGTAAGACCGGGAGCAGCGACCCTGCGGCATGTCCCTGTCGGCAGCGACCCTGCGGCATGTCCCTGTCTGTAGCGGCCCATCGCG
>JBGSHS010000104.1:0-33789 GCA_041752115.1 Pirellulaceae bacterium | reverse complement strand
GCGGAAGCTCAGAACTCATTGAGTTCAACGGACTCACCCTCGTCCACGTGCCGATCGCGCCCCCTGAGCCACCGATCCACCCCCCCGAAATAGAAAGGTCAAATTTCGTGCCGAACAGTATTGCTCCCCGACCCCCACGAGCTCCGCTCGTGCGGTGCATCAGATGGTCAGCTACCGCGAGTTTGCGCGATGCCTTAAGTCATATCCACGCGGCGTTGCGTGCCGAGGCGGACACGGCACCACTGGAGATCGCGTTTTGCTATCAGAACAACCGGGCGCATCTGCTGCGACTGGGAGCACGGGGTTCTACGTCGGCACGTGCCGACACCGTAGCTCACCATCTGATGCACCGCACGAGCGGAGCTCGTGGGGGTCAGGAACGAAAGGGGCGAGCGGCGCTGTAGCTCACCATCTGATGCACCGCACGAGCGGAGCTCGTGGGGGTCAGGAACGAAAGGGGCGCGGCGCTGTAGCTCACCATCTGGTGCACCGCACGAGCGGAGCTCGTGGGGGTCAGGAACGAAAGGGGCGCGGCGCCGGTAGCTCACCATCTGATGCACCGCACGAGCGGAGCTCGTGGGGGGCGGGAACGTAAAGGAGAGCAGGATGAACGGTTTGTGCTGAAGCAGCATTTCCAGGCCGGACGTTGCTATATCATGGATCGCGGTTACGCCAAATTCGCTCTCTTCCATGCGATTCACGCCGCCAGCGGCAACTACGTTTGCCGGTTGCGAGATAACAGCAATTACGGTCCGGAAGAAGAACGCGAGATCGATGAGGCAGGCACTGCCAGGACCGTGGCGTCGCGAGCATCCCATCTTGTATGTCGAACGGGCCGACACGAAAGACGCTGCCTTCAACGCGGCGGTCCGTGCCCACACAACTGGACAGGCGATAACGTGCCGGGGTTGCGACCGATTAAGCGCTGACAACTCCTCGATAACCCGGGCGGCGCGAGACTGTGAGAGTGGTGAGAGTTTGGGGCGGAAACGGGTCGAAATGAGGGCCGCGACTGCGTCGGTGCGAGTCGCGCGCAAATCGCGGGCCGAGATAGCGTCGTTCCGACCGTCGTCCTAACTCGTTGGCACTACGGGCCCTAGAACGCAAAAAGGCCGACGACTCTCGGCGTCAGCCTTCCACATAACCCCATGGTTCTGGCGTTCCTTCGGTCTGGGATTCGTGCTCGTGCTCAGCGTAGCGGTGCTCGTAATCGTAATCGATGTCAGCTTCATACTCTGCGCTGGACTCGGCGACACCATCGAATTTCATCGCCATCCGGGTCAGCATCGCGACGATCCGATGCAGCATCGCTTTCATCGCAGCATCATCCTGCACCTTGATGCCTTTCGTCGTCACCAACACGTCCTGAATCGCGGCACACTCCAGAGCAGAACCGCGAGCGATGCCCAGAAAACGGGCACGATCCTTGAGGCTGCGTCTTCCGTTGCCCTCGGCGATGTTCAGTGGGATCGATTGGGCAGCACGAAGCCATTGATCGCGAGCGTGTCGATGTAGCCGCTCGAGTGATTGTGACGCCTCGAATGACCGAGCAACGTAGTCGATCGAACAACGATAAACGTCGAGTCGTTCATGGTCGAAGGATTGCGCAGTCATCAGGGCTCGTTCGGATTACGAGTACGAGCACCATCGCTGCGCGACTGAGCACGAGCACGAGGGCTGATCGCCAGAACGATTGCATTCACCGAGTCGTCGGAGTTGAACCGCCATCAGAAACCGGTTGTTCGGCGACTTCGGTGCAATGCTTGGTTCGTTGCTTGCCCTGCCAGATCGGTCTCCCCCATTCCTCCAGCCTAGCCTGTGCATCTTTCAGGTAAGCACGCGTATCGCCGTTCCAATCGGAAAGGACCTTGCGTCTTGCCGCGTGAAGTTCATCCAATACTGGATTCGTCATCATCATGCCCCCCCAAAAAAGCTCAATCGGAGCACACACCAACATTCCAGAAATCCCAAGTTCATCGAGCAGTTTATAAATCCTGGGCAACTCCGTCGCGACGGCGATTCCGGCGGGATAACACGCGGTCGAAGCAGCCGTGAATCTGGGCCCGAAGTATCAACAAGTCAACCATTTGCGGCAGGTGGGCGCCGTGGGCACCTCGGCATTATTCCGGCGGCATAGTCCTCATCGTCCCGTCCGCACCTTGACAGTGTAGTGTCACTATGTACAGTGCACCATGGCAGGCGTCGTCCGACGGGTCGGGGACGCCTCGGGACTCCAGGAACAGAGAGTTGTTGGACGATCGTCGCGTTTGTCGAAGGAGATCGACGACCATGGATCCCACGGCAGGAGTTTCCCTCTGGCAGCCCGGTCAGCCCAAGCTTCTCGATCGCGTCCGCGATCGTTGTCGCGTCCGCCACCTGTCGCTCAACACACAGCACGCCTACGAGGCGTGGATTCGGCGCTACGTTCTATTTCGTGACAAACGCCATCCACTGCAGATGGGAGCAACCGAGGTCGCCGCTTTCCTCACCCACCTGGCCGTGGATCGACACGATGCCGCGTCTACCCAAAACCAAGCTCTCTCCGCACTGCTGTTTCTACCGCGAAGTGTTGCAGCAAGAATTTGGCTGGCTCACGCGTTCGCACAAAGTCCTCTATTCCTCTCCAGGAAAGTTGGCTTGCCGTGAATAAACTATCCATCCATGCAATCATGATCTCAGTTGTCTTAGCGACTCAGACAGTTCTTGCGATGGACTATCCGTATCAAACCGATGAGCCGCAGAAGTCCGGTTGGCCGCTCAGTGACGAGGAACGCGCTTATGTGCTGCGCCCCGAACATGATCGGCGGCCGGGGCGAGAAGCGAACAAGCATTTGCCTGCGATGTGGCCCGTGGTGCCATCGGCTGGAAACTGGGGCGGTACGTATTGGCTCGATACGCACGCCAAACTGGTTGAGCATGTCAAGGAGAACGCTGGGCCATGCGATGTGCTGCTTGTTGGCGACAGCATCACGATTCAGTGGGGTGAGTCGTGGAAGAAGCATTTTCCCGATCGCAAAGCGATCAACATCGGCATCGGTGGTGACAAGACTCAGAACGTTTTGTGGCGGCTGGATCATGGTGGCGTTGATGGTTTGCAGCCCAAACTGATTCTGTTGATGATCGGTAACAACAATATGTTTTTCACGCCCGAAACAGGGATCGAACCTGCCGCGAAGGGCATAGAGATGTGTGTGAAGAATCTGCGGGACAAGTTTCCGAAGACTCCTATCATCGTCGCCAAGATTTTGCCCGCTCATCAACCGGGCAACCGCTTCTACGAAGATATCAAGAAGACGAACGCAGCCCTCGACCCGCTCAAGCGTGAGAGTAATCCCGATATGTTCGTGCTTGATTTGTGGAACGATTTCACCACGGAGGACGGAACGATCAGGAAAGATCTGTTTACGTCCGACAGCATTCACCTATCGCTCGCGGGCTACGCCGTTTACGCGGAACGCTTGAAGCCTTTTTTTGACCACTTTCTCGGTGGCCAAGGTCTTGGTACCGAAGGCCTGCTGCCGAAGTCAGGAAATGCGAGCGTCTCAATTGGCGTCGCAGCAAAGCCGCATTCGGTCGGACACCGCCTCATCGACTTGCCTTTGCATGACTATCACGTATGGCCTTCGGAGCCTCCCAAGGACTGCCCGGATGGCCCGGCGACATCAAGCAAGAGTGGGCCTCGTTCGGCTGGGGCGAGGGAGCCTGGATCAAGCTGACGTGGGACCAGCCCCAAACGGTCTCGCGCGTGTGGCTCGTGGATCGACCGAATCCGACCGACCAGATCGCTGGCGTTACACAGGCTGCAGCGACGCTCCACAGGTGTTGGAAGAGAGCCGCAGCGCCGTGGGAGAAGAAATGAAGAACGCTCCCGAACAGGAGATCTCTCCGGACGTGATCGACAGTCAATTTCGTCACGTCACTCTCCTGCACTACCATGAAATTCAGCTGCTGAAGGAGGGCAGATACCAGGCTCTGGCTTTGGATATACGGCGCCGACTTGCCAGGGTGATCGTCATCGCGGCGGCGGTCGTTTTCTGCCTCGCAGCGATTTCTCGATTAAGCTCGGCAGTGTTGGTTCTGGGCGGAGCCATCATGGCCTGTGTCTTCCTATGGGTTGGTCCCGGTCTTTATCGGCTCCACAAGATCAGGCTACTCATACTGAATTACGAGGACCCGCAGACGACCTCGGATCCGGCTGAATTCATCGAGGCTGAATTCCGCCGCGTCACGACGCTCATGTTCCACGAGATTCAGCTGCTCAAAGCACGCAGATATGGCCCACTTCTTACGGCAATGCGGGCTCGCCTGGGGGGCATCGTCTCTTTGTCGGTCGTGCTCGCCATGAAGCTCGCCTTGCCGTTTCAGGTAGGGTCTGACCGCTGGCTGATGAGTCTGGGCCTTGTCGTTGTTACGTTGGCTTGGGCGCTACCTCGATTCCACCGGCTCAATCGACTCGAATTGCTCACTCGCAGGTTGGGCAGCGAACATGTTCGCCGGACCAACGAAGCAGCAGATGCTCCAGTACGCCGCGCTTGGAAACACCCTGATGCACTTGCAGGGAAGGTCGATGGCAAACGGGATCTCGGTCCAGAAGGACTTCAGGCAGAAATACGCCAGACGTTTACCCTCTCGTACGCCGACATTCAACGTCTCAAGGCTGGCGAATATGTCCAGGTCCTGCGCAAGTTGCGTTGTCGCAGATACATCCACTATGGATTGGGCGTCTGCACGTTCGCTACCATGGCATGGGCTTTTCGTGACGAGCTTATTGGCCTGATCATCGCCCTGGCTCTTATGGCAGCACTTCTAGCGAGCGGCATGAAGCAACTGAGGAGGATTGCCCGGTGGGAGTGTGCCGCAGACAGGCTTGCCGCGCAGGAGACGCCATTGACCGATCCCTTAACGAACGACGTCGGAAATACTCGTTGATTGACTCTCTCAAGTGAAACGCCAGTCAACGTGCCTCAACCATTCGACGGGCGCTGCCAGACCTGCCCTCCGGGGGTGACTGATCATTCGCGTGGAAAGGGTCGACGCCTGGGAGGTCTGGGCCTCAAATCTGGGGAGCACTTGCCACGGGGAGCGCGCAAGTTGATAAGATCAGGGAAGTCAGGGCAGGAGGCACGGCCGTCTTGTCGTTCCGATTTCGAGAGCTCCACACATCGATAGCTCGTGCGAGACGGGTCGACGAGGACCAGTCGGGCCATCGTGGAAGAGACTATGAGGAGAAAAGCCATGTTGCGATTAGTGTGCACGAGTCTGGTTGCCGCGTTCTTGCTGTCCCCCTGCCCTGCCACGGGCGATGCACGTCAGGCCGAAGACGATATTCACCCCTGGGACGTCTATGAGTTGGAGTTGACGGCCCAGCAGGAATTGAACTCCCCTTACGTGGATGGTCTTCCGGATGGGACGCCTGGACACGTGTCGGTCACGTTCCGGGGTGAAGGGGGCGAAGCGGAGGGGCAACAGATTAGGATCACCGGGTTCTGGGATGGTGGAAGAACTTGGCGAGTGCGCTTCGCGCCGCCGATGTCGGGCGAGTGGTCTTACGTCAGCACTTCATCCGATCCCGGGCTGGAGGGCCAGACAGGCCGATTCCGCTGCACCAACTGGACTGATGCGGACAAAGTCGCGAACGCCGCGCGGCGTGGCTTCATCCAGGTATGTACCGATGGCCCCAGGCCCGGACGCTACTTTCAGTACGCCGACGGCACGCCGATGTTGTGGCTGGGGGATACGTGGTGGAACTGGACCAAGCGAGGCATCCCCTTTGAACGCATGCAGCACCTGGTTGATGTGCGTGCCAAACAGGGATTCAATATCGGTCAGCTCTTCTTCGCCGGTCGCGGATGGGGTCGCGACAGCTCGCTCCTGAATCGGACGTTCACCCAGCCCGATTTGGAGCACATCCGTCACGTCGAGCGGATGATCCAATACGCCAACCAGCACGGCATCACGGTGTGGGTCCACCCCTGGTGGTCCAATCCCGACATGCAGGGCTCGATTGGTGCAGAGCACATGCGACGTTGGTGCCGCTACATGGTGCATCGCCTGGGCGCCTACAATGTCATCTGGGTGCTGGCGGGCGAGTACAACATGCACAATTACGGCGGCCTGGGGCTGGAGTTCTGGAACAGTCTGGGGCAGTTGTTCGACGAGGAAGATGCTTATCACCGGATCATTGGAGTTCATCCCACACCACCGGGATGGCAAGGAGGAGCCGACGCACCGCAGTGGTCGACAGCGGAGGTGATCCATGCCCAACCATGGCTCGACTATAACCAGAGCCAGGTCGGACATGGTCGTTGGCGCAATGAGTTGATTCCCGGTGTCGTCGCGGCGTCGTATGCGCGGCAGCCTGCGAAACCGATCGTGGTGACCGAACCATGGTATGAGTTCATCGAGGGCAATCCGCCCGCGGCCGATGTCCGTTTCGGGGGTTGGTCCGCCATTCTCAGCGGCGCGGCGGGGCACAGCTATGGTGGCGGCCACGTCTGGCAGGCCCACGTACCTGAGGCTCCTGCATCACGTGGGACCTGGCCGCTGGAAATGGAGTTTGATCGCGACACGCTCGAGTACCCCGGCGCGCGATCCTTGAGCTTCATGGCGCAGTTCCTGCGGAGCACCGACTGGTGGATGCTCGAGCCGCATCCTGAACTGGTTCACGCCAATCCCTCGCCCTACTGTGGTGCCGATCCAGGGCAACTGTACGTGGTGTTTCTGAGGTTCGGCGGCGCCGTTCAACTCGATCTCCGCCCGTCAACGGTGGACCAGCAGTTCGAGTTTCGCTGGATCGACCTGGTCAACGAGAAAGTGAAACACACGGGGGAAATCCAGGGTGGGGACATTCGCGAGTTTCACGCACCTGAAGATTATCCGGGCGCAGAGCAGTACAAAGACTGGATCCTGCACGTCAAGAGGAAGTGACTACCCGACACCGCCCACAGGCGACTCCGGGCCAAGGCCGGCCGTGCCGTGGCCTGCGACAAGCTCCGGATTAACGTCGACCCTTCCGCCACATTCTCCTGCTTGGCGCCTTAGCGTCTTGGCGTGAGCCTTTTCCCCTTGGTAAACCAGGCGGCGACGATCAACTGTGGGTCAAGCGGATCATCGTTTCGTAATTAGCGAGGGTCGTTGCGCTGATCGATCGTCCGTAGGGCGAAGCGGAGGGCATCAGGCAGAATCCACGGCCGGGGCAACTGGTTCCTTCGTCCAGCGACCGACGGACGACCCGTTCGAATCGATCGGGCGGCATGGTCTCGATGTCGGCAATTTCCAGGTTGCCAAACAGGGCCAGATGAGCGCCATACTCGCGACGCACATACTCGAGCGTGACGTCTCCCTGATGGGGAGGTTCGATGGGATCGATGGCGTCCACACCCATGTCGACAATATGGGGCAAGGCACTTCGGATGCGCCCGTGGCAGTGAAGTCGCACCCAGCCGCCGTACTTGTGGATCGCGCGGACCATCGGCTCAGCATAACGGACAGCATATTCCTTGAAGAGAGCTGGTGGCAGAAAGGGTTCCGTGGCAACTTCCGCTCCGCAAATTCGCCACAGACGGCCCGGCAAGGCTTTGGCCGTTTCCTCAGTCTTGCGGTAAATCGCCGGGGCCAGTTTGTCCAGCAGAGCGTGAAACAGGCTGGGCTCCTGCATGGCGATGACCAGGTAGTTCTCCATGGTGAAGAGCGAATAGCAGAATCCCAGAGGATCGATCGAATCCACCATGACTAGGCCACGGTCGCCGAGTGCCTTCTCTTCTGCCATCAGGCCTGTCACATCGACTTCTTCTTCGAAGATGGCAGCGGGCAGTTTGAGATAGGCCTGCAGATCGCCAACATCCTCCAGCAGATGTTTGAGTGTCCAGACCGTATCGATGCCGGCATCGCGGCGGGTCAGCCCTGTCATGGTGCGACCGTCGACGCGCAAAGTGGTTTGAACGAAGCGAGAATCCCCTTCCTGCCAGGTGTTGACCGTGAAGTACTCTTCCCACAGGCTCTGGTGGCAACGCCGGGCTGGGGGTTCCCGCATCCGAATCAGGTCGGTGTGGGTCTCGGCCAGTTGGAGTAAGGGTTGCCAATCTGGCGAGTTGTAAATATTGAAAGCGTCCGGATTGCCTGGATCGACATCGAATCCGCCGATTTCGTAGAAGTTGACCGGGACTCGGTCCGTGGACGTTCCACAGAGGGTAGCGATAAGCCTGTCGCGATTGGTCATGATCGGTGGTACCCGAATTCCTCGATGGCTTCCAGAAACGCGTCCAGGTTTTCGAGTGGCGACTCGGGTTCGACAAAATGAGCTGGTGAGCAGATATATCCGCCGCCGGCACCGATGGTCTCGATCAGATGGCGGACCTCCGCTTTGACGTCCTCAGGAGTGCCATGAGACATCGTGCTTTGGCTGCCCACGCCGCCCCAGAAGGCGAGTCGGTCGCCGAATTTCTGTTTCAGCTCTGCCGGATCATTGGCCTCTGGTTGAACTGACTGCAAGATGGTAATGCCTGCTTCGATCAGCCCCTCCACCGCGAACTCCACCTTGCCACAGGAATGATACGCAATGGGGACATCAGGACGCACTGCACGGGCAGAATCGATGATCTTCTTGAGCGGCGGAAGCAGGAACTCACGCCACATCGCGAGCGACATGATCGGCCCGGCCTGGATGCCGATGTCGTCGCCAATGAACAACACATCCACTCCGGCCGCCACATAGGCAGCGGCCATGCGCGCCTTCACGTCACTGATGCGATCGAACAGCGCGTGCACCATGTCTGGACGGGTGCACATGGCCTCCAGCAGCGGTTCCATTCCCATCAATGCATGGCCTTGCTCAAAGGTCCCGCATTCGTACTGTGAGACCGCTGCCAGGTCCCGGTCCTTCACTGCTTGAACGGCTGTTGCCAATTCGTGGAGCACCGGTTCACGTCGAGGGAAGGGGTAATCGGCCACCTCAGCGATCGTCGTGAAGTGCTCCATTGGGCAGACGGCTTTGGTGAAGTGGTAGTATCCTACCGGAAACGTGCCGCATCCCCACTCGTCCACCGTAGTGTTCTCAGGAAAGTCCCCAGTATACGGGGTGAAGTCGCTCGATTCAGGTTGGGCCACGTAGTCGATCATGCGCAGATCCATCCGCAAACCGTCCTCCGGGACCTCGATCCCTCGCTCTTGCTTCAGTCGGTTGATGATGTGCGGCGTCAGCCATAAGTAGATCGGTACGCGGTCGGGCGTTCGCCGTGCAATCGTCGTGAGCACTCGTTCGCGAGAGTTCATCCGTCGCATCTCCTGTCCATATCACGGACCCCTTTGTTCTCCAGCGGTCGGTTCGTCAAAGAGCTTATGCCATTGCCACATCAGCAGCATGGTCGAAATGACTGCCAGCAGTGTCAGACCTGTTGCCAGCTTGACATGTCCGAAGAGCCAATGGCCGGTGGCGAACAGCGTGCTGAAAATGGCGATACAGCCGAGCACGGTGCACAGAATCGCGTGCGGCATCTGCCAGGCCATGTCGCCACACGCATCGTTGTCTTGACCTGCAAGACCGTCGTGATTCAGGTAACGCCATCCGGGACCTCCCGGCTTCACCAGACGGCAGAAGCGTAGCAGAGTTGCGCGGTCGGTGGCAGGTCCCAGCAGCGAAGCGGCCAGCCAGCACGGCGTGGTCACTCCGACGATGATCAGGAACTTCTGCCATTCCTCCGGACGATAGACATCCATCCGATCCAGGAAGAACAGCGTCATGGCTGTGACGAAGGAGACCGTCATTGCCACCACTTCGCACACCGCATTGATGCGCCACCAGAACCAGCGCAGGATGAACAGTAGTCCCGTGCCGGCCCCCACCTGCAGGATAATCATGAAGTTCTTGGAAGCCTCTTCCAGCAGCAGGGCCAGCGCTCCGGTCAATATCATCAGGACGACGGTGACAACACGCCCCACCAGGACCATTTCTTTCTCCGTGCCCTTCGGCCGGATAAATCGCTGGTAGAAATCGTGCACGAGATAGGAGGATCCCCAGTTGAGGTGCGTCGAAATGGTCGACATGAAGGCGGCAATGAGCGAGGCCACCACGAGTCCCATGAGGCCGCGAGGCAAAAACGTCAGCATGGCCGGATACCCCATGTCATCGCCAGCAACCGACGCGGCGTAGGGAAAGGCTGCCTTCAGAGAATCCACCGTCGGAAAGACGATGATCGAACAGAGTGCCACGATGAACCACGGCCACGGCCGCAGTGCGTAGTGAGCAGCATTGAATAACATCACCGCCCCCACCGCGTTCTTTTCGTCTTTCGCGGCCAACATGCGCTGCGCGATGTAACCGCCGCCGCCAGGCTCCGATCCTGGATACCAGGCGGCCCACCACTGGACGGCCAGCGGTACGAAAAAGACTCCAAAGAGAAAGCTCATGTCTGCCCTGGAAAAGTCGGGAAGCAGGGAGATGCGTTCGGCCACGGCCTCGTGAGTCAGCAGGCCGGACAATCCTCCGATGTCAGGGTGACTCAGGGCCACGTATGCCGCGCCGATTGACCCGGCCATGGCCATCGTGAACTGAATGAAATCGGTAATCAACACGCCTCGCAAACCTCCCAGGCAGCTGTAAACCACCGTCACACACGAGGCCAGAAGAATGGTTTTGAGCGGGGAAAACTGCAACAAAACTGCACCAATCTTAATGGCTGCCAGGCACACCGACGCCATCACCAGGACGTTGAAGATCACTCCCAGATACAACGCTCGAAAACCTCGCAGGAACGCGGCCGGCTTGCCGCTGTAACGAAGTTCATAGAATTCCAGGTCCGTAAGCACACCCGAGCGTCGCCATAATCGGGCGAACACGAAGACGGTCATCATGCCGGTGATCAAGAACGGCCACCACACCCAATTCCCTGCGATGCCGTTCTGCCGCACGAAGCTCGTGACCACGTTGGGCGTGTCCGTCGAGAAGGTCGTGGCCACCATGGAGGTGCCCAGGAGCCACCAGGGCATGCTCCGTCCCGCCGCAAAGTATTCTGCCGAACTTGTGCCTGCTCGCCGAGTCACCGCCAAACCCACGATCAGGGATACCACGAAAAATGCAGCGATCAAAGCCCAATCAATCGGGTGCAGCAACATGGGCCACCTTTTCTTGACACGTCCTGGGTCAATTACTCCACTGGGATCGCAACACGCACTCCTGCCCGCCGCAACGCGGCGCTCGATTCAGAGTGGCACTGGCTCGGTCAGTGCGGGGACACGACGCGTTTCCTCCACGGGCACTGGCGAGCAAGGGCCACGCGACACGAGTGCTCTGTCAACGCTGGAATTACGGGTTGGGTGCGACTGGCTTTGCCCGTATCGAAGCTGGTTGGCCCTTGCCAATCCCGCACTGGCGAAACCAGTGGCACCCGAATCTAGGGTGTTGACACAACACCAGGCCCATCGTCGACTCGACATCATTTTCCCGCGCGCAATTGCTCTGCTTTCTGACGCAGCGGGATGATGGTCCAGTCAAACCTCGCGCAGTGGTCGTGAAACTGATCGTTGTCTCGGTCTTCGGCCAGCCAGAGGCGTTGAAATTCGGTCTTGAGTTCCGCAAAGGTATCGGCCAACGCCTCGAATTCCGCTGCCACAGCGTCGCGAGGGTATCCCGCATCCTGGTAGTGACCCAAGGCGACGAGTTTGCGACCCAGGGCCTCGAAATTGCGGGCGCCAAATATCAGTTGATCCAGGTTGTCGGCATTCCGAGTGGCCATGGTCCGGGCGTGTTCAAGTAGCTGGACAGCTGGCACTGCCTGCTGAAGAATCCTCTGACCTTCGGCGCCCGGATCGGCCAGGGACGTGATCTCCTGGCGAGTGAACGGGTCACCGAAGAACTCCCAGAAGTGACAGGAGCCTGCTTCCGACACCTTGCCGTCCGGATCACGCACTTTCATTTTGTCGCCGCTGATGTTCCCGGCCAGGTGAAGCGCGCACGCCACGCTGTCTCCCTCGACACCATAGAACAACCGTGTGTATGCCTCGTTGAAGTAGGCTCGGTCCATCGCGGCTCCCGTCCAGGCGCTGGCGCCGTGATAGACGAACGGATACCAGGTTTGGCCGGTCAGGTGGTAGTTTCCCGCGTCGCCCCAGTCACAGGTGGTGCTGCCGATCGCCCCGTGGGCCAGTCCTCGACTGATTTCCGCATCGGAAAAGTCGAGTGCGTGTTGCGGGGGCGGAATGAGGCGGATATGACTGCCAATCCACGCCTGCGCGAAGAAATCGAAACCCTTTTCCTGGAGGCGTGGGAAGTCTCTTTCCCAGGCCGGAGCGTACGGTCCGCCGGCACAGTAGTAGCTGCCAATGATGATGTCCCGGGGCAGCGTATCCAGCTTGGGGCCCATCCCCGCCAGATGCCCAGTGCTGTCCAGCGGGCCCTGTGCAATCATCAGTCTCATGTTGTGGCGTTTCACCATCTCATCAAGCTGCAGCACGTACTGGTAGACCACGTCGGTCACCTGATCCGTGGTCATGCCCCCTTCCAGCATGCCGTCGCAATCAATTTCCGTGATGTCCACGTTGAATATCTTCCCCGGGAAGGCTGTGCACAATTCATCCACCAATTCGTTGATGAACGATAGCGTCTCCGGTTTCCGCACATCGAAAGTCATGATCCAGGGCGTCTTTTCACACGGACCGATTCGCAGATGATGGTACTGCGGTTGATGGAGAATGTGGTAAGAGTGGCCGAGCGCCTGGAACAGCGGGTGCACTTCCATCTGTCGTTGGGCGGCGTAATCGAACAAGGCGCGACCTTCTTCCGGCGAAATCCCTTCCGGCGGCGAAATGTCGGTGTGGCTCTTGAACTTGAACGTATGTTCGAGGTACAGCTCGAGCATGTTGACGTGGCTTGCTGCCAGTACATCGACCAACCGTTGAAAAGTCGCCATGGTAGGCACCTGACCGCGGCTGATATCTTGCTGCACGCCACGATAGCGTAGCGACGGCCAGTCGCAGACACGCATGCCGGGAAGCGTCTGACGATCCGTAGCGAGCTGCGCGAGCGTGATGGTGCCATGAAACAGGCCAGCCCAGTCTCGCGCCGCGAGGGACACACCGGTTCTGTCAATGCACAGCGCATAGCCTTCGCTGCCAGTGCGTGCCAGGTCATCTGCTGTCAGACCCAGTAGTACCGGCGGCACTTGCCCTGACGGACAGACCGCCAGCCGAATGCTTGCTGCTCCCGGCTGCGGCATGCCAGTTTGGAAGGAGAGCGTCGTGGCTGCCGACAGACGTGCCGCCAATCGCTCCGCAACGGCGTGACCCTCCGCCGACGATAGATCACCATACCACACCGTGCGGCACGCGTTGAGATCCAAAATGACAGAAGGTATCAGCGTCACCTGCTTCGGTGGTACCAGGACCCAGAGGCCAGCCTTCGTCAGCTCCTCGATCGATTCACTCGGCGCCGCCGAATTCCGCGGAGTAGCGTCGACTCCTTGCGCCGTGACAGAGCTGCACAGCAATGTCGCTTCACGGCCCGTCGAAGCGGCGATCGCCAGGCAGAACAGCAGCAGCCCAGCTCGCGGCAACCTGACTTGGAGACCGCGTGTTACCACGCGACGCGGCGTCGCACAGCACTCGCACAGATGCAACATCAGCGTCCCCGTAGAAAGATGATCACTCATCGTGTGCCTCGATAGCATTGGTTAGGGCAACTTCAATGAGCCAGCGGCCTCTGCAGCATATCCTCTGGACAGGTCCGGAGCAACAGCCAGACACAGGTTAATCGCTGGGGAACAGGAGACGTTCAAAGCGGCTGTCGAACGGTCGGAGCACAAACGTGCGCAACTCAAGCAGAATGTGCGCGATCGAGCAACACCTGCAGAGAATGTCTAATGACGAAAGACCCCTTGACGAATGTCTAATGACGAAAGACCCAATGACGAAAGAAGAGTGACCCATGCCTTGTCAAGCCGGTAGTGAGCTGCGTCGAGTTTCTCGGGCAGGTTCCTTCGGCATTCGAACTTCGTCATTGGGTATTTCGTCATTAGACATTCGTCATTCGTCATTCGTCATTGGGCCAGGTCATTGGGCCAGGTCATTGGGCCAGGTCATTGGGCCAGGTCATTGGCCGCGGAACGCCGCACAAACGACCAGACCGTGCAGCGCTGCAAGACCTTCACGCAAGCATCTGGTCAGTACGCCGACTGATACCGTCATTTCCTGGGACTCCATTCCAGTTTCAGTTCCTGTGCGGCCAGGACATACCGGTTGAACTGCGGCCATTCTTTGCGTGACGGCGACAGGAACTCGATCTTCACCGAGGCCACGCCGGGCTCCGCCGGCGCATGGCCGTGCAGCTCGATCACGGCCGTTTCACCCAGGGCCAGCCACTGCGAGTCCCATGCCGTGACGGACGGAAGTCCGACCTTCTCCGCATCGCCCGTGACTTCAAGACGATGGCCCCATCCCGGTGCCCAAGGAATTACGCCCATGTTCCGTACTTCCACCTGGATGACGAAGTCGCTGTCTGCCGCCACTTCTCCCACCGTCACTTTCATCTGGCCGGCCAGTTGCGGGATGGGCAAGTACTGGTCCATGGATTGGTGCCAGCCAGAAATCCACCAGTCGTTGTTCGGTCGAAACAAACCCCATTTGCGGGTGTCGGCCAGCATGTGTCCAGGTAAGTTCGCCGCCTCCGCATCGAGCCGCTCGGACATCTCGAGAACACGTTTGTAGGTGGCGACAAGCTGCTGACGGACTTCGCCGTGCATGTCATGGTCACGTTCGAGCGCTTCGCGGTTGGCCGCGGCCAGGGCCGTCATCTCGCTCAACGCGTCCAGCCGCACCAGTAAATACTCGAAGTACGTCCCGAACAACGCCATGTGCTGCAACGAACGCTCCTCGGCTGGGTTGCTGACCTGAGCCCGCAGGTCGCTCAGCCTGGTGCGGAATAACTCAAACGTCCGGCGGGCCCGGCCAGACACCTCCGCGCGCCGTGGGGAGTCCGAGCGAACCCAGTCGTGCGGGAACATGGGTAGGGTGTACAGTTCCCAAAGCTCTTCGTACACATCGGCTGTCTGGAGATAGTCCACGGCATGCTGCGGCCCGAACAACCGCGCTCCACGTTCGAAGCGAAACGTGTTCACCGTGGCAGTCGGTTCCCATCCGAAATAGCCAATGGCCTCCCACGCCAGTTCACTGCCCCAGTAGGCGCCGCCGACCCAGAAGGCTGGCCGATCGCCCTGGACGCGGCGAACTCGCGGGGACGCTGCGGGACGAAATCCGGCGTAAACATTGTCAATCCAGGTGTCGGGAAAGAGCCACACGTGATCCAGTTGGCGAAACGGGAGTGCATCGCCGGCGCCATGGCCAACCATAAGCAAATCGTTGGGAACCAGCGCATCGAACTGAGGCTTGTAGGGATCATTGTACGGATAAATCGCCACATCACCCTGAAAGCCGATTCGGCGCAAGATATCGTAAACGATCAGGTACTGTTCCCACGTCTGGTCATGTGTACGCGACTCCTTCAAGTGGAGCTTGCAGCGTTCGCAATTGCAGATGCCGCCGTTATCATCCCGCGCCAGCCAGAGGCCGTCGATGGGATACGTTTCCACGAGCTCGCGCAGAAAGGCTTCGAGGAACTTGGCGTACTGCGGGTGCGTGGGGCAGGGAATCGGTGTGTCGCCAGCCGCAGTCTGAGCACCGTGCCCCATTGCCTCCGGATAGACCGTGGCATAGGTCGTGGGGACGCAGCCGAGGGGGAGTTCCTGCCAGACCTTCACGCCGAGCGCCCGCAAGTAGTCATGCAGTGGGCGACATTGCTCACGGTACTGCTCCATGTGACGAAAGGCGACGCCCGTCAACGGGTCGAAGTCGTTGCCGTCTTCTGACCGCAGCTCAGGCATGTACTGATACGACACCGGCATCTTCCAGCTTGACCACATCGACATGTCGGACATCACGTTCATACCGGAATGCACGAGTGCCTCGAGCACATGCAGCCACTCCTCCTGCGTACCTTGAGCGAAATCGACTTCGAATCCACCGCCGCCGAAACCGGCCGCCCGATGTTGAACGACTGGGTTTGATGCGACGAGTGGGAGCACCTTCATCTGTGGGTGCATGGTGAGAAAGTCACCGATGCGCAGTGCTGCCTGAGTCAATCCGAATCGCGTACCGGCTTCGATCACAAACCTGTCGCCACTGCGCCGCACCGCGAAGCCGTCCCCTTCGATGCCGGCTGCCGCGGGTGTGTCGAGTAACTTCAATTCGATCACGGCCGCTGAGTCGTCACTGCCTGGCACGGTGAGTGCCTGTGCCGAAAACCCTGCCTCGCCAAGACCATCGACCAGGATGCCAGCGGGCGCAGCTTCGCTGTCGGGACGAAGCACGACGACCGTCTCGGCGCGCAGCGCAGCCGTCACCGGCTCGGTTTCCACCACGAAACCTTCATCGACAAGTTCGGCCAGCGACTCGCCAGCCTGGGCATGGTCGGCACACAGCGGATAGAGCCGGCGGAGCCAGCGGCGGCCGTTGACGAACTCCTCGCCCACTTCCAACACGGTTCCATTGGGCGTGCGCCAGACCGCCGCAGGTTGTCGGACCGCTCTGAGGAAATCCTTGAAATGATAAAACGGCGCCCGATTGACTAGCGATTCCAGATTCTGCACCTCGCCGACAAGCGGAAGCGACCAACTCGCCTCCATGCGATCCCATGGCGAAACGTCCCACGGTCGCTCGTCAGCTAAGATCTCGATCGCGCCGCAGGAATGGATACGGTAGGTCAACGCCATCTGCAGCGTGCTGTCGACGGTGATCACGAAGTGCAATTCCGTCATGGCCGGTGTCGAGGACGAGGTCACTAGATCGACCGAATGCGGCTCGACCGCCGCGGAACTCTCGCCCCGGTTGCGGAACGCGTAGGCCATGGGGCCCTCGAGAACCTGGCGTCCGGTATACTCGTAAGCAAGCAATTTGCCCGTCCCTTCATCGATCACCACCTGCAGGTCCGGGTAGGTAACCTGGATGCGGCCGCCATCAATTCTCAGAGCCGCAGTGTCGTCCGGTGTGTCTGATGTAATGCCGATTTCCACCCAGGTGTCTGGCTCGACAGCGCAGGAGAACACGAGAATATCCTCGGCACGCGGCTCCGTCACAGGTGACACGAGCTTCGCCTTCCAGTGCGCAGTGCCTTCACGGATTGTGAACGGAATGGATTCTCCGTTCCGGATCAGCCTTACGCTGCGCCAGTCCACCAGGCCCGGCGCTGCAATACGGCCGAGTGGAACTTCGACCGGCACGGCGGCAGCAGACTGCGTGGGGTTATAGAGCCGGATGCGAGCGATGTCAGTCGTACTTGTCGGATCTGTAACATCGGCAACCGCCACCTTGCTCGCAGGGAAACAAATCAGCGTCGTCAGCAGCAGAGTGGCCCAAGCCGGGCATTTCACGCTGGGGGTCACAAACGGTGTGCGTTTCAACATGTTCGCTCCCTGGTGCCACGTGGGGCGATGGAACAAGGCATGCGCAGCCATCGCAACAGCGATTTGTACAGGAACCGTCCAGGTGGAATCGACGGATTCTGGCGGGCTCGTCGGCGGAGCGGTTCACCATCCGTCGATGGAAAGTGCCAGCACAAGGGGCCGGGAGTGCTGCGTCCTCAACGGTTCAGAATTGTAACGAGGTAGGCCTCGAACCAACTGCGAGCTACCGATCGGTTCGGTCAACCCGCTCCCGTTGGTCGCTGAAACGTGACTCAGCATTCCCGATTTCTTCCCGCTAAGTAGACTAACCCATTTTCTGGCGCTGCAACACTCCCACTGGCCGTCCGGGGGTCGGACCGCCAGAACGCTCCACAAAACGCTGCGACCTGGTTGTCGGGTTGGGTGCCCGAGCTCTTCTCCATCGACCGGTTCGCTCAGCCGGCGGTGTGCCCGCATCGAATTCCGGTTCGCTCAACCTCCGGCGGCATGTTCCACAGGTCCACCCACTGGAGCCAGGTGACCGGCGGCGTAATGGTGAGCGGTACAGGACCACTCGCATCATCCACGCCGGTCCGCTGGAGCAGTCCCGATACGGCGACGCCCAGAGTCGCACGATCGACCTCTTCAAGGCAGTCGACCCATCCCCTGGCCGAAATCCGGCCGACGAGTTGGCCCGCAACGTATTCCCAAGAGAACTCGGTGAGTCGATCGGGCCACAGTTCGCAGTTCGTCACAATGACGATGCGATTGGTCGAGGCGTGGGTCGAGAGGATATTGAGTTGAGCTCCACCCAGAAACCGCTCTTCCTTGAGCAGAGTCAATAACTCCCGTTCCACAAACCGCTGCACGTCCAGTTCCACGCGACGAATGGCGGCCCATCTGCGTTGGCAACGTTTCGCGTTCGGCGATTCCCCTCGTTGAACGAACCGCCGCAGGGAGGAGAACGCTTTGGGAAGCGTGCCGGAGTGAAATGCCGGCCGCAAGAACCGCAGCATCGTTTCGCCGTGACTACCCAGACATTTCGACCCGATGTACCGCGGACGATTCGCCCGGTACAACCGCCAATTCTCCTTCAGTTCCCACACGAGGAAGCCGAACATGCCGGGGACCAGCCAGATGGTGGTCCAGACCAGCGTGTTGGCCAGCGGACCGCCCAGCACACTGCTCAGCTGCTTAACGATGGCCGGCCCGGTGGGCAGGATCAGTTTGTGCGATACGGTTACGACCGGAAAGTGCTTGATCGGATTGATTTGCGGCTCGACCAATAGCGTAAACACGAAAATCAGAACGTAGGCCACGACGTACCAGCAAGCGCCTCCCAGAATCTTGAACGCTCGAATCATCCGGCCGCCGCCGGCACGCATGCGGAGCAAATCGTCAATGTAGTTGATCACTCGCTCCAAGGCGTTCAACAAGCCGCGGAACACTTCCATAATCCACTGTACGAACGAACCAATCACGTGGATTCTCAAGTCATGCCACACACGGATCAGATATTGCGTTGCCACCTCACCGACGAACCGGCCCAGCGGAGAGTTGAGGAACAGCGCGACCACGAGAGTGAGTTCCAGCCAGAATCGCCAGCTCGCCTGGATGCCGAAAGTACGAGTCAGCAAGACAGCAATTGCCGTCAGAAAGACCGGACGGAGCAGGTAATCTTGCAGCACTCGATAGGGAAGACTTGTGAACACTCGCTGGACGAATTTCGATCGGATGACGCGCAGCGGAATATCGACAAACCAGAGCCGAGCGTAACACCCGACTGTCTGCAGCAGCCGCACGTTCCACTGCCGAAACGACGGGCGATGGACCAGTAAGGAAATCCACGTACCCAGACAAAGCACTGTGGCGTAGAAGAGCCACTGCGTCGACACCGGAGCGTGCAGTGCTGTCGACGCCTGCTCCACAGCGGCCTCAGAGCTCTCGTGAGATCCCAAGAAATGTCCGAAATGGCGGAGGAATTCCACCGCCAGATACGCCCCGCCGTAAGGCACGGCGATGAATCGCGTGAGAAAACGGCCCGTCCGCGTGCCGAACGCCAGGGAACTGAGCATCTGCGGCCAACGCTGGTACACCGCCCCACGACGATATACCCCTTCCAGGGCCACACTGCACGCGCGATCTGCTTTCAGCAGCCGATCCCCGCGCAGGAAGTTCCCAGGCCCCGTGACGTCCGGCAGCTTCAGGTCATTGTTGGACAGAGCATCCCGCAGATCGGCCATACTCACGTAACCGCGTTCCAATATCCGGTCGATCAGCTCCTCGATCATTTTCGCGCGGGCCACCCGTTCGGGCATGTTCTCGGGATGCAGTCCGCTGTCCTCGAACACGGCGCTGAGCGTGTGCCGCAGACTGAGGCGTGTTCGCGTATCGACCAGCAGCAACGCATGCTCCAACAACTCCGTCAGACGCTTGCGGCTGGCGACCTCCAGACGCGTCGTCGAAACACGCCGACGAGCGCGGTGGAGATGACGCGAAGCCAGGGCGTTGCCAAGCAGAGGGAGTGGCCGATCGCAGGAACGCTTGCCTCGCGAGCGAATCCACCGCCAGATCGACGTGCGATGAACTCGCCGCTCGTGTTCGACGCAGGCTTTTTGCAGATCGTACAACAGCCGAGCTTCCACCGATAAGCCTCGCTCGGACGTTGGGACGAGCAAGGCGGGAAGGCAACGAGTCCATTCGTCTCCTTCGTCGACCGTCAGATGGAGCGCGTCGCGCAGACGCTGTGCCAGCTTGCTCAACTCGGCGCAAGCAGCCGCATGACATTCGGCACGGTATTCGTCTGGTCCCAGCAAGGATGCGCTGGCGTGCGACAAAGCCGCTCTGACCTGGTCTTGCCCGGCGGCCGCCAGCTCCGCCTGCATCTGTAACTGGCGGAACTCGGCCAACGGAATCGATTCACTCGGCGCCGAGTCCTTCATCTCGCCACGCTGTTCTTCGTGTCGGCGTGCATCTTCCCATTCCGGCACGTGCACCCGAGCATAGACGGCGTTGTAGTCGATGTCCTGCCGAATGATGGCGTTGACAGCCTGAGTGTCACGGATGCCGGGGAAGAAACACCGGAGCGTTTCCGGCGCGAAGAAACTCATCTCCAGATAGGATGCGACGAACTCCACGTACACGTCCGCGTCGCTCGAATCGGCAAACAGCCGATCATCCTGAAGCAACACCGCTTGGATTTCGGCAAACACCGGCTCGCCCAATTCCTCGCGGCGTCTGGCTACCACCGCCTCCGCCGCCGGCTCGTGCGCTAGGCGTTCTCCCAACACCAGGTGTACACAAGCGTGGAACAACGGGCGTACGATTTCATGGACAAGCCGGTCGACTTCGCCCCCCCCGGACAGATCGGTGTCTTCGGGTTCGGCCAGCACGACCAGACGCTCCGGCATGCTGCCAGGCGCCGTGAGTCCCAGTTCGCGCGAGTCGATGAGTGCCAGCAGGCGATTGCGTTCAATGGGGTAGGTCTCATGTCGCGACTGTCGCCGACCGAATCCCAGCACCCGACCGTCCAGCCGAATGATGCGCCGCATCATCCACGGTTCGACAACGACAACCCCCGGCTCGATTGACTCGGCAACCTGTTTCAGATTCCGTCGACGCGTCACGTTCCTTCCCCCGGTTTCGTAACGCAGGGATTATAGCCTTTCTTTCAACCTGCAGCAGGGTCGGAGAGTCGTGGACCTGGAGGATGCACCACTCTTCGCCTCCCCACAACCGACCGGGACAGGCCCCCAAGCAAGGCCACGTTACGTGGCACAATCGTTACTCCCCGATGGGAAAGCCGGCCCGATTACTGATCGCGCAGACCATCTGCTACAATAGTCAATTCACCTCGCGTGGTTCGTCTTGCTGCTGGCGGCTTGTCCATTGTGGGACAGCGAATGCTATTCACTGCGCCGGTGACGAAACAGGTAGCGGCTCGTCGTGCCGCACGGACACAGGCCGTGCTTTCTGGCGGCTTGGCGAGGAAAGAAATCGGTAACGGGGTGGCTGAGACGGAGTTCGTCCGGGCGTGCAGATTCGTCGATACCATGGTGAGCCCGAAGGAGGTGGTCGTGTTTCGAAGCACCGTCGTTGCCCTGTTTTCTCTGGCGGTTGCGAGCGTGCTTCTCTCGGGACCGAGGGCTTGGTCGGCCGATTCGTTCATCGGCCTGTCCAGTTCGACTCCGCCCGGCGGATTCCGCGGTGTCTTCTTCAATCCGAATATCAGGCACCACTGTTTTAATGGGTATCCTTGGCCACTGTTCGACCCGTACGAGGGTGACTATCGCGCGTCAATCTGTGCTGCCTTGCGGGAACTGGTGGCTGAGGCCGACATCAATCTGATCGATGTCTTTGTGGCCATCCCGTTCACGTTGTCTCATCCTCCCACAGCACCCCGCGCGGGACAGCCAGTTGGCGAGTGGGCGAACACGCGATTCCTGGACAATCTGGCCCTGTTTGTCGACGATTGCCATGCAGCCGGAATCCTGGTGGAGCTCGATCTGGCCGATAATCGCTGGATACCCTATTCGATCGATTCCGAACATCACATCGGACGCCCGGGAGGCAACACCTGGCCTGTGGCCGACGATACGCCCTGGGAGGAGTCGGCCACGTGGTACACCGCGGTCATCAACTATGTCGAAACGCACGCAAAACACCCGGAAAGCATCGCCATGTGGGGCATGATGGGGAATTACCAACTCGGTACGGCTGAACCCTGCCTCTGGAACTGCAAGCACAACCCGCACATCACGTCGTGCACGGAGCGGTTTGTCAAGGAGGTCTGGCCCGCGTTTCGATCGGCGGGAAAACGGCCCAAAGCGGCACCCTACACGTTCCCGATCCTCTCCAACAGTCCCTACTGGATGGTCGAACCTCCCGAAGAGCGTCTCAGCGGATTCTCGAACTTGAGAAAATGGTTGGTCGACGATCTTGCGCTGCCCCCCGACTACTGGCCGATCACTACGTATTGTCACTGCGACCCGGCTCCGGACGGTGTGTATTATCTGCGACAAGCCGTGGAGATCCTGGGAAAGGAACATGCGTCTCGAATCATCTCGACCGACTTCAAAGGACCTGGCCACGATCAGGAACGTCGCGAATCCATCATCGACGCCGCCGCGCATTCGGGAAGTGAAATGCTCACGTGGCATTTCCAGAAGTGTGCCGAATACGGCTTCGCGGGATGGTGGATCTACTCGTACCAGGATCAGGAGGTGTTCGACCAGCTCACAGGAATTCGACACCTGGACGGACGCTGGAAACCCGACTTGATGCAGGCGATCCGACCGCAGGATCGCTAGAGTCAGTTCGAGTCCAAGCGACGACTACTCGATTTCAATACCCTGCAGAATTGCCTCTTCGTCGCCGCAGGCGCTGATGTCGATCACAATATGACCTGTCGAATCGGGCGTCATGTCCTCCACGCGGAAGTCAGCGGCCATGGAGAGTTGTCCGGCCGCTGAGGCCGGGTCCCATGCCGTTCGCACCAGCCGGCCATTGATCTGAATGTCCATCGCACGCTTGCCGACTTCCGGCAACCACAGTTCGGCGAACTGCAAGTGCACCGAGTAGAGGCCGGGCCTCACGGGCACGCGGTATCGAAGATGCTTGCCGGCACAGGCCGTCTGGTAGATCGACTGATCGTGCAGCGTCGGCGAGGCCTGGGCCACTGCGGAAGCGTTGGCGATCCTCTGGCCGTCCCGGAAATCCGTGTCCGCTGCCCATGTGAAACCGTTCCAGTCCACATAAGGTGAATTCGATCCGACATCGATCCGGACGACGGATTTCTGTTCAGGCAGCACTTCGATCGCTTGCACAATCGCGTCGTGGGACGACTGTTGCGGGTCCCGGCCCGTCGTGAAACGCAAAACGAGTCGTGACTCCTCATCAGGGACGAGGTATCGAAAGACGCACTCGTACGCGCGTCGAGGTCCGCGCGCGGCGTGGCAGATGTCGAAGTTGCTCAGAACACGGCGTCCGTTGATGTCCAGGTGCAGTGGACGCTCGAAGAACCAGTCGAATTGGGGCTCAGCCAATTTCAATCGCAACGAGTAGATCCCAACTGGCACGGGTATCGAGTACACAAACTCACTGCCTGCACGTCCTGCACGATAGAGAGTCTGATCCGCCGATGTGGGCAGAGTGTTGTTAATTGTCTCGGTCGTCACCACGGGGCGACCTCCCGAAAAGTACTTGTCGGCCGACCACACGTTTCCGCACTGGTCGGTGTACGCATGCTCCACGCCGCAGAGAATCCGGACAACACCATCCGGCAGATCTTCGCCGGCCTCGACGTCGTCATAAACGATCCGGGGCATCCAGGTGAGCAGGGCCGTCTCAGGCTGCGCCACCTTGTCGAGTACAAAGCGAATGGTGTCCCCCTGAGTCACGTCGACCCGGAGATCGTGTGTCAGACCAGTGGTATCGCCGACGGGCACAACGGCCATGTCCGTCAGAGGCCATACCTGCGTTTCGCCGTGGAGAATGCAGATTCTCAGCGGCTCACCTTCGTGGCGATGATAATATTCCTTCATCGCACGTCCCACGACCCGGACTGTTCCAGTTTGCGGCGCCAACCACGCTCGCACACATGCCTCGTCCGACGCGCCTTGCTGCCATCCGCGTCCCACCCGCGCACCGCCCGCACTCTCCCAATAGCCTTCCGCTCCGCCAATCTGATTGGCGGTGCCACCTGTATCGCCCGCCGAGTATCGAGCAGGCGGAACCCATGTCATCGGCACGAACTCGTGGCCATCTGCACTGGACTCGGCGAGCCAGCCGTCACGTTTCGACTGTGCGAAGTGCCCGCCCAAGGCAGAGAACTCGAGCGGTCCATTGAACAGCGGTTGGGCTGCTGTCCAGTCACTCGTATTGCCGTCGCAGTCAACCGTGCGTACAGCGTAATTCGCGGCGGCGTTCCAGTTCTCCGAATGGTCGAAATAGTACGTGCCGGTAGCTGCCTTCCCCACAACCTGTCCATCGCGGCGCACCTCGTAGTAGCTGGTAGCGTGATCGTCTGTGCCAGGCGACCAGTACAACCCGATCCCAGTATGTCCGAGATTCGTCTCACGCCGCGACAACACACGCCCCGGCGCAGTGGGAGCAACGGTGTCAGCACCACTCCCCGGACGAAACGGCAAGCCGAGATAAATCAGCTCTCCCGCCACCGGCGACGACAACTGAATTCCCTGAGCCATGAGGTCATGACCACGGCGAATGACCGTGCCGTTGTGGGAGTCGAAGCCGACTACATACTCATGATCTGGCAGCAAACCTCGGGGAAAGACGGTCACTCCGTCGGGCGCTTGGTGTTTGATGATGATACAGGCCTGGGTGCGGTCACGACTCGTTCGCTGGAAATACGCATGCTCCTCGTCACCTTGAACCATCGGATGGAATACGTAGGACCAGCGCCCCGCCACCCCCTCGCGCAGGAGGAAATGGTAAATGGCCCCAATCCGCCGCACTTGATCGTTGTCCTCAGGGGCCATCTTCAGGTACCATACCGGTGCCATGGTCAAGATCGTGCGTCCTCGATCAGGCGGGTACTCTCCTGCCGTCTGAAAGGCCGTGATGATGTCCAGCCATTTGTCGGGCGTATCGAGGTAAGACAGATAGCAGTTCGTCTGTTCACCACGTCCGGCATCGGAGAAGTAGTTCACGTCGGTAAATCGCTGAATTTCGAACGTGTGAGCGTAACGTCCGCCTCCGTTACAGGTATGAAACGAAGAGCGTGGATGTCGTCGTAGGAAATCTGCAATCTGATTGCGGTAGGCACTGTCGGTGGAGAGATCGAACGTGCCGATTCCATCGGTACGCCACTGGAAATTGCCCCAGGAGCCGACTTTCGTATCCATCAGTCCGGCGCTGGGGCGACCACAGAACCAGAGCGCCCATTTCATGCCGTACTTGGGCAGATACCTGAGTGTCTGGGCATAGTCCGGTCCTTCGCGTGTGGGGGTCCAGATGTTGGGACTCTCGGACCATCCCGCGTCGTCCCACAGTAATTCGAATCCGATATCTCGCATGATGTCGACACCGGCCATGTCGAGTCCGCCCAGCCGGCCCGCGAAATTCTCCTGGAGGTTCTGCGAATCGGGCCACCACGGTACAGGATGAGCCATCAAAGAGTGCCAATCATGGTGCGTGTAGTCCCAGAGATACTCGTACTGCCAGTCGTAGAGCCGAACGCCCATGTCATCGAGGTCGCGGGAGAATACGCCGAGCGTCACCAAGGGCAGCGCCAACTGTTCTCCAGCAGCCAGCAAGCGTCCGACCAGTTCAGGAAACTCCGCCCCGACAACCAGTGAACCGCCGTCGGACAGATCGACCCGAAGACGCCAGCCTCCCAAGTACTCCAATGCCACGAAGGCACCATCGCCGGATGGGTCTTTGCGCTGCAGCGCTGTCCAGGGAATAAACGCGTCGGTCATCTGGCCTTCCAGAGTGTGGTGATATGAGGCGGTGAGTTCGTGGCTCTCCAGCAATCCCTGCGTCGGGCCGCTATTCCCGCCGATCATCCAGAACTGTCGCAGCTGGCTCGCCTCGTCTCCACGCAGCATCAGACGCAGCGGCGTGGGGGACGGCAGAGACACTGGCTCGGAACTGGTGTTCTCCAACTCCACCCACTGCCGCAGTACGGGTGTGTGTGGATAGGCCAGCACATGCAGGTGCGCTCGCAGTTGCTGATGTCGTAGGCGTATATCGAGTTGGACAGCTGGCCGCCCGCCAGTGGCTACTTGAATCGCCTCACTCGACTCATGCGTCCAAGACATATCGGCGATCGGCGGGGCGACATATCCCGGTGGCTTCTCGCGAATACGCAGCACCTTCACATCGGTATCGCCATAGCCTTTGAAGTGCTTCGCCTCGCCACGAATGCTGATCTTCCCGTCCCGCGGGGCACGCCACACGCGGACGGCATCAACGAAAGCCGAAGGATGCAGTTTCGTGGAGCCTACGTGCGGCGTGCTGCCAGGCGATCGCCACGGACTCGACTCGGCAGGAATGCGCACCTGCTCTTCACTATAGGCCAGCATTTCCAGTGAATCGATGAGTTCGAGCTGACCGGTGTGCGGCCGATGCACGTAGTAGTACCAGATTGGACCTTGTTCGAGCCGCCTGTCTTGCGTCGAGGTGTAGCATTCACCATCTCCGTAGTCCACGGTGGTAACCCAATCCGTTTCGTCGCCGCCAAAGTCGCCGTGCGGGCCAACGCTGAAGCCGATCAAGTCACCCTGGTGAACTTCCATCGCCAGGCCGTCGTCGGCAGGGTCGATACGTGCAGAATTCGGCAGGAACTTCTCCCAAACGGTCTCAACCAGGAAGCGTCCTTCGCCAGACAGCGGCGTCTTCAAAGCAAAAGGAGCCATCGCGGTCGACGGATCAATATATTCGCGAGCGGGTTCCACCAGCAGGTTCTGGTAGCTCACCAGATGGAAGCCCCTCTCGTTGCTCGCAAACGTCAGTCGTACTGCCGCCGTGCCAATAACACAGCGATGGCCCTCGTCGCTGACCTCGCAGCAGGCATCGTCCACTTGCACGCGCTGCTCCGCTGGGAAGATCGTGACCACCGGGCAGAAGCACAGCAAGATCACGATGATGCACTGAAGCATTTCCCTGGCACAATCAGTGACACATGTCGCGAACATCTCGGCTATTCCTTTTCATTTGACCTCGCAAGGCTCACAAGTTCCGAGGCACGATTCTCCCACCGGTTTTCAGACGGTATCATAACATGTCACGCGGTAGCGACTGGGTGTTACAGCGGGGAAATTGTGGTGCGAGGTGTATGTCGATGTGCGACACCAGTTGGCGGCAGTGGTTATGCCCATTTGTGACCTTCATGGTTTCCATGATCGCGGTTCACACGATACTCAACTTCTCGGCTGCCGCCGAGGGAACTATTGGCGAGCGAGGTGTCTATCTCAATATCCCGGCGCCGCTCGATCCGATCACCGTTCATGACTGGAGTGACGGACAATGGTCGTGGTAGAATCAGCTGCAGATGATCGGCATGGCCACGTCCCCAATGTCGACTGACCTTGCATGTGGAGTCCTTGGGAGGCTGAGAGATGCAGTACCGGAATTTGACGTGCGTGTCGCGCGGTCTATCCGTCGCGCTGATGGCGGTTTTGGCGCCTTGTGGAATGACGGCTGAGCTCCAGCCACGACCACAGCTCAGCGGCGTAGGACGTTGGGCCATAGAACAGCTGAGTGTCGACGCTCCGCAGCCGTCGTTCTCGTTTGTCTACGACGGTCGTCCCTCTGTCGAACTGCTCAGGGGTTGGCCAGTCGAGAAGCGGACTCTTCGACTCGACGACCATCGAACTTCGCTGCATCTCATCTATACCGATCCCGCCACGTCGCTGGAAGTTCGATGCGAGGCGGTTGTCTACGACGACTTCCCGGCGGTGGAGTGGGTCGTTTACCTCCGAAATCGAGGTTCCAATGATACGCCCATCATCGAGAACCTCCAGGCTTTGGACGTGCCAACTTCGATTGGATCTGACGACGTCGTTACGCTCCACTACTCACGCGGAGGCATCTGGGACGAGAAAGCCTTTGAGCCGCTTGTCCGCCCGTTGACGGCTGGCGCTGCCGTCGACCTCTCAACCGTCCGACAGGAGTCTGCGGGGCCGCGGGACTTCGCGGGCGGTGCGGGAGGGCTTTCGTCCAATCCGTATCTGCCGTTTTTTAACATGGCCCACGGCGACGGCGGAGTGATCGTAGCGCTCGGTTGGTCGGGGAACTGGGCTGCCCAGTTCCAACGCAGTGCACCGGATCAAGTTCTCCTGCGAGCTGGCATGCAGCGAACTCATCTGCGACTGCATCCGGGCGAAGAGATCCGCACACCGCTGGTTCTCCTGCTTTCCTGGCAGGGGCAGGTCATCGATGGACAGAATCTGTTTCGCCGGATGGTCCTGGCACACTACACACCGCTCCGGCCCAAGGACTGGCTCTGGTCGTCCGCTTCCACCGACAGCTGGGGCGCTCAGAACGTGGCGGATCAGATGGCCAAGATACGCCTCATCGATCAGCATGACTTGCCCATCAACTGCTACTGGATCGATGGAGGCTGGGCCGAAGGCAACAAGCCTGACAGCTTCGGCGAATGGTCCAAGAACGTAGGAAACTGGGGGGACAGCGCCGAGGTCTATCCTGCAGGAGTCGCGGCCATCAGTTCGGCAGTGCACGCGGCCGGCATGAAGTTCGTGCTGTGGTTCGAGCCGACCCGAGTCTACGAGGGGACTCGTATCTATCGCGAGCATCCGCAGTGGATCCTGGAGCCGAGTCCCGACATGGACCCCTTCTTCGGCGCCAGCAAAGTCTTCGATCTTACCAAACCGGAGGCCGTTGACTGGATCGTCGAGCTCGTTTCCAAGAAGATCACAGAGGTCGGGGCTGACGGAATCTGGAGCGACTTCTGTTTTGAAGATCCATTGAACTACTGGCGGTACGGGGAAGCCGAGGATCGGCAAGGCATGCGGGAGATCCTCTATGTCATGGGTTTCTACCGCCACTGGGATGAACTGCTCCGCCGCCACCCGGACCTGGGCATCATCAACTGTGCCGGCGGCGGCAGAATGATCGATCTGGAACTTATGAAACGTTCGGTGCCTTTGTGGACGAGCGATTTGATGTGCTTCCCTGATGTCACGCCGACAGCGGGCCAGTGCCATACGTTCGGCTCCCTGTTCTGGCTCCCTGTGAGTGGTACCGGATGCATGCAGCCCGATACGTACAGCTGGCGCAGCAACATGCGCAGCACGGCGATGGCCCGATGGTGGCTGCTGGGCAAGATTCCCGACGACTTTTCCGTCGACTGGCTCGCGAAGATGCTCGACCAGCACCAGGCCATCCGCGCTTTCTATGAAGGGGACTATTATCCACTCACGCCCTACAGCCGTTCCGAGACCGACTGGATGGCGTACCAGCTGCATCGGTCGGACATGGATGCTGGCGTGGTCGTGGCCTTCCGGCGGAGCGAAAGCCCCGACGAAACCGCCCGTTTCAAACTCCACGGCCTCGCTCCCGACGGACGCTACGCCATTACCAACTTCGACCAGCCAGGCACCACGGATATGCTGGGACGCGAACTGTCGGAGCAGGGGCTGCCGGTCGCGCTGATCGAACAGGCGAGCTCCGCGATCATCACCTACCAACGAAGCCGGTAGACGCGGGCTCCGCCGTAGCGCGAGCTTCAGTTCGCCTCCCCGCAGTCCGCAAATGCGCAGCCCCAGGAAAACTCACTGCCGCGACCCGATGAGCCCCTTCCTCGTCATTGGGTCTTTCGTCATTCGTCATTTCTTGGCGGGTGTTTCCTCATTCTCCCAACAAGAGAATCGCTGCGGGGCTGGAATCGTCGGCGATCTTCCAGTTCTTCAGTTCCCTCTACCATCTTTCTGTCATCCAGATCTTTTTGTCTCATTCTTCTTCTTCTTCTTCTTCTTCTTCTTCTTCTTCTTCTTCGCCGCGTTCTGCCGCCAACGAATTTTCCAGTCCCGTGAGGGCGAGCGGGCCTGTTTTGCGATTCTCCCTATAGGGAGCGGCAGGCGTCGTGGAGGAGGAAACAGTCCGTGGGCGAGTCGACTTCAGCCGATATGGACGGGGGCTGGAAGCAGCTGATCGAAGACTTTCTGGAGGAATTCTTCCGGTTCTTCTTTCCGCAGGTGCATGCGGGGATCGATTTCCAGCAGGGGTACCAATACCTGGACAAGGAACTGGCTCAGATCCTGGTCGGGCCCCAGTCGGCGCGGCGGGAAGTGGATCATCGTGCTCGTGCTCGTGCTCGTAATCGTAATCGAAAGGTGTAACGATGACCGATCCGGTCTTCGATCACGAAAAGCTGGACGTTGATCGGAACATCGATTACGAGCACGAGCACGAGTGGCGCCAGCGTCACCTCGCGATTCGGGCTAGAACCCAGCGGCTACCGGCGGGAGCAGGCTGGCTGCCGCCTGGCGTTTGTGTTTCCGGTGGTTAAGCTGCTGGACTTTCGCCCGGAGGAGGAACTCGTCGACGATCCTAGTCCGTGTGCGATTGCCACGCTGGTGCAGTTGCGTAAACTACAAGCGGGCCGCGACCGCAGGCGGCGGTACGCATACAAGGTGGCGTTGGTCCGGGAGCTGTATCGGCGCGGGTACCAGCGGGGCGATATTCTGAAGCTGCTACGGTTCATGGACTACCTGCTGCGGTTGCCGCAGCCGCTGGCTCACCAGTTTCGGCAGGACGTGGCACTGATCGAAGAGGAGTTGCATATGCCCTATCTCACCAGCTGGGAACGAACGGCTCGCCAGGAGGGAATCGAAGAAGGACGACAAGAGGGATTGGAAGCAGGACGTCAGGAAGGGATCGAAGTGGGACGCCAGGCGGTGGTGGACCTGCTGCGGCAAACGCTGGAGGTTCGCTTTGGCGCCGTGCCGCCGGAGTTGCTGGAGCGGATCGGCCAGTGCCAGGATGTGACGCGACTGCAGGCCTTCCACAAACAGGTGCTCACTGTCAGCTCACTCAACGAATTGCAATTCTGAGCTCGCGCAGAGCCGTGGCCATGCTCGCGCAGAGCCGTGGCCATGCTCGCGCAGAGCATGGGGACACCTCCATCCGTTCTCCACCTCCCCGCGATCTGCGGATGCGCGACCACTCCCCAGCGTCTGTCACGCACTGAAGTGCGTGCTACGTGCGCGGCTACGTGGCGATCGGGGGACGGCAGAGGTGTTCAGATGAACCGGACGCCCCGATTTCCGGCACGCACTTGGATCAGCAGTTGCTGCCAGTGAGTGGCTTCCTCCGGTTTGCCCCACGCAGTATATAAAGAGACCAGTCCGTTCAGGGCCACGAGTACGCTCGTCCGCTCGGGCACCGGAATGACTCCGGCCCGCCGGAGCAAGCCGCTGCCACCTGCTTTGAGCAGCAGTTCCGCTTCTTCAAATTTAAGGCGAGCGGCATCGGGGTCGGTGGCGAACAGCTCGCCCCCCTGAGCGGCAATCGCGATGCCAAGCTTGGCCTGAGCGTCAAACAGCTCCCACCTCTTGGCCTCCGACGCTTCTCGCATACTCACGCATTCGCGCCAATAGCTTTCTGCAGCGGCGTATTGCTTGTGATCTAACAAGACTCGTCCGACGTTGGACAGCAGCGTGGCGAATTCTTGATCGCTCTTGTCGAAGGCCTGGCGGCTTCGTGCGACCAGATCCTCAATCATCGGCAGGGCCTCTTGTGGCTTGTCGGTGCGAAGCCGGGCAGATGCAGCTTGAAACATCGTCGAAAGCGTTTCACGATGATCTGCGCCCAAGCTCTGGGTGCTCAGCTGCAGCGCGTCTTCGTAAAACTCGACTGCCTTGCTCACGCGTTTTCGATTCGCATAGGCCAGCGCCAGATGGTTCATGGAGCGGATGGTGTCGAGATGATTTGGGCCGAGTGTTTCTTGTCGTCGCTGGAACGTATCCTCGAGAATAGGCAGACCGCGGCGTGAATCGCGGCGAGCCAAATAGGTCATCCCCAGCCGGTCTCGGGCCGCGAGCGTACTGGGATGGTCTGCTCCGAGCTCCGCTTCTCGCAGCTTGCACACCTGTTCGTGCTGAGCAGTCGCCAGTTGCAGTTCCCCCAGACTCTGAAAGGTATCTCCCCAGAGCGAACGGATGGCTGCTTCCAGCAGAGGCTGATCGGTACAGGTTTGCGTGATTTGCTGTTCCGCCGCATCGATCGCATCTTTGACGGTAATATCAAGTCCCAGTCCTCCCTCGAAGAAGAAGGGACGCGAGGCGGAAAGAACGTGCTGGCGGACGAACTGCAGCACCGCCTCATGTTCGTCCTGGCTGAATTCTGCCTGACTGGTGACCTTCTTCAGTTCCGCATTCACTTCGTTCGCCCGGCTGTTGGCGACCGCTAGCTGCTGGTCCTTCCGGGCCACCGTCCACGCGTGCGTGATGACGCTGGTGAGGGTGATCAGCAGCAGGACCAAGCCGATCAGCACGACGCGGGCGACCCGCTCGGAGCGATGGGCGTTCGCGAAACCATTTCGAGTTCCATGGCTCCGGCCGATCAGAGAGCGTGCGAGCACGTCGTCGGTCTCCAGCGACGAGTGCTGGGAGGTTCGTACAGGCCGCTGCCAGCTGCGGGTATGGGACGGCGCAGTGAGCGCGGGGGAATCGATTCCGTCGGCCAGACCACCTCGGCCAATCGTCACCTCCGAGGGGTGCCAAGTGGACCGATGCGCGCCGTCTTCGCGCTCGATGTTGTAGGAAACCCGCAGCTGTGCAGTTGGATCAGGGGGAGCATGGTAGGGGACCGGGTCCTCAGGCGTGGCGATGTTCAGTTCGCGCAGTTCGTCGGCGACGGCCGAGCTAGCGTGGGCGATACGGGCAAGGCACCGGGCCGGATCGTGATGGTATTTGCAGAGCAGTCGGTTTTTGAGTTTGTTCAGCAGTTCGAATTCTTCACGTTGGAGGACCTGCTGATCGACCAGTCGCCTGCCGGGCGAGCGAACGGCCTCGTCGCGCCAATGTTGGACTGATTCTTCCAGATCTTCGCGTGAAATAAAGCCCAGTTGCCTGGCCAGCACAAAGAAGAGCAGATTCGGATCGGCCACTGATGCACGCATGCCCACTTACCTCCCCGCGAGACCACCCCATCACCACCTCCCCCATTCTGGCACCACCCCGAACCCCAATCAACCGCTCCGCTCGCTCCTTCCTTCCCGACCCCCGCGAGCTCCGCTCGTGCGGTGAAGCAGATGGTGAGCTACCGCTCCGCTCGCCCCTTCCTTCCCGACCCCCACGAGCTCCGCTCGTGCGGTGAATGAGATGGTGAGCTACCGCTCCGCTCGCTCCTTCCTTCCCGACCCCCACGAGCTCCGCTCGTGCGGTGAATGAGATGGTGAGCTACCGCTCCGCTCGCCCCTTCCTTCCCGACCCCCGCGAGCTCCGCTCGTGCGGTGAAGCAGATGGTGAGCTACCGCTCTGCTCGCTCCTTCCTTCCCGACCCCCACGAGCTCCGCTCGTGCGGTGAATGAGATGGTGAGCTACGGTGCCGCCAGACGATTCCTGACCGCCTGCATCGAGTACTCGCCGAACGTACCGACGTAGAACCCCGTGCTCCAGGTGCGTCAGAGTCGCAGCAGATGCGCGAGGTTGTTCTGATGGGAAAACGCGATCTCCACCGGTGCCGTGTCCGGCTCGGCACGCAACGCCGCGTGGAGTAGCTCGCCATCTGCTTCACCGCACGAGCGGAGCTCAATGGTACTAAGCTTGTCTTGACAAAAAAGAGTCCTCACTGACATAAGTTGTTGTGTATCGGCAACTTACTCGTCAGGAGGACTCAAGGATGTTCACGGACGAACATAGGTGTGAGGTATTGGAGC
>JBGSHS010000103.1:0-13458 GCA_041752115.1 Pirellulaceae bacterium | reverse complement strand
GGATGTTTCGCCGGACTCGCTTTCGCATCACCGCCGGTGAGTGAGAATTCGGCGATCTCGGACGGCAATACCAGGGTGACGGTCTGCGACCTGGCCGAGTTCAGCTGGACCGTGACCTGTTTTCCTTCCCACTGCAGGCTTTGGATCTCGATGGCACCTCGGCACAGCACGCCTTCGATCCGGCCGGAAGGCCAGGCTGCGGGGAGGGCCGGCAGGAGTTGAATCTTGCCGACGTCGGAAGCCACCAACATCTTGATGATCACGGCCGGCATGCCGCCGCTGATGTCCATGTTGAACAGCGAGCGGTGGTTGTGCGTGGAGGCCAGATTGTTCAGCCAGAACCGGTTGACCAGATGTCGGAGGCAATGGTAGGCCAGCTCACCGTCGCCCAGGCTGGTCGCGGCCTGGCCCAGCTGGACCAAGCCGAACGACATGAAGCCGCGTTGGTTATGCTTCCAGTGTTTGTCCAGCTTGTGCTCGATGCTCTTCCGGAACGCCGCTTGCAATGCGGGGCTCTGCGCAATCTCGTCCGGCATGCCGTCGAACAAGGGGTAGAGTTGCGAGCAGTGGCGATGGTCATCGTTATTGTCCAGCCGCGGCGTGAGCCATTCCTTGATGATGCCGTTGTCGTCGATCAGGTACTCGGGCATCTTGTCCAACATCGCCTGCCAGACCGGGATCTTGTCCTGGTTTCGCTTCAGTTCGCGGGAAGCGGAGATCAGGTTGCGGAGCAGTTCCTTGGCGACCGCGACGTCCATCGTGGCGTTGTAGGAGGCTTGTGAGTTCGAGTTGCCGGGCGTGTTCTCCGGCGACTGGGTTGGCGAAAAAATGTACCGTCCGTCCGGCCCCTCGTACAGATAGTCCTCGAAGAACGCCGCCGCCTTCTCCATGAACGGCAGGGCGTGTTTGGCCAGGAATTCCCGGTCGCCGGTGTAGAGGTAATAGTCGTAGAAAAAGTGGGCCGCCCAGCCTGCTCCTCCGACCCACATGCCGCCGGCGAAATCGGCATTCAGCGCATTGTTGAAACCGTGGGTCGTCGAGCGCGAAGGCAACACGATTCCACGAGCCCCGAACAGGTGCTTGGCGTTGATTTCCAGGTAGGGAACGATTGATTCGATGTAAGACGTGTAGGCCAGCATGAGTTCGGGCATGTTGCCCATCAGGTACGAGGCGACGGCCGAAGGGACATTGCCGTTGTGGGTGAAATCGCTGGCCCAGCCGGGAACATAGGTTCCTCCCCAGACTCCCTGCAGCGTCGGTGGCAGCTGGCCGGTGCAGGAGATGATGTTGTAGCGCGCCGCATCAAATTCCTTTTCGATCAGCGCCCGATTCGGGTTCTCGTAGGTCGACAGCTCCAACAGTTCTTCCGTCGTCCGCCGGTGGTCAGGGCCACCGCCCAGATCCAGACGCATCCGGTTGAACAACTGGCCGTGAAGCTTGGCATGCTCATCGAGAAGTTGGCCGTAGTCGGCGGGAAGCTGCGCGAGCGAACGTTGCATTTCCTCCCGCATCGATTTGTCCGGGTCGTAGAGCATCCGGATATCGACGAACAGCAGAAGGCGTTCTGCGCCTGTGACGACCAACGAACCGTCGTCTTGCGGGTTGGTCGTCCCTCCGGTTGCCACGACCCGCGCGTAGCCCTCGAGCGCGTGGATGCTACCCGGGTAGGCTTTGGTGAACCGGTTGCTGTAGGTCAACCAAGAGTCGCCGGCCGCGTGCTTGATATCGGAAACGTATTCCTGGAAGACCTGGTCGGAACGCTTGTTGACGTCGGAATCGGAATTGAATTCGTCACTCGGTTCTCGCGGCTCCAACGCCAACCGGCAGTCGAGTGCCGACTTCGGCGCCGTCAGCAGCAGCACCGCAATGCCCGCTGCGCGGGACACGAACATGCGACGCTCGAAGACTCCGCGATCGTCGGCCCAGTGGACGACCGCTTCGCCGGTCTGGAAATCTACCGAGCGGGCGAAGTCGCGGACCGCGCCCGCTGCCTGAGTTTGGATCGTGAGGTCGAAGGCCGGCACAAAATAGTCCGGGTACATGAAGCCGTCCTGCCCGGAGAGACTGGCCTGGAGTTCGCAGGCTTGCTTGTAGAGTCCTCGGTCGATGAGCCGCCGGATCTCGAACAAGCGGGCCGACTGATCGGGAGGCATCACGGGAGGCCCCATCGGCAGAAACAACCGCTCATGGGTGAAGATGATTCGCTCCTGCAGCGGGCGGCTCAGAGCATTGGCGCCGATCGTGCCATTGCCGCAGATGAGCCCCTCTTCCCACCTCGTCGCCGGTTGGGAGCTGACAAACCCGCGCTCCGGAACGGGCAACGGTTCCGAGGCGGCCGAAAACGTCGCGTTCAGGCACATGAAGGAAACCAGAATGATGCGTTTCATGATGGGTGTTCTCCATTCGTTCCAGCGTGGTTCGCTTGTGACGATTTCGCTGCTTGTCACGTTGGTGCGACTGTTTCATCGCTCATGACTGATTCGAAGGACGTCAAACGATTTCCGGGGCTTGTTTGGCAACGGATTCCACCAGGGCTTTCATGTCCGTGTTCCGGTCACCGACGAATACGGCGTTGTCAGTCACCACGACCAGAAGTCGATCGGATGCCACGACGACACGCTGACCCGTATTGGCCAGGACGATGTCTTCCTTTCCCAGGACCACGGCCGGGCCCACGACGGTGTTCTCATCCCGTGTCGTGCCGATTCTCTGTGCCAGGGCGGCGTGGGTCCCCATGTCCTCCCAACGGCAGGGCAGAAGGATGCTGCAGGCACGCCCCGTCTTCTGCATGATCTTGTAGTCGATCGAGCCTTTCGGCATCCGGGGAAACAGTTCACCCAGGACCTGTGCACGAGCCGGCGTCTGCCAGGCTTCGCCAATTCTCGCGAGCAGTGGCGTGGCCTCGGGCAGGTGCGCGTCGATCTCCCTCAGGATCGTTTCCGCCTTCCAAGCGAATTGTCCGGAATTCCAGCAGTATCCCCCTGCGTCCAGGTATTGCCGAGCGATGTGCAGTTCGGGTTTTTCCGTGAAGGCCGTGATGCGGCGCACTTCACAGTCCGGAAAGGGAACGATCGGGCCCAGTTTCTGCCAGCCAACCAGCGTGCTGGGGGCGACCGCTTCTACTCCGAAAGCCACCAACTGATCGGGGTGCGTGTCCAGAAAGGTCGCGGCGTTCGCGATCGCGGTATTGAACCTGTCGGCCGGCTCGATGATCTGATCCGCCGTCAACACGATCATGGTTGCCGCCGGGCACCTGGTCCTCAGCACGGTAGCGGCGAGTCCAATGGCGCTGGCCGTGTCACGCAGGCAGGGTTCGTAAACAAAGTTCTCCGGGGGTATCTGGGGGAGCGTCGACTGGGCGATTTCTCGATACTTGACACTCGTCAGGATCAGGATGCGATCCTCAGGCAGGTGCCCGCGCAGCTTGCCAACGGTCATTTCAATCAGCGACTGGCCCCCAAACAGCTTCAGAAAATGCTTCGGCTTGTCTCGGCTGCTCAACGGCCAGAGACGCGTACCCGCGCCACCCGCCATGACCACCGCGTAACAGTTATCGCTCAGCATGTCCGTCTTTCTTTCAACGGAGGTTGACCTTGACTTGGAATCCGCCTTCCACGGGCTCCGAGGAGGCCACGTAGATGTACCCAACGCCGCAACCGGAAGGCATCGCTCCGGCGTATTTACGCTGGTAATAACGCATCTGATGCATCACGGGCACCGTGATCGTCGGGTGCTCGAAGATCGCAGGCAGCATCTTTCGCCAAGCGGACGAACACAGGTTGAACGAAGCTCCCAACGCTTCTAGATCGTGGTTCTTGATCGCCGCGAAGCAATCGCATCCGGATTTTCCCAACAGCTCGACAACTTCCTTGGTGGCAAACCGGCCGCCATCGAACGGATTGTAACCTGCGGGACGCGGCCCGACGCAGTCCACAATCCAGAAATGACGCTCGAACCAGCTTGCGGTGCGCCGGTTCACCATGGAGGTCACGGTCTTGGGCAGTACGCCGTTGTGATGGCGAAAGTCGTAGTGCAGCAGATTGATCCCCGGATACACCGATCCCCAGGCGTCTTGCGACCCGCCGATCGGGACCTTCGTGGCGTTCTCCCAGTAGTACAGTTCGGTCGCCAGCTGATACTTGTCGATGTTGTCAGGAACGCCCTGCGGGTACTTCTGCATGAGGATCTGCCGAGTGCTTGAGCAGATCCCGCAACGGTCGTGAAACGTTGTCGTCGGCTGAACCTGAACGACGACCACGTATCCATCGGCGAGGAAATTCACGAAGTTATGGTCTCCCCACCCACCGGCCAGGGCTACGCGGTAAGGGTGTCCGGGCCGTTTGTTTATCCGAGACGGTCTTGCCATCGATCCTCTTCCCTCGATCGTGCTCTGCACCGTTAGCAACCGTAAGCTGGCCTATCGGAACACCCAATAGAGTCCCAGCGTCAGAACGAGCAGCACCGCCGCCAGCAAACGCGCGTCGTACCAGCCGATCAGGCGACCGTGGAAGACGACCGCCAAGGGGTTCGGCCAGGTGGTATTCTCGACCTGTTCGCGCGGCGGGGCCGGCGTGGCAAGCGACACGACCACATACAGCAACGACCAGATCCCGAACATGTAAACGGCCTGCATCATGAATGGGATCCCCAAACCGACGCGTTCATCGGAGATCCATGCGGCGCCCGCCACTTGTTTGGTGTCGGCCAGGAACAGGCAGAAACCAAGCGAGAGGCCGAGCGCCAGTACGGTGACGGCCGCCTGCTTGGTGCCGCGCCGCCAGAAGACGCCCCACAGAAACACGGTGGTGATCGGCGGAGCGAGAAACAGGGCGGGGATCTTGTTGATGACTTCGAAGATCGTGCCGAACTTGCCCCCCTGCGTCGACCATGCCATGGCCAAGAGCATCAGCACGACGGCGCTGATCCGTCCGACGCGCACCTGCGCAGCATCGGACGTGTGCGGGCGGAGGAAGACCACGATGTCTTTGGCCACCAACGTGCCGACGCTGTTCAACGCCGCCGCAATCGTGCTCATCAGGGCGGCCATCAGCGCCGCAGCCATCAGCCCCTTCAGACCGGGCGGCATCAACTCCGAAATCATAATCGGCAACGTCTTTGCCGTCTCGTTGCCGATCTTGTCGCGTAAAATGAGGTAGGCCACCGTGCCCGGCAGCACCATCAGGAACACAGGGGTAATTTTCAGCAAGCCGGCGAACAGGGCGCCGTTTTGCGCGTTCAGTTCGTCCTTCGCTCCCAGCACGCGTTGGACGATCGTCTGATCGCTGCACCAATACCACACGCCCAGGATCGGATAACCGAGCAGGATCGCCAGCCAGTAGTAGGGCCCTTCGGCCCGCAACATGCTCAGCCGTGGCGTACGGATCGGCCGATCGGTTGCCAGGTACGCCTTCATATCCCCAACCGCCAGGACCTGCTGCTGTGCCGTGCGGAGCGCGACGGCGGCAGGGGCCAACCGCTCCGCGGCGGAAGCCAGATCGTCCCAACGCTGCGGCTCGGTGAACAACGCGGCCAACTCCTCTTGCTCCGCCCGCGCCAACTCGCCGACGACGAAGTGAAGCTTCTCTGATTCCTTGAGTTCTCGGGCGCAGGCCCACATCAAATCCCCCACTGCCGCGCGCGACTCGGCACGGTCATCGGCCAACGTGCTCGTGGCCGCATCAAGCATCTCGGCTGTCCGGCCCAGCGCTTCGGCACTGTGCTCAACGTCGATCTTGCGGTGGAAGTCCGCCCAGGAATTCACGTCGTGTTCCGGCAGTTTGGCGACAGCCAACGCCGTGATCAGGACCGCACCGCCGAGTAGAATCACCGTCTGGATGGCCTCGGTCACCACCACCGCGCGCAACCCGCCCACCACGGTGTAGACGGCGGTGACGGTCGAGATGATGATGATCGATACCTCGACGGGGATGCCGAAGAACTGCTCGAATACTTCGGAGCCCGCGTACAGGGAGATGCCGATGTGGATCAACACGGCCGCCAGGATGGCCATGAACGCCATGATGGAACGGGCGAGGCGGCTGTAACGTTTTTCGAGGAACTCGGGCAGTGTGGCGATCCGGCTGCGGAAATAGAACGGTACGAAGACCAGCGCCAGCAGGATCAAGGTGAACGTGGCCATCCACTCGAAGTTGCCCACGACCAGCCCGCGTTGGTAGCCGTCCTGCGCCAAGCCCACCAGGTGAATGGTCGAGATGTTCGAGGCGAATAGCGCGGCTCCGACCATGGGCCAGCCCAGCGCGCGGCCCGCCAGGAAGTAAATGTCGCCCGTCAGCTTCTGTCGCCAGACCGACCAGATGCCGACGAACAGGATGCCCAACAAGTAGGCGACGATCACGACCAGATCGATGGACCAAACTGGACTGTCTTCCATACCGCACTCCTTCTCGACCAGCAGGCTGAGTGGTTAGCTAATAGTGCGTCTGCCGGCCTTGCGATCCATGTACTGCTGTTCGATCCAGGCGTAGGTCTTGGCCAGGCCCTCGTGAAGCAGCGTGTCCGGTTCCCAGCCAAGGATCTTCTGAATCATCGTGTTGTCGCTGTTGCGACCGGCGACCCCCTGGGGTGCATCCAGGTTGTATTGGCGTTTCAGCTGGACACCGGCGATCTCTTCGGCAACGATCGCCAGCTCATTGATCGACACCAACTGGCTGGAGCCCAGGTTGATCGGCGTCGCGATCAGTTCCTCGCGATGCATGATCATGTCAATGCCCCGGGTACAGTCATCGATGTACATGAAGCTCCGAGTCTGGTTGCCATCGCCCCAGATCTCGAGTGCATCGGCGCCCCGGTCCTTAGCCTCGATGACCTTGCGGCAAATCGCTGCCGGCGCTTTTTCACGGCCGCCATCCCAAGTGCCGTAGGGACCGTAAACATTGTGGAAGCGGGCGATCGCGGTCTTCAGCCCCCGCTCGTGCCAGTATTCCTGGCAGAACATCTCCGACATCAGCTTCTCCCAGCCGTAACCGCGCTCGGCCATCGCTGGATACACATCGGATTCCTTCAAAGCCTGTACCCGCGGGTCTTGTTGCAGGTCCGTGTTGTAGACGCAGGCCGACGAGGAAAAGAAATAACGCTGGGCTCCGGCGTGATAGGCCGCTTCGAGCATATGCGTGTTGATCAGAATACTGCGCAGGCACTCGATACGGAATCGTTCGATGAACCCCATTCCGCCCATGTCGGCGGCCAGGTTGTAGACCTCGGTCGCATCCTCACAGGCCCTTCGGCAGTTGCCCTCGTCGCGTAAGTCAAGGCACAGACACTCCACCCCCGGGCTGCGCTGATACCACTCGGGGAGCGGCTTCTTGTCGACGGCTCGAATGCACATGAACCCCCGCTCCGCAAGATAGCGGACCATGGCTCCCCCGATGAATCCCCCGGCTCCAGCAACGACGATCAGATCATCTTTCCGCGTGGTGCTCACCTGTTTCTCCTGCTTGGGTTGGAACCGTACATCGTCCGCTCAGTGTACGTCAGACAGCTGGAAATGCACCGCCATTTCTGGCAAAATTACCGCCATCTCTGGCAGCCAGGCAACCCGCGGAGACGCCGATGCGGAACTCGCCCCGAATCATCCTGTTACCTGCAGCGACCCGCGGGTTCGATCGGGGACTGCTGTCCGGAATTGCGAGATACTCTGCGCTGAACGGCCCCTGGACTTTCTATCGCCAGCCGCACGGCTATTTGCGTTCGAAGCGCCCACTCGACGGGAAGGAACTCAGAGCCTGGCGGCCGGACGGGGTGGTCTGTCCCGTGGCCCAGCTCGATGGCCTGTCGAAGCTGCGGGTGCCGCTGATCGCCTACGACGTAAACGAGTACTCCGGGCGCGTGCCTTGTATTCTGTCCGAAGACGATGCAGCGGGACGCCTGGCAGCGCGACATCTGTTGGAACTCGGGCACCGCCATTTCGCCTTCTGCGGATACGGCGGCATCCGTTGGTCGCAGGAACGCTGCTCCGCCTTCTGTGAGTTGTTGGAAGGAGCGGGCGGCCGCGTCGAGGTGTACCGTCCGCGAAGTCGTCGGCCTGCCACCTGGGTGAAAGAAGAACCGCAGGTGCGGCGGTGGCTGGAATCGCTGCCCAAGCCGATCGGCATGCTTTGTGCCAACGACGACCGCGCCGCGTCGATCCTGGAAACCTGTCATGTGTTGGGCTACGGCGTGCCAGAGGATGTATCCGTGATCGGAGTCGACGACGACCAGTACGTCTGCGAACTGCAGAACCCGCCGCTCTCCAGCGTCAGGATGGCATCGGAACAAGCCGGCTATGAAGCGGCCGCCTTGCTGGACCGAATGATCCGCGGCGATGAGCGGATGTCACGTCAGCGTATTATCGCCCATGCAATAAGCGTCACAGTGCGTCAGTCAACCAACGTCTTGATGGTCCGTAACGCGAATGTCAGAAGAGCCCTGCGTTTCATTCGCGAGAACGCTGATCGCCCCATCCGCGTCGCGGACATCGTCAAGGCCACCGGTCTATCACATCGGACGTTGAACGATCAGTTCCAGTCGGAACTGGGCTGCTCGATCCATCGCCAGCTGACTTCCGCGAGGATTGCCTGCATTACGCGGCTGTTGACCGAAACCAAGATGCGGATTCACGAAATCGCGACCGTCATGGGCTATGAGGACGATCGTCATTTTTCCCGCTACTTCAAACGCGCGTCGGGCCTGACGCCGCACGACTACCGGCGTAAGCACGCACCACCCTGACGCGGAAACGGTCCTTCGAGCCGATTGACGGGCCTTACCATTTCTGAAAAACTACCCCCCAGTGCGACGACTCGCCGCAAAGGGCAGGACCCGCGCAGAACACCCTCTGTTCGCAGCGGTCCTGGAACGGATCAAGCGATTGGAAATGCCGCCCCGCTGGGGTTCAGGAGCGTATGCAGAACCGGGAGGTGTCGGGGAAAATGACGACAAGAACTGAATCCCTCCGCCAAGTTCTGCCCAGCCGTTCTGGCAGCTGTTCCAGCCGCAGATCGCGCCTCGGCCGCGTTTCTCGCCCGACCTGGCACATCAGCCGTCGCTGGCCTACGTGCCGTATCTTGTCAGCGGCGATCACTACTATCTGGAGGAAGCCTACTTCTGGGCGAACTATTGCCCTCTGGCCAGTTGGTGGCATCCGCGCGAGAAATCCCGCGGGCTGTTGGCCGGCCAGATTCGTGGAGACGCGTGGGCCTTGCGCAACCTGGGCGACGCCGCCTGGGTGACGCCGCGCAGTCCGCCGTAACGGCGGCTGCACGAAGACCGGGAAGCAGGTGATGTCCAAGGTGACCTTTCGGAGAACGGCGACATGCTATCGCTCTTCTTGATGACGGCCGGCGCGTTCGCGACCACCCCGGTCCCAGCCGCACCCTCCCACACCACCACCGAACAGCGGCAACCGCTCTGGTGGCAAGGCAACGACTTCCAATGGGTGCGTGGCGCCAACTACATTCCGGGATATGCATATAACTCGTACGCGCAGTGGGACAGGTACGATCCGCACGCGGTCGAACGGGAACTTGCTTACGCGCACAAACTGCAGCTGAATTCAGTGCGCGTCTGGATGAACGCGATCGTCTATCAGAAAGATCCCCCGCGCTACATGACGAACCTCGAAGATCTGTTGTCGCGTTGCGACCGGTACGGTCTGACCGCGATGTTAATTCTCTTCGACGGCTGTTTCGGGGAGAGCGATCCCGACTTCGACACGCGCGCCTGGATTCCGAATCCGGGACCGACGTTGATGCAACCCGAGCATCGCGAGAAACTCAGGCCCAACATCGACGACGTCGTCAAGACCTATCGCGGTGATCCGCGGATCTTGATGTGGGACGTGATGAATGAACCGAGTTCGATGGGCATCCCGAAGATCGCCCAGGGCAACGACCAGTTCGCATGGGATTTCGCGCGTTACTGGGCCGACTACGTGCGTCAACTCGACCGCACGCATCCCACAACCATCGGCGTCGGCAATCACGCCCACATCCCTTGGGTGTTCAACCATGTCGATGTCGTGAATTCTCATTGCTACCAGGCTTTTGAGAAGACCTACCGCATGGACATCGCGGCGGCGCGCAGACTGGCCCGCGACAAAACGGCCATCATCACGGAGACGTCCACTGCCGAAATGGGTTCGACTCCGGAGCTGAATTTCCGCATCTTGCGCGAAGAAAAGATCGGCTGGTACTTCTTCTCGCTGATCAGCGGCGAATGTCCCGTGACTCAGGGTGGCGGAGTCTGCACGACCGACGGCTCAGTTCGCTATCCCGACTACGTGGCAGCCGTGCTGGGATTCTCCATGCCCCAGGCGGCCATGCCGCCGCGCCTCGACCGGTTCCGCATCGCCGACATCCTGCAACACACGGACGCCCGTCCCACCACACCGGAGAATTTCGCTGAACGGAAAAACGCCATGTTCGAGGCGGGACGCTGCCTGATCTGGGCCGGCGTCAAACACGAAGGCGATCTTCAGCAGGCCGTCGCCGAATTGGCTCGGGCCGCGGACTTGCACACGGCAGGCAAACTGGAGGAAGCGTGCCGACAGATGGACCAGGGCATCCGGCTGTTGGACAAGGTGTTCCGCGATCTGGGAGTCTACGACGAATTGCGGGCACCAAGATAGTAAGACACGGTCAACGAACAAAGAACGATCGGAATTGATCTGGCGAAAGGTGAACTGCTGTGGACCGAAGAGAGGGAATCACCGCACTCGTTTTTTCTGAACAATGCCCTGGACGTTGTGGCGCGCGCGGCGAATCCGCACGCAGCCTGCCAGACCGTCGATCCGACTACCGGTCAAATATCGGGAGAATGTGGGCGTTGCGGCCCTTCGCTTTGGACGCGAGCAATAGGACAGATACGGGACTTAGGTTCGGCGAGTGCATAAGGACCGACGAATTAATGGCTGTCGTTCCAGCACGGTGTCCGCTGCAACAACCCGTTGCTTTCGTGGAGCGAAAGGCGACGAACATTCCTCCGCCGGTCCTGAACGCATGGCACGTTCGGATGCTGCTGGGTGCGATCGCGGTGGTGTTCGCAACCGGTTTCTGTCCGCGAGCGCTTGCCGCTGACATGGACTTGACCGCTGAACTGGCCGCGATCCGCGGCGCGAACTTTACGCCCAGTTACGCCAGCACGAGTGTGGGGGCGTGGCTCCACTACGACGCGGATGTCGTCGAACGGGAGCTGGCGTACGCCCAGCGCCTGCGGCTCAACTCGGTGCGTGTCTTTCTCTCCACCGTGGCCTGCGAGCATGCTCCGGAGACCTTCGCGAAGAACGTGGCGGACCTGGTCGATCGCTGCCACGCGCACCAGTTGCGACCTCTGTTTGTGCTCTTCGATTCGTGTTTCGGCCTGGAACCCAGCCTGGAGCTCGCCACTTCCGAGACGTGGGTCAACAACCCGGGTTTCAGTCGGCTGGGGAAGGAGAACTGGCCGGCACTCGAGAACTACGTGCGCACCGTGGTGCAGCCGCTGCGCGGCGACGCGCGCGTGCTGGGTTGGGACATCATGAACGAGCCCATGGCCGACTTCGAACACGTGACACGCGCCGAACGCGACGTGATCTGGGAGTTCGTGCGGCACTTCTGCCGCTTTGTCAAGGAACTCGATCCGCAGCATCCGATCACAGTGGGGCATGCGGTGGCCGAGTACATTCCGCGGACCAGCGACCTGGTCGATTTCGTGTCGCTGCACTCGTACTCCCCGCGCGAGTCGTGGTTCCGCGCCGACATCGACCTGGCGCGTCGTTACGGAGCCGAGCAGGGCAAGCCGATGGTCATCACCGAGTGCGGCAGCCCGGGAGGCGGTCAGCCCTATCCGCTGGTGATTCGGGTCGCGGGTGAGGAACGTGTCGGGTTCTACTTGTGGGAGCTGATGATCGGCAAGATCATGTTTCGCGACTCGCAAGGCGTGATCTATCCGGACGGGACAACGCGCGATCCCGAAACCGTGGCCGCACTGCTCGGGTTCCTCTCGAACACCGACGGTGTGCCGCTCCGGGCCGTGCCGGATTACCGGACGCTCGAGGAACAGGTCGAGCAGCGGGAACGCTGGCCAGATTTGCTGCAACAGGCGGAAGCGGCGCCGCGTACGGCGGCCGGGGTCACGCCCTTGGTCGTAACGCTCGCCACGCTCGCCCGCACCGCCGCTCGACCGTCCGGCGAAGCGGCCGAGTGTTTTGAACTCGGCCTCTCCATTCCCCATTTGTTCCGGTTGGGGAAGGAAGCGGACGGGATTGCAGAATATGAGCGACTGCTGCAACTGGCGCGCAAGTGGATGGTGGCAGAGTGAGTCGCACCCCGCGCACCCGGTGTGGGATGGTCCTTGCCCCATTGCGGAGACACGTCAGGGATCCACGCTATTCTGGCTTGCGGGGGGAGGCATTCACCGATACCGGCGCGGCCGGTCATTTTGCGGCGATTTGCGTGAACCGCGGTTACCCGTACAGGTGGGCGGACGTCTGATGGGGGCCGTTGGGACGAATCGCGAAGAGTCGGCAACTGATTGGCCGTACTCACCGACGCTACCGAAGGAGAAGTCATGAAACACACCAGGTTGATCGTTGTCTTGTTCGGTATCTGCTTGCCGGTCGTTGGTCTAGCCGAGGATCCAGCCGAGGTGCTGCGCGATCCGTGGACCGCGCGCATGCGACAGGGTGCGCCAGAAGCTGCCGGTCGAACGATCACGATGCAATATCAGGGCATGACCCCGCTGCAACTGCCGAAGCTCGATCCGTCACTCGACATCGTGTCACCACCCCTGACATGTCTCGATACGGGCACGATCTGGTCGCAACCGGGCAACGTCTACACGCACATCGTGGATCTGGCCGAGATCGATAACTCGCGCGCGATGATCGCGCCGGGAAAGACGGAGGATGCCGCCAGTCCCCTGCGCACGGCCGGCATCGAACTGTGGGTGCAAGGGCGTACGCGTCCCGCGCCGCTGTCGCGCGACAAAGTCGAACAGCTTGGCTGCACCACCACCCGTGTCGAGGTACAACCCTACGACGGTCCGGTCGCGGCGCAGACCCTGACGGTCGATCAGCCCGGTCCCATCGCGCAGTTGGTGGCGGCCATTGCGGCGGTCGAAACCGCTGTGCTCGCATCATCGTGGTCTGCTTGCTGCGACCTTCTGAAGCCCGTCGTGCATCACCTTGCGCATCGCCTCCCACTACACGTTGTCCCCGGCTCGATCGAACACCTTGATTTGGATGGCTCACCAAATCATGGCCGATCGAGTCGATACTCCCAGACCACCTTGGAGCCGACCTGGTCGCGCAGTTGGCTCCAGCCGTGCCAGGCGGGGCGCATTTGGCCCGCCGAGCAAAGCCGCGCCTGGTCGGCGAAGTGCGGCGATGCAGGGCGTCGGGATTGGCCGAAGGGGACAATGCTGCGGACCTGGACCGGGTCGGTCAGTTCGACGACGGTCGTCACCACCTGGCCGCCGCCGAAC
>JBGSHS010000102.1:0-42683 GCA_041752115.1 Pirellulaceae bacterium | reverse complement strand
GGCCTCGCCGTGCAGCTTCGACCAGCCTGACCGTCGGTTCCCCTCCGCTGATCAGACAATCGGGACCGGCCTGATCGCGCATCTGACGCGCCATCTGAGCCAGGTGCCGCCCCACAGCTTCTGCCTCGCCCTCGAGCGTTGTGGCGGCGATCATTGCGTGGGAATAGCCCCGCCGCTCGGCCTCCACACCGGCAGCGTCCACCGCAACCGCGTTGTTGCCGATCACGAAATGCGACAGCTGGCTTGAGGGTTGCCACGCCCGGGCTGCTCGACCTGCCGTTCGCTCAGCGTCGGCACGTTGCTGCAGGTAGTTCCAGACCGCGTCGCTCACGCAGCCATCGTGGGAGGGAAACTGTCGCAGGACATCGAGTGCATCGTGGGCGGTTGTGGAGTTGGCGACGGTGGGCCCCGACGCGATCACATCCAGCGGGTCGCCTAACACGTCAGAGATGATCAGCGTGATCAATCGACCGGCTCGACACGCGTGGGCCAGCCCGCCTCCCTTCAAGCGGCTCAGCTGCTTCCGCACGGTGTTGAGCTGTGAGATGTTCGCGCCGGCAGCGCTCAGATGCTTCGTGACCGCCTGCTTATCCGCCAGTGTCACACCGTCGGCCGGAGCCGGCAGGAGGGCCGAACCACCGCCCGAGAGCAGGCAGATGCATAGGTCTTGCGGCGTCAGCGACTCGACGCGTTCCAGGATCTGCTGGCAGCCAAAGACTCCCTCGGGCGTTGGTTCGTTCACTCCTGCGGGCCGAGCGGCGTGCAGCGTGATGCGTCGCAGCTGTCGCACGCAGTCGGCCGGCACGTTGACCCAGCCCGTCACTTCCTTGGTCTGCAGTATCTCTTCGCCCAACGCCGATTCCAGGCCGGCCGCCATCCCTGCGCCGGCTTTACCCCCGCCGACGACACAGATCCGGCGAATCTGCTCCAGTGGCACCTGGTCCTCCACCAGCCGCAGCAGGGAGCCGTCGACCGATACGTTGTCGCGCACCAACCGATCACTGGCCACCGCCTCCACACCGGCCTGCCAGATGGCCAAGGCGTCACGCCGCATCTGCTCAGGAGTTCGACGTCCAGTCATCAGACTACGGTTCTCGATAACGAAGTATGTCGAGCCACTGGCCTTCGTGCTGAACTACCACTTGACTCAGGCTGTTGGAATGACCGGCCGCACAGGCCAGCCCGACCATGAATAACCGATCCCCGACCTGCAGCTTGCCGGCAATGCTGCACCAAGGGGTTCCCTTGCCTCGTGCACCGGGCAAGGCCACCCGGTTGAAAAACGATTGGGCAAAGCCATGTGAACTCAGCTGTGTCGGCCAGCGATAGATGCGAGGCTGATGAGCTGTCATGATGTGTGCCAGACCCGGCACGAGTCGATCCAGCAGGCCCGGCAGTACGTCGTCGGGAGGAAGCTCGCCGCCGCGGCCTGCCGGCGCCACGACCACGACCGCTACACGAACCGCCGTGCCATAGAATTCCAGCCGGGGACCGTCCAGAGGTGGGCCCGAGCTGTCCAGTTGGGCGACCTCGACGAGCGGCCCGACCATCTCCCGGTGCCGCGGACGCCGTCTGCGGCGCAGCCAACCCCAGAGAATCGCCACCAGGAGCACGATCGCGACGGCCGCCATCACTTCTATCCACAATAGGGGGGCCACAGGTAAGTTCATAACAGGGTCGATTCGTAAGGGGCGTGTACGGCATCACCAGGCCACGTCGTGGACGAACATCGTCTGTGGTCGATCGTACGACCTTCGGCCCCTTCCTGGCAAGAGCCTCTCGTGTCAAGGCTCCCCGGCAGAATCAGGGGCTGTCCGGGTTTGCCTGGTCGAAGTTCACTACCGAGCGGCGGGGGACGAGATGGCGGCGTCGGCTGAGGAAGGGAGCTGCGCTTGCGAGGGAGACGAATTCAGGAGATGGATGGAGACGTCGTCGAGCCACGCTTCGCCGATACCCGACAGCGCGAAGGTGACGGTGAGCGACTCGCTGCGCGGCGCAGCGCGGTAAAGCGTGAATTCGTACCACTCTCGCGTCTGCTGTATGTGCTCGGCCAGATCCTCTCCGGTGAAGGAGTCGTAGATACGCAGGCCGGCCGAACTCCCTTGTGTCGGTGACGCGGCGCGTGCGAAGCCGTGGATACGCACGATCTGGCCGGCAGTGAGCGGCAGAGGAGCCGTGGTGATCGATACTGGATCGCCCGAGAGGACCTGTGGCGGCGTGTCGCTGCCAACGGGCCAACACTGCAGTCTCAACGATGATCGACCGGCACGAGGGGCATGTAACGACAGTTCGACGGTCGTGTTGACTTCCGGTGTTTGTGTGGTGACGTTCTTCCAGCCACTGGACTGCAGCACGCTGAGGTTTTCGAAGTCTCCGCCGGGAAGGGAGTTGGGGCCCCAGGTCTTGCCGCGCAGTCGCTGACCCAAGGCGTAGTGCTCTGGGAGTGAGAAGTAGCTGACACAGAACGGACTCGCCACCGGGGAGGAGAACGCGCTGACGGCCGCCTTCCATTCCTGGTACCGCGCCACCGCCAGTTGGTGCATGCCGCGTTGCAGGAATTGATAGGCCCGTTCGTGCCCCCCACCTTCGAGCAACTGTTGGAACTGCTGCAACTCAACGCGCGCTTGAGACAAGGCAGCGTTTTCCGGGGCCGCGTTGGTGAGTCCGGGGATGGGCGCTGCCTGGAGCAACTGCTGATGCGTCTCCACCACCACGCCATACAACTGGGCGGCAATCTCGCCCAGCAGCTGATCTTGGGCATGACGCAGAGCCGCAGTCTGGCGTGCCAGGAAGTTGATGACCTGCTGATCCTGAGTCAACACGATTCGCGTAATCAGCCGCGGGTTCTCCAGACGTACTCGCACTCCGGTTCCACGCTGCTGGGGCATCCGACGAAGGCCGTCTTCGCCCGCTTCGTACGCCTCGTCGGTATCGGGTACACCAGGTACCTCAAACGAGATCGGGCGCGCGCTGCCGGAGACCGTCACATACTGCTGATCGGCTTCGCACCGGATCACCAGCAGCAGACGGGAACGCTCGATCTTCAACACGCTGACACGGACCGACGGGTCACCGGTCTCCAGGTCCCCATCGTAGCGTCCTGTGGCCGCCCAAGGCTCGAGAAGCGTCAACTCTCGGTTGAGCCGTTCAAGGGTCTTGGCGCGGAGTTGTGTCAGCGCATCGGTGTCATTCAACGGCGTCATGGAGCGGAAGATCAATCCGCGAGCACCGGAGGCGATGGCGTGATATGTCAGCAAACGGATCTGATCGGGTTCCAGCGTCGAGGCCGTCGCCTGGGATGCCCCTAGCGCCGTCATCTGCTCGACCACACGGGGCGAGATCTGCGTGCGAATGGATGCCCAGAAGTGCGTGCCCATCTGCATTCGTTGAGAGCCCGTACGATACCATCTTCCGTAGTCACGCAGGGACAGACTCTGCTGCGGTCCGGGAGGTTCCAGCACCGTCAAATCGGTCACCCGGCTGTATTGCCACACGTCCTCAGCGGGCAGGCACAGCGTCGGGCGTCGTTCGTCGTCCGCCACGCTCCTCAACTCCAACGCCCGGCGGCGCGTCGGTTCCACCTGCTCCGACGTCAACTGCCGTCCCAGATCCCAGGCAAGGATCTGGTCGAGCAACGGGGCGGATTGAGGAGGCGATTGTGCCGGCGGGGGAGGAGCAATGAGCCAGATGCCACTCTCCTCCGCTTCCTGCAGTTGCTCCGCCGTGGGTGGGGTGGGTAGGCAGATCGCATTGAATCCCAGCGACTTGAGCCATGCGAATGGCTCGCCATTGCTGTCAATGGCACGCACCAGTTGAGGATAACCGTCGATGAGAAAGACCGATCCGTCCAGAACCGGCAGCTTCCTGTTGCCAGCGGTGCTCAGCTCTTCGGCCAGCGGCACGGCGCCCCGCGCCGATCGATCGGCAGTGTCCCCGCCCGCCGACGGCGAGTCCACCTGACCGGAAATCTCCAAATCGTCCAGCCAGACGTCTGTCTCACCGGTTCCGCCATAGACGTTCAATACCAGCAGATCGACGTATGCTCCGCGCGCGTCGACGTCCGATCCGAACTGCGAGCGGAGCAGGGGGACCTGGCGATCCACCAGCTTCCGGGGTGACTCAATCGTCAGCTTCTTCCACGTTTCTGCTTCTCCGTACGAGCTGCCACGAATCAGCGTGGTGAGGACTCCGCCGGTCCGTGGATCCCTGCTGCGCGGCAGTACCACACGCATGGCCAGTTGAACGCCGCGTCGATTGGCCTTGACCCAGATGCTCACCGACAACTCGTCGATGACCGGTGAGGCAGCAACCGGGCTGACCAGATGAACGTATGACCCGGATCCCGCGTAGAACTGCACGTGCTCGCTCGCCTGGCCCGAATGGGCTTGCCCCAGAGCACGCCGGTGCTGCAGTAACCGCAGCGTGCAATCGTGATCCGCCAGTTGCCAACTGTTATCCGGGCCCTCGAAGGAGTCGCGCACGTCCGCGGAGACGACTGAGCTCAACAGAAACAGGACGACGAACGCGGCCAGGCCATGGAGAACCACCGCCGCGATGGCCGATGCACACGCAGCGTGCCGGCCGGAGGTCAAGTCACCCTCAGAGTGCAACGAGTCGGGTACATCCATGGTTTCGGATCACAGGCACGTGATGGAGCAGTGAGGCACTGCCGCGGGCTGGATCATCCGGCGGCTCCCGCCGCGATGGTGGCCAGTGGTGAGCGATGTGGCCATAATACAACGTCGCGCACCAATCGGTGGATCGTACGTAAAGCGAGCTTGTATCAGGATTTGCGATGTATGGCCAGAGCAATGGGTGAGGTGTTCCTGCCACAAGCCTGTCCGGATGGAATTTTCTTATTTTGACGCAACTTGATTGCTCACAAGCGGTTATGGAATCTATCGCGTAGTGGATGGGATTGGCATAGCGTCTGCTTGTTACCGCTTCCACCAGACCACCAACCATCAGGAGACGACGCTCATGAGTACTGCACCTCGATTTTCCTCCTCCCCAACGGACGAATTGCCCCGCGACATCGTGGAATTGAGTCTAATGATTGCGGCTTTGCCAGCTGAGCTGCGAACGAACATGGAGCCGGTGTTGGAGCGGGTGTTGGAGAGCACGCGTCGTCGGCGGCGCATTCTGACGCTCGTCCAGGAAGCCCTCAGTCAGCTGCGTTTGGACATGAAGTATCTTGTCTTCGATCTGGAAGCGACACGTCGCGAGCGGGATGCGTACCGGCAGCAGAAGGGTGAGGACGGGCCGAGCGAGTAGGGGCGGTCGGGAAGGCATCCAAGTTGCTTCGTGGAGCCGGGTCGAATACCATGAAGAACGGCAAATCTTTGGCAGCACGTTTGCTTGGCACGACGCCGGACCACTCTTGACGAGGAGCACCACACTTCGATGGCCGAGATGACGGCGGAAAAGTTCGCCCAGCGAGCATTTGACTATGATCTGGTCGACGCTCACCAATTGGAGTCCATTTGGGGAGAGTTGGGCAGTCGTGACGTCCCGCTCGACAGCTTCACGGCACTGATGGTGCGGCGTGAACTGCTGACCAACTTCCAGGTCGATCGGATCGTGGCTGGCAAGCGTGAGGGGTATTTTTACGGCAGTTACAAGGTGCTCTACATGGTGGGAGCTGGCACCTTCGCTCGCGTCTATCGAGCTCTGCACCGGGAATCCAGCCGGGATCGGGCGGTGAAGGTACTGCGCAACCGATATGCCGAAGACTTGGTGACGACCGAGCAGTTCTTGCGGGAAGCCAGGATGGTGATGCCGCTGCGCCATCCCAACATCGTGCCCGTGTATGAGGTACTCGAGGAGCGGAATCGTCCCTTCATGGTGATGGATTTCATTGAGGGACAGAATCTGCGTGATTTCATCAAGGTGCGGCAGCGTCTGGATCTGACGGTGGCGTTGCGGTTGATCAGTGACGTGCTGGCTGGGTTGCACTATGCCATCGGCAAGGGGGTCACGCACCGCGATATGAAATTATCCAATGTACTGATTTCGAGCCATGGACGTGCCAAGCTGGTCGATTTCGGATTGGCGGCCATTTCAGCCGACATGACGGAGGAGGCGATCGCCGCCGCGCCGAATCCCCGCAGTATCGATTATGCGGGTTTGGAGCGGATCACGGGTGTCAGGAAGAACGATCCGCGGAGCGACATCTACTTCACCGGCTGTATGCTCTATCACATGCTCTCCGGCAAGTCGCCGCTGTACGAGACACGCGATCGCATCAAACGCTTGAGCGTGCAGCGTTACCGTGACATCAAGCCGCTGGGACAGGAAATCCCCGATATTCCCAACTACGTCGTCGCGTTCGTCAATCGCTCGATGGATCTGAAGCCTGAACGCCGGTATCAGACTCCCGGTGAGATGCTGGAAGAACTCAATCAGGTGATCAAGCGGATCAAATCGGGTGATCCGGGCGTGCTGATTCCCCATGCCGATACCCACACGCTCCCGGATGATACGACGTCGAGCAACGACACGCCCTTGGAGCGTGAAGGCGAGGACCGCAAGGTCATGTTGGTGGAATCGAGCGTGGGTATGCAGGACGCGATCCGTGAGGCGCTCAAGAAGCGGGGGTACCGCGTGTTGGTTTTCGGCAGTCCTGGCCGAGCATTACGGCGATTTGAGGAGCATCAGGAAACGGAGCCGCTGGCAGACTGCGTGATCTTCTCTGCCGGTGAGCTGGGGGATGAGGCCGTCGAGGCGTTCAACGCACTCGGCGCCGGAGAAGCGACACAGCACATACCGGCCATCCTGCTGGTCAATCGCTCGAACAAGGACCACATCAAGCGAGCCAAAGCCAGCCATCATCGGATCTTGCTCCCCTTGGGACTGAAGATCAAGCAGTTGCGTGCAAAACTGCTCGAACTGTTGCGGGAGCAGGAATCGAGCAGCGGTTCCTGAGGGGCGGCGGCTGCGGTCTCATGCCGGAGCTTCACGGGGCGACCCCCGGAATCGTCGAATGTCGACCAGCAGTCGGTGCACAATGCGACGCGTTCCGCCAGACGGTACCGCTTGCCGTTGTATTGCCCTGCCAGAAGGAATCGGCTGCCGCGCAGCTGCCGACGTTCATGGGAGGTGAGCGTCTTGGCGAACGACGCTGCGGTGAGTCGACGAGGGTGTCAGGCCGCCGGTTTTCCGACAATCGGGGGCGGGCCATTATCGGGGGTAATCGACAGGCCGTCGGAAGCTCGCAGTTCAATCTTATACGACTTGCCCTTCTGCAGTTTCATGGACGGGGCTTCGCCGTGTGCCGCACGAATCCCCATCTCTTTGGCTCGGGCCGGATCATTGGCAATGGTCCAGAAGTCATCCCAGATCCGCTTCTCAAAGGGTGAGATCTGATTGCCATTGGCATACGCTTGCGGTCGACTGCCGACGGCGTCGAGCGGAATGCCGTCATTGGGAGTCTGTGCTTCCCCGAACAGGCGACGGAAAAGCACCAGGGACGTGGAACGGTCGATCTCTGCTTGCTCGACATACTTGTCGTCGAATTTCACCACCCAGTTGTCGACGTAGATCACATCCCCTTGAATACGAAACTGCTTCGGCTCGCCCAGTTTGTCTCCTTTGTCATTGACCTCAACGAACTGGCCGACCGTGTAGAGCTGTCTGGTTTGGGGTTCGACATCTTGTTCCAGAACCGTCAACCAGGCGACGCGGTGGTTGACCTTCAGCAATCGGAGTGACGTGTCGAGTTTTTCGATCTTCCGCGCCTTTTCCTGGATATCCAGATTCAGGGCCACGATCTGCTGGTTCTTGGCAGTTAGCTCCTCCTGCTGCTGCTGCAACTGACTATCCTTCTCGGCCAGTTTGTTGCGCGCCTGGGATAGTTCCTCTACGGTCGCCTGCATCGCCAGCTCCCGCGCGTTGTAGGTTCGGTATCCGTAGTATCCACCAGCTCCAATCAGTCCCACCAGCAGGACGGCCAGGCCGGTGCGGATCAGGCTGTTGATGGTAGCGAGCGATTCCATAATGCGCGGCATGGTGGTGGTGATCTCCCAACGGTGGTAAAACCGGCGACCGGATGCAAGGTGTTCGCAAGCTCCGTGACGCTTCGAACCGCGTTGCTTCGAACTCAGGAGCCGTACCGGCTGCACCCGGCTCCTTCCGGCTGCAGGAGACGCCATCCGGAAGTATCCACTTGGCCTTACTCCACTTCGTGCCGATCGCGGGGGGCGGGCCCTGCCGCACCAGTCCCGATCGACTCGGCCGTCCAGAACGAACGGTCAGCTCGTCGGGCTCCCTCCTCATGATAACGGCAGTCGGAACCGGCGGCTATGCGAGTTTCGTCTTCGGGAGCCCTCAGCGCCCCAGGAGCGTGTCGACCGCGTGCCCGATGTCGGGAGCGGCCATCAGCCGTTCGCCAACCAGCATGGCATGGACGCCGGCCTCCTGCAGACGCTCCACATCCTCGCGGGAATGGATGCCGCTCTCCCCCACCAGGACGCGGTCAGCGGGGATCTGTTGCCGCATACGCATTGTATGATTCAGATCGGTGACAAAGGTCCGCAGGTCCCGATTGTTAACGCCGATGAGTGTCGCGCCCGCTGCCAGAACGCGTGGCAGATGCGCGGGCTCGTAGAACTCCACAAGCGCGTCCATGCCGAGCTCTCGGATCGTCGTCAGCAGCGACTCCAGTGACTCCTGTTCCAGGCATTCGGCGATCAGGAGCACCGCATCCGCTCCGGCCACGCGCGCTTCCAGCACCTGATAGGGGTCCAGAATGAAGTCTTTGCGGAGCACCGGCAGGTCGACGGTGCGGCGAACCGACTCCAGGATGTCCAGGCCACCCTGGAAGAACGTTCGATCGGTCAGCACGCTGAGGCAGGTGGCGCCGTGCTGTTGATAGGTGGCGGCGATCTCCAGTGGCTGGAAATGCTGGCGAATGATCCCCTTGGACGGGCTGGCCTTTTTGATCTCGGCAATGAGCTTAATCGGACCATCGGTGGCGAGCGCTGCCTGGAACGGTCGCACCGGGGGAGCGTCCGCCAGAGCAGCCAGCAACTCGCGTGGGGAACGCCGTTCTTTGGCCGCGGCAATTTCCTGCCGTTTGACGGCCACGATCTTGTCGAGAATAGTTGTCACGATGGACTCTTGTGCGGATGCAGCTCAATCTGGTCAGGGAGGACGATCAGTGTTTGAAGTGTCGGCGTCCGGTGAAGATCATGGGGATCGCATGCTCATTGCACGCGTCGATGACTTCCTGATCGCGGCGTGATCCGCCCGGTTGAATGATGGCAACGATCCCGGCCTGCGCCGCTCGGTGGATCGAATCGGGGAACGGGAAGAAGGCGTCGGAGGAGAGCACGCAGCCGGCAGCCCGCTCGGCCGCCTTGTGAATGGAGATTTCGACCGAGTCGACACGACTCATTTGGCCGGCACCGACACCGCAGAGCATCCGGTCCTTGCTCAACACGATCGCGTTCGACTTGACGTGGCGCATGACGGCCCAGCCAAATCGCAGTTCAGCCAGCTGGGCCCCGGTCGGAGCCGTTTGTGTGACGACCTGCCATTGTGCCTCTTCATCCGGCTCGACGTCCGCCTGCTGCAGCAGAATCCCGCCATCAATGTATCGGTAGTGGATTGCAGCGGGCAGGGCATCAAGTGGACCGACATCCATCAGGCGCACGTTCTGTTTCCACTTGGGACGCGTCGTCAGGATCTGGAGCGCGATGGGACTGTATCCGGGCGCGACGATCGCTTCCACGAACAGGCCAGGAGTGGCCAGGAACTCGGCCGTGGCTTCATCCACGACCTGGTTGAAGCCCACCACGCTGCCGAACGCACTCACCGGATCCCCCTCAAACGCACGCCGCGCGGCATCGCCCAACGCGGCTGCCGACGCGGCTCCACACGGATTGGTGTGCTTGATCACGACGGCGGCCGCGTCGGGGAGCGAACGGACAATGGCCAAGGCACTGTCCAAATCCATCAAGTTGTTGTACGACAATTCCTTGCCGTTGCACTGCCGAGCGGTGACCAGGTTGGCGCCTCCTGCCGCAGGTTCCGCATAGAGTGCCGCGGCTTGATGGGGGTTTTCCCCGTAGCGTAAGACTTCCTTGCGCTGCAAGGTCAGGTGCAGTACCGGAGGAAGCGATTCGCCCGATCGGAGCGATGCGAAGTAGGCCGCAATCGTCTGATCATAGGCGGCCGTGTGCGTAAACGCTTCGCCAGCCAATCGCTCTCGCAGCAGCGGGGTCGTGGCCCCGTTCTGCCGCAGCTCGTCCAGGATGGCCTCATACTGACCGGGACTAGTGGCGATGGTGACGAAAACGTGGTTCTTGGCTGCCGCTCGGACCAGGCTGGGACCGCCAATGTCAATCTGCTCGATCGCTTCCTCCTTCGTCACCCCCGGTCGCCGAATCGTCTCTGCGAACGGGTACAGGTTGACGACGACAAGTTCGAACGGAACGATCTCGTGTTCTGCCAGCGACGCCATATCGTCGTCTCGGTCTCGACGCCCCAGGATGCCTCCGAACACCTTCGGATGAAGGGTCTTGAGTCGCCCGTCCATCATTTCGGGGAAACCGGTGTAGGCCGATACTTCGTGCACCTTCAGGCCTTCCTGCTGCAGAGCGCGGGCCGTGCCACCGGTACTGTAGATCTCGACGCCCCTTTCCGCTAAGGCGTGCGCGAAGCTGGCCAAGCCCGTCTTATCGCTGACACTGATTAACGCTCGTCTGAAGGCCGGAGATTCCATCGGACTGTTTCTCTCGCTCGAGGTGCTGAAGTGGGTGAAACGCCTGCACCACAGGGTGCTGCCACGGCTGAAACGGAGCTCGGGCCGTGGAGGACTCAACCGACTGCCGCAGTAGGCTGCCCTGCCACGAGCCTGGGACTATGCCCTTGGTTTACGGCGTGAGAGGCCGGCGGTCAACCAGCCGTTAAGCGAGGTTCGACGTGAAATCGCGAGAATCGGTGAGGAACGCCCTGAAGAACGCGTCTCACTCGGCAGAATACCCCCACGGTTCAAGTTTCTGTGTGTGAGTGTGGGGGAGTCAGAAGCAGGGCAGCTCGATTCCTGCTCAGCACCACCCCGATCCACCCTTCCCGCAACCCGCATGGCTCGTCGCCAGCCGGACGAGCCGCACAGGATTGGGAGCGCAGACAACGGCACCCTGATTCCCCACCGGAAGATCGGTGCGCCCCGCTCATCACACGTCGGACGAAGGAAAGCGTGGCGGGAACGTCAGCCTCCAAAAGGATCTCGATCCGCGTCGTCATCCGCCGGCGCTTCGTCCTCACCCATTCCCGGCTCGGCCGCTTCCTCGTCGCCCCCCTCGGCCGATGGAGTGGCAAAGGGGTCTTTCGGTTCAGAACCGTCGGGTCTCTTGGCCGGTTCCTCGGATGAAGGTGCCGATACCGGTTTCTCCTCCTCGGCCACCGTGGCGTGGATCACGGGAAGCACGGCTTCCTTTTCTCGCAAGCACTGGATCGCTCCAGAACGAGTCGCCACATAGATACGATCCGTTTGGTTGTTGGCAAACACGCGATCGTTCACGTTCATGGGCACCAATCCGACCTGCTTTCCGCTTTCGACATCCAGAACGGCCAGGGGGCCACTCGAGGTGGTGCAGTAAACTCGCTTGGCGGAGGCGGCTACGAATTGCCGCGCCGGAGCGAACGGCACCGGCCACTTCTGCTCGCCCGTTATGGCGGAAAGGGAATACATACCGCTGTCTCGCGTGAGCAAGTACACCGTTTCGTTGACCTTTGCCGCCGGTTCGTCGCTCGCCTCGCCGCTGGCGTACCGCCACATCATGCGTCCCGTGGCAATTTCGAAGCTGTAAACAGAGCCTGACTCCGTGACACCCAGTATCTGCTTCGGGGGCACATAGATGAGCGGACCTGCAATCACATCCGACAGACGCAGGCGGTAGTTGACGCCGGGCCGGCCGGCGGTGATACACGTGATATCCCCGACGTTATTGGACCACACGACATACTTGTCCGCCGTGGTTGGCGAATAGAGCACACTGCCGGCGGAATGGTACACGGCAGGCCACTTCGGAACATCGGGCCCCACCCGATAGCCGACGAGATGCCCGTTGAGCAGTGGAACGAACACGATGTCGTTGCAGATCGTCGGTCCAGCTGCGGGCGATCCGACGATCCGACGCTGTTCCAACGCCACTCCGCTCTTGGCATCCAGGAGATAGAGAATCTGACCATTAACCACCGCGACATGGTCCTCGGTGACTGCCAGCTGACTTGTCGGATACTTCATGCTTCCGATGCTCGTCGTCCACAACGTGCGACCTGTCTCAGCATCGAGAGCCTGCACGAGTCCGGAGCTGGTGGCCACATACATCAGGATATCCGGGACGACCGATTGCTCAATCTCGGCTGTAAAGCCCTGCAGACGCAGCAGGCGAGCTCGCTCAGCCGCCGCTTTCCCTGCCCCGTCCAATCCATTCGGTTTGCCGTACACATCCAGATCCCGATCCGAAACAACAATCGTCGGACCGCTGTCGGTCGTGATCCGAAACAGTGTCTGCGCGTTGGTCGAACTGACATGCAGCCGGACATCAACAATCCCCTCGCTTCCCGGCGCCAAACGAATCTGGCTGAACCAGACTCGTTCCAACCCGTAGCGTTGAGCGAGGCCAGGAGAAATCAGCGGATTGTCGTTGTTTGCCGCGAGGAGCAGGGAGGCTGGCGACACCAAAACGAGCAGAACAGAAGTGGATACTTGAAGTCGGCGCATCGTCGTTACATCTCATTACTGCCAGTGTGAAAGCATCACGCACTCCGAACCCACCGCGGTGACCTGAGTGACGCACGCTCGTGAAGCGACATCCGCTCTCAGGTCCTCCAATAGAGGGGAGCTACGATTGGAAACCCCAACAGCTCATGGATCCGGCATATTTATCATAGTTAGAGTCATGCGCGCTTGCATCTCGAAAATGGTGGCATGGTGCCAGATGCTGGTTGTCGGGGGAGCGGCGGGGCGAGGTGGGGCTTGCGGCCAACGGCTAGACCTCCCTGCGACCTGCCCCTACCATGAGGTTCAGTTTCGGGCAGGCATCGGGCGTGACCCCTCTGCGTGTGGGGGGGTGACTTGCTGAGGCAGCACGTGAGTGGTGTGGCAGGGCATTCGCGGGTCTGTCGGCTGGGCCGCTGTCGCCGCCCTCGTGCGTCTCTGGGAGTGCGTGAGATGGAAAGTCGAGCGTTCGGGCCGAAGGATCGGCAATTGACCGACCGTGTCCTCGGCTACCTGAATTTCTCATCAGGCACTCCAGATCCGCAGTTTCTTGCGAGCCTCAATCAGCTGTTTGCCAGCACGGCGGGTCGGCAGCGACCGGTCTGGCGGGGACTGCTCACGGATTTAGAGGGCGAGTTGCCTCAGCTGCGGGGGCGATCGTCCACGTTTGCGGACATCAGTCAGGCCCAAGGGGTTCTGCGGTTGTTGCGTGACGAGTTTCTTCCGGCCTATCGCCAGTTTCATCGGGATCTGCTTTTTCATCTTCGTGACGAGCAGCTGTATGGCCCGTTTTTTCTGGGGCGATGCTGTGAAGTGTTGTTGCAGCAAGGGCCTCCCTGGAGCGACGGACCGCGGATCGTACCGCAGGCGTTGCAGCAGCTGAACGACTACATCGGATATCGGCCGGTGGCGGCGCTTGAATCACGGCGGCACGAGCCGTATCCGCACGAATGGGTGCGACCGCTGCCCCTTTACATTGAAGGGGCGGGCGTGGAGTTGGGGGTGTATCACGGGGTCGTGACGGCAGCCCTCGAGATCCTCTTGTCGACCGACCATGCGATACTTTGTGCGGCGCATTTTGATCCGTCGTTGATGGAGGAGTTGGCAATTGACCCGCGGGCGTACGATTTCGACCATCCGGTCAACAAGCGTCCCAATCATCATTTCGGGCAATGGGATCCGCACCGCATCGACGCGCAGGGCCGTTATCGCCGATTCATTGTGCAGCAGGTGACGCTCGATGCGTTGATGTCGCGGTTCGGTGAAGCCGAGGGCCTGCGGCAGGAGGAGTTATTATTCGAGGCGGCGGGCGTGCTGGCCGGCACGATGCTGATGGCGTCAGGGATCAGCGGTGCTGGTCCGGATACGTATGACTCCTCAGTGACGCTGTCGAGTTTGTTGCCGACGGTGGCCGCCTACCGTGACGCGTTTTACGAGCGGTTGATTCAGCAGGCGTCGCCGGTCCATCGTCAGCGGCTGGAAGCGGAGGCCTTGACGCGGCGTCAGCCGTTTGGCGGAGCTCGGCAGCATCTCAACGCGTGGCTGGCTCGCCGTCGCGCCAGCCAGTTGGAGCACGTTCAGTTGGCGCGGATTTTTGCGCGCATGGGCTATCCCGAGGCCGCGGGGCGTCAGGCGCAGGTTGTGCCGGTCGCTTCGGCGCGCATGCGGTGCCAGATCGACTGTCGGTTAACGGCGGGTGAACGAGCGGTGGCCGAAGGGGATCTGCCGGCGGCGCTGGTGATGGCCGGTGAGGTGGTCGAGCTGCTGGAGCGCGCGATCGCCTGCGGCGCGATGATTGATCCCTGGAACATTCTGGGGTTCGACGCGCATTTCAGTCTGTTTCCCGCCTTGGAGAACAGCGTACACGATCATCGCGCCGACGACTTGGTGGAGGTGCTGGAACAGCTGTTTGCCCTCTTCTCGCGCATTTGGAGCGCGGCGGCGGCAGGCGATTCTCAGGAACTTTGTGCGCGGATTCGGGAGCAGTTTCTGCAGACGACGAATTGGTGGCGGCAGTATGCGGCGTACGAGGTATCGAGTGTCGACGCCGTCGATCCGCTCGAGGTCTTTCAGGCTGCGGAGCATGTGGCGGAGAGTCTGAATCTGTGGCACAAGGGGGGAGCGGAAGCCGGCGACGTGCGGTTCTGGGCCCCACATGCTCACATGTTTGATTCGTCCAAAGCGTTCTCGCTCGTGGTCGAGGCACTGCTGGACCGAGACGATTTCGTCGCTTCCATGGCGCTGCTGATTCACTGGCTCAGCCAGGCCGAGCATGTGCCGCTGGAACGAGCGGACAGTTCTTTCCATCAACTTTCCCAGCAGTGGCTCCTGAAATTGCTCGCCGCCGTCAAGACGGGGCGGAGCGAGCATCTGCCACAATCTCCTCGCAGCCTGGTGCGGAAGTTCTTCGACTATCTGGAAGCGAATGCCGAGGAGTATTGGAACGCCCCGGAGTTCCAGCTGGGAGTAGCCCCGCCATCGCGCGACCAGGAGCTGGACGATTCACTCCCTCCGGAAACATACGATGCGTACGACGAGTACGACGAATATGACGAGGAGGATGAGGAGGATGAGGAGGATGAGGAGGGCGAGCACCTGTTCAGCGCCGCATATGAAGGGGTGGTGTACAGTGACAGCACCGACGATGGGGTGGAGAGCGAACTGTACGACCTGGGTGACGTCACCAACGACGAGTTATCACGCGAGTCGTTACGGATTTCGGATCGAGTGGCCTTCCTCAGTTCGCTCTCTCAACTGTGGAAGCTGGCAGCGGTGGGGCAGCGGTTCTATGCAGAACCGCAGGATGACGCGCAGGCTGGACCCTTCGACTGCATGGCGACGATGCGGCACTGGATCCACCATGCGATCTCGAATCATCGCAAACTGATTGAGCTGCTGGAAACCGTGCGGCGCTATCGGATTGCGACGGCGGGAACCGATCCGGACACACTGCAGCAGTACGATCGCCAGCGACTCATCAAGGACTCGCTGCTGGAGCGGATTTCGACCGCCTGCGTGGACATTTCGGCGGTCGGCCAGACCATGCTGGCCGCGCTGGCAGCGCAGTCGGACGAATATGACGAGGAGATCCGGCAGTTGGCCGGTGAGTTTGGAGATGAAGCGACCATCATGGTCCAGGTGATGGCTGCCGTGATGCGCGGGGACAACGAGCGTGTGGCCGAGCTGTGGCCCGCCTTGCGCAAGGCCCTGGCCGGAAAGGCCTTGTTGTACGTGCCGCTGTCGAAAGAGGGGAACACGCGGCAGATTGTGGCGGCGCGGTGCCGGCAGTGCCAGCTGCAGGATCTGCTCGCCTGGCTCCCGCGCCGCGGTCTCTGGCTGGAAACGTGCCAGTTGATCGAGACGGCTCGCCGCATGGAACGTAATAATCCGGTGGGGCCCGGGGCGGTCACTGAATTTGATGAGCTGTTCAAGGTGGGCTATCGCTCGCTCGTCGAGAGCCTCGTCACCTCGGCTCAATCATGGAGCCAGGAGGATCCCGAGGACGCTCCCGAAAACGCTCTGGCGGCCGCCTTGGAGGAGATCACGGAGGTCCTGCTGGCCAGCTGGCTCAACCACAGCCGCACGCTGCGTTTGTCGGTGCTGGAACGCGTGACGGATGAGCGGAGTTGGGAAGATCTGGTGAAGTTCATCAAGCGTTACGGCGGCGAGTTGTTCACACAGCGGTTTTTCAGTCTGGGGAATGTCCGGGCCATCTTGCATCAAGGGGTTGGTAATTGGTTGCAGCGTCTGGAGGACGACGACGGGGGCGAGTACGAACTGCAGTTGCTCAACGACCTGGGGCGAGAGATTTCGCGTGAGGCGGCGGAAGACCACCTTTCGCTGATACTGGAAGCGATCGTGGAGAATTATGGCGAATACCGCGACTACAACAGCACCACCACGCAGTCGGATCGGGGCGAGATGCTCTATATGCTGCTCGATTTCCTTCGTCTGCGCACCCAATACGATCGAGTCTGCTGGCATCTCAAGCCGGTCATTTGGGCGCATGAGATACTCGTCAAACACGCCCAATCCAAAGCTGCTCGGCTGTGGCGTCGAGCGCTCACCGAGCGGATTTCCCACGAGGCCGACCAATATCTGACTCGCCTGCAACGATTGCAACAGGAGTATGCGATCCGCATGTCCACCGTGGCGGATCGTCTGGCGGAACGATTCGTGCGGCCGATGGCCATTGACCGGATGCGGGCGTTGGTCAAGCCTGCGATGGAAGAGGCGTCGCGCGCGGGGGACAAGCCGACCTTTGAACTGCTGGAACAGGAAACGGAACTGCTGACGCGCGAATCGACGGGCATCGGGTTTGATGTGCCGGTCTGGCTGCTTGCCTTGGAGGAAGAGGTGGATCGGACGCGTGAACCGACGCACCATCGGAATTTCGCCCACGAAATCGCTACCGCGATTTCCTGCATCGCCCTTTCGCGAGAGCAAGTGCGCGATGAGTTGGATGCCTGTAAGAACGATTGACGCCATCGCCATGCGGAGCGGGTACGAGTCGATGATCTCTCACCGATTCGGCGTCTCGCACGCAGCGGTTGGCTCCCCCTTTTCCTGGTCACTTCCTCCTATGAGGTTCTCTGGATGCTTGGATGGTTGTTCTCTCGTCCACCGCTTGAATGCGTCGAGAAAGCCTGGATCGAAACGCACATGCTCTGGTTGTCCCACCGGTTCGGTTTGCCGCGTCTGTTGGCCGCACGCGTGGTATCGCCTGAATCGCAGAGTCTGTCCGAAGAGTACGATGCGACACCGGCCAGCGGTCAGCGATTGTTGGAGCGTATTGGTGAGCAATTGGGAATGGCATCCACAGCCGTTCGTCTGGAATTGACCGACTCGTCGTGCGACTCGTCGTGCGGTGGTCCGCTCACCTCTGACCGAGTTCCGGGGGTGGTGTCGATTACGCAGGAGCAGCTGTACGATCCGCCGGCGCTGGCGGCATTGTTCGCCCATGAGCTGGTGCGGGAACTGCTTCCGTCTGAGCGATGGACGGCAATGCGCCCACCGCTGGGTGAATGGTTGATCGATCTGGCGGCCGTCTACTTCGGATTGGGTGTGCTCGTTGCCAATGCCGCGCTGCAGGAAGCGAGCGGGGCAGACCAGCGTAAGTGCGGGTGCGGACCTCGGCCGGTTGAGCATCTGCCGGCCCGCATGGTCGGTTACGCGTTGGCTCTGTTCGCCTATGTGCGTGGCGAAGCGAAACCGTCGTGGCGGACCTCACTGCAGCTCGATTCACAGGTCGCCTTTGAGCAGGGCACGAAGTACCTGCACCGCACCGGCGATACGCTGTTCAATGGGGCGAATGCGACTCGTGAGTCATCCGTCATGTCGACGGACGAACTGCTCAGACTGCTCACTCTCCGCAGCCCATCGGCTCGCGTGGCCGCACTCTGGGGACTGAGTGATCCGCGCCACGCCGCGCAGGCCGTGGAGGCCGTTTCGCGTTGCCTTCACGACCGCGCCGCGGCGCTGCGGGGAGAGGCGGTTAAGACGCTCGCGGCATACGGTCCAGCTGCCCGCTGCGCACTGCCAGACCTGATTGAACTGGCGCACGATTCAGACTCACCGACTCGTGCCGCGGTGGCCGCGGCGGTGGGAGTGGTGGCGGTCGATGCGCCGGAGGTGGTCCCAGCTCTGGCCGAACAACAGCATGATCCGCATCGGGCCGTCGTGTCGCAGTCCGCCGCCTCGCTCGCACGACTGGGCGACCGGGCAGCGGAGGCAGTGCCGGCGCTGCTGGGCGCTCTACGTTCGGCCATGATTCGATGTGATCATTCGTTGATGGACACCCTCACGCACACGCTCTTTACGCTGGATTCTGACCCGACCGATCGGGTGATGGAGTATTTTGCCGACGACGTCGACCTGCGGGAGCAGACCGTGCATCTGATTGTCGATTCGTTGCAGCAGCAGCGCGAGGGGGACCCGTTCGCTTGAAGCAGCTGCACATCACGTCGCTCACGGCTGAGCGAACGGTCCGGCCACAAACTGCTCCGCCTTCACGGCGTATCCCAGCGTAGCCCCTCCGTCAGCGCAGATGATCTGACCGGTGAGGAAGGATGCCTCGTCGCTGGCCAGGAACGCACAGATCTCCCCGATCTCGTCGCTGGTGGCCATGCGGCCCAGCAGATGCCAGCGATGGACACAATCGAGGGCTTGAGCCGGATCGTACTCGCTCGCCGCCCACTGCTCCACTAATGGGGTCATCACGCCCGCAGGCGCCACCGCGTTGACGCGGATTCCACGCGGCGCCAGATCGACGGCCAACGCGCGGGTCAAGCCGATCTGTCCCCCTTTGGTGGCCACGTAGCTGGCGGCTGCAGCCTGTCCGACCAGTGCCACCGCGCTGGTCATGTTGATGATGCTGCCACGCGTACGCTCCAGGTGTGGAAGTGCGAACTTGCAGCCCATGAACGTACTGGTCAAGTTGAGTCGAATCAGCTGTTCGAAGTCGTCGACGCTGATCTCTTCGATGCTCATCGCCGGCGGATGCCAGCCGGCATTGTTGACGATGCAGTCCAAACGACCGAAGCGACGGACCGTCTGATCGATCAGCGACTGCATCTGCTGCCGGTCGGTCACGTCACACGCCACGAATGACGCCTGATAGCCCTTCTGCTGCAGCGTTCGCTCCGCCTCCTGACCGGCCTCGACGTGGCGTGCCGCGATCACGACGTGCGCCCCATGCCGTCCCATCGCCCGGGCACAGCCCAGGCCAATACCTTTCGTCCCGCCGGTGATTATGGCCGTCTTGTTGGCGAGCTTCATGGCTTCTCCTTCGCGTACTATTCCCGCAACACATCACCAGCCCGATCGAATCGATTGATCGGTCAGGCCACCGTTGCCAACATGCCACAACCGGCGGACCAACACAAGGCGCGATGACGGCCCCACCGTGCCAGCCCAGCTCCAACCGGGCTCCAAACCCAGCGGCGTCGCCCCGCTCGCCCTGCGACTGCCGCTACAACAGCTCCGGCCATAGGGCGTCGCTGACCAGGAGCCCGTTGCGGGTGAGACGAACTCGCCGGCCGTCGTCCGCCAACAGTCCGAGAGTGACGAACTGGCGGATCGGATCGCCCGCGAGTTGATCGAGCTCGAAACCGGTGCGGCGAGCGAACTCGTCCCGTACCACCCCCTCGAGCATCCGCAGGTGGAACACCAACTGCTCCCGAGCCCGCGCTTCATCCGACAAGCACTCCGACTCGGCGACCGGTGATTGGCCCTGCAGCAGGCGACGTATGTAGGTCGTCGTGCTGCGATGATTCGTTTCACGCCGCCCGTCGACATAACGTGCCGCCCCTGGGCCAGCGGCGAAATACTCGTCTCCGACCCAGTACACCTCGTTGTGTCGGCAACGATGGCCGGGGCGGGCGAAATTCGACACCTCATAGTGCTGCCAGCCGCAGTCCGTCAGCTGGTCGATCGCCAGTTCATACATGGCCCGCTCCAGTTCCTCGTCCGCCGGCAGGAGTGTCCCACGCGCCCGCTCGCCCCAGAATCTGGACCCTTTGTCGTAGGTCATGCCGTAAATCGACAGGTGGTCGGGAGCGAGCCCGACGCACTCGTCCAGATCGGCTTGCCACTGCACCAGGCTCTGGCCCGGCACGGCGAAGATGAGATCGAGCGAAACGGACGAAAAACACTGTCGGCAGAGATCGTAGGCCGCGTGGATCTCCCCGCGGCGGTGGTCACGCTGCAACACCTGCAACGTCGTCGCCTCGAACGATTGCACACCCAGGCTGATCCGATTGACGCCGGCCTCACTGAGCAACGCCACCTTCTCACGTGTCAGGCCGGAGGGGTTCGCTTCAATCGACCATTCCGCATCCCTTGGAGAAGGAAACCAGTGGCGGATGAGCTGGCACATCGTGGAGAGGTTGTCTGGTGTCAGTTCGGTCGGAGTGCCACCGCCGATATAGATCGTCTCGACCGGTCGCGGCATCTCCAGTCGACCCAGTTCCGCGGCCAGTGCCTGCAGAAAGGCCGGCTGCAGGTCGTTGCGCCGTGCGACGACGGTGAAGTTGCAGTACCCGCAGCGGTGTCGACAAAAAGGAATGTGCAGGTACGCGGCGCGAGGTGGACCAGGCATGGAACGCTCTCTACAACCACAGATGCATGCGTCCCCCCAGCATATCGGGCAGGGCCTTGGTGACAAACGCACGGATCTGATTGATGTGATACCGAGTGCTGAAATGGGCGAAGATGATCTGTTCGTTCTCAAACCGGTCCCGCCGCGCCACGATATCATCCAGGTGCATGTGCCCGTGCTTGTGAATCAACTCGGTCCGATGCGAGGGGGCCACGAACGTCATTTCCGCAATCAGCACTTCGGCCCGATACATGTCGGGGTTCTCGTCGAGCCCCCGCGGATTGCTGTCGCCCAGGTATGCCACCCGCGGAATCCGCGTCTCGTGCGACACTTCCACGCCCGACAAGCGGATATCGCGGATCTGAGCACCGCTCAGGTCGCGGTACTGGGGCTTCAGCTTCCGACGCCGCTCCCACACGATATACCCGAGTGACGGGACCGTATGGGCCGTGGCGTGCGCTGTGACGACGAGCTCTCGTGACAGCGCTATCTCATCCCCGGCTGTCACCGGAATCATCTGGCAAGGAAGACGGCCCCGATCCAAACGTGAGACGACCTTCAGCAGCTGCTCCATCGTCGCGACCGCATGCGCCGGCAGGTAGATCGTCGGCGGATCCATCTTCATCATACGGCGACGAGCGACGTAGACGGGCAGTGCAGCAATGTGATCCAGGTGCGTGTGCGAGACGAACCAGGTCGCTGTTCCCATGAAATCCCACGGCTGTGCCCCCAAGTCGAAGCCCAGCTTCAACTCCGCAACACGCCAGTACGTCTGTACCGCCGCGCGCGAATATCCTTCGATCGTCAGGCCCTTGTGGATCAGTTGCTTGAGGGGAGCGTTCTTTGGCATTGTGCGTCCTGGAGGCGGTCATTTGGCGAGTAGTCTAAAGCGGTCGACGAATCCGGGAAAGGGGGCGAGCGACGTCGACACGGCACAACCGACGAGTTGCCACTCCCGACAACCTGTCGCCGAACGCCCGCCGCGGTAATCGCCACCTCTCCCGGCCAAGTCGCAAGCTTACCGAGGGCGCGAGGGAAGGTCCTCTTCCACCGGTCGCCGCTGAGCATATTCGTCGACATCCGACAGGTTCAGGTTCGGATCGAAGCAGGAGCCCGGCAGGATCCAGATTTCACTTTGCCCGTCTTCCTGCTCCGTTCGCACGCTGTGATGCCGCACCAGCTCGAGAATGGCCAGGAACACGCCAATTAACGCCGACTTGTGAGCGCCAGCCGAGAACATCTCTGAGAAGGAGACGCGTCCATGCTCCACCAGCCGCTCGTGGATGCGCTTCATATGGACGTGAATCGGCGTGTCATCGTAGACAATGTTCGAAGGCTGTGCCGCCCGATTGCTCCGCATGATCCGGCCGAACGCACTGACCAAGTCCCAGAGTTCGATCTCGTGAATCGGCTGGTCCCCCGGATCGACACGCCGCGGCGGCAGGTCGTCCGCCACACGCTCGTAGTGCTTCTGCCACTGACGGCTCCGCTCTTCCAGCATGCTCGCCGCATCTTTGTACTTCTTGTACTCCAACAGCTGCTCGACCAGCTGCTGTCGCGGATCCTCAATCGGCTCCTCGTCCTCCGCCGTGTGCGGCAGCGCCAGACGTGATTTGATCTCCACCAGCGTGCTGGCCAGCTCCAGAAACTCGCCCACCGCATCCACGTCCAAGGCTTCCAGCACCTCCAGATACTGCAGGTACTGCAGCGTCACCTCCGCAATGGGGATATCCAGCACGTCTACCTCGTGCTTGCGCACCAGATACAGCAGCAGGTACAGCGGACCCCGGTAGGACTCCAGGTCGACGTAGAAATTCATAGGCGTCAGATGGTCGCCGCCACGCGAAAGAACGGCGTCGGGGACAGAGCCCGCTCTGGTGGGGATGCTGGCCGCTGCCGTCCCGGCACGACGAGCTCGCTACAGACCGCGAACGCTCCAATTCTAGCGGGCTGGTCCGATCGGGACCAGCTGCGCAGCACAACTGGCTCCGTGATATAATCGGAATGTCCCGCACGATCTCTCCAGTTTCACTTGGTCGGGTGGAAGAGTCGCAGGCAGGGAGAGCCCCCGGTGAAGCGAGCGGCATCTGGGACGACAGCCGCAGAGGCCCCCGTCGACGGTGGCCCCAGGGAGTTCCTGCGTGTGGCCGATTTTTGGAAAAAATTAGGTTCCCAGAAGAAAGTCTGGTATATTCGTCTTGCTCGATCGGTAGGCAGGTATCATATCGTCGCAGCGGCAGCGAATTGGAGCCAAGCTGTCGGGAATCGGAGAAGCGCGACCGCCTTTCGGCGGTAGGAGTTAGATAGGAGATGACATTGATCTAACGTGGGCCGTTCGGTCACCAAGAGCCTCTTCAGGCGCCCAGTTCAGCGGGGTCGAGGGGATGATTGAAATAAAGCACAAGGCAACGGGTCAAGTCCTGCTCCAGATCGACTCGGACGATCCTGGCGATCATTCGTTCGACAGTGTTCGATTGCCTGGTGCTGACTTCTCAGGCATGGACTTGCGCAAGGCGGACTTCCACAACGCGGATTTGCGTGAGGCCGATTTCAGCCAGTGCAATCTGGAGGGGGCCAACTTTCAGAGTGCCAGTCTCAGCGGAGCTAGTTTTGCGCGGGCCGTGGCGCGCAAAGCGAACTTCACCGATGCGCTGCTCGAAGGCGCTCATTTGTGCGATGCCGACTGCAGCGGGGCCGTGTTTCGATATGCTCGGCTCCCCAATTCCGACATGACCGGAGTGAACATGTCGGGAGCGGATTTGAGCGTGGCGGATCTGCGCGGAAACCTGAACGAAGCGAATCTGTCGCGAGCGGATTTGCGTGGAGCCGATTTGACCGGCGCTAACCTGATCGGTGCGAATCTGACGTTGGCCAACATGTTCGATGCCAAGCTGGCTGATGCGAAGATGTCACGCATCAAAATGGAAGGAGCCATCGGGCCACACGGCCAGCGCGTCAGTGCCAACGCTGGCGCTCGGCGAAAAGCCGCTCGGCCCTGGTGGCAGTTCTGGGGCTGATCGGCTCGCTGTCACCGGAGTGACGCTGGCACACGAGCGGCACGTCGGCTCAGCTGGCGACCTGAGCCAGGACGTAGGGCCCTTTCGGGATCACGGCGATTTCCGCGGCCGGCCCGTGCCGTTCCAGCGCCTCTCGCACGGCCTCTTCGACGGTCGGTGCCGATTGCACGAAGAGCGATGCAAGGACGTCCGAGGGCAAGCCGTCACTGACCATCGTGACATGAGCCTTGCGGCGGACCTTCGCCAATTCCTCCAGCTGCCACTGGTCCATCACAAAATAGTCGCTCGAGGTGATGCAGTCGACGAACGATTCCAGATTGTCATGGTCACGAAACAACTGCTGAAACTGCGGACTGCCGATCCCTTCCGATAGACTCGCGGCGATAATGATCGTGCCACCCGGTTTGACGATGGGAAGTGCGCCGGTCATGCCCTTGACCGATTGATAGAACGTGGTGTCGAGCGGATAACCAGCACTGCTGGTCACGACGATGTCGACTGGATGAGGCACGCTGTCGGCAACTACCCCACGGACAAACTGCACCCCCTCCAGAAACGCCTCTTCCATATCGCCGGCCACGAACGTCAGCGGACGACGGTGATCGTCCAGCACGACATTGACGATGAAGTCGCAGCCGGCCTTGCGACCGATCCACGTGTTTTCCTCGTGAACCGGATTCCCCTCCAGAATGCCACCATCGGCACGCGGGTCTTCCAGGAACCGGGGGCTATGCCAGGCCCGCACGGTCTCCAAGGCAGCGATCCCCGGACAGATCAATTTGCGACCACCGGAGAACCCGGCCATCAAGTGCGGTTCGATCAAGCCAATCGTCACCTTCAGGTCCGCACGCACGTATCGCGAATCGATCCATATCGGAACGCCCCGCGGACTGTCGCCCAGGTACGTGTGTTCGGCGAGTATCTGCCCGTGGTGATTCTCAACCCGGTAGCTGGCGGCGATCTCAGCGCCAAGGATTTCCACTAACTCGTCGCCCTCGTTGGGGCGATGCAGTCCTGTGGCGATCAGGATCACGATGTTGTCGCGGGCAATCCCCGCCATCTCCAGGTCGGCCAGCACCTCGCGCAAAATCAACTCGTTGGGGACCGGACGCGTGATGTCGCACACGACCACACAGGCGCTCTGGCGTCCAGCGGCCAGTTGCTTGAGCGCGACCGTGCCGCGCGGCCTGTCGAGCACCTCGCGCAACGCGGCGATCGGATCGGGCAACGGAGACGCGTCCTTGTAGGCCAACGTCCGGACCACCCGCTCGTCAGGCAGCTCGACGTCCAATCCCTGCCGACCGTATTCCAACCGCAGTCGCATCGTCTGCTATCCCTTCTCGTCCTCGTCCGCTTTCTTGGCCTTCTTCTTCTTCTTGAGGGATACCTTCTGGACCAAGACCTTCGGCAGTCCCAGTACCGGGTCGCCATCCGACCAACGTTCGGTTTCCTGGAGCTTCGCCAATCGTTCCGCTCGCGTCAGCACGTTGCGCGAACGTGTGGCCCCAGCGCGAATCCGCAGACTCTTGTCAATCGTCATGTACCATTACTCCTTGCGCACGGCAGCTTCTACCGCAAACCCGTCAGTATATGGCAACACGGAAAATTCGACAACCGATACTGGGCTACCCTTTGACGCGTCCCGCCAAGCCGTTCGCCCCAACGGGAGCCAGACGGCTGGCGAGAAGTTCGTCAGGCTCAGCACGCGGCGGCCACCAGCTCACTCGTCGTCGTGGTCGACCGAACGGATGGCCTTGAGAAAATCGGTCACCGTCTGCGGGCGATCGTTCGGATTGGGCCGGATGCAGCGCATGATCGATTTGGCCAGCTGGCGATTGAGTGTCGGACGATAATCCAGGATATCCCTGGGGGCCTGAGTGTCGTGAGCCAACGCAGCCTGACCGGTGGTCTCCGTAAACGGCCACGGCAGTTCATAAGTGCAGATCTGATAAGCGGATACGCCGAGCGCAAACACGTCCAGCCGTTGGTCGGTCCACCGGCGACGCACCACTTCGGGGGCCATGTACAGCGGAGTGCCCGTACGATTGCCCGGTTGCATGAATTCCTTGCGAGCCGGGAGCGAGAGGCCGAAGTCGATCAGCTTCACGTTCCGCGTTTCGGAGTCGAAGATGAAGTTTCGCGGGCAGACGTCCCGGTGAATGAACTCCTGCGAATGAACGTACTCCAACGCTTCCGCCATTTGTCGCACCAGCTGGACCCGTCTTCCCTCGAGCACCTCGTCTCGGTTGTTCAACACTTGGTGCAGGCCCAGCCCCTTCACGAACTCCATTACGATGTACTGGACCCCGTCCGTGGTCATTCCGAATTCGTAGGTCTCGACCACCAGGGGATGGTGCATTTTGATGGCAATTTCCCCTTCGGTCGGTTTCTTCAGTCCTTTGAATCGACCTTCGAACAGGGCCACCTTTTCGTGGTCGGCGATTTTCAAGCCGATAATCCGGTCGGTCTTCAGGTCGCGGGCCATGTAGAACTTCGACATCGTTCCCGAGATTGCTTTGCGCAGAATCTCAAACCGGTCGCGCAGCTCGACCCGGTCACTCTGGAACATGGATTGAAATCGATCGAATAGGCCCATGAATCCAATCTAGGTGCCGCTGGGGGTTTGAGCAACTGTCTTGCCTGCGAAGAGGACCTATTTACCGCAGTAGTCGATGGTCCGGGCGATCTCGCTCTTGAGCTTGCCACGCGGCACAATCCGATCAATGTAGCCGTGTTCCAGCAGGAATTCGCTCGTCTGGAACCCCTTGGGCAGCTCAATCCGGAGGGTGGCCTTGATGGTCCGAGGCCCGGCAAACCCAATCAGTGCCTTGGGTTCGGCGAAGACGACATCTCCCAGTGCGGCAAAGCTGGCCGCGACTCCTCCCATGGTGGGGTTTGTCAAGACGGAGATGAACAGTCCGCCGACCTGATCGAAACGTGCCAGGGCGGCCGAGACTTTGGCCATCTGCATGAGCGAGAGGATCCCTTCGTGCATGCGAGCGCCTCCGCCGGAACCGCTGATAATGATCAGCGGAAGGTGCTGCTCGATGGACCGTTCGATCAGCCGGGTCAGTCGTTCGCCGACGACGGAGCCCATACTCCCCATGATGAAAGCGGAATCGGTGACGCCGAAGGCAACACGCCGTGCTCGGATCATTCCAGTGCCGGTCAGGGCGGCATCGGAGAGTCCAGTGCGGGCTTGTTCATCGACCAGGCGTTCAGCGTACCGCTTCTTGTCCTGGAATCCGAGCGGGTCGGTCGGCCGCAGGTGGGCATCCCACTCTTCGAAGGTACCGTCGTCGAGCACCTGTTGGATGCGGTCGCGGGCCGAAACGTAGAAGTGATAGTCGCATTCGGGGCAGACGCCGAGCAGGCGTTCCGCTTCCTTGCGAAAAATGATTGCCTGGCAGCCTGGGCACCGCTGCCACAGCCCTTCCGGAACGCCACGTTTTTGTCTTTTCATCTTGTCTCGAGTTTGCGTAGTTGTGGCCATGAGAATCGCACTACGTATCGTTAGTAAGGGTTGCTTCGAGCGTCTGGCAGCGCGTGGGAAGTGACGAGCGGTGGAGCAACCGTCAGGTTGAACTGAGCGTTGGCCGCTTGCCAACTCACCAGCGGACTGGTACCAGACGGCATGCTAGCCGGTGACAGGGACCTCCCCCGGCTCGACTTCAATCACCGTCCAATCGCCGCAATCCTGTTCGGCTTTCCACACATTCTGCAGTTCACAATCGCGCAGGATTCCACGCACGACACTGGCCAGTGGTTCGGGTACCACAATCGCCACAGTGCCATTCTTGTGTTTCTTCATCAATTTCGCCAATACGGCGCGGGCCCGCTGCCGTACGGCAGCCACAGACTCCCCTTCAGGCGGACAGAAACTATCGGGATTCTCCAGGCCCTGGCGGTAGATCCGCGGCTGGTTCTGCTTGACTTCCTCAATCAGCTTGCCATGCCACAGGCCATGATCGAGATTGCGCAGCTTTGCCACGCTGCGCACACGCAAGCGGTGGTGTTCGGCGATCGATTGGGCCGTCTGCATCGCGGATTGACTGGGTGATGCGTAAACGGCTTCGATCGGTTCGGCGGCCAACTGCTCAGCGATTCGCGCCACCTGCCCCGCTCCATTGAGGCTCAAGGGAAGATCCAAGGATCCCTTAATGCGGCCCTGCTCATCAAAATCAGTAGAACCTGGCTGAATCACCACGAAGCGTAACATGATACCTTCAATCCTCGCTAGGAGATGGCGGCGAGACGATCGAGCCGCCGAATTGCCTCACCGTAGTCCGGGCTGCCGAACACGGCCGAGCCGGCCACAAACAGTCCGGCTCCAGCGCGGGCACAGCGGCCGATAGTTGCCGCGTTGATCCCGCCATCGACTTCCAGTAACACACGGTTGTTCGCCAGGGTGCGGATCTGAGCCAGCTTATCCAGGGCCACTTCGTGAAACGGCTGTCCACCAAACCCTGCCGGCACGCTCATCACCAACACCAGATCGCAGAGGTCCAGACATTGGGCGATGGTGGAAACGTCCGTGTCGGGGTTGAGCGCGATTCCTGCTGCAACACCTAACTCGCGGATCTGCCGCAGTACGTCCCGTGGATTCTCCACCGCCTCAATATGGACGGTCACGCAATCCGCGCCTGCCGTCACAAATCGCTCAATGTACCTCTCTGGTTGGCAAATCATCAGGTGTGTGTCAATCAGCAGCTTCGTCACTCGCCGTAGAGCTGCCAGGATGGGCAAGCCGAACGTCAAGTTCGGGACAAAGCATCCATCCATTACGTCCAGGTGCACACCTCGTACCCCCACCTCCTCGACCGCTCGCACTTCCCGTTCGAGATTGCCGAAATCGGCTGCCAGTAACGATGGCAGCACGTGTGGCTGATCGCAGCGCAATGTCAGGAATTGATCACGTCGAGACGACAAGTGGAGGACCTCTTCGAGCGGAAGATGGCAGCGGCACCGATGAGCAACACTGGGTTGATAGTTTTTCCGAGCGACCTTTGCTGTCGCGCGCCCTTGGCGTGTGGTGTTTGTTCTTCCGTCCTGCTGTGCCGCGCCGAGAACGGGCAGTGCGGAAACCGATCCCTGGCCTGCCCCCCCTTTTCCTGCCCCATGCTCGGGCATCTCGTGTCACATTCTAACAGCCGGGGCGAGGATCGTCAGTATGGTTTTCGTGCAAGTCGTGCAAAGTGTTTGTGGCAAAAGGGTTGCGGAGAAACGCTTGGCCCGGGGCAGGTTCCGTAGGCAGGCCCCTGGGGTGGCTAATCCACGTCCTGACTTCGTGGCAGTTCGTCCAAGCCGTTCAGACCGAAGAGTTGCAGGAAGCGTGGAGTGACGAAATAGCGTGGCATCCGCGGCTTCTGCTGCGGTCGCTCGATATGAAGCAACTTGCGGCGGACGAGCTGGGAGAGGATTGCACCACTGGGTCGGCCGCGAACCTGATCGATGTCCATTCGCGTGCAGCCGTCTCGATAGGCCACAATCGCCAGCACATCGATCACTGCCTGCGACAGGCGTGCTTCGCGGACGCGCCCATAGAAGACGTTGCGCAATGGAGCGAATTCGCTCCGCAACTCCAATCGGTATCCGGCTCCACTCGATACGATGTGGAATGGGTGCTGATGTGTTGCGTAGTCGGCATTCAGTTCGCCGATCAGCTCGTCAATTTCCCGTGCCGGAACGCCGCGCATCAGTCCCGCCAGTTGGTGGCTGGTCATCGGTTCGTTGCGTGGATGTCCGACGAACAGAACCGCCTCCACGATCGATCGCGGACAGAGTTCGACGGCATCCTGTTGCGTGGCGATTTCGGCCTGTTCCAGGACCTCCTCGGGGCCACTCGGGGCGGGGCTGGCGGGTGGTTCGTATGGATCGTCTCCTTTCCCGATCAACGCTGCATAGGCCTGGCTGAGTTCATCCAGCGAGATACCGTGGTCATCGGGTGCGGCAGCGAAGTGGTCCAGACCGAAATCGAGATCTCCGGCGTCGCCGGACGGGGAGTCATCCGGCGCGCCGGGAGCAGGTCTGGGGGCATGATCGGGGTGAGGCGGGGCTACCATCGTTCGGCCACTTGGCTCTTCATGAATGCCAAGCCGTCACGGGCCAGCTGTTCTTCGCTATCGTACATGCGGCGCCAAATCTTAGTCGCGGCGACTAGTTCGGGCAACGCAAGTCCGAACGCTTCGATCATGAGCCAGCCGTCATAGCCCACGGCATGCAGCGTGTCGAACGTCTCTTTCCACCGGACATTGCCGCTGCCGGGAGTGCTCCGGTCGTTCTCAGAAATGTGTACGTGGGCCAGGACGTCGGCGCACGCGCGGATGGCAGCCGAGGTATCTTTTTCTTCGATGTGCGAGTGGAACGTATCGTACATCGCCTGGCAATTCGGGTGGTTGACTTCCTTGACGAACCGGGCCGAATCGGCGTGGGTGTTGAGGAAATAGCATTCGAACCGGTTGAGACATTCCAGTCCCAGAACCACCTGGTGCTCTCCGGCGTACTGGGCTACCTCCGCCATCGACTCGATACCCCATTTCCATTCGTCGGCGGTGGGGCCCTGGCCGGTGAAGAAACCAAGCGCCGAGTGGAACGGGCCGACCAGGGCGGTGCAGCCGGCGGCGGCGCAGCAGTCGATGGCTCGCTTGTTGGCAGCGACGCCAGCGGCCCGGATCTTGGGATCGGGGCTGATGGGGTTATCCTGTTCGCCACGGACGGTCACTGCGGTGCGCTTCAGGCCGAGATTGTCCAGTCGGGCGGCCCACGGAGCGTACTTTTCGACCGTCAGGTCGAACATGGGGAGTTCCACTCCGTCGTAGCCCATCCTCTTGAGCAATTCGAGCGTTGGCAGCATGGCGTCACTGAGTTCGCCACTCCAGAGCAGCAGGTTCATTCCGAATTTCATCAGTTCAGCTCCTCGAAGGTAGGATTGGTTTCGCCGTTGAGTAACTCTGACCGCCGCTGACGCACCAGCTGTCTGGCCGCAGGAAAGAAGGTCAGCATTGTGGAGGGCAGTTGCGGCAGTCTTACGCGGCGCATGACGCGATTGAGTCGTGTAAGCAGTTTGGCATCGTCCTGGTAGTCGTACAAGAACCGCTCGCTACAAAACCGGCGAATCATCTCGGGCAGCTGCTCCGCCCGCTTTGTCGTCATGCGGTCGACCGCTTCTGCGACCAGCGGCGGGTCGAGCGAGGCCATGACTGCGTAATAGGCGTCCAGCTGCGGCGGATCCGATTCGATCAGAACGGCATCCAGCAGGATTTCGACCAGGATGTGGCCCAGGAAACTGGGACGGAAACCGGTATCTCCCGGCAGTTGCTCTCGAATGGCCACGGCAAAATCGAGGCTGAGTTCCGCAAAGGCGCGTGTCTGGTGGAACCAGGCATCGTCGTGGAGGTGATGCAGAATTCCGCGGGCCACGTCGGCCACGTGAGATTCGGGGGCATCGAGCCACCGACGGGCCAATCGCCTCCGCGCGCGCACGCGGCGATCCACGACACTCAACCAGTCTGGTACGGCCGTGCCGGCCAGCAGGTAGGCCGAGTGGAGATGGTTTCGCCCGTGCGCGAAGTAATTCATCGGTCAGCGACCGTCGATCACTCGATCGTGACCCACTGTCCGCTCTTGGCACTCAACAACACCGCATCGCAGACCTTTTGCGTGCGCACTCCACAGCGGAAATCGGGCTGAGCAGGTGTGCCGGTTTCGATGCCGTGGAGGAAATCGGCCAGCGTATGGACGAACGTGTGTTCGTAGCCGATCGTACAGCCGGGGACCCACCACTTGTCCATGTAGGGATGCTCGGGATTGGTGACGTGAATGCGCTGCCAGCCGGTCAGATGCGACTCGACCTTCTTTCCGGTCGTCGGGTCGGTGTAGCGGAAGTAGTCGAGGTACTGTGGATCTTCCAGATCAAAGAAGACGCTCCCCGCCTCCCCGTTGATTTCAAAGGTGTTGTAGTTCTTGCGTCCGCGCGCATAGCGCGTGCTCTCAAACGTACCCATCGATCCATTGGCGAACACTGCCAGGAACATGCAGGCATCATCGATTCCCACCGGTTCGACCTTGCCCGTTTCCTGGTGCATTCGTTCCTTCACGAACGTCTCGGTCTTGGCCACAACCGACTTGATGGGGCCATTGAGCCACTCGGCCGTGTCGATGGAATGGGCCAGCAGATCGCCGGTGACACCAGAACCGGCTGTCTTCACATCCAGACGCCATAATGCAGCTCCCCCCTGCGGCACATCCTTGGAGATGGTCCAGTCCTGCAGGTAGGTCGCTCGGTAATGGAAGGGACGACCAATCCGCCCCTCTTCGATCACTTGCTTGGCCAACGAGATAGCAGGTACGCGGCGGTAGTTGAAGGAGACCATGTTGGCGACTCCCGCTTTCTCCACCGCCTGGCACATCTCTTCCCCTTCGGCCACGGTCATGGACAGAGGTTTCTCGCAGATAATGCTCTTGCCGGCGGCGGCGGCGGCGAGCACGATTTCGCGGTGCGTGTTGTTGGGCGTGCAGACGTCGATGTGGTCGATGTCATCCCGCGCAATCAGTTTGCGCCAATCGGTTTCGTACGAGGCGTAGCCCCATTGATCCGCGAAGGCCCGTAACTTCTCTTCCGGTTCCAACGCACAGATGGCCGTCAGCGTCGGGTGGGTGTCCAGGGAAAAGAAGTTGTTCACTTTCCGGTACGCGTTGCTATGGGCTCGTCCCATGAATCCGGTACCGATGATGCCGACATTAAATCGCTTAGCCATGACTTTCTCACTTATCTGAATGATTTGGCAAATGGAGGATGTTCCACGCGGTGGGCTGCCGCGCCATGGTCACCGCACCCGCGAATCAGGAAACGTCGAGCGGATGCGCGAATACGGCCTGAGGCTCGCACGACATCGCCCGACCCAGTGTGCGATGCGGGCGACGTGCTTGCGTGACCGTCCCCTACGAGTATTTCCTGATCAGCTCGTCCAGCGACGATTTGCATTTCGCCGTCGCATCCCAGGCGTTGGGCCAGAAGCACAGATCGATGGTCCACCAATCGTCCGGGCACCCCGCGGCCACGATCGCCGGCATGAAATCGGGGAAGTCCAAATGCCCTTCGCCGAAGGGGGGGTGGGTGCTGGTCATATGTTCGTTGATGGTGCCATCGGAGTCGATCAGATGGAGCCGGCCGATCTTTCCCTGGAGTTTCTGGGCGAGTTCACGAATGCCACCGGGAAGTGTTTCTTTGTTGCCCGGCTGGCGGCGTCCCTGTGCTGCCACATTGTCGGCATGGCAGGTGTCGAACATCACAAAGAAGTTGTCGTGTTCGACTCCATCGAGCACACGGAAGATGTCGCTCGGCTTGTTGAAGGCGAATCCCGGCTCAAATTCCCAGACCACGCGGACTCCCGCATCGGCCGCTTCCTGAGCGCACTGGCGCCAGGTCCGGCAGACGCGCTGCAAGGCCTCATCGTAAGGAACCTGACGAGTCACTTTTTCCGGCCGCGTCTCGCCGGGAACATCCCCGAGCACCCACGGATCCTCGGTGGTATCGACGCGAATCACGTTGATGCCCAGGTCATTGCAGAACTGGAGATTCTTGCGGAACGTGGCCAGATACGAATCGTTGTCTGGTGCCGAGATCAGCTGCTCACCCCAGAGATCGGCGGCCAGTCCGCTGCATCCCATGGAACGAGATTCCCACAACTCCCTCACCGCCGCACGCTGCTCGGCGGCCGGCAGCAGGTCGGGGTTCGGATGAATGCCGAATCCTCCCAACTCCAGGCCATCGAACTGCAACTCATGCAATCCCTTGACAACATCTTCAAATCCGATCGGCTCTTTCTGGTTGAACAGAAAGGCCCACGTTCCGATGGAGGTACGTTTCGACATGTTTCCATCCCTTCCAGGATCAGCTAACGCAGAAAAACTCGTAATACCGTGGTCCTCGGTCGCCAACACTCAGGCGGTGCCCGGCTTGCGCACGCGGCCTGCCGATTCGCTGCCCAGCCAGGTGCGACCTGCCGGTCGAGCGAGCAACGCCGCGCCGAGAGGCCGGGCTGTCGAGGTGCCGGCCGCGCGGGGCTTGAACCCCGCGCGGCACACGGCCCGGACGGCAACTTAACCAACCTTTTTGTAGTCTCCGACGTTGGGCACTGAGCTGTGCACATCGGGACCGAAATAGCGCAGGGAGACCAGCGGCTCGCTCCCCGTGTTTTCCACCTCCACGCCCGCCGTGGCCGCTTCATACGTGATGAAGACCTCGTCCTCCGTCTCTGCTCCAAACCGGATCATGGCTGGCGTCTGCAGGTTCAACCGCCCGATGCGACCTTTCCCCTGAACGGTGATCCAGCCGCTGGCTCCCGGGTCCTTCAGCGTGCACTTGGCGCCCGGCTCGACCGTCAGTTCGCGGGCACTGAACAACTGCTTGCCGTCGATCAGGCCATAAACGATCCAGCGGTCGACCCAGCCCTCGCCACGCGCGGCCACAATGGGTTCCAGATAGGTGTGTTCCTTGAAATGCGTGTCGACGTTCTTCTCCCAGTCCAACTGGTCAATGATGTAATCCAGGTCGTATTTCTTGTCCTCGGGTACGTCTTTGACGCACAAGGACCAGGGCACTTCGCGCCCTTCCACGAGCGACTGGAACATCCCGAACACGTCACTTCCCCACTGCGGTTCGTACGTGCAGAGTGAACCGGGAGCGTGCAAGACTCCGGGCGGAATCAGCCAGCCCGCACCCCGCTTGAGGCGATAGGCACGCGACAGATCGAGAATCCCATTGTCGCCTTTGCTCCAGTCCTCCAGACACTTGCGCAGCTGCTCCTTCGTCGTTCCCGGCTCCAGACCCATGAACGTGTAGCAGAAATTGTTGTCCACATTGTTGTATTGTGGCGGGAAATAGTAGCTTTCCGGCTTCCCTTCCTGACCGGTCAGCTGAGCATGCTTCTGAGCCTGGTGCATATGGTGGGGAATGGGACCCATGTTGTCGAAGAACTTGGAATAGACCGGCCATCGCTGGTAAGTACTCCACATGCTCTGCCCGATCAACTGTGGTCCGGCCGCCGCGACCGCATCCTTGAGCGTGAAGTGACTTCCGTTGAAGGTGACGAAGCTGAGTCCCTCGTGCCATACGCGACCTTCATTGGCCGCTTCAGTCGTGCTGGCGAACCACCGTTCGTCAATGCCACCCCGTTCGGCGCCGTAAGCGTACAGGTCGTCGGGATGAAGCTTGAGGCGGCGCCCCGGATGCAGGAAACTGCGAGGAACCCACGTCGGTGTCAGACGCAACAGCCCGCCCGCCGCGGCCAGCGCCTTCTCCAATACGGGTGCCACTTCTTTGCCCTGAACTACCTTTGCCGTGCTCATCACTTTTCTCCACGAACGTGTACTGGAATAAAACTTCTTGGCAACCACAGATCGACCGCGCCGGTCCTACGCTTCCCCAGTCACCCCAGTCGGCAGGATCCCAGTCGGCAGGATCCCAGTCGGCAGGATCCCAGTCGGCAGGATCCCAGTCGGCAGGATCCCAGTCGGCAGGATCCCAGTCGGCAGGATCCCAGTCGGCAGGATCCCAGTCGGCAGGATCCCAGTCCCGTGAGGCGACTGGCCTTGCATGGTGCCCCCAACGTGGGCCACTCGATCATGAAGGCACGCCTACGGCGCACCCTGCCGTCCAACCGGCTAACCTCAACGCCAAAGCGCCGAAGCAACAAGCAGACGCGGTTTTCGCCACTGCCATTGACCATCACAGGTGTGTTGCGCAATCGCATCTGGGGAATGCGGCCGACAGAGAATCGCTCGCTTGGTCCCCACTCTCTGTAGCGATTCCCGACCGCAATGACAGCGGGGCGTTTTTCACATCTGTGCTTTTTATTCAACTCGCCGCACACCCGCAAGTAAACGACCGCAAAAAACCGCCGAGCCGGGCTCGGTCGCGGATCGCTGCTGGCACATCCCGGTTGGGAACCGTACATTGGAGCCAGACACCAACGGTGCCGAATGTCACTCAGATATGTGGAGTATGCGAGACAATGGCTGAATCACACTGGACACTGACCCATGGGACCGATCAGACGTACGTGCCGGAACTGGACGTGACCCCACAGTCGACCGGGGGGAAGGCTCAAGGATGTCGGATCCACAAGTATCGCCTGCAGGGTGGAATGAGCGACGGAGTCGATGTCGTCCACATTGACAACGGCGTTCTCAGCTTCGATGTGCTGCCAACACGCGGCATGGGGATCTGGAAGGCGTGGCTGGGGGGAGAAGCATTCGGCTGGAATTCCCCTGTCCGCGGGCCGATTCAGCCCGCTCTGGTCCCGTTGTCCGACCCGAGCGGACTGGGATGGCTCGACGGATTTGACGAATTGCTCGTGCGCTGTGGTCTGGAAAGCAATGGTGCGCCGGAGTTCGATGAGCAGGGCCGTGTCACATACGGACTGCACGGCCGTATCGCCAACAAACCGGCTCATCGGGTCGAACTGCACGTCGAGGAAGAGACGGGAGAAATCGCCCTGTCAGGGGTCGTCGACGAAGTACGGTTCCATTTCTTCAAGCTGCGGATGCGTACCACGATCACCACACGCTGCGGGCAGCCTTGGCTGGAAGTGCATGACACCATCGAGAATCTCTCGGGCAGTCCCACGCAAGCTCAACTGTTGTACCACATCAACTTCGGACCTCCCCTCCTGCAAGAGGGCTCACAAGTCGTCGTTCCCGTTGGGGCCCTCGTTCCACGCAACCCGCGAGCCGTGGAGGGATTGGCGAACTGGGCCGCTTTTGACGCGCCGCGACCCGGCTTCGAAGAGCAGGTCTACTTCTTCGATCTGCAGAGCGACGCGCAGCAGCGTACGGCGGTACTGCTCAAGAACGCTGCCAGCGACCGAGGTGTGAGCGTTCACTTCGACACGCAACAGCTCCCCTGCTTCACTTTGTGGAAAAACCCCACCGCTGAGTCAGACGGCTATGTAACCGGACTGGAACCAGCGACGAACTTCCCCAACCCGCGCTCGTTCGAACAACAGCAGGGACGAGTTGTCTCCCTGGCGCCAGGCGGGAAAGCCACCTTCGACCTGCGTCTGGAGATCCATCCGACGGCGGCCGAGGTGACGCGGATCGAGCAGCATATCAACGGACTCTGCCGGTCGCCAGCGACGATTCACGATCAGCCGCAGCCGCAGTGGTGCGCCTGATCATTGCCAGACTCGCTCGCCCTGCATGTGATAAACCGACCACGTGAATCCATCAGAATCGAAGGGACGCACCGTCAGCTTCCCTTCGACCGTCACCGGGTACGTGGTGAAGTCGGTCGTCACTCCCGGATTGAGCTGCACCAGAATCACACAATAGGCATATCCTTGCGGACCGAATTTGCACTCTGTGTTCATGACGAATGGAAAGCTCTCTATCCCCGTCTGCTGGAATACGCCTCCCGCAAAAATGAAGCCGCGCAAACGCACACGCTGGCCATCGAGTTGCGCTGCCCGCGGAGTCAACATGGACCGATCGAACAGAGTGCCCAGCGACATGTCCAGTTTGAGATCATCAAACGTGATGTCGATCATCGTGTCCGGATCAATCGGCGCACTGGCTGCCGTAACCTCCTGAGTGACGATCGCCGCTTGCTCCGTCACGTGGCTGGACTGGGCAGCCGATCCAGCTCCGCACCCGCTGAATGCAGGCAGAAGACTCGCCAGCAAGCATAGCCGCACCGCCAGTCGGCACGGCGCGCACACGATCCAGCGGGGAGGCATTTCGGTGGTGCAGTTGACGGTTCGCATCAAGGAGCACCGGTTCGGCAACAGAATGAATGCGTTCGCACCATCGCATCTCCGCCGCGTCACGGCATGATACTAACGGACGTAATCCGCGTCGAGTTCGAACAACCCGCCTTGGAGTCCTCCCGCGACGTTCCTGATATGACTGTGCACGTGGAAAACGCCCGCCAGCTTTCGCTTGCGCGGTGCATAGCGAACGCCGCGAGGTCCCGTGATGGTAACCTCAATCATGTCGGTCATCTTCGGCTGACCACCAAAGCAACAGGTACCCATGTCGGGGACCAGAATGAATTTCTTGATCTCGCCCATGTCGGATACGCCGGGATGGACATACCCCTTCACGAAGACCTGTTTGCCATCGAGCTCCAAAGGGAGCCCTTTCGGATTGTCCGGATGGAGCACCTCGCTGGGCTGCAGCTGCTCGAATGAAATCCGCTCGTAGCCCGGCGGGACTTCGGTCATGTAGATGATGGTATGCAGGATCGAGCCACCGATCAACAGCAACATCCCCAGGCTGATCCCCGCCAGGGCCACCATCCGTCCCGTCAGCTCCGCCGGATAGCGGCGCAAATTGCGCAGGGCGACAAAGCCCAAGGCGATGGCGACGACCGCCAGGGACAGCATCGCGGGAAAGAGCAACCCGAGGAGGGCCAGGAACGCCACCGTGAGGGATATCGCCGCAGCCTTGCTCAACGACCTGTACGGCTCGTACAGCTCGTTCTCGTCCATCGGCTGGCTGTCGTAGTCCTGCTCTTCGACGTACTGCTTCTGAGTGTCTGTAGTCATCGTTCTGAGTTGTCTTCGCTCGGGTATTCTACACAACAGAAAACGGGTCGGGGGCCGAGCCGATCCAGGCAAAACCGCACCTGATTGCCGGTATCAACCGACCCAGACGAGGAGGGCGACCAGGGGGTCCTACCCATGGCAGGATAGACCAGATCGGCCAAAAGTCCAGTCTTCCCGCAAACGCCACCACTGCAGATACGCAGTCACCTCCAGGCCGGTTCGTCCTGCAGCCCGCTGATATCGAAACCTGCCACACTTCGGCTCGTTGAACGGACGAAGGGGTCAGAAATCGAAGTCCCCAGCCTATTTGGTGCCTTGGCTGGTAATGGAGGGGAAGAACGTCATCGCTCGTTTGACCGCGTCCGCATCAATCTTCTCGAACGACTCCAGGGCTTTCTTGGCCTCGGGAAGCGGGCAAGCGCGAGCGTAGTTGATGATGGGGATCCGCACCCAGCTGGCTTTGGGATCGGCAGAGCTGAAGAGGGCGATCAGCCGATCCAACTGCGACCAGTCTTCCCACCGGGCCATGTCAGAAATCACGAGATCCGCCATCTGGGGGTTGCTGAGCAGATGCCCAAAGGCTTCCAGCACACGTTGTCGCGGAACGATATCGCTTTCTGTGCCGTGGAAGCGCAAGGCCATAATCGCGGCATACACATCCGCATAGTTGTCGCTGAAATTCCCTTCTTTCTTTTTCAGGAACAGGTCCTCGATCAACTCCACGCCCTCCGGTCCACGGAGTGTCAGGTAGCAGGCGATCGCCGCATCGAGCCCCGACTTGGATTGGGCGTCGGTGGCTCGCAGACGTTCTTCCACCAGCTGGATGTCGTCGACCGAGCCGCACACACCCAGCATCGTCAGGTAAAGACGCCGTCGAGAGGCTGGCACATTGGGATCTGCGATCCAGGAGACCAGTTGATCGTGATCCATCTGCGGTTTGAGCGCTTTGACGTCCGAGTAGGGCGCTCGAGCAAACTCGTCGTACGCATCGCGAGACAGCAAGGCATCCTTGTCCTCCAGATACTGCTGGAAGAAGACCAGACGCTTGGCCCCGCTCGCAGGCAGCGTGATCAGGCGGAGTACATATTCGCGTTGAGGCTGCGTGAGCTTCATCGGCGGCGACCACGTCAGTTCCGGCGGATTGTTGCCCAGCATCAGGAAGTGATCGCCGACGCGGGCTTCGCCAAAGAACACGGTCGAAACCGACGTCGTCTTGCCCAGGCGATCCTTCCCTTTGAGAACCTGGTCGATCGCAAACTTCGCCATCGGTGCAGCGTCACCCGGTCCTGTCGAGCTGCCACCAGGGTGGGGAATACTTGTCAGCCGGGCGATCACGGCCACTTCGGCGGTGTCGATCTCCTCACTGAGCGTCTTGGAGACGGCCGTACAGAAAGGGCATCCCCTCGCCTGCTGAGCTACTCCCGTCCAGCTGAGCAGGATTGCCAACGCAATGCCGGTGGAAAATCGTCTGGTCATGTTCGAACGCTCTTCAGGCAGGATTTCGGGATGGCGAGCCGGCAACGATGGTCCAATGTCGCATTTATAGCAAGTTAAGCGACACAAGCGACCCGGTTCAATTCGGTCAGTCGGTCGGCCCGCGAAAACTGCGAAGCAACTTCCCCGGCATGCGTGACCAGGAGCAAGGCGATTTTCTCTTCGCGGCAAGTCTCTCGAATCAAGTCAATGATCTTCTGCTGATTGGCTGGATCCACGTTCGCGGTCGGTTCGTCAGCCAGCAGCAGACGAGGCCGGTTGGCCAGGGCACGAGCGACCGCCACCCGCTGTTGTTCGCCGACCGACATCGCGGTCGGCTTGTGATTGGCTCGGTGCGCCAAGCCGACGCGTTCGAGCAGGTGCCGGGCGCGACTGCTGTCTCGGCGATGGCGGCAGAACGTCATTCCCAGCATGACATTCTCCAGAGCACTGAACGCGGGCAGCAGGTTGAAGGTCTGGAAAACATATCCCATTTTCGCCGCGCGAAAGCGGTCTCGCCCCGCCTCTGACAGCGTGGTCACGTCGACGCCGTCCAGCACGACGCGACCGGCATCGATCCCACTGATGCCGGCGATCGAATGCAGAAGTGTCGTCTTCCCGCAGCCACTCGGGCCGAGCAACACCATCTGTTCCCCAGCGGCCAACTCAAAACGCGGGATGTCCAGAATCGGCAGAAGATGGCCGTTGGCCTCCGTATACGACTTCTTGACGTTTTCCAGTAGGAGCATGAACGGAGCCATTTCGCAGAGGAATGAAGAATACGGCAGCGGAATTGTCGTCCGGGGGGGCTGGTAAGGATACGCAAGGGACTGGTTCGTGGTTCGAACGGAGTGGGAAGATTGAGGCGCTACCTCCAGGGGAGATCACCGGCGGCGCATCGCACGCTGCAGATCACGCCGTACGTCAGCCTTCTTCAGAATCTCCCGTTTGTCGTGCAGCTTTCGCCCCCGGCAGAGTCCGAGCAGGACTTTGACGATGCCTCGCTGATTAAAATAGACTTTGAGCGGGACCAAAGTCAGTCCTTTATCGTGGGCCTGGCCGGCGAACTTGCGGAGTTCTCGTTGGTGGACCAACAGCTTGCGCGGACGCTTGGGGTGGTGGTTCCAGATGGTGGCTTGCGTGTACTCAGGGATATCGCAACCAACCAGCCACAATTCTCCGTCACGCATGCGGCCGTAGGCTTCTTCGAGGGAGATCTTTCCGTTTCGCAGACTCTTCACTTCGCTGCCAACCAGTACGATGCCGCATTCGAGGGTGTCCAGGACGTCGAAGCGGTGTTTGGCTTTCCGATTCTCGGCAATGGGACGGTTCTCGGGATGCTGCCCCTCGGATTTGGGCTTCTTCTTCGGGGAGCCGGCCTTTTTTTGGGCGGCGGCTTGTGTGGGATGGGGCTGAGGAGGCATGCGACAGGTTTCCAATCAATTCCCGATCGGTCGAAGGCGACTCCCTACTGGGCGACTCCACAGGCCGTCACGCATCAGATGAACGCCTTTCCACTGTGTCACACGGCTGGCAATAATGGAAGCGGTATTGCGGGTTTCGGTACGCCTTTTCGCGATGCAAATGGTGCGCCGTTGCCGTCGCACGCCGCATAGCGCGACGACTGCCTCAGGGCGGGTGGGTGGTTGATCTTCCGCACGCACGGGGAGCCTGTTAGAGTGAACACCCCCCGCTGCATGCGGCCGGTTTGTGTGGCCTGTGTGATCGCATGCCGGGGTGGTATCGAGCCGCGATGGGAATCTCCAGGATGCCTTCGTTTCCTGCACAATTCGGCTGGCATGTGGACTCGGAAAACGAGCCGTATGCCGTCCAGTTTCATCTGCTGGGCGAGGTGCCGTTTGAAGACTTCATGACTCTGCAGCAACGCCTGGTCTTTGAGGCGAGTGGTCAGGAAGATGGACGTATCACCGTCTTGATCTGCGAGCACCCGACGCTGATCAGTATCGGTCGAACGGGGTCTCGCGGGCACATTCGCCTGACCAGTGAGCAGCTGCGGCTGCGGCAGCTCCCGGTTCGATGGGTCAGTCGGGGAGGGGGCTGCATTTTGCACGGTCCCGGTCAGATCGCGGTCTACCCGATTGTCTCGCTGGCCTGGCACGGCTGGACTGTTGGAGAGTATGTGCGAAGGATGCGGGGCGCGCTGACCGGTCTGCTGGATGATCTTGCCATCCGTTATGACGCGGCCGAGTCGAGAGGCGGGATTTGGGGACGAAGTGGACAGCTGGTCTCATGGGGCGTGGCCGTGCGGCAATGGGTCACCAGTCATGGGGCACATGTGAACGTTAATCCCCCGATGACACACTATCCGTTTGTCGATGTGGTCGATCCCTTGCGCGTCGCCCCGGGGCAGAAATCGACTATGGGGTGCCTGGTGGCCGAGCGGCGGCAGTCGATACTGGTGCCCCGCGTACGGTCCGCGCTGATTCCACGTTTCGCTTCTGCCCTCGGGACCGATCGCTATCATTTGTTTACCGGTCATCCACTCCTGGTTCCCAAGCGAAGGACATCTTGTGCATCCCAATACCGTGCCTCCTGAATCGCCGGTTCAGTTGCCGATCCTCGGCCAAGGGGACTCGCCACGCCGCCTGCCTCGGTGGCTCAAACGGTCGGTTCCCAAGGGGAACCTGAATCACTTCACCGCCCAGCTGGTTCACGATCTGGCGCTGCAGACGGTCTGCGACCATGCACGCTGCCCCAATCGCATGGAATGCTATTCGCAGAAGACCGCCACATTTATGATTCTCGGTGATATCTGCACCCGGTCGTGCTCCTTCTGTTCGGTCAGCCGCGGCCGGCCTGCG
>JBGSHS010000101.1:0-25299 GCA_041752115.1 Pirellulaceae bacterium | reverse complement strand
CGGTTTGTAGAAGCGCATTTGGGTCTCCTTCTGGAATAACTGAGCGGTAAGATCTACACCTACCACTTTAGGACAATCGGGAACGATTGAGCCTCATCTGGAAGGGGACCCTTTTCATATGAGTATCAAGGAATGTCCAATGACCAAGGGGAGAAAGAAAGCGGGCCGTGCCAGCAACGGATACCTGCCGCGGGAGCCTCACCGCCGCGCATTGCCGCATTGCCGCATTGCCGCATTGCCTATTTCCTCCCACCACCTTCGGTGCGGCCTGTCCTTGACCGTCGCGGCGAATTGTCTCGCTCAGGGAGGCGCAGGGTGCCTGCTTCCGGATTTTTGCCCGAGTAGCCTGTCTTCGCGCCTTTGCGCCTTCGCGTGAGCTTCTCCAGATTCCGGGATGGCAGGGGGTCCGATCCCGATCTCTCTGTGAGGGCCGCCTGACAGGTATTCCGTGCGGTGCCGCCGGATTCGACATTCCGGCGGCGGCCAAAGCAGGGCCGACCGCTGCCTCGTTGCCGACTTGCAGGTTGAACGCCCCAGAGCTGGATGGCCAACCTGCGCAAAGGGATTGTCGCTTCTCACGCGTCGACCAGGACGCGGCCAAGTGAGGGGTCAATCGGCAAGCTCTTTGATCTCAACCCTGCGGAATTCGATCGGATGGCTTTCTGACTGCAGGGAAATCGTACCGCCGTGGAGCATCTTCTCACCGTCTTTGATGAGCGCGCGGGCATCGGCATCGTTCTCATCCAGCTGGGGTTGCGTGTATTGCATCACCGTTTCGCCGTTGACAATGTGCTTGATCAACCGGTTGCCGTGCACCTCGACTTCCATGGTCACCCATTGGTCGCCGCGAAACGTTTTGGACTTCGAATCGTTGCAGTGCCGGGTAATGAGTTGTCCGTCCATGACGATGTGGGTTCCGGGAGTGCAGACATTGGCCGTGTGACGTTCTCCCGTTTCCGCTCCGCCGAGCAATTGGACTTCAATGGAGACCGGGAAGTCCTGGTCCTTGCGCATGCTTTCGGGTGACTGCCCATGGATCATGATCCCGCTGTTACGGATGGCCCATCCCGGCCCTCCAGCCACTTGCTCTCCGACGAATCGGTATTCCACGCGCAGCACGTAATGGGAAAACGGGGTGTCGTAGAACAGATGGCCGAACCGATTGTCAAAGCTGGGGTACTTCTCTTTGTCGTAAACGACCTTCAACACTCCATCTTCCACTCGAAAGGTATCCCCGTAGTTGTCATTCAGTTCATAGCCCTTGATCTTGGCTTTCCAGTGAGTCAGGTCCTGGCCATTGAAGAGTGGCTTCCATTGGCTCGGGACGCTCTCGTCTTGAGCCCACACGGGTGCAGTCCAGAGGGTTGTGACAAGCAGGCAGCCGCAGAGTAGGGGAGCGAGTAGAATGGGGAGCGATTTCATGCTGTTGAATCTCCTTGTAGCCTAAGACCGATCAGAGTCGCGGTGTCGCCACATGGACGATGCATCGATAACCGATTCCATCACAGCGGCGTGGCGAGTTCATAACCAGGATTCACGGCGTGCCGTCCAGGCGGCATCGCTTCTGGAACGAAGACGAGCACTCCGTCTCTGGAATATAACCTCCAAATCGTCTCGGCGAAAGAAAGCCAGCAACGGGTGGCCCTGGCTTGCCAGCGCAGAATGCCGCCTACCGGGGACAGAGGTCCGTCTGGGATGTATCATGCAGCACCGTCGAGTGCCGCTGTCCGCCTCGTTCTCACTGCTGGGAGCCTCACGATGACCGCTCAGTTGCCAGACGATGAAGTGCACCTCTGGCACTGCGACTGTGGTGATCCCGAAGTGGCTGCCCGGCAGAGTGACTATCTGGCTCTGTTGAACGACGACGAAGTGGCTCGCCAACGGCGATTTGCGTTCGAGCAGGATCAACTGCTGTTTCTGGTCGCGCGAGCACTTCTGCGGACGGTCTTGTCTCAGTATGCTCCCCTTCCGCCGGCCGCCTGGACATTCCAGCAAACGGCCAGGGGAAAACCCCATCTGGCAGGACCTGGCAGCGGGTTTGGTCTGCAGTTCAACGTCTCCCATAGCGAATCGGTCGCGGTGTGTGCTGTGACGCGACACAGGAGGGTGGGAGTGGACGTGGAATCCGCGGCGAGACGGGCCGACGACCGGGTTGCTCGGCGAGTATTGTCGCCGAGCGAATTGCGGCAGTTCGTCCTCGCCGGAGCGGCAGAACAACGTGAATTGTTCTTTCGTTACTGGACGCTCAAAGAAGCCTACGCCAAAGCAACGGGAGATGGACTCTCGCTGCGGCTGCGCGACTTCACCTTCACTTGGGACGAGCACCAGGCTCCTCATATCACCTTTCACGGCGTGGAACCGGTGCCCTCGGGCCAATGGCAGTTCCATCAGCAGATCGTTAAACCTCATCATTATCTGGCTGCGGCTGTCCATCGTCCGGACGCCTGCCAACTGCGATTTCGGACGATCTGCTCACCGCCGCCGCTCGAGAAGTTTGAGCTCGATTGACGTCTACTGTATCTTGCCGTCAACTTCCACTCGGACGACGTCGTCCGTGACGCGGCGCAGGATCACGGTGTGCTCTGCGAAGCGGTACTTGATTTCGTCGGGGTGCCCGATGAACGGCCAGATCGCTTCCTGAACCTCGCTCAAGCCGAAGTCGTCGGTGATGATCCACTTGCCGTTTTCCTCGGGTTGCACCGCCACTCCACTCGTGCCGCGGCTGATTCCCATTCGCTCGGCAAGTGGTGCCCAGACCACGCACCGGGCACCGGCGGCGACACACCGTTTCACAGCCGCGAAGGTATCGGGTTCAATCTGTGGGCCGGTGAGGAAGAGGACCGGAATGTCCTTCAGCAGGTCGAAACCAACAGTATGGTCATAGACGACGACGCCGTTGAGCGGTGTCCAGAATCGATGCCAGTCGGCCTGCAAAGGCCGTGTGTCTAGCGACGGTTGCACGTGCGGCTGACTGGGTCGGTGATATCCCGTCTGCCAGTTGTATGCCTTAAAGTACGTCACACCGTCTCGGCCGGTCTTGCCGCAGGTCAGAATGTTCATGATCTGAAACCAGGCTTCGTTGTCCGGCCCGCAGGCAAGGTGTTCGGTGCCAAAAAGCCCTTTGGTGAAGCCCAGTGCATACCGCTGTCCCCAGGCCGTATCGTCCATCCGCACAATGGCGATGTTGGGCTTCACATCCCGAAAAGTCCAGGAGCGGGGATGGGCGGGAAGATACTCGCGACAGAACCAGCGCAGCACTTCCCCATGTGCCGTGAGTTGGTATGTGTCGGGAGTGATCTGTGTCATGAGCGAAAATGGAACACCCTGCTTGCCTGCGGGGGTCAGATTGTGGCCGGCCCCTTCGATGTACACCAGATCGGCACCCAGCCAGTAGGCCAGCAGCAGATTCGACCGGAGCTCTTCGGGTTCATGGCCGGGCAGCAGATCCCAATACCAGAGATCGCAATCAACCCACAAATGGCGACCATATTGCTTCGCAGCGCCCATGCCGATGGCCAGACTGACCGGCGAATACAGTTCCTTGCAGATCTTCGGACAGGGAGTGCATCCGGCACGCGCCGCCGCATGCAGCAGGACGGGAATCACGTGCGTCGCCACCAGCGGGCTCCCCAGTTCTTCGTATTGTTGTCTCAAACGAGTGAAACCCTCCACCGTCTCGCGCCAAGCCTGATCGATATTCTGAAACGACTTGTAGTCGGCCAGTGCGGTCTGTCGCTTGAAATGCAACAACCGGATGTGTGCCAGTTCGTCAATCACGGTGCCACGAAAACGCCCTCCCTGGTCAGGAGCAGCTCCCCAGGCCACGGATTCCCGGATCGTCTGGTCGGGTGGATCCAGGAGGTGAGTTGCCAGAGAGAAGTCGATGTGAAGACGGGAACAGAGGTCGCGCACTGCCGCCGCCGTTTCGGAAGGCGGCAGATCGGGATTACCGGGAAGCGTCGTAACATACGTATTGAGGTAGCCGATACCCATATCGCGCAAGGCTCCCTCGACCGCTGGTGAAACGGGTATTTGCGAAGGAAGCTCAATTCCGACGGTAAACGGTGGCGGTGACTGCGCGGAAGTCGCAATCGTCTCAACGAGTACCAGAAGTAGCGCAGGTGACATTCGGATCAGCCAACTCATTTCTCTCCAGCCTTCGTCAAGCACAACGGGTCCTCTGTCCGGCGGTGTCCCGGCCACTGTCCAATCGTTCAGCGTCCACCCTTCTATAACCGATGGGCGAAACGCTGCCTAGCGCGTTCCGCCAGAGGTTGGGAGTCCGACGTGTGCCAGCCACATCGCCGCTGGTCCAGATTGTGTCGCCTTGTGCGCCGCGTGAGGCGTGCCTGTGCAATAGACTTCCAACCGCTTATCAAGAGAGCCATTTCTCCGGTCTATAGCGTTCCCATCCAACCGCCGGACTTCGGTCGCCAACTTGACACCGGGCCGGCTTTGGTCAACTCTGTGATATTTCGTTGCGAGTCGAATTCCATGCTTTCCCAGAGCGAAGTCACCACGCATCTGCTACCTCCTGCCGACACCAACGTGGTTCAGGGGGGAGTTGCCATCGTGATTGACGTTCTGCGCGCCACGACCACGATCGTAACCGCGCTGGAACACGGGGCCGAGCGAATGATCATCTGCGGCGAGGTAGCCGCCGCCAGGAAACTCGCTTCCGCTCTGCCCGATGGCCGTGTTTTGCTGGGCGGGGAGCGTGGCGGAGCGAGAATCGACGGTTTCGATCTCGACAACTCCCCGACCAGTTACGAGCGAGCCGTGGTGGGCGGAAGAACGATCGCTTTCACCACCAGTCACGGGACACGGGCGATGACTCAGGTGCGCTGCGCGTCGGCCATGTTTATCGGCTCGTTCCGGAATGCGCAGGCGATCGTCGATCGGGTTGTTGATTGTCCCTATCCCCTGCATCTGGTCTGTTCAGGTACGGACGGGCTGCCCTGCATGGAAGACAGCTTGTGCGCAGCCGTCCTGGCCGGCCGCATCTGGCAGCGGCGTGGGGAGCCAGAATGGCACGACGATGCGACGCTCCTGCTGCTGGAAACGTACCAAGCGGGAGTTGGGGCTGCGGCCGAGGCACGAGAGCAGTTGCTCCGATCGGGACGCGGCGGTCGCCGGCTGGCGCAACTCGGGTACCTGCGCGACATCGCAATCGCTGCGCAGCAGGACGTGTCGAGCGTGGTTCCCCGTATGACGTGTGTGGACCTCGGCCTGGTCGTGGAATGCGAAAACCAACCCACACGAGCCTGGAGTTAGACGTGCCCAGGGTAGCATCCCCCGCAAACACAGGTTCGCCGACCCTGGGTCGCGTACAGCACTTGCTTCAGCAGGTTCGGGTGGGTCATGCTTCGTAGGGAGGCGGGAAGGCGGAAGGGTTGTTGTCGAAGTTATTGGTCGTCTTGTACGGTTCCGACTCGCCGTTCTTGACGAAGGAGGTCATGCGATCCCGCAACGCCTGCATCTCCGCGTCACTCAACGGCTTGAAGCTGCGTGCGGCTTGAATCGCGGTTTCCAGACGCTCCATGGTTTCGCAGCCCGTGATCGTCACAGAGACCGGCAGGCTCATCGTATAATGCAGGCACTCTGTGGAAGTGACGGCGCCGGTCAGCGGAGCGTTCTGGAAAGCCATCGGCTTCATCGCCACGATCCCGAGTTGACGTTTCACCGCCTCGGGGAGCACACGACGTTCAAAGCTGCGGAAATGCGAGTCAAGCACGTTGAGTGGCATCTGGAGAGCGTCCCACTCATACGGCTTGGCGAGCATTTTCAGGTGATATTCCGGGTTCTTGTGTCCGGTGAAGCCGATGAATCGAACCTTGCCCTGCTGCTTAGCGAGCTGAGCTGCTTCGATAGCTCCGTTTTCGGCAAAGATCCAGTCGGGATCTTCCGGCCGCTCAATCGAATGGAACTGCCACAGATCCAGATGGTCGGTCTGCAATCGCTTCAGACTGATTTCCAGATCGCGCATGGCACTCTTCTTGTCGCGAAAATTATGTTTGGTCATGACAAACACCTGGTCGCGAATGTCCTTGATCGCCTCCCCCATGCGAATCTCACTCTGACCTTCGTTGTAGTCGATGGAGTTGTCCAGGAAGTTGACTCCCGCGTCGATGGCCGTGCGGATCAGGCGATGGCTTTCGGCTGGGTCCTTCTGTGTGCCAACGTGCCACCCACCGAGTCCCAGGATCGACACGTTCACCCCAGTCTTGCCGAAAGGACGGCGAGCGATCTCACCTTCTGCCGCTTGCGCCACCCTGGGCGACAAGAGTCCGGCGGTGGCTGCCCCAATCGTTGTGCGAGCGATGAATTCGCGACGAGTTTGTCCGCTCATGTTGCTCTCCCGTGTTTAGCCAAATAAGTGCCAGTGGGTTTCGGCCAATTACCTATGTATCGATTTCCGCGGGAATTGTCCTTAGCCGATCCTGGGCCGCGTTCCTCTCGACCGCCTCGCGGGCACGAACAAAGTTCGTGGATGACGCCTGTAACGTTTATATCCCGTTTCCATGCCAACACCAACCGGGCCTGAAGGGACCGAGAACCTTTGCCACCGGCACACCGGGCTGCCGATGGGACGTTTCCCCACCTGCTGTGGCGCCTCGAGGGACGACAGCTCGTCACCCCTGCGGCCTCGGCCCGCGAGATTGGGGACGGGGGCATGTGGCTGTGACGGTCGTTGGGGTCGCCCGGACGGCGTGATAGAATCGCGGACTGGTGAAAAGTCCTACCCAGGGGGGGAACAACCAATGCCACGCGTGCTGCAGGTCCTTCTTGTCATGTCCAGTATTTCGGTTGCCGCACTTCACGCAGCGGAGAACGCTCACGTACCGCTCTGGGACGAGACTCGACCGCTGCCGACTGCCGCCGAACTTCCCGCGTTGAGGGGAGTTCGGTTTCAGGTCATCAAGAGGTGGGATCAAGCCTTCGACGGCTATACGTTTCTGCACGGAGTGGGACTTGCTTGGCACAAGAACCGACTCTATGCCTCCATTGGCCACAACCGTGGCGAAGAAAACACCGTCACCGAAGAAGCGCAGTATCGTGTGAGCGAGGACGCGGGAGAGACATGGAGTCCGCTTCAGGTGATCGATGCTGGTGAGGAAGAGAATCTGGCCGTGAGCCACGGCGTGTTCCTGTCCTGTCAGGGGACCCTGTGGGCTTTTCATGGCGGGTACTATCACTGGATGGAGCAGATTCATACGCGTGCTTACTCTCTCGATGAATCGACCGGCCAGTGGAAGAAACATGGCGTCATCATTCGAGATGGTTTCTGGCCGATGAACCAACCGGTGAAGATGCCGGACGGAAACTGGATTCTGCCTGGCATTTCAGCAGGACCGTATTCAGGTGACAAAATCTTTCCCGCCGCTGTTGCGATCAGCCACGGTGATGATTTCACGAAGTGGGATTTCATCGAGATCCCGGTTGCCGAAGGAATTCGGCAGATGTGGGGCGAATCGGCGATCTGGCTGGACGGTCCGCGCATCTTCAACATCGCGCGCTACGGCGGCGCTGCGGCAGCGCTGCTGGCGATCAGCGAGGACAGTGGACGCAGTTGGACTCCGTCACGGATCAGCAACCTTCCCATGGCGACATCCAAACCGGCTGCGGGAACGCTCAGCACTGGGCAGCACTACTTGATCTGCTCCACCGCCAGCGATAATCGCGGACAACGGACACCGCTCACCATCGCCGTGACGCGGCCTGGTGAGAACCTGTTCTGCAAAGTGTTTGTGATCCGAGAATCGCAACAGCCGCTGGAACCGGGTGAGTCGGCCGATCACCTGAGTCTTGCCTATCCTTGTGCCATCGAACATAACGGCCATCTCTACGTCGGCTACTCCAACAACGGTGGCCGGCGCGGAAATCTCAACAGCGCCGAACTGGCCGTCATCCCCGTTGACCAACTGAGAGTAGCTCCGTGAGCCGGCGAGAGTTGGGGTCATGAAAGGCTAGGGAAGATCGTCCTAGTCGCAGTTGTGAGATTCGCTCCTGGGGAACGACAATGTTCCAGTGATCATCCTTCTCTCGACATATTGCGCGGCAAAAATGTGAGCCGTCCTGAAGAAGAATGCTCACTTACGGAACAGATTCCACAGCTATCGCTCAGTCCATTTCTCCCGCTTTTCGCGTTTCCACCCTCACACGGTCTTGCTGGTAACTGCATTGAGGAGGCAGTAAGGATAAACTGGCAGCTCTGGGGGAGAGGCGAAGCAAATCGTGTTCCCACAAGCCCTTGGGTAAATGGCTTTGCGCCAGCGAGCATGGGGAGAATCCTAATGATCGGTAGCGGGGGCGCAGGTCGATAATTAGGAGGAAAAGCTGTCGTGCTGCTGCATGATGTGTCAACCAGATTATGGGGCAGGTACCGCGAGAGGAGTTTGCTGCTATGCGACAGGAAGCCAAACGGAGAAGGAGAACAAGTCTCGCCTGGAGCATGCTCGTTCTTGGGCTGGTGACGTCGATCACCGCCGGCTGTGCGGCGACGCCCTATCAATACGGTGGTTCATTGCACACTCAGCGAGACGCCTACATCGCTGCGGGCGAGTCCCAGGTTCAGCGCGGCCGACCAGCGCCTGTGGTGGATACGGTCGGATGGGCTGTGGGAATTCCCGCTAAGATCGTCATGCTGGACCATCGCGTTGACAATCATCATGTGTCGTACAAAACGGAGTCGTGCCTGGAAGAGTATCTGGCTGCGAATCAGCTGGACCGCGTCAAAGTCCGCATCAACCAGTACGATCCCGTGGGAGAATGGACACGCCTGAAGGCGAACCAATCGGTCAGTTGGCCGATCCGTTATACCGCCGGCACGGTTTCGTGGGTTGGCTACACGTTGCTTCCCGGGCGCGTGTTCGGCGGCGATCGGTACAATCCCTACACGAACACCATCAGCATCTATTCGGATGTTCCCGCTGTGGCCCTTTACCAGGGAGCGAGGGCCAAGGACTATGCGCTGCGACAGCATAAGGGCCTGTATGCTCTGGCCTATTCGGTACCAGGCGTGGGGCTGGTCTGGCACGATGCTCACGCTTCCCAAGACGTGATGGGCTACCTTGTGGAGAATGGCACCCCAGACGAAGTTCGAGCGGGATACCGCAGCGTACTGCCGACGTACGCCCTGGATGCGAGTGAACCGATCGCGGCTGCGACCGGCGTGCCGCTGGTCTTGCCTGCCGTCGTGGCAGGCCATGTGGTCGGGCAGTGCAAGGCCGTCTGTTACCACGACAAAGTTCCAGAGACGCACGACCCATGCGCGGAGGAGCACACTCAGCCACATGTCTCTATCGACTCAGATGTCGACGAGTCGGCGAGTCCGGCGACAGGTCGCGTATGGCACGTCGAATAGACAGGGGCTGGACGAAGTGTGCTAGTCCACTGGCCTGACGCCGATGTACTGCACGCGCACGATGGCCTCGGGCTTTCCGGCATCGATGGGACGCAGCAGCAAACGCCGGCAGGGCCCCGAGTAACCCTGGGCATCCGCCAGTTTCACTTCGTACGTTCTCATCTGATTGTCCGGTTGCACGGAAAAACGGCGTTCGCCGCGTGAACCGTCGGTCTTTTCCCAGATCAAGCTCGCCGTTTCCTGCTGAGTGTTGAAGGCAGCCCGCACATAGAGGACCGGCACGTCGTCGGCCTGCCAAAATGCGTCCGGTCCGACAAGCAGTGGCTTGTTCTGATTCAAGTGGATCGCCCACGTGCCGTCGAGCGGCCACCCCTGGTCGGCGGCGTCGCGCACGGTCCAGCTCTGACGATCCTTCTGGAATGAATAGTCAGGCAATCGCTTGGTGGGGCTGTGATCCGAGACGTACTGACGAATCTCGGCCAGCTGACCGACAATCAGCACGTACTCATAGCCATACTCGATATTGTGGTCAAGGATCTCGCTGCGCAGAGGCGCGATATAGCCCGTGGGAGAGTCTCTTGGCCCCCCCTTGCCCGGCTCGCCCGCGAACCCGCCGATGAAGCTGTAGGTCTCAGGTGACCAGACGCCCAGCCCGAAGTCATCGTCGCGCACCAGCGCGGCCCAGTTCTCGGTAGCGAACCAGTGATCCCATGGACCGCCTTCCACCTGATCCGGTGCGCCACTGCGCCAGACCTTGGTGATCTGTCTCAGTTCGCTGCCGGTGAAGGGAGCGTCTCCAGCGTACGTGAAGAGCCGATAGTAATTCCCGTTGGTGTACACGGCGGGGAGTTCCTGGCCGCGTGCCGAGTACTGTGTCTTGTCGCTGCGGGCGTTGTTGATCTGGCTTCGCACATGCGCAGCATTACCTTCCAGTCGAATCCATGATTCGAACGTGCATTCGCCCGGTTCGTTGTTGAGTGGCCACTGCATGGGAGCGCATTTGACGTAGATCGTCTTGCCGTCATTCTCGTGGGCAATGACCTTCGATCGGTGCCCGTAGCAGTCTCCCGACTGGATTGGATTCCATCCCAGGAATTTCCACGCAGGGCTTGGTTCCTTGCCGTTGGGGGCAAACGGATTGGGGCCCGAGTAGAACGACATCTGCACTTGCCGTCCCCAGTCGTGGCTATTGATGATGTTCTCCTCCGAATCGCACGGGGAAACGTAGGTGATTGCTCCCCCGATATCCAAATTCACTCCCAGGCGAATCGTCCCGTTGTCGATGTAGCTCATTCCGCTTGGCCCGTCCCCCACCGCGCGGGCAGTAACCGCAAGGAAGGCGAGTTGCACGATGATCATGCTGCGCATCGTCATGGTCGAGTTGCTCCGATCCTATGAAGGAATTCTCAGTTGCCTGGCAACGGTCGGACTGGACAAGCCCCTGTCGTCCGTGAACGTCCGGCGAGGGACACCGTTCCATACCCAGGCAAGTCCACCAGGGCGGCGGGTGAGACGAAACGAGGTTGTGCCGCTGCCAGCCTCCCCTTCGAAGCGGACAGCAAACGTCGACGGTGACGTTGAAGCCCCTGCAAGTCACGGGGAGCTCGCGGCAAACCGCCTTGGATTGTTGTCCGTCACCGGTAACCTAGAGGATACATCAACAGGCACACCGCCACCATTGCCCGGAAACGCCGCAGGCGTCTTGCTTGACACGAGTAAGACTCTTCGCAGGATAACCCATGATCTCGGCTGGGCGGGGTGGCACTGGCTGAGCGAGCCGCGCCAAGTCCGCAATTGCCGAAGAACTCGGCCGGCGAGCAGAGCCGGTGTGCGGCGGTAGGCGACATGTTGTCCGTCGAACGGCTCGGCCGGAAGGCCCCGCCTCAACGGCGATCCCTTCGTCGATGATATCCATTCTTCTTCTGATCGAACGCTTCGCTATTTGGCAACTCAGCAGGACAGTCGTCTCCTTCCTGCCCCCCTGAAACACTTCCGACGTGCACTCCTATGATGTCTGACAAGGTAACAACAGAAAGCCGCTTCCCACCGGCTCCGCTCGCCGTGACACCAACTGCTGTTGGACAGCATCATCCGGCTCGCTCAGCCAGTGCCACCCTTGCGCATCGAGCACTTCCACGGCGCGGCTCTCTGCGTTCACCAGGCGAGAATTCGACACCACCACCACACTCCAGTGAATCACACGCGGTAAAACGATGTCGCCGTCAGCCGCTGGATCCGCGAAAAACCGCTCTCGTTTGCGCCCGGCCATGTGAATGTGGAAAGGTATGTGGAGAATCAAACCGCCTTGGCGATCGGGCTAGGAGACGATGTGGGAATTGACGTCTGCCTCAATCCTGTTCGGGGCGGCATATGCATTGGCGCTTTCTGTGGCAGTCGCGCTGGCATCATGCGGCAACCGGTTGTCTTTTCCGGGAGTGCAGGATACGGCGGAGTTGGTCGAGAAGAAAGGGGACCTCAGGTAGTGCGCAGCAGCAAACGCAGCCTCAGACCAAGAAACGTGTGAGTCCTCAGCTGTCCTGCCGTTTCAGTTTTTCGAGATGGGCGAACAGTTCAGCCACCGTAGCCCAGCCGATGAAGTAGAAGCCGATCATCTCGCAGGTGCGTTTGGTGGGCTGACGGCCCGTGTAGAGTGCGCTCAACAGACAGGCGATGATGGCACAATAGGTCTGGATCTCGATGCCCACGGGGTCGGTGCTCAACAGGTTCCGGCAGCCGAGGATCTGCTTGAGGAAACGAAAGAAAATCTCGATCGACCAGCGATGGGAAAACACCAGACCGACCACCTCGGCGGGGACGTTCGGTAGATTCGTGCCGATTCTCAGGATGCCATCGCTGTCCACGCCACTTCTATCCACCCCGGTACTTGCCACGACTGGTGTGCGGATACGATGCACAGCCTCCGGTGGGATTTGTGGCGATTGGCGGTGTGAGTGGTGGAGCCATTGGAAGCGCGTTGGGCGGCCTGGCTGCCGGCTCATTCTGGCGAGGCCGGTGAGCACGGCTTGTGGAGGTTGTGCCGATTTGTCTGGCCGATGCACTCGCCTGGCTTGACACCCTCGAAGCGGCGTTTGACGCGTCGTCGCATTCGTTAACCGTTCGGACAATGATTGTCGTAGCGGCCTGCGGTCTCGCCGCGGGAACGACTCTCAGTCTGCTCTTTCCGAGAAAGGCGGGGCCCACGCTCAGTGTCAGGCCATGTCATGTGTTTTCCTTGATCACGTGTACCTTCATTGGCTTGGCGATTGGCCCGATGCTCCTCTATCGATGCACTTCAATAACTCCTTCGCCGGATATGCTCGTTGGCTGGCAAGTCGGTGGTGCCGTAGGCGGCATGGCGTGCTCTACGCTCTTGTGGCTGTGTGGATTTCCACGACCGGCAACGGAGCGTTGAAAAGCTCCTGACGCTGAGTTGTTGAAACCGGGGACGTGAAAGGTTGGGAACGACCGTACTGGTCGCATTGGAGATGTGTTTCTCAGGAAGGATGATTTCCCGTGGCTGTCGATTTCCCTACCGCGGTTCGAACGCCTTGGTGACCAATGCCGCCAACGGTTCGACCCCAGGCAGACGCTGGACGATCCATGGTGTAGGTCTTGGCACTAGCCGTTGAGGCCCAACCGTTGTGATGTGGTTCACTTCCTGACAACAACCAGCCACTACGTTGAGACTTCGCGTTTCACGTCCCTTGTCTTTTGCGCCAGCTGAAAGGCCAGCAGGCCGCCGGCCAGCGCACCGCAGAGGTGGCCATCCCACGAGACGCGGGCGTCACGCGGAATGAAGCCGTACAGGAGCGAACCGCCGTAGAGCAGAAAGGTGAGGATCGCCACGATCACGGGCACGAGGCGTCGTTCGAACACACCACCGAGGATCAGGAACGCGATGAGGCCCGAGACGAGTCCGCTGGCTCCCACATGAGTGGCCGGGCGTCCGACCAGCCAGAGGATCGCTCCTCCCAGCACAATGATCTCCGCCACGATCTGCCACGACTTGGCACGCGAACCGGCGAGCAGGAAGAGGAGTACGATCAGCGGGACAGTGTTTCCCACCATGTGGCCAAGGTTGGCGTGCAGAAACGGCATGGTCAGGATGCCCAGCAGGCCGACTGCGCTGCGTGGCGTGAGGCCATAAGAGTTCATTGCCGGCAGCGCGAAACTCAGCAGGAAACTGGCCCAGATGATGCCGACGAAGATCAGGATGCTCTTGAACTCTTTTCCGGCACTGTCGGCGAGGGTGGGCATGGCCAGACTCTCCTGGAAGTGGATGGACCGGGTGGCACCGGCTCTGCCAGTGTTTGTGCTGGGCTGGGCTGGGTGGCACTGGCTCTGCCAGTGGGCGCAGTCAGCGCCACCCCATTTCTCAGCTTTGGCAAGGCGCTACGACGTGTGGACCAGTGTAGCTGCTCGGAGTCGGTTGGACGAGCGGTGCGGGGGGGATGGCCTGGTTGCTGGGCCGAACGAGCGCCGTTTTCAGGTCGCGGCACGTTCCGCTGCCGCCGATGGGCCATCGACAGGGCTGCCGGAGGTACCGGCGTGAATTGCGGAGTTGCCGGCTTCGCGGTAGCATGAAAGGGTCAGTGAGGGCGTCCTTTCAGGCGGAACTCTTATCAGCATGTCAGCGTTGGAACCAGAGACGGAACTGATTCGCCAGGCGATGGCCGGCGATCGCGCGTCGTTGTCGCAACTGCTGTTGATTCACTACGACGAGTTGCACCGGCACATCGAATCGCGGATTTCGCAGCATCTGCAGGGGTTGGTGCGAGCGGACGACGTTCTGCAGCAGACCTTTGTACGAGCGGCGCAGGCGATCCACACGTTTGAGTACCGACATCCGGCCGCGCTGCGCGGCTGGCTGGTGACGATTGCCGATAACCTGGTGCGTGACGCGGAGAAGCGGCGGCGGCGCGAGCGGCGAGAAGCCCCTGCGCTTGGCAGTTCGGCGGATCCGGTGTGGAACCGCCTGGCAGGCGCTCATACGTCACCGAGCCGCCGGATCCAGCGAGGGGAGAGTATCGAGACGATGCGGGTGGCCATGGAGCAGTTGCCGCCGGACCAGCAGGAAGTGCTGCGTCTGCGTTACCTGCAAGGGGCGTCGCTTGACCATATTGCCGCCGTCACCGGCCGGACCAAAGATGCCGTGCGAGGCCTTTGTTTTCGAGCACGAAAGAACCTGCGGGCTGTGATGGGCCAGTCATCGCTGTACTTCAGTCACTAGTGATTCAACATCGGCACCCGAAAGGTGGACGGCGCGTTGCATGTCGACTACTTCATCGAGCCACCGCCGCACGTCCTTGCGCACGCAGGCCATTCGCCAGGTCGTGTTTGAGGTGGCGCGACTGCGCGAGAAGGGGGAGGGGGTTGTCGACGAAGAGGTATTGCAGCAGCATCCCGACCTGCTTCCTGAATTGGCGGACGAACTGCGGAAGCTATCGGCGATTCGCCAGGCCCTGGCTGTGGCTGAAGATGCTAAGTACGCTCAGTTTGTTGAGCGACTGGAAGCCGACTCAGCACGCCGTCGCCAGATCGGGTCGGAAACGGATGATTATGAGCCGGATGTGGCTGGTCCGAGCGAAGAGCCGGCAGAGACGCTGGCGACGATCGGCCGGTATCACGTCTGCGGTCTACTGGGAGAAGGGGGGTTCGCGCGCGTTTACCATGCGACGGATGAGGAACTGCAGCGGGACGTGGCCATCAAGGTGCCACATCGACGGCGTGGGATTGATCCGGCTGAAATGGAGGCCTATTGGGCGGAAGCGCGCATCGTTGCCGCTCTGGATCATCCGGCGATAGTCCCGGTCTATGACGTGGGGCGGACCCGCCACGGCCACTGTTATGTTGTTTCCAAACTGATTCGCGGCGAGAGTCTTGCCGCGCGTCTGCGACGTGCCGCTCTACCGCATCGTGATGCGGTGCGCGTCGTGATGACCGTGGCCGAAGCACTTGAGTATGCGCATTCACAAGGGCTGGTCCATCGCGACATCAAGCCGGCCAACATCCTGCTCGATGCACTCGATCGTCCGTATGTCGTTGATTTCGGGCTGGCATTGACGCAGTGCGATTCGCGCGATGGCAGCAGTTACGCCGGGACACCGGGCTACATGAGTCCTGAGCAGGCACGGGGCGAAGCACATCGAGTGGACGCCCGCTCTGACATCTTCAGTCTGGGAGTCGTTCTGTACGAGGCGTTGACCGGTCACCGACCGTTTCAGGCTGAGGCGTACGACGAATTGCTACAGCAGATATTGTGGGAGGATTCTTTACCCTGTCGGCACTGGGACGGTCGGGTCCCGTTGGAACTGGAGCGAATCTGCTGCAAAGCACTCTCCAAACGAGCGGCCGATCGGTATGCCACGGCGCAGCAGATGGCCGACGATCTCGCGTTGTGGCTCTCTGACGCGGGTTCGGTGCAGGAGACGAGTGAGTCGCGGAGCGAGCGGGCTGTGGTCGACGGAGAAGGGGGCGGGATCCATGCAGCGGTCACTCCACGCATCATCCCCCGCGGATTACGTTGCTTTGACGCGAAGGATTCGGACAGCTACCTCAGCCTGGTTCCCGGCCCGCGCGATCGAGACGGACTACCGCAATCGATCCGGCAGTGGAAGCTCCGAATCGAAGACCCGGATCCCGCCGGATCCTTTCCCGTCGGGCTCATGTACGGGCCGTCGGGATGCGGCAAGTCGTCGCTGCTGCGAGCCGGGTTGCTGCCGCGTCTTTCTGCTCGGATCCGCACGATCTATCTGGAGGCCAGTGGCGACGAGACGCAGCAGCGGCTGCAACACCGCATCACCAATCAATTTCCCGAGCTCGATCCGCAGCTGGGGCTGGTCGAGTGCCTGGCGGAGATCCGACGCGGTCGAGGGTTGGGGCGAGGAGAGAAGCTGCTGCTGGTGATCGATCAGTTCGAACAATGGTTGCATGGGCGAGGTGACAAGGACCGCCGCGAACTGCTCGCCGCGCTGCGTCAGTGCGATGGTCAGCATCTGCTCTGCCTGCTGCTGGTACGCGATGATTTCTGGCTGGCCGTCGGACGCTTCATGGCCGAACTGGAAGTGGAACTGGTCCAGGGATGCAACTCGGCACTGGTCGACCTGTTCGATCTCACGCACGCCAGGAAGGTGCTGGCTGAGTTTGGAAGAGCGTTTGGACAACTGCCAGACGACCTGCGTTTGATCCAGCCGGCTCAGGAAGCGTTTTTGACTCGTGCTGTGGCGAGCCTCGCGCAAGAGGACCGGATCATTCCGGTGCGTCTGGCGTTGTTTGCCGAGATGGTCAAGAACCGGCCGTGGACGAGCGAGACGTTGCGTGAAGTGGGCGGAGCGGAGGGGGTTGGCATCGCATTCCTGGAAGAGACGTTCATCGCGCGCACGGCGAATCCCCGCTATCGCATTCACCAGGCGGCTGTCCGCAGCGTGCTGGCGGCATTGCTTCCCGACCGCGGCTGTGACATTCGCGGCCGTATCTGTTCCGCCACCGAACTGTTGGACCTGTCCGGCTACGGGAGCAAGCCCCGCGAATTCAAAGAATTGATGCGCATCCTTGATGGCGAGACCCGTTTACTCACTCCGACCGATCTGGATGCGATTGACACGTCCGAACTTCAGACCGCACCGGGCCAGAGCTATTATCAACTGACGCACGATTACCTTGTTCCGAGTCTGCGTCACTGGCTGACGGCCAAGCAGAAATCGACGCGCAGCGGACGTATGGAATTGCGGCTGGCTGAGCGGTCGCGGTTGTGGCGAGAGCGTCCCGAGCGTCGCCAGCTCCCGTCGCTGTGGGAGTGGGTTTCCATTCGCTTGTTGACTCGACCAAGTCAATGGACGGAACCGCAGCGGCGTGTGATGCGTGCCGCTCGACGTCATTATTTCCGCACGCTTGTGCTGGCAGCGAGTCTGTTGTGTCTCGTACTGTTCGCCGGCGGCACGGTGAACAACACGGTACAGTCGTGGCTGCTGAAGCTGCGTGCTCGCGTGACGGCTTTGCAAATGGCACTCGGACAGGATGACGAAGTGTGGCCGCTGCTGCGCGGAACGACAGATCCGACCCAGCGGACCGAAGTGATTCATGGCCTTTCTCCCTTGCTCACCGATCTCGATCGCATCGTGTCCGAGATGCAGTCGCAGGAGGACGTGGAGATTCGCCGCGCCATGACGCTGGTGGTCGGGGAATTGATCGGCTCTCCCGAACAGCAGTCGGCACGATCGTATGCGACGCGCCCCAGTGATCCCGTTGTGCCGCTGCTGTCGCAGTTGTTTCGCGACGATCCAGACCCGGGGCTGCACGGAGCCGCGCGGTGGACTCTGCAGCGGTTTCAACAGGAGGCGGAGACCCGTCGCATCGAGGAATCACTCCGGTCCGATGCGCCGGTGGGCGAACGACGCTGGTATGTCGATCAGCTGGGACACACCATGGTCATGCTCCCCGGTTGGACTTCGTACCTGATGGGGGCTGCAGCGAATGATCCCGATCGCAGACCCGAGGAACCGCTGCACGCTCAGCAGATCCGCCGCAGTTTCTGCCTGGCCAGCCACGAAACGACCGTCGATCAGTTCGCCGTGTTTCTGCGTGAAACGGCGACGCTCCATCAGACGGCGTTTCAGACCGAGCGGGATTTGACAACCGATCGCGGTCATAGCCAGCGGCAACGAGTTGAGTTTGGATCTTCGCCACGCACCAATGTCACCTGGTATGAGGCCGCGGCCTACTGCAACTGGCTAAGCAGCAAGATCGGCCTGCCCAAGGAGCAGTGGTGTTACCTGCCCAACGCGGAGGGCGTCTACGGCCCGGGCATGCAGGTGAGCGTCGATTACTTGGACCGAAGCGGCTACCGACTGCCGACGGAAGCGGAATGGGAGTTCGCCTGTCGTGCCGGCTCCAGTACCGTACGATACTTCGGTGACGATCCGTACTGGCTCGACAAATACGCGGTCTTCGCTCAAGGGAGCGTCGAGCCGGTCGGGCAACAAAAACCGAACGACTTCGGATTGTTTGACATGCTCGGCAATGCTGCCGAATGGTGTCAGGATGCTTACCGAGCGGCAATGCCGCGCACATCGCCCGGCGACGTGATGCAAATCGACTCCGCGCTGCCGAGGATCCTGCGTGGCGGCTCGGCGGCCGATCCCGCCGCACTCCTGCGCTCCGCGGCACGCGGCCACGCACTTCCCGACTCATACTCCGATTTCATCGGCTTTCGCGTAGCCCGAAGCAATCGCTAAGCGGCTTATGGCCGGTGACTTCTGTGAATACAGCAGTCTGCCGCAACCGGTTAAAGACAAGAAGATGAAATGACAAAAAGATCGGATGGCGGCGGATTATTTTGTCACCCGATCCTTCTGTCTTCTTCAACGAATCTGCCAGCGATCTGCCGCATTGCGGCTGGGGCCGCTTACCATCCGTTCCGGCCGCGCATGAGGAGTTTTCCGTCGGCGCGATGAGCCAGTTGCTGGAGCGTGGCGAGCGGGGTCGATCCCGACATGAAGCGGACCGAAGCGTCGCCGAAGGCGAAGTTCACGCCACCAGGATGTGGGCTGGAGAAGCCTCCTACAAACAATTCCGGTGCGATGCCTGCGGCGAGAGCTGCTTGACTGGTCGCGTCTTCCTCGTCGAGCGGAATCTGGTCATAACGTCGGGAATTGGGGCGGTCCGAATTGAGCAGGCTGCCGGTGTTGCGCAGCGTGGCCCGCGTTCCCGACATCCAGCCGAGGTCCTGTTCGGGTTCGCTGTACTTTTCACCAATGAAAATCGTATGGGAGAGGCCGTCCGTGACGTCGATGGGGCGGATTGAGCTGTTGAGGGAGAACACGCCGTTGTTGTCCACGTCGATCGGGGCCTCCAAATCGTTATGGCATCCGGCGTAGGTCGACAGCCAGATGTCCTGATTGAAGTTGTGGGGTGAGGAGGGGCAGGAGAGAATCTCGATCCCGACCTGCCGGACCTGCTCGTTCTTGGGGTCGTACACGCCGACCGAAAAGTCGATGTGTTTGTACGTGTTCTGTTCTTCCAGGTACGGGAGGATCTGGCTGATCCAGTTGTGATGATAGCCCTGAGCCACGTTCTTGATTGGACCTTGGTCATCGATACTTCCTGGCGGATAGACCTGGAAGGCCAACTGGTAATTCTGCGTCGCGAGAATCAGCTGGCTCAGATTATTCACGCACGACATGCGGCGTGCCGCCTCGCGAGCGGCCTGAACGGCCGGCAGCAGGAGTGCCACCAGCACACCGATAATCGCAATAACGACCAGCAGTTCCACCAGCGTAAACCCGCGTTGTTTGTATTTCATCTGCAGTCTCCTGAAACGAAGCATTGAGTTCAATTTCGATTCGGTGATCCAATGGCCATCGGGGCGCGAGTGCCAAGAGCACGCACCGCCGTGTTACGCATGCAGTGGTCGTCGAGCTGTGCTCGGGTTGGGTGGCATATCCGCCCTCACGGTTCATTGTTCTCTCCCGGCCCTGGCTGGCCGAGCGAGATGTCATCGATAACGACTTCGCGGCTCACCACGACTCGCTGAGGTGGAAGCTCGGGATAACTCGCCTCAATGCGGATATTCCACTTGTCGGTGCCCTGCTCTGCCGGCGCGACCTGAATCGCGACGACCGCATCCTCCGTTCCACCGAGTATGCTGGCGGGCAGGCGCCACTGCTCACCGCCGTATTGACGATCCGCTCGCACCCGATGGAGTGCTCGTTGCAGTCCGGAGTCGGCCAGCCACTGAGCTTGCTGCTGATGCTGCAGCATACTTGCTTGCCGAGCGTAGATGACGACCGCCTGGGTCACTGCGGCCGCCAGCAGCATGACGACGACCAGGCAGACCAGAATCAGTGGCAAGGCGATACCGGTTCGCACCCTCCATCGCAGCGATCGTCGACGCATCGTGCAGGGGCCCGTCTGGATGAGCATGAAGCGAGTCCTCATTCTGTGGCCTCCACGGGCGGTTGCTGTCCGGCGATCGGCCGTTCTCCGCGCAGCCCGGGCAGTCCGACCGCCGCCTGGACGGGCACCGGACGCCCGTTCTGAACTGCCGCAGGATCACCGGGCGCTCGCGTCAGCAGGTTAATCGTCACCAGCGCAGAAGACCCGCGTGGTTCAACGTTCCAACCGCCGGCTGAGTCGGGAACGACGGAGAACGAATCGACAGCCACGCTGGCATCACCCGCTCGCAGTTCCCGCTCAATGTGCTGCTGCTCAAGCCGATAGTGGACGGAGCGGCCATCGGGCCAGGACAGCTCAAGGGTCGTGGCGCGGCTGCCCGGTTCGTGTGGACTGATGGCACGCGCGGTCGCGGCCACGTGTGCGTCGTTGCGCAGTTGTGAGGCGAATCGTTGTTGCTGAGCGATCGCGGACACCGCATCGCTCAGTCGCTGACTGCTGCGAAACATAGCGAAGAGCGACAGCGAAACTGTGCCGAAGACGGCGGAAAAAACGGCCAGGGCCACGAGCATTTCGATCAGAGTAAATGCGGGACGACGGTTTTTCATGGTGTCACCTCCCGGTCTTGGAACCGCCAGGCGACCAATCGCACCGGCCCTTGCATCGGCAATGGCTCGCCGGCCGAATCAATCTCGATCGTGATCCGCCGCGCTTCGGGCTCCCCCGTGTCAGGTCCAATCGACTCAGGCTCGATCGTCACGCGCAGTTTGGCAGCCGGGACGATCTGCTGGCAGGCGGTTGACAGCCCCACCTGAGGCGGTTCGGACGAAGTAATCGACTCCCAGGGTCGCGACATCAGGTCTTCCATAATGTTCGCTGCCTCCTGAGCCAGGAGCTGTTGGCTGGAGAGGCGCTGATACTGCCGCGCGGCGTGATACATCAACTGAGTGGCACCGACCATCGTCGTGATGGCAACCGCTACCGCGATCAGCAGTTCGGTGATGCAGAAACCGCGTCGACAGTGTCTTCGAGTGGATGAGTGACTATTCATGCGAGACTACTTATGAGTGAAAACAGCGGGAGCAGGATGCCAGCCGCTACCATGAACACAATAAGTCCAAATCCGGCTAATACGGACGGAAACGCGATGTTCAGTACTCCGTGTGCTCGCTGCGCGGCACGGCGAAGGATGCCATCGGCCATATCGCTCAGAGCCCAAGGCAGGTTCCCCGTTCGTTCGGCCGCGCGGAGAACGCTGGCCTGCGCAGACGAGATGAAACCAGCCTGTTGCAGCGCGTTACACCAATGCGATCCCTGCAATATCTGCTGCAAGGCGACTTGCAGGCGATAACGCGCACGCCCCGCGCCGGGCTGTCCGGCCAGGATCTGCAGGCTGCCGGCGATCGATTGCTTCTGCCCGACTGTCGAAGCCAATGCATACAGCACTGTTACACTGTCGATGGGGGTGAAAATCAATCCGAATATCGGAATGGAGCGAAGAGGGAGTCCGGCGTACGACATGAGTCCCATCACGGCCATCAATCCGGCCACCATCGCCAGTGGCATGAGCATGTACCAATAGTTGACGACCATTCGGCTCGCGTCAATCAGCGAGATGGTGGCCGCGGGAAGTGACAATCCAAACTCGGAGAACATATCTTCAAACACGGGCACGATCTTGATCATCAAAAACGTGACGATGAAGATCATCGTCATGAAGATGATGCTCAGGTAGCTGAACTTCGCCGCAATCGTTCCCACCGAACGTTCGAACTCCGTCGATTGCTCGACGGCTTGTTTCAACGAAGGGCCGAGAGTCCCTGTGTGCTGCCCCACGTCCGCCGCCACACGCACCTCGGGAGACGCTCCGACGCTCGAACGGGTCAGCGCCAGTGACAAGGGCATGCCTGCATCCAGATAGTCAGCCAGGCGACGAGCGGCTGTCCTCATCAGGCCCCCTCGTTCACTGGCAAATGCCCGGGCGGCGCTGACCAGCGGGATGCCGTGCTCGGCCGACTCCGCCAGCCCCCAGACGAGATAGCGCACTTCCGTGCGCCGGAATCGCATGTAAGCCGACAGTAAAACAACCGCCATAGCCACGATCACCACCGGAGACAGGAACCAGGTCGTCAGCACAGCAAAGGCAACCAGCCCGATCACAATCAGGCAAATCCCGATCGTGGTCACCGCGATTGGAGTTCCGTCGAAGGGTGACGAAGCGTTGAGGCGGTGCCGTCGCCAGGAGATGATCCACAGCAGTGTCCAGCCCAACAGGACGAGAACGAATGGGAGGAGACCGACCAATCCGAAAGTGACATCACGTGGTGACATATATTTCCACCATCAACTCAGCACTGAAATCAGGTCGATCAGTGGCATGAAGGTTGCGACAAGCACCAACATGATCAACGAGCCCGTGCAGATGAACAGCAGCGACGGTACCGTCAGCTGCAACAACATCGCTCGCGAACGAGCCCGCCGCGAAAGCATTTCCTGCCCCATGCGAAACGACTCGGACAAGTTACCGGTCCGTTCCCCCCAATCCACCATCGGAATCAAGGCCGCCGGGAGTTCGGGAGTGGCGAACAGCATCTGCGCCAGCGAACGACCCCGCGCGACGCCGTCAGCCAGGCGACGGGAAAGGAATTCGATTTGGGCGTCGCGTGCCCCCCGCCCCGCGCTCCGCAACGCTTCGGGCAGCGGAACCTGATGCCGCAGTAATACACTCAACAGACCCGACCACTCCGCCGTCGCCGTCCAACGCCACAGGCCACCGAGAATCGGCATGGTTGCACGCAGCCGGCACCACCGACGCTCCCCGCCGAGTAATCGCAACAAGAACAGCAGCAACAGACCGACCACCAGCAGGCCACCAACGATCTGCATGCCGGTAGCCCGCCACCACAACACCCCCAGGGTGATGGCTGGCAACCTCAGGCCGAACTCATCAAATACGTTGTGAAACATGCCAAGCACAAAGTAGCCCAAGCCTATCAGGATCACAGCGGCTAACCCGGCCACGAAGATGGGATACGCCAGGTAACTCCACAGCTCGCGGCGCAACGCATACGTCTTCTGCTGCAACTCCACCAGCTCAATCAGCGCTTCCCCAATGCTCCCCGTGCGCAACGCTGCCAGTATCAAGCCGGTAATGTGGGGTGGTACCAGCCGGCCCGACTCGGTTAAAGTCTCCTCCAGTGAGCGGCCTTGCTCCAACTGCTCTGCCATCCACTGCAGCGCGGACGCGACGTGCCAATTGGATGTTTCTTCCGCCGCCGCGCGCAAACCGGCCGAAAGCGGTATCCCTGCCGAGCTCACCTGTGCGATGTGTTGACTCAGCTCGCCTGCTTCCGCCGACGACAACGCCACAGGCGCCCGGACACTGTCGCTCGACCGATCCGAAACCGGAAGGACCTGAATCAGCTGCAGGCCCCGCTGCAACAGCAGTTCCAACGCGTCGTCGATCGTCGCGGCTTCGATGGTGCCTGCCGTTTCGTCACCTTCCAGGGTCACGGCCGTATAACGATAAGTGCTCATTTCAAGCCTTGCCTGACAACTGGGATTGCTTCAGCATGCGGTTTCAAATCGGGGGAGAACGGTTGTTTTCAGAACGGTCATTGCAGGCGTTCAGGGCTTACGGCACGTTGCTATCCGCCTGCATAGTGCGGTAATGCCAGTCGGTACAACAGACTGACAAACGGCAGGAACACGATCACAGCTTGCGTTAGGACGGCACCTCCTCCCACGACTACCGTCAAGATGATCGGCAAGTAGGCCGTTGCCCATCGCGCGGCGTTCAGGGCCCGCTGGCGATACATCTCAGCCGATGTCGCCAAGGCCCGATCCAAAGCTCGGCGCCCTGTCCCCGAAACGATCGACCAGCCAAGCAACGGGGGAAGTGCGGCAGGCAGATCGTCCCGCGAACGGAATACCTTCCCTTGCTCCAGCTGCTGAGCAATGGTGCGCGCCGCCTGGCTCAATCCGCGATCGCCACTCGCGTCGGCTGCCAGGATGATGGCCTCAGGTAAGGGAACCTGGTGCTGGTCCATTAACCGCAACAGCTCGGCAAACGTGGCCATCCGCCCGTCGCGCAGCGATCGGCCAATCGTGGGAATAACGGGCGGACGATGACTGCCAAATAACAGCCTCCTGCCTCCTCGCCCCCTGCTGCGAAACGTACGTATCGCCCTCCCCCCGCGATACCACCAGACGATCAAGCCCGTCACACACAGAACCGGAATCAGCACTCCCCAAATCGGGATGGTCTGCGACAGGCTCACGACCCACGCCAAGACGACGTTCGGGGTCCCCGTCAGATCCACATACGCCCGCGAGATCACCGGGATCAAATAGGCCATCGTGAACAGGAAGACCAAATAGGCTACCGTCAAGACAACCGCGGGATAGATCAACGCCGTGGCCATCGCCCGACGCAGCTCACTCGCTCGCCGAGCTGTGAGGGACAGGCTCTCCAACGCTGCCGCCAAATGGCCCGCACGCAGCCCCGCCAGGACCACGGTCCGCCAGACGGGAGGAAACGTGGTCGTGTCCTGCTCCAGGATCTCTGTCAGGCTCTCCCCTGCCTGCATCCGGTCGGCCAGCCGTGCAGCGAGCACGCCCAGCTGTCCGGGAGCCTCCCTGCCGAGCGCGGTGAGCCCTTCCTCCAACGGGATGCCGGCGCGCACCAACGCGGCAATCTCCTCGTTCAACGCCAACAGCTGGTCCAGCGTCACGCGACTCATCGCTCTACCCTGTGTTCCTTCCACTCGGTGCGAGTTCCGCCCCGATTGGCACCGCCAGGACGCCTGTGTTTCAAAACAAGACCCGCACGCATCCGAACGAAATCCCCTTCGCCGGGGGGGCTTGGAGCGGATTCAGCGGGCCGATAAACATAACGACGCCCAGCGACCAAGCGCGCGCAGAAAAATCTCCTTTGCGATTGACCTCTTCTGATCCCAGCAGTTCTGAAGTACCGTAGAGCCAACCAGGAGCCGCGCTTCCGTAGACCGCGGGGGAAGTGGCTGCGGTCGCGTAGACCGCGGGAA
>JBGSHS010000100.1:0-8271 GCA_041752115.1 Pirellulaceae bacterium | reverse complement strand
GAGGCCGGCGACTCGCCTCTGCAGGAGATTGCCCGGTGGCGTGATGAGAAGATCGTGCACGTGCTCAAGGTGATCCACGAAAGCTGAACAAATGATCGTTCCGTTTCTGTTAGCTGCGATGATCTTGGCCGAAGCTCCCGTCGGCTTCATCTGGCACTACCCATTCGTCGACCAGGGTACAACGGCCGTGGCGGCAACGGGTGTCACGACCATGACGAGTCGTGCGCCATGGCATTTGATCGAGCCGATTCCGGAGCACTATACGTTCGATTGCCTGCAGAAGCAGCTCGATGTTGCACGCGCCGGTGGTTTCCGACTGATCTTGATTCTCGAATGTAATCCGCTTTGCGCTCCACCCTGGCTCAAGACCAGGGTCGCCGCCGTCAATGAAATGGTAGTGGGTCCCGATGGACGTCCGTCGGGAGAACCGAGTACGACTTCCGCGGTCTACCACACCGCGCTCTGCCAGTTTCTTGGCAGGCTGGTCGACTTCCTGAAGGTCGCCGATCCGCAGCACACGGTGGTCGCATACCACCCAGGCATCGAATGGTGGTTCCCGCCAGAATTTCGCTACGCACCGGCGGACATCACTCGGTTCCGTACGTGGCTTTCGTCGCAGTATGGGGATGTGGCGACCTTGAATGCTCGTTGGCGGAGCGATTTCACCTCCTTCGAAACGGTATCTCCTCCCCGGCTGACTTATCCCGATCTGTTTCGCAAGGGTCGTGAAGGACTGTGCCCGCCCACGCTGGCGGAATCCGGGCATGGTGATCCGGAGGCCAGCTCACACGATTGGTTCTGGTTCTGGGCGGCAACCGCCGCGGCGACCATAGACGAACTGGCTGCCGAAGTGCAGCAGCTCGACCCGACCCGGCCCACGATCAGTTTCCAGACCTTCGCCTGGGCGACGGCCGGTGAGTGGGACTATCTGGGCTGGTGCGCCAACGTTCCCGACGAGGTCGCCCGCACGGCCACACACCTCGATGCCCTGGGGCTGCAGCTGCCCATGTCCTGGGGCGACCCGTATCAAGTGACGGTCGGGCTGGATGTCGTCCGCAAGTATGGCAAGCCTGTGCATGCCGTCGATCTCCTTGATTTCACGCAAGGCCAGGCCGCCGGTTTCCAGGTGATGCGGCGCGGCACCCATGCCGCCATTGCGCACGGCGCGATCGCCATCGATTACTGTTCATGGGCAGGTGCGGGTGACTACAGTTTTTATGGCGTTTGGGCGCCCGAAGACCTTCGCCGACTGGTGGCTGAGGCGAGCGGCGCGTTGAGACTTTGCGAAGGGCTGCGAGCCGACCCGGAGATGGCCCTGGTGCTGCCATTTACGTATCCCGGTTCGCTGAACGATCCGGCGAGCTTCGTCGGCTTCTACCGGCTCTTGGAATCACTCCACTACACCGTGGATTTGGTTACGCCGCGCGAGTTGACACTCCGCTCTGTCGATATCAGCCGCTACGACGGGGTCGTCGTACCTGATGCGCCCGATCTCCCGCCGTTGGCGATCGAGGCACTGGCTGGGGCTCGGAAGTTGGTGACCACCTTGGGTTTCCCCGCCTCCTCGCTCCAGCCGGTGGTCGTTCAGGATTTCGGAACAACACTCGCTTCCCCCCTGCGCCGCGACAGCATTGCCGGGGACGGCCCACCGATGTTGGACTTTCGCCGCGAGGACCTTCAACGACGCGCCGAACTGTCCGAATCGCTGAGGGTTGCCCTACGCCAGGCCGGTATCGCGGCGCGCGTTTCGGGGCTGCCGCGTGAAGTCAGCTGCACGCTGTTGGCTGCACCGGAGGGATGGGGGCTGTATCTGATCAATAATGCGGCCGAGCCGTTGCCACCATTGAAATGCCATGTACGCGGCACATCGTCGGGACGGGTTCAGGCGTGGGCCGATATTGAGCCGGTCGCGTGCGAAATTGCCGTCGACAAAGATGGCGTCCAGGTGTCACTTCCATCCTTCGTGGCAAGTTGCATCGTGCGCGTGCAGCGGGACAAGGAGCAGGTGCCATGACGTCTGATACCTGGGACCGCCATCGTACGACGCGATTCGGTGTGCTGACGCTTTGTCTGAGCTTGGCGTTCGTCGGTCTACTCAATACCTTTGGATGCGCTAAAACAGTGCCGCGGGAGTCGCATGCGGACCAAAGGTCAGACAGTCCCGTCACCGAAACGTTGGCAACCTCCGCCGACGTACAGGTCATGACCGATCGCCGGAAGATGATCACCCGGGAAGTCGAACGACTAGGTAAGGAAGAAGTGTGAGAATATGAAGTGCCGGCAATTCAGTTTGGTCTGTATCGCTGTCATGGCGACATGTGGCTCGGCGCGGCAGGGAATTGCCACGGATGCAACCGCTCCAACAGACGTGGTAATTCCTGTGGCTTCAGGACTCGACATCAGAATGGGTGAGACCGTCGTCATCATGCAGCCCCGATGAGAGCCGGATCTCCGCCCGCCATCCAGGGCTGCGGGACTATTGGGGGCTTCCGATCTTCAGCAACTCGCCTACGCTTAGAGGAGACCCGATTGTGGGCATCAACAAAATGAGCTTCGTCCTGTTCCTTGGCTCGCTATTCGTTGTCGCGACCTGCCGGGGCACCGAGCCGATCGACATCAGTTCGCGGCTGGAACCGTTTGTGGACGATTTCTTGATCGACACCATCGCGGGCGCCAAGCTGACGCTGCACCAGCCCGTTTCACGCGAAGTGGTGATTTGGCACGACGCGCCATGGGAAGGCAATGTATCGTGGACCCATTCGGTGATTCAGGACGGACCGATCTACCGCATGTACTACCGTGGGGCCCATGCGGACGTCCATAACGATGCCACCGCGCGCAGCTTTCTTTGCTACGCGGAGAGCAACGACGGCATCCACTGGAAGAAACCGGAACTGGGACTGGTGGATTTCCAGGACTCGACGAAGAACAACATCATCTGGTCCCGAGCGGAATCGGCCAAGCTCTGGAACCTACCCGATTCGGTGGGACTCTGGAACATGCTGATCTCCATTAATTGCGGCGTATTCAAGGACACCAATCCCGATTGTCTGCCCGATGCCCGCTATAAGATGTTGGGGGGACACTGCAACTCGGGTTCGTGCGCTTTCAAGTCGGCCGACGGCATCCACTTCACCGCGATGAGCCAGGGACCGGTGATTTCTTCCACGCTGGGCAACCAGTTTGACTCGAACACGTCGGTGTTTTGGGACTCGGTTGGCAAGCGATACCTTAGCTTCCACCGGGCAGGGCGTCTGAATTACAACATGCGCGAAACGGTCATGTGCAGTTCCAAGGACTTTCTGCACTGGACCGATCCCATCTTTCTGGAATACCCCGGTGCGCCGACCGAGCAACTGTACACCAACTCGATTGTCGCCTACGCGCGTGCGCCGCACATCCTGATGGGATTCCCCAAACGGTTCATGGAGGGACGCAGGGCGGTCGACCTTTGCCCACTGGACGACGGCATCAGCGACGGCGTCTTCATGACCAGCCGCGACGGACTGCATTTCCGCCGTTGGCCCGAGGCGTTTCTGCGGCCCGGGCTGCAACCGGAGTGCTGGGTCAATCGCAACAACTTCATCGCCAACGGCATGGTCGTCACTAAGTCGGATCTGGTCGGCGCTCCCGACGAGCTGTCGATCTATGCTGTCGAAGGGTACTACAGCGCGAACAACTCCTGCCGGCTGCGCCGTCACACCATCCGCATGGACGGCTTCGTCTCGGTGCAGGCGCCCTTGAGCGGCGGCGAGTTCATCACCAAGCCGCTCGTTTTCGCCGGCAAGACACTCGTGATGAACTATTCCACCTCCGCCGCCGGCAGCGTCAGCGTCGAGTTGCAGACGCCTCATGGGAAGCCCATTGACGGTTTCTCACTGGCCGACTGCGGCGAAATCTACGGTGATCAACTCGATCGGACGGTGGCTTGGAAAGGCGAGAACGATGTGAGCAAGTTGGCCGGAACGCCCGTTCGATTGCACTTCGTCATGAAAGACGCCGACCTCTATTCCATCCAATTTTGCCCTTAGACGGTAACGCTCGACACGCCATGCCTGCCATCGACGTTCACCGCACAGGCAGTTGATAAGGCCGACTGTGCCATTCGGGTCAGGACGCTCTTCTAACCCAAGTTACGGAGTTTGGAGCGATTGTGGACTTTTCGGGGTCGGAATCGTACGTAAGTCCAATGGCGATGGGGCGTCCGACGCGCAATGGCGATGTAGTGTAGACCTTCTCTCTTGTAATCGCCAAATTCTGTCGGATGCTGCGAGCAACTCTCGGGTGAAGGGTGTCTTTTCGGCGAGCGTGTAGAGCCGTCGGCGGGCCGGTTTTTTTTCCGGGGAGGGACGGGTGAGGAAGCCGGCGACTGGCGGCCACGGGTGTCCACGCAGGCAGCCAGGGGGCGAATCGGTGGCGGGCGAGGCACACAACGCACGGATGAGCTTCGCGGTAGCTGGCATCGTGCGATTGGCGGTCGGTGCTGCCCACTCGCCGGCGGGCATGGTGAGCGGCGGTGTGCGGCGAGGGGACCTGGGCGTCGAGCGGGATGGATGCCGAACTGGTCGGGATTTCTTCCATGCTCCGGAGCGTAGCCTGGTAGTTCCAGGGCATCCATTGGTCGGGGTGGGAGGCCAGCGCAGCGTTTGCAGTTCATACACCGTTGCCTGCACCGGAGCCTGGCCGACGATGCGAATCAGCGCTCCCGGCCGCCCGGTGTCGTAGATCACGTCCGAGGCACTCAAAGCGAATCAGACCCTCATCACTTTGCTGGGCAGCATCGCACAACAGAAAAACGCGACACCCGCCCAGATCGCACTCGCATGGCTGCTCGCCCAGAAGCCGTGGATTGTTCCCATTCCCGGCACCACCATGCGCTTGGGACCACCTTGTTAGCGCTGAAACACTCGAACTACATCTCAATCCCCACCCGCCCCTGTCACGTCATCAGCAGCCGTTTGTCAATCGTTACTCTCTCCTTTTCCATCGCTCGATCCACGTCTCGAAGAAACCCTTGGTCGCCAGGTTGATTACACGTTCGGGACTCACGTGCTTCACGAATTCGAGCAGCGGATGCGACAGGTCCGATAGCACTTCACGTAGTGGGACCACTACGCCGACCGCCATACGGCCGCTCCCACCAGCACACGGCAAACAGATCGGAGTGGACATCGTCGAGATTCTGGTGGCAGTCGTCAACTGCCGGGGACTAAGATTCCTATCAGAGAGAAGACTGGTGTCTTGGCGCCCATGCCAGCTGCCGCCACCACGAGGTGCCGAGTCCGGCGAGCATGCCGATCGCGGCACCGATCAGATGTGACTCCACGACCACGTGAAAGCCGGCAGCGGTCGAATCAGCGAACAAGGCACTACCGGTGAGCGATTCGTAGAGCACTTTGCCGCAGAAGCTCATCAGCAACACCCCGGCAGCCAGCCCGTTCAGCCGGTTCCTTTCCGCGATCGCCTGACCCAGCGTCCACATCGCCACGTACGTGAACAGGGCCGTGTCGATGCCACTCAAGCCACGGCACAATTGGATATCGGTCCGCCACCACAGGATGCCCGCGGAGATCGCCAAGGCGGATCCCAGGCAGAGCCCGACCATCCGCCACCGCGAGCGACTCTCGACGACACATCCCAACACGACAAACATCAGCAGATCCCAACCCAAGTGATCGAGACTCCAATGGGTAAGATAGCCAGTGACGAGTCTCCACAACTGCCCCGCCTGAATCGCCTGCCGGTCCGATTCGAACCAGGCCGGCAAGCCTGGCACGAGGTGGATGGCCACGACCGCCACGGCGACGAGCCACGTGACAGCCGTGGAACGCAGGCATTGAATGGCGGAGTGCGCGAGTGTCGGCGACAGATGTCTCGTCATAATCGTCGTGCTGCTATTCAAGTGAGAAACCACTGCGTGAGCAAATAACTCAAGCGGCTGGCGGCGCCTCCTGGCCGCCAGCCGCCTCGGGCGAACTCCGAGTCGCATCAATTTGTCTTACGACGTCGTAATCGTGAAGCAACTCCGACGCCCGCCATCCCCAATCCGATCAGCGCGGTCACCGGATCAATGGCGCCTCCGAATCCACCACCACTACTACTCGCTCCTCCTCCACCACCGTTGCCGTAGGACGCGTCGCCCGGTGTCGCCGGCGAGAAGTTGGGAGTGACGACCTGGTTGGCGCCAGAGAAATCCGGCGTCGACGGGTTGTTTGCAGACGGTATCGAGTTGGCCACTTCGGTCGGAGTGACTTGTTCCTGCGGTCCCAACTGGGAACTGGCCTGAGCCTGCAATTGATCGAGTTGCCTGCGGAGAGCCGCCTGGGCCGTTCGATCGCGTTCGATTCGTGTCGCGTTGCGCCGAGTGATTTGCCAGCGTTGATACTCCGCGTCGTTTTCCAACACCAGGAACGAAGCGTATTGGCTGACGATCGAGTATCCTTCGCAAAGCCGGACGATCTCGCTCGCATTCTCCTCGGATCCGTTTGTGCGCTGCTTGTTCAGCAAGCGAGCCACTCGGTGGGAAGCCCACATCCGGTCAAGCTGCGGATTCGACTCGTCCCGTCTGGGCAATTCCATCTCGATCCGCTGTTCCCACGGACTGCCCTGAATCTCGGCCGAAGCCTGAATTTGCAGAGTGCCCTTGTTCTTGTATCGACCGTAAACTCGAATGGGCTGACCGTGATACAGGTTGGGAATCGTCTCGGGCTCGAGGTCATACACATCGACACCTTGAAACACCAGTTTCACGTTCTTGGCCGCGGGGTGGACCAGCTTGCGGCGAAAGGCTTGTGCTTGCCGCGTGAAATCGTCACCGGCTGAAACGAAGGCCACCAGCCCGCCTGCTTCCTCCGCCATCTGCGCGAGTAGCGGCCGATTCACTTCATTGCCAACACCAACGCAGAACACCGTGACTCCCGAGGGACGCTGGGCAATCAACTGCATCAGCGTCACTTGCTCGGATTGCTCCGTCATGCCATCCGACAGGATGACCACATTGAGCGGCCGATCGGAGCGATGGTAGCGATACGCCGTTTCGAGTGCTGGCCGCAAGACCGTGCCGCCGACACCACGCTGCGACTTCAGAAACGTTTCCGCCGTCGACTTCGTCTCGTCGCTGACAGGCTGCAGATTGCCGAATAGCGTGACAGGGCGCAAATTGAAAGCGATCACCTCCACACAGTCCTGGTCACCCAAGGCGGCAATGAACTGTTCAATCGAGCCGCGAGACATCGACAACTTGCCATCCTCGGCCATGCTGCCGGAGACATCCAGCACAAACACATAGTCGCTGCCCGCCGTGGCACTCTCCAACTCCTTGCCCGCTGTCATGGTGAGCAGGAAGTAGCCGTCTTCCGTGTCGTGTTTGGAGGCCACCACATCGATCCCGGTCTGTGGCCGCTGTGTCGTGTAAACGATCACCAGGTCACGATTGAGGTCGCCTTGCTTGCGTTCCAGACTCGCTTGCCAGTAAGCGTCCGTGTGTTGAACCACGGCAAAGTCGTCGCCGTGCGACGGACTGTTCATCTCGACGATCGGTACGGCACTCTTGGCTTCCAACGACAGAGAGAAGCGATCGGCCACTTGCGGATTGGCGGACGGTGTGGCCAGCGTCGCGAGTGGATAAACATAGGTCGCCGTGTCGTGATCGTATCCCAGTTCCTGAGAGTAAGTGATCTTCACGCGTTGTTCGGCTCCCGCGGCGATCGGAAAGATCCGCATCTCAAAGCGTTTGTAGTCCACTTGCTCGAGCAGACCGGGGTCACGTTGCACCTGTTTGTAACTCTCGTAGATCTCGCGCGCCCGCTTCTTTTCGACGACCTCACCGACCATTTCCTTGCCGTTGATCCACATGCTGAAGTTGGATACCGATGCGCTGCGCGGCACCGGAAACGTATAGAGGGCTTCCACGACGCGGTTCTCGGTGTTCACAAACACCTGTTCCACTTCGGTAACCGCCACGCCGTTGTTGATGACCACACGTACGTCATGCTGTTTGACCGTCAGGACACCGCCAAATCCGTTGTCGGCGATCAGCAGTCCAGCGGCGTTGGCGGGCCGCGCGGCCAGCAATCCCCAGATTGCCACCGTTCCGATCAGAAGCAACCCACACCATCGCCGACCCCATTGCATACGCTCGTTCATGATTCGACACTCCCTGGACAACCTCTGGTTCTTCACGACTCAATAGGCAAGAAGAACGCAGGCCAGGTGCGGACCCCGTCGCGCGTCTGGCGGCCGCACGGCAGCGCGGACTGCGCAAGCTGGTGG
>JBGSHS010000099.1:0-22934 GCA_041752115.1 Pirellulaceae bacterium | reverse complement strand
CTGCTGCAGCGTTGCGGCGGCGACCCACAGCAACTCACCGCGCAGATGGTGGCTCAAGCCGCGGCCAACGGCAACGCCCTGGCCCAGTCGGTACTCGCTTTTGCTTGTCAGGTGCTGGGCTGGGCGGTCGCCCAGGTCATCACGCTGCTGGCGCCTGAAGTCGTCGTCATCGGAGGCGGCGTGTCGTTGATGGGCGAGCAGTTGTTTTTCGCACCCGTGCGGCGCGAAGCGGCTCGCTACGTCTTTCCTCCGCTGGCCGACAACTACGCCATTGAGCCGGCCGCGCTGGGCGAAAGCGTGGTCGTCCAGGGGGCGGTACTGCTGGCCGCTGCGTCGACGCAAAGCGCGGCGGTTCGCTGCAGAACCTCCCAGCACTGATGGACGTGCGCCCTCGTCGCCGCGTCCGCTACGCGGTCATGTGGCGGATCGGGCCCTCCGAAATAGCACGAGACAGATGTCAATCGGGAGGACCGAGCATGGGTGGCCACTTGCCCCAGGTGGCATGCACGAATCGTGTCCAAGGAAACGTCGACCGCAGCTGATCGAACTGCGGTTTCGAGAGCGGCAGGGACCGTAATTCCACCTGAACCAGCGGTTTGGCCGCTGTCAGCCCTCGCAGATACTCGACAAGTAGTGGAAAATCTTCGAACGCCTTGGGCTTCTGGGGCTGAGCCCATACGGAATAAGTGATATTGCCCGCCATATCGCGGATGATGACGCGTTGCAGCGATGGATTGGATGGCTGACCAACCGCGGCAGGCCGTGGCGGCACCACAGGTTGATCAAACGGCGGATCGACAAACGCCATACAGGCGCCGCCGCCGAAATCTACAGCGACCTGACCGTTGCAGTGGTACATTTGTGCCCCCAGCTGGGCGGCCGCCTGCTGTGTCTCGGCCCACTGTCGCTGATTGATCAGACTGAGCTTCCTTCGGAGTTGCTCCGCTTCTCGCCGGTACCGTGTGCGTTCGACGTACCATGCACATATCAATGAGACGATCAGCGTCAGGAGAAGGACTGTCTTCAGACTGAACTTGAAGGAATGGGCGGGGCGAGTTTCGGTCATCGGTAATCCCTCCATCCGACTCGCGCAGCGCGTGTTGGAGGAAGGCTCGAGATGCCGTCGCCAGCCAACGGTATTGCTGCTCAGCGGGCTTAGGACCGCGGAAATCCTAACTTCTGTGGTGGATCGATTCTACACGCTCTACTCGAGCGTGGCTACGAGAAAGACGCCGAGCATATTCTCCCTTCATGCATCAGTTCGGTTTGACGATCTCCTGGTACAGGGACGGGCGGCGCTGCTGGGCATTGCGACTGAACTGGCGCGCCTTGCGGATCTGCTGCAGGTTGACACTGGCCGTGAGGTAGACTTCTTTGGCTTCGTCGCAATGAGCCATCACCTGGCTGGGCCACTGAGCGATAATGGCTCCACCGCCATAGGCCTGGTTGGTTGCCACCACGGCCACTTCATTCTGGAATGCGGCTGAACGGACAATGAAATCTTCAATCGATCCGCGACGCCCGTTAATCCACACCAGAAGTTCAGCTCCTTTGAGTGACAAGATACGAAACGATTCAGGAAACCATCCGTCGTAGCATGTCAGAATGCCGACGCGGCCGAAATCCAAGTCGAAGACGGGAAAGCCCTCTCCACGCTGCATCAACCACTCCGGATCGTGAGCCAGAAACCAATCGGTATCCTTGCCGGTCGGTGGATGGGACCAGGGAGGTTCACCATCATAACGATCCACCGCCGCGTGCACCTTGTGGTACTTGCCGGCAATCTTGCCGGCTCGGTCGAACAGTAGAGCCGTATTGGCAAATGATGCATCCGGGTAGACTTCCCAGCATCCGACAATCACATAGATGCGATGCCTGGCCGCCGCCTGCGCGATACGCTCCGTTTCGGGACCCGGCACGCGGATGCGCCCCAGCAGGTACTCTGGGAACACAATCAATTGCACGCCGTCCGACCCCGCCTTTTCGATGTATCGCAGCACACTCGCCACGGGATCATAACCCTCACGTGGCAGATCCGTCTTGTCGTAGCCAAGTATCTGCACCGCGGCAATCTTCACGTCACTGAGCGGCTGCGGGGCAGCGGACTCCTGAGCGCGAAGCACGCACGGGACGCATACCAAAGCCAGACCGAGGGTCGCTGAGCGGATCAGCATTGTGGGAATCTCCTTCGAAACCAGCCGACAAACCGATGTCTCCGCAACGAGCAACGAGCCTTCACTCCCGGTATCCTTACTCCAGCAACTCGTTGGGCCAGGAAAGACCAAGGAACAGGACCACCGGGTAGCGATTCACCGCTCGTTCCGTGCAATATGCCAGGCACCCATTCAACGGGGCACCAGCAGCGACCGGCGGACAATATCGCTCGGCAGACGCGATCGCTCGGCAGACGCGTCCACTGGAACCGATCAACTCGGCAAGCTCTGCTCATTGTCCCCCGCGGACTGCCGGAAGGCAACAGAAACTCCGACACGCAGCGGAGTTGCCGGACGGCAACCATCGATGCTCGAAGCATGAACAACCGGCCGCCGGCGAACCGGTTTCACCTCAACCGGCCTTTCGGCCACGAATCGAGGTCGCTCCCGATGTTCCCCGCAACCAAATAGCCCGGGAAACGCGGCTGTTGAACCGATGAGAGCAAGTAAGTCGGCTTGATTACAGACCGAGCACGTCAGCCATCGTGTATATACCAGGCGGTTGCCCGACCAGGAATTGGGCGGCGGCCAGGGCGCCGACGGCATAGCAATCGCGATTGGAGGCGCGGACGGTCAACTCAATCGACTCCCCCAACATCCCGAAGAGGATCGTGTGTTCGCCTGGATTGTCGCCCACCCGTACGGCGTGATACCCGATTTCGCCGTGCGGCCGAGCCCCCACTTGTCCGGACCGACCGTGTCGTGGAGCGGTCTGCCCCATCACGGCCGAAATCAACTCGCCGAACCGCAGCGCCGTGCCACTGGGCGCATCCTGTTTGAACCGATGGTGCCGCTCAATGATCTCGACATCCGCCCCTCCTGGGCAATCGGTCAGCGCTTCGGCTGCCATGGTAGCCAGCTTCATCGTCAGATTCACGGCCAAGCTCATGCTCGGCGACCAGACCACGGGAACTTCGCACGCCAACTGGGCCACCTGTTCCTTCTGCCCGTCGGACAGCCCGGTGGTGGCCAGCACCAGCGGCAAACGGCGTTCACGGCAGAGCTGCACCACGCCCGGCAGCGCCTCGGGGACGGAAAAATCGATCAGGCAGTCGGCGTCACCACTCAGGCTCGCACTGATCGTGACTCCCAGAGGACGCACACCCGCAGCGAGCCCCACATCCAGCCCTAGGTCCGGATGCCCGCTCGCATCCAGAGCCGCCACCACCGCCAAGAGTGGATCGGCCGATGCCAGTGCCACTAACCGCCGCCCCATGCGACCTCCCGCGCCGTGAATCACCAAGCGAATCGCGTTCATCTGCCTTGTGTGCTCCTGCGAGATTCAACCCCAAAGTGCCGCTATTGTTGACCAAGAGAGCAAGTTGAGCAACAGCCCGCAGAGAGAATGTGAGACGGGTGAGCGATGAGGACGACCAGCCCCCCGTGGCAACCACCAGGACTGCAAGAACGCTCAGCCATCCACTCCCTTTGGCGAGCGCGGGCGAGCGTCAACTGTACAAGCGGATCGCCTTGATGATTTCACCCAGATCGTTGGGGACCGCCACCGCTCGGTTGGCAAACGACGCGCGGCGCACTCCGCGACTCCCCAGCACCTGATTGAACTGATCCTGATCGGTCGTGTGGTAGGCAACCGTCGCCGTCGGGTCCTTCAGCTGATGGCCGGTGAGGATGCAGACGACACGCTCGTCGGCGCCAATGATTCCCTCACTGCACAGGACCTTGGCGCCGGCAACGCTCGCCGCGCTGGCCGGCTCACACCCAACGCCCCCTGCGCCGACCTGAGCCTTGGCGTCGAGGATCTCTTGATCCGTCACTCGTCGTACGACTCCATCACACGTTTCTAGCGCCCGAAGGCACTTGCGGAAATTGACCGGCCGATTGATCTCGATGGCGCTGGCAATCGTCGAAGCTTTCTTCTGAGCCGCGTCGAGCTCACGAGCGTAGGCCTCCGCCACGCTCATGTCGGGCCGGCCCTGGTTCCAGCGCATACCACGCTGATCGTACAACTGGTAGAGCGTATCGGCGCCCGCGGCGTTGATCACCGCCAGACGCGGCACCCGTTCGATCAGCCCCAGCATCTTGAGTTCGGCAAATGCTTTGCCGAAAGCGCTCGAGTTGCCCAGGTTCCCCCCAGGGACCACGATCCAGTCGGGTGGATCCCAAGCCAGGGCTTCGAGAACCCGAAACATGATCGACTTCTGCCCCTCCAACCGAAACGGATTGATGCTGTTGACCAGGTAGATGCCCAGTTCGCTGCAGACTTCCTTGACGCGCACCATCGCATCATCAAAATCACCCGCGATCTGGACCGTCAGAGCCCCATAGTCCAGCGCTTGCGACAGCTTGCCGTAAGAGATCTTGCCGGAGCCGATAAAGATCACCGCTTTCATCAACCGAGTGACCGCACAATACATGGCCAGAGATGCGCTCGTGTTGCCTGTCGACGCACAAGCCGCCCGCTGTGCTCCAGTCATGCGCGCATGTGTGAAGGCTGCCGACATCCCATTGTCTTTGAAACTGCCCGAAGGGTTCATTCCTTCATACTGCAGAAACAACCGCCCGCAACGGAGCCCGACAAACGACGCCACGGAGTCGGCACACTGAAAAAGCGTCTGGCCCTCGCCGACCGTTACAATCCGCTCCACGTCGCAGAACGGAAACAGTTGGTGAAACCGCCACACGCCACTGTGACAGACCGGATCGCGTCGCCGTGTCCACAATGACTCGAACTCCCGAAGCGACCGAGGGACTTGAGCCCGGTCCCAATCGTACACCACATCCAAAAGGTCGCCACAATGCTTGCAGGCGACCCGGACCTCTTGAACAGAGTAGGTGGCACCACATTGGGGAGCAATACATCGCTGATAGGCTACCGGGGTATCCGACACAGAATCATCCGCTCATGTGAGTTGTCAAGTTGTGGTCTATGAACGTCGGTCATCGTGGAGTAGAGAACTCAGCTTCTCGATACACCACCCTACCTGCACAGGCAGAAACGCGACACGAAGGGGTGATACAACCGGGACAACCCGAGTTTCGGTCTTTACGACGTTCTTTTTTTTGCCGTCGATTCGCAGGGTGCGGGGTAAGTCTATGTCAGTGTCCGGCGCGGTACAAGGCGAAATGCCCTCAGCCTTTGCGACTCCAACACCGCCCGTGCACTGGCGCAGGTGGGAGGTCCGCTGTATTGTAGCTCACAACCTACAGGGGGGTATCTCCTTTGACAGTTTGCAGCGTCGTGTCTAGAATAAACGGGTTCGAGCCAGCTCAGCTGCGGAAGCATCCGACACCTTGGGCGGGTAGTTAGGGCAGTGGATGCTCCGCTACTGCGAGGCAATTGCGACGCCCGCGTTTTCCTGTCGGCTCGCCGACGCGGAATCGAGAAGCGGAGTCCAGTTGAGCAGGCCGTGCAAACCCGAGATTGGTGGGCAGATGGTCGGCTCACGCGTCAACAGTCGTGGCCAAGATAATTTTGGGGCGGCCGAGAGCGGCCGATACGGGACGAAAAGAGATGAAAAAGAAGCCGGATACTCAACCGTTCAAGGAAAAATTATTGGAGCTTCGCGCTCGACTCCGCGGAGACGTCAGTGCGATGGCTGACGCGACCTTGAATCGCACCCGAACGGAATCCAGTGGTGATTTATCGAGTATGCCGATCCACATGGCCGACATCGGGAGCGACAATTTCGAGCAGGAGTTTACCCTCAGCTTGATGGAAAACGACGAAGGGACGCTCGAGCTGATTGAAGACGCTCTTGAAAGGATTGAGTCGGGAACGTATGGTTCGTGCACTGAGTGTGGCGCCCGAATTCCCAAGACGCGTCTCAATGCAATCCCATACACCCCTCACTGTATCAAGTGTGCCAGCGAAATCCAACGTCGCTGAACCCGTTGCCGGTCTGTTGGCCAAGCGTCCTGCGGCGTGGAAGTACTCCGCATGCTTCCTCGCCATCGCGGTGAGTGGTTGCGTACTGGACCTGTGGACCAAGACATGGGTCTTCAATCGCTTGGGCAGTCCGCTGATCGAGCAGGGGACTCCTGCGCCTCCCATTTGGCTGGTGGATCACATCTTTGGATTTGAGACCAGCCTCAATGAGGGCGCCCTGTTCGGCCTGGGCCAAGGAAGAGTATTTATATTCTCCAGCTTATCCATCTTAGCAGCCCTAGGCATTCTCGCTTGGTTCTTCTTTGGTCGTGCCCCGAAGGAATGGCACTTAACCATCGCTTTGGCACTTGTGATGGCCGGCATTTTGGGGAACTTGTATGACCGACTGGGGCTGCATGGATTGACTTGGTCGGATCAGGTGCGGGGGCACGAGGGGGGAGAACCCGTCTATGCGGTGCGCGACTGGCTGCATTTCAAGATTGACGCGATTGGATTCGACTGGCCCATATTCAACATTGCCGATTCGTGTTTGGTATGTGGAGCTATCCTATTAGTGTGGCATGCCATGCGACAACGTGACTAATTGACATTTCACATCAGTCTGATAGATTTACTGCCGGTGCAGACGGCATCAGGGAGAGGCCCGCGCGGCGGGGTGGCCGGTAGTCGCTGATTGTACACAAAGTTGCTTAGAGTTCTTATCCGCAACATTGGCGATTCATCGCGCGGCGTATTGCCGACCAAGGGTATGCGCGAAACAAGTCATGTGCGTATACTTGCACGTAGGCAGATCAATGATGGACGAAGTTCTTGATCGGCCTTGAGGGGGAGGCCTACGCTGGCATCCAGCCTTGCAGGACATGGTCCAGGTCGTAACAAAGGCGGGCTACGACGATGAAGCTATCACGGACAGTCGCTTATGCAGTGCGAGCCACTCTCCAGTTGGCAAAGAGCGATACCTCGACGCCGGTGCCGTGCAGTCAGCTGGCATCCGAAGGGAAGATGCCTGAACGGTTCCTATTGCAGATTCTGCGCAATCTGGTGACTCACGGCATTCTGCGCTCGACCCGGGGAGTCGATGGCGGTTACTCGCTGGTCCGGTCTCCGGATGAGATCTCCCTGCTCGAAGTGATCGAAGCGATTGAAGGGCCGCTCAACACGGGCGAACCGCTCGGTGAAGGGCTATCCCAGGACTCGCAGTTCCGCTTACAGGACGCGTTGCAGCAGGTCACCGACAATTCTCGGCGGCAACTGGAGGCCATCAAGTTGTCCCAGCTGCTCGAGCCCCCCACACTCTCTGACCGCCCCGAAGCATAGGGCGATCATGCGCCATCACCATGTTCCACGATAGCCACGCACTTGACGCCCGGCTCAGTCTGGCGCGCCAGGCAGCTCGCGAGGCGGGCCGCTTGACGCTCAACTACTTCCGCAGCGACCGCTTTTCGGTGGAGCGCAAGGACGACGATTCCCCAGTCACGATTGCCGACCGCCAGGCCGAAAAACTACTCCGCGAGCAGATCGAAGCGACGTTTCCCGAGGACGCGATTGTGGGCGAGGAGTATGGGCAGCGGGAAGGGGAGTCCGGTTATCGCTGGATCCTGGATCCGATCGACGGAACCACCGCCTTCATCAGTGGTGTCCCGCTCTACGGTACCTTAGTGGGAGTGGAGTACGATCAGCGCAGTATTGCCGGAGTGATCTACATTCCGGCGTTGGACGAATGTGTCTACGCCGCTACGGGGCGCGGCGCCTGGTACCTGCATGGCGACAAACCACCCCAGGCAGCCCGCGTCTCCTCGTGCGAAAGCCTCTCAGACGGCTTGTTCGTCACGTCGCAGGTCGATCTCTTCGAGAAACGCGATGCGTGGCAGGTGTTCCGGGAGCTGCAGCGGCGAGCCTATATCACCCGCACGTGGGGTGATTGCTACGGTTACCTCCTGGTGGCAACTGGCCGGGCCGAGGTCATGGTCGACCCGAACATGCGTGTCTGGGATGCGGCCGCGTTGCAGCCCATCCTGGAGGAAGCGGGAGGCTCTTTCACCGACTGGCAGGGAAACCGCACGATTTACCATGGCGAGGGGATCGGCACGAACGGCAGGGTACTCGAGGAAGTCCTGGCCGTTACCCGGCCTCACACATCGGCTTCATGAAGTGCCCCCGAGCGGGGAACTCCTGTTCAGGCCCTCACCTGCGGTCAACGGAGAGCCTCGAGAGTGTGTCTGCCGACTCCTGTGTGAGTGGCGTTGCAGCCAATCTGGGGAACGCTATACTGTAGAGTTTCCCCAATGAAGTGCTTCAGGCTCAAGTGAGTGAGAGGGACCCCATGGCTCGGGTTTGTGAAATCTGCGGGAAGGGCACCCAGGTGGGCAACAGCGTGGAAACGCGCGGCAAGGCCAAATACCTCGGGGGAGTCGGTACGAAGGTGACAGGCATTACGCGCCGCCAGTTCAAACCGAACCTGCAGCGGGTCAAGATCACCACAGCGACCGGTACCAACCGGACGGCTCGCGTCTGCACTCAGTGTTTGCGTAGTGGGGCGGTCCAGCGTATCGTACGTCAGCGTCCATTCAATCTTCCGGCAGCCGATAAGGCGAAGGCCAAGTCGTGAGTCTGACTCAGAACGACGTCGAAAAGGTGTCGCTGCTGGCCCGTCTTCAGCTCAGTCCGGGGGAGATGGCCGCGTTGACTCTGCAGCTCGGCCAGATCGTGGAGTATGTGGAGCAGTTCAACGAGTTGGAAACCGATGGGGTCACTCCCATGGCCCATGCCCTGGACCTCTCCAATGTCTTTGCCGACGACGTGGTCCTGCCAAGCCTGGATCGCGAACAGGCGTTGGCCAATGCTCCCAAGCGGGATGAAGAGTGTTATCGCGTCCCGGCGGTCCTGGGCGACGAATGACTTGGCGACCGCGATCGGGAACTCTTACGGCGGTCGTTCGGGGGGCGAATCCTGCGGAGGAATCGGGGTGGGAGGGGTTCCCTGTGGCGTCACGACTCAACGGGGCTTCCTCAACGGGGCTTCCTCAACGCGACGGGCTCCGGCTGTCGGGCGGTCGTGGTCGTGTTAGCACAGCCAGCGTGTGAAGTCAGGCCGTGGTTGTAGGAGCGGGGTTCCGGCAATTCGCGCAGCACGGGTGAATCGTCATGTCTCTCTCGGATCTTTCAGCGACGGAGTTGTCCCGTGGTTTGGCGGAGGGGCAGTTTTCGTCACGCGAAGCCACACAGTGTTGTCTTGACCGTATTGAGCAGCATGACTCGGCCGTCGGCGCGTTTCTGGCGGTCAGCGGCGCCAGCGCTTTGCAGGCGGCGGAGCAGTCGGATGGGCGTCGAGCGGCGGGGACCGTGCTGGGACCGCTCGACGGTGTTCCCATTGCCTTGAAGGACATTCTCTGCACGATCGGGGAGCGGACGAGCTGCAGTTCGCGCATGTTGGCCAATTTCCTTCCTCCCTATGACGCCACGGTGGTGACGCGGCTGCGTGAGGCCGGATTGGTGTTGCTTGGCAAGACCAACCTGGACGAGTTTGCCATGGGTGGTTCGACGGAGAACGCCGCATTGGGCACGACGTGCAACCCCTGGGACCTGCAGCGGGTGCCTGGTGGTTCCAGTGGCGGATCGGCAGCGGCGGTGGCGGCGCGGATGGTCCCGCTGGCGATTGGAACCGACACGGGGGGCTCGATCCGGCAGCCGGCGGCTTTCTGTGGCGCGGTGGGATTGAAGCCCACGTATGGACGCGTGAGTCGTTATGGGCTGATCGCCTTTGCCAGCAGTCTGGACCAGGTGGGACCGATCGCGCGAACGGCTCAGGATGCCGCCATGCTGCTGGAGGCAATTGCGGGGCACGATCCTCGAGACTCCACCAGTGTCAATCGCGAGGTGCCCTGCTACAGCCGGGACATCGAGGCCGACTTCGGTCGGCCGACGTTGGGGGTCGTGCGAGATCATTTCGGGGATGGACTTGATCGGGAGATTGCCGCCGCGGTGGAGGAGGTGATCCGGGTATTTCGATCGCTCGGCGGCACAATCCGAGACATTGAGCTGCCGCACAGCAAGTACGGAATCGCCACGTATTACGTCATTGCGCCGTGCGAAGCGTCGAGTAATCTGGCACGGTATGACGGTGTGCACTATGGATACCGCACCGACGAACCGGCGATGCTGCGTGATCTGCAGCAACAGCGTGACGGTTCCTCGACGTCCGACGACCTCGATACCGCACTGGTGCGTATGTATCGACAGTCGCGGAGCGAGGGCTTCGGCCCGGAAGTCAAGCGGCGGATCATGCTGGGCACGTATGCGTTGAGTGCCGGGTACTACGACGCCTACTATCTCAAGGCCCTCAAGGTCCGGCGGTTGATTCGCAACGACTTTGATGCGGCATTCCAGCAGGTGGACATGCTGCTTGGCCCGACGACACCTTCGGCGGCATTTCGCAGGGGCGAGAAGGTCAACGATCCGCTATCGATGTACCTGGAGGACCTGTACACGGTCACGGCGAATCTGGCAGGCATCGCCGGCCTGTCGATACCGTGCGGATTCACTCGTGCCGGACTCCCGATCGGCGTTCAGCTGCTCGCCCCGGCCTTTGAGGAATCGCGCTTGCTGCGGGCCGCGCACCACTATCAGAAGCATACTGACTGGCACACGAAAAGTCCGCCGTTGCCCTGAGCGACGTTGGGGGTGAGCGAAGCTGTCATGAGCGAACACGGCTATACCACGGTGATCGGGCTGGAGGTTCACGTCCAGCTCAAGACGCGTTCCAAACTGTTCTGCCGCTGCAGCACCGAGTTTGGCGCTCCCCCCAATACGCAGACATGCCCTGTCTGCATCGGTATGCCGGGGAGTCTGCCGGTGATGAACCGGCAGGCATATTACCTGGCGCTCAAGACCGCCTTGGCGCTGAATTGCGAGATCCCGGCCTACACCAAGTGGGACCGCAAGAACTACTACTATCCCGATCTCCCCAAGGGCTATCAGATCAGTCAGTACGATCTGCCGATGTCACGCGACGGATACCTGGAGATCAGCGATCCGAAGGGGCAATTTCCCGACCGCCGCATCCGCATCATCCGCGCTCATCTGGAAGATGATGCGGGGAAGAGCATGCATGATGAAGTGGCCGGGAAGGCCGACAGTCGAGTCGACTTGAATCGGGCGGGGACTCCGCTGTTGGAGATCGTCAGTCACCCCGACCTGCGATCTCCCGCCGAGGCCAAGGAGTATTTGACCGAATTGAAGCTGTTGCTGAGCTACCTGGATGTGTCGGACTGCAACATGCAGGAGGGTAGTCTGCGCGTCGATGCAAATGTCAACCTGCACGTCGCGACCCCGCAGGGCACGGTGGCGACACCGATTGTCGAAATCAAGAACATGAACAGCTTCCGCGCGGTGGAGCGGGCGTTGGCCTACGAGGCACAGCGACAGTACGAAGTGTGGCGGGATACGGGACAGCAGCTGGGGGATGTCCCCAAACAAACGCGTGGCTGGGACGACCAGGCTCAGGTCACACGCGCTCAACGGCACAAAGAAGAATCGAGCGACTACCGCTATTTCCCCGATCCGGACCTCGTCCCCGTCTGCACGACGCCAGAGGAAGTGCAGCGCGTGCACGCGGCGATGGGCGAGCTTCCTGCGACGCTGCGAGCCCGCTTGCAGCGCGACTACCAGCTCGATTGGTACGATGCCGACGTGCTGGTCAACCAGGGACGGGCACTGGTCGACTATTTCGAAAAGGTCGCCACCGCATCGGGAGATCCAAAACGCGCCGGCAACTGGATCCAGCAAGATGTGCTGCGGTCCCTCAACGAACGGGGAATCGTGTTGGCTGAGTTCCCGGTCACCCCCTCGGCCCTGGCCGAATTGCTCCGTTGCGTAGGCACGGGAGAGCTCGACACGACGCGGGCCAAAGATGTCTTCCAGCATATGAGTGATCATGGCAGTTCCGTCGCCGAAGCCCGCCAGGCCCTGGGCATTGTGGCGGTGGACCGTGACGTCCTGGTCGCCCTCTGTCGCGATCTGCTGGCAGACCATCCACAGATCGTGCAAGATGTCAAGAACGGCAAGCAGCAGGCGATCGGTGCCCTGATCGGTCAGGCGCGCAAGCGGAATCCCAACGCCAACCCGGCGCGGGTGCGGGAAATCTGTTGGGAGCTCATCGAGCGGATGTCTTGACAGAGTTCACCCTGCTGTCATTCGCCCCCCTTGCAGTTTGCATCGCATGTGCCACGCCGTTGGATGATACTGACCCCGGAAACCACCTGAGCGTACCTTCCACGTCCGGAAACGGCCATGAAGACCGACTTGATAACGCTGACCACTGATTTCGGTGAGGGGAGCCCCTATGTAGCGCAGATGAAGGGGGTGATCCTGGGGATACAACCGCATGTGACCCTGGTCGATATCACCCACTCCATCGAGCCGCAGGATATCCGCCAGGCGGCGCTGATCATGCACGATTCAACCCGCCATTTTCCGGCCGGTTCGCTGCATCTCTGTGTCGTTGATCCGGGGGTCGGTACGCAGCGGAGCATTGTCTATGGAGCGATTGGTGGTCAGCAGTACGTGGCGCCGGATAATGGCGTGCTGAGCCTGCTCGCACAGCAGGATCGAACCGACGAGCTGATCACGGTATGCTCCCCGCGGTTCTGGCGGACGCCCGTGTCGCCAACGTTTCACGGCCGAGACATCATGGCGCCGGTGGCGGCGCATGTGAGCCGCGGTCTGCCTCCCGTTCATTTGGGCCCGCGCCAGGCGGCGTTAGTGGCATTGCCCTGGCCTGACGTCCAGATCAGCCCTCGGTCCATGCAGGGACACGTACTGACAACTGATCGTTTCGGCAATCTGATCACGGACATCGCGCGATCGCACATGCCAGGGGACGTCGCGCCCTCGGCCATTCGCGTGGTGTGCGGTTCGCACCTGTGTGAGCTGTTCGTGCAAACGTACGGTCAGGCATCGTCCGGACAGGTCGTCGCCTTGTTCGGTTCCTCCGATCGACTCGAGATCGCCGTCACCAACGGCAACGCCGCTCGACAGTTGGGTGTCGGTGTGAACACGCAAGTCCACGTGTCGTGGTGACCGCGGAATCGGCACCACCAGTAAATCGATAAGACGGTCTGCTGATGTACGACCAGCTACGCTATCTGCTGCTGCAGGTCCGCGATGCGGACGACCCGATGCGGACCCAGGAAGTCCGCTGCTTCGCCAACGCCCTGCCTTGTCGGCAGGACCAGATCAGCGTGTTTGATTTGCTGCGGGGCGTTCCGACGCGAGCCGACTTGGACGCCGTGGACATGGTCTTGCTCGGCGGAAGTGGCGACTATTCGGTGGCCGAGGGTGGAAGCTGGTTGCCGGCGGCTCTGGACGCCATGCGCGAACTGCACGACGGGGCGAAACCGACGTTCGCCTCCTGCTGGGGATTCCAGGCAATGGCCCGGGCTTTGGGAGGCGACGTGGTGACCGATCCGGGGCGTGCCGAGTTGGGAACGGCGACACTCCAGCTGACGGATCTCGGTCGGCACGATCCGGTGTTCGGCACTCTCCCGTCCCCGTTTGCCGCCCTGGTTGGCCATCAGGACAGCGTGGTGCGACTGCCTGCCGGCGCTGAGTTGCTGGCGTCGACTTCCCTGGTAGCGTACCAAGCCTTTCGCATTCGCGGCAAACCAATGTACTGCACACAGTTCCATCCCGAGTTAACGCGGAGCACGTTTCTGGAACGCGTGCAAGCGTACCCGCAGTATGTGGAGACGATCGCCGGAGTCAGCTATGCCGAATTTGCCGCGCAGTGCACGGAGGCGCCGGAGGCGGGCCAGCTGCTGCGCCGCTGCGTGGAGCTATTCTTTGGCGGTAGGCCTGAGGCTTAAGAGCCTGTGCGGCCAGCAGCTGCGAGGGACGCGATTGGCCGCGGTTGTCCTGGACCGGCCAGTGGGAAGTGGAACGTGAACAGGGAATGCCACCATGCCACAAAGAGCAACTACGATGTGGTGAGGCTCCCACCGCTGGGTTTCTGGGCTGGGCAATCCGGTCCAGGCCCGACTTGATTCCTTCACTTGGTGTGGGGACATTCCTTGTTCGATATTCTGCGGTTCAGACGGCGAGCATCGCGCAGAGTCTGGTTTCGGTCACCACGTCGCCGTCGGCTCTTTCGCATTGTCGCATTGAAGGCATTGTCGCATTGTCGCATTGTCGCATTGAAGGCATTGTCGCATTGAAGCATTGTCGCATTGTCGCATTGAAGCATTGTCGCATTGTCGCATTGTCGCATTGTCGCATTGTCGCATTGTCGCATTGTCGCATTCCCTATTCCCCGACCGTTTCGTTGCGGCCAGTCCTGACAGGAAGCGAAATGCGGCCGGATCGCAGCGGTCTGAGGCTTGAGGAGCTACGTCGAGGAATCCCGTCCAAGGGGATGCACCGCCTTCTCATCACGCCGGATCCTTCCCGCCTCACGTCTCACTGGACCGCCGACTGGGTCCCGTTGGGTGATCCGCTGATGGGCTGTCCTGCGGGAAGCGGCCGGCTGGCCGTGAGAAACCCCAATTTGTACAGTTCGTCCTTGAGACGTCGGAACTGATCGAAGCTGTCGGGGTAGACCCAGATGGTAACCGTTGCGTCGTGGGGGCTGTAGGCGCTGAGGATCGTCCGGAAATCGGACTGGGGTTGGAGCGCGGCATCCAGAGGTTCACCGAGGTTATCGCGAACGGGTACCAGCACGAAGTGATCGAGTTCGACCCGTTCCTGGTAGACGGTACCGGCACGGGTTTCGACGTTGTAGTTGGTGCGTTTGAGGGTGTATTTCAGTCGGAAGTCGCGGACCGGACCAACGGTTTCGGTGATGCTCGGCGCCTGCCGCAGTTTCCAGGCCTTCTGTTTTGCTTCGGTTTTGAATTCTTCCACCAGTTCATCGATGGGGACGAAGACGACGCGTCCACCCTGGAGTTGGAAGTGCACTTCACGTCCGAAGACGGTTTTGGCCAGAGGCGTGGGGCGATGCATGACGACCTCGACCGGCGCACTGCTTCGCTCGACCGCCTCCCGGCTCATCCGCAGATCCTCTTGCTCACGGCGTGCGGCATCGATCTGCCCCTGAACATGGAGGGCGGCTTGCTGCTCGGCGGAGAGTTGTTCGCGCTGGGTCTGCAGGTCCTGTTCGACCGCGGTGATCAGGGTCAGGATGCGATCGCGTTCACTGCGGCGGTAGGCTACTTCGATTTCCTGTTTCTGAGTTCGGTCCAGCAATGCCTGGAGTTCATGCTGGACCGTGGCGAAGGCGTTCTTCTGTTCTTCCAACTCCCGCTGCTCGACGCCGGGCGGTTCCGCATCGGCTTGGACCATGGCATCCTTGGCCTGGGCTCCGACGATCATGATCAGGATGATGAGGATTCCCACCAGGTTAGCTACGACATCGAGGAAGGAATCCTGTCCCGGCTCGCTGGGAATATGGCGTGTGCCTGTTCTGCGTCTCACTGGCCGCTCCTCTGTACTTCGAGTCCGCTGCCATCGAGGAGTGTTCGCAGCTCGTCAAAGCGCTGATCGGCGCCTTGGCCAACCTGGACGTTGAGCACTGGCTTCCAGTATCCCCCGGCCACAGCGATACCCCACCGCTCAATCCGATCCCAGATTTTGGAGACAAACCCATCGATGCTGTTGATCATACGCCCCTCCACAAGGATGACTTCAGGAGCGGTCTGATCACCACGATCGGGGAGAATAATCAGCCGGTCGGGAAGCAGGGCGATCCGAATCGGCCGGACGATGCCGGTGGCCCGTTCGTTTGCTCCGGGCAGCCCCCAGTTGCGGCCTCGCGCCTGGGAGAGCGGCGCAGCTCCGGTTCCCGCGTTGGCCCCCGGCTGTCCATCCGGGCTGCCTTTTTCTCCGGTCGCCGTGGGAGTGGGCCGGCCGGGCTGTGGTGCTTCGCCCGCCACCGATCCGACCGCAGCACCGGCCTGGTAGCGGGAATCACCGCCACGTCCGAAGCCGCCGGTTCGTGTTCCGGTCGGTCCGTCGTCTCCACCACCCTGCGGGAGGAATCCGCCACTAGTGGGCGACGCCACGAAGCCGATCTCGTTCTGTTTTTCAAAGCGGCTGGGCATCGCCGCCGCGAGGATCGCCTGACGCGAACGTGCGTCCTCGATGACCCGTTGCAGCAACTGAGCGAGCGTGGGATCGGGATCGGGGTAGGTGAGCTGCATCTGGCCATCGAGCAATTCGTAACCGAACTCATCATCCCACGAGCGCAATGCCAGACGGGCCATGGCATAGCTCTCGATGCCGTCCGGCCTGACCAACAGCAGCGGGTAGGGTTCGCCCTGACTGCCGGCGGACCCGCTGCGCGCCAGGTATTCACGAATGGCTCTCAGGGACGCGTCCAGCGGATTGCCAGGCCCAAGCGGCCCCTGGAAATCGTCGACTCCGAACATGATCCCTTCCGGCTGCAGGATCAGTCCTCGCGCCGTGCACTCAAGGTAGATGGGGCGACGATGCGTACCGTTGGGGCCATCGTATGGCACGATCGCGTACGACGGCCGGCGTTGCGCTGCTTTCTGACGTGCCTGGTCAAGCTCCTCTCGCGCGGCATCGACTTCCTCCTGCAACTGCTCGAGTTGCGTGGCCGCGGCTTCCTGGTCCTGCGACTTGCCCGACAGGCTCGCTTGCAGATCGGCAGCGGCCTGGCGCAACGCGTCCCACCGCTTCTCCAGTTCCCGAATATGCTCCTCCAGGTGGCTCAGCTCCAACCTCCGGTCCGATAGCTCCGCCTGGATCTGCGTCCGCTGTTGCTGCAAGAGCTCACGGCGCCACTGCAGGTCCTCTTTCTCGGTTTGTCGCGCATCAGGCTGCTGCAGCAGATCGGTCTTGAGTGAGTCTTCCGAGGCATTGACGCGAGCCAGTTGGACGACCAGCACCAGCAACACGATCAGCGATCCCATCGTGCAGATCAGCACGGCAAGGAAGGGAAAGAGGGAAACGCTCAGCGCGCTGCTGGACCTGCGAGACCGATTCATGCGGCACGACCTTGCGACAAGGGCTGCTCCAGATCGATCCGGCGAACCGGCTGCTCGGTTGCTCCCAGGCGGGAACTTAACAGATGAATCGCCGCCGCCAGACTCATCACCGTCTCTTCAAAGTTGTGAGCACCAGCCAGGGAGTTGAGATTGCTGTTCAACGCCGTTTCCAGGCGGACGACTTCGCCAGTTGCTTCCACGGCGCGCGTCATCACATCGCCCAGTTTCACCAGTTCCTGCTGTTGAGCCTGCAGCATGCGCGCGTTGTTGGACAGGACCGTCTGCCACTGCTCCCACCGTTGCCGCGCCTGCTCGGCCGATTCCTGCTCAGCCGACGCCAGTCGGTCGGCAAAGCGTTCCAGGGATCGGTCGAGGACTTCGCTCAATGCCCCCCGGAGCTGCTCGGCCGACTCCGTCGCCGAACGATCCCACTGTTGATGCGCCGCCTCGATCGCCTGCTGCCACAACTGCGATTGGCGTGTCACCAATTTGTCGCTCGACTGAATCACTTCCTGAGCCATGCGTTGCACCGCCGCCAGATGCGGATCCCGAGTGCTCCCCATCGTCTCAAATCGCCCCGCCAGTTCCTCGTTCATGCGGTGGTCCACCACCGCCAGCAGCTCGCTCTCGGCTCGATCGATCAAGAACTGGATGAACATCAGAATGATCGACAGCGACAGCGCGAGGGCCGTGGTATCGAACGCGACGTACAGCCCCGCCAGGAGCCCTTCCATCGCCGTTTGAATCTCGGTCGCCAGCATCTTCGGGTCAAGATCACCCAAAGCCTGCGTGATCCCGATCACCGTTCCCAGGAATCCCAGCATCGGTGTGGCCCAGATGATGATCCGCACCAGCGCATAACTGTCCTGCTGGCGAGCCACATCCATGTCGGCCAGATACTTCAGCTCGTCCTCCAACGTATCGGCCGATCCACGCCGCTCGATGTGCTCGACCGCGTCGCGCAGACGCTGCCCATAATACGAACGGCGTGCTGAGCGGGGCAGCTCGTCCAGCTGATCCAACAGCTCTCCGCACTGCGAGACAGGCATGGTCCCTGAGCGATCGGCATCCAGTCCGATGGAGGAGAGCATCAGAAACTGGCCGGCCACATTGATCATCTTGAGCAGCAGGGCCGCCAGCCCGACGAAGAACATGCCGGTGGCAAAGAAGCACACCGGGTGGGCGGCGAAATAGCGGCGCACGAAGTCACTGCCCAGCCAACCCTGGTAATGAGAAGCGTAGAAGAGGGTGCACCCGGCCAGCCCCCAAATCAGCGGCCATCCCAGGCTCCCCAGCATAGCGACCACGGAATTGCGTTCGCGAGTCACAAGAGCGTCCTTTCTCTTCGGTGCGCAGAACATCGTGGCATCATGCGGACCTCGCGCACTGCCCCCAACAATCGGTATAACCGTTACAGATTAATGAGCCATAATCGGGGAAAAACGCGGAATCGCCTGTGGGCAAGGCAGCCTGGAGCGGAACCTCGCACCGGACCTCATCCTCCGACGCGTTTCCGCCACGGCCCCCGGCCGCTATCATTGGGTCCGTCGGACCACAACGTGTAGTGGCTCCCCGGCACGCATACTGGCCGCTGCGCCAGCGGGTTCATCAGGGAGTATGACCGTGTTTCGCGTTACCTGCCAGATCGATTTCTGCTACGGGCACCGTCTGCTGAACTACGCGGGAAAATGCCGCTACCTGCACGGACACAACGGCCGTGCGGTCATCTCCCTCGGCTCCGATGAATTGGACAGCCGCGGCATGGTGCTCGATTTCACCGATATCAAACGTGAAGTGAGTGGCTGGATCGACGATCACCTCGACCACCGTATGGTTCTTTGCGAAGACGATCCCGTCGTGCCGATGCTGCGCGAAATGGGAGAGCCCATGTTCCTGCTCCCCCACAATCCCACGGCCGAAAACATCGCCAAACTGATCTTTGACGCCGCCACCGCCCGCGGCTTCCCCATCGATCGAGTTCAGTTGTGGGAGACGCCTCGCTGTTTCGCCACTTTCGAGAAAGCGCAAAAAAAATAGTCCGGGTGGCCCGTGACGGACCGAACCCCGGACTATCTATTCCCCCCTGGGATTGTCGGGATGTTGTGTGTTGTTCTGCCGTCGCTCCCCCGACAATGCTCAAGTTAATCGGTTACCGATGGTAGCGAACTTTGGCAATCTTTTTCATCTTTGTCACATGAGACAGCAAAGACCGCCGCGATCCGAAGGGCTACATCGGGGAACGGCCTCCCCGGATGCGACAACCCCGGATGCGACAACCGTATCCCGGTGCGAAACCGCGCTTGGCGCCCCGGCTCACCCTGCCGGCGGCAGCGTCTTGACCAGCTGATCTTGCCGCTCGATCTGCACCTGCAGTAGACTTCTCACCACATTCCCGCAGGAGCCATAGCACCCAAAAGAGTGGATTCCCCCTTCGCGCACCAGCAACCGCGCTCCGGTCAGGCGTCGCCGTGATGCCGACGATCTGGCCGGTCGAGCGATTATGCGGGATGCGACGTACGGAACGTCGGCGGAGTGTCAAACGTGGTAAGCTCGCGAAGGCAGCTACTTGAAACAGAATCTGGGCCTTTTAGAATGGGTTTCAGGGTCCACATTCTGCAGCGCATCACGGAAGGTAGGTAAGCTATGCGATTTGCAGCATGGGGACTCAGTAGTTTGGCAGTCCTGGTGACGGTGTGGGTGGCCACTACGTTCGACTTGTCGGCGTGGGGCCAGACGCCCGCATTACCTCAGGCTCAACCAGTTCTTCCGACTCGTTTGCCGGTGGCATCCGTCGGTGACCTGATGGCTTTCTCGTCCGAGACGCCGACCGGGCCCGCCCTGGTGACCGTGATCGACGGCAAGACACGGGTGATGTGCGTGTATCACGTGGATCGCGTGAGCGGGAAGATAGAACTCAAGAGCGTGCGGAATGTGAACTGGGATCTGATGATGGAAGATTTCAACGGAGTTCGTCCGTACCCGCGCGAGATTCGTGCACTGATCGAGCCGCCGCAGTAGAAGTGCCGTTGGATCCGGCCTCACACTGACGCTCCCGACGATGCGCGAACGCGGAACCTACCAACGCTCGTCGTTCGCTCTCAGGGAGCCCGAAATTCAATGGCCGGAAAACTCATCGAACTCAAAGACGCTGCTGCCCAGCTGGGCATTACTCCCGAGCGACTGCAGGAACTGCGCGAAGCCGGGAAGATTCATGGTTACAAAGACGGAACCAGCTGGAAGTTCAAGCCAGCGGAGGTCGAACGTCTGGCGGGTGAATTGAGTTCACAGATATCTGGGGGTGACGACGCGCTGGATCTGGGCGATTCCGCGTCGTTCAGCGGTGACGATTTCGACCAGCTGCTGAATCTTGACGCTGCCGCCGACGGGGATGATGAACTGGAGAACTCGTCGATTCTGATCAGCGAGGAGCTATCGCACGAAGGCGATCACGATTCCTCGAGCACGGTGATTGGCAAGGATGGCATTGAGCGTGTGCAGGAGAGCGATCTGGGACTGGCCGGCGATTCATCCGGCGAAGCTGGCGCGCGGGAAAGCGATGACGAGTTGAAGCTGGCGGAATCCGAGGACTTGAGCGACGAGCTGGGGTTGGCCGACGATCTCGATTTCGAATCGGATGAAGCCCTGGTGCTGGACGCCGACAGCGACTTGAGTCTGGCTGACGACGATGACAATCTGATTTTGGAAGAGTCCGGAAGCTCCGAAGATGGGGCCTTGGAAGTGGGTGTCGAGGACAGCGGTATCGGTTTGGCCAATCCGTCTGACAGCGGACTGTCGCTCGAAGAAGACGCCTCGCTGGAACTCCCCGAAGACGAAGACATGATCTCGCTCAACGACGAGTTGGGGATTGCCTCCGACGATTCGGCTCATCTCCAGCAGGACGAGGAGTTCCTGCTTTCGCCCTCCGACGAAATGCTGGGTGATGAATCGTCTGACAGCGGCTCGCAAGTGATTGCCTTGGACGATTCGGGAGCGTTCGAAAGCGATTCGGACGTGGTCGCTCTGGACAGTGCCGAGCCGATGTTGGTGGAAGAGCCCGAAGGGCTCGACGTACAGCTTGAGCCGATCGACGGGGCGGTAGCGGTCGCCAGCACCATTCCCGGTGCCTCGGCGGAGGCACCGGAAGCTGGCTACACGATCTGGAATATTCTGGCACTGTTGCTGGTCGTCGTGCTGCTGTCGGTCAGTGGCATGTTGATGACCGACGTGGTCCGAAACATGTGGACCTGGAATGGCGATACCGGCGCTGCCAGCGGTCTGGCCAGTTCGATCGTCAGCGCACTGGGGATGAACTAGTGCTCTGTGTCCTCTGAAAATGCGGCGGTCCGGTGGCGGAACGAGGCAATGCCGCCATCGGTCACGGCTCGCGTTTGACTGAAGACAGCCAGTCGCCACCCGACTGCAAGGTCAGACGGTAACCAGGCACTCGTCGCCCAAACTCCCTCGCGCCGGCCGAGGGCCTGCGGGGAAGATGCCGCTGCCACCGCGCCACCGGCCCCGTGAGGATGGTATCCGCATCGGACAGCCTGTGCTGTTTGACAGCCAGAAACCGGCGTGACACGCACCGAGCCCGTCCGCTTCGTGCCGCACTTCCAGCACAATCTCTCGCACACTCAATGCCATCGAGCCTCAGGATTCGGCTCGGACCAAGCGATCGTCACCCCACCTCCGATCCGTTGGCACATGGCCGGCAGGAATTGCCCCGCTATGACAAAACGGTCTGCTGACGATATAATCTCGAGATGTGGTCAGCTTCGCCACATGCTCCTTGGTGCGCCCACCTGCTGGCCCATTCTTGGGCCAATATTCAATACAACAAATATGGAGTCATCATGATTCGCTCACCCCGTGACCGCGAGGGGGAGCCGACTGGTTGTCGCAACGCGCAACAGCACCGGCTTCACCGCCTCCCCGGTTCATCGCTGGCGGCCGTGTGCGGTCTGTTCCCACTTGTACTGGCCGCCGGCTGCGGGACGCGAGAGCCCATTCGGCACTACGAAGTCCCGACCGCTGAAACGCTCTACGCGATCAACCACATTGATCCTGCGGAGAAAGTGCCGAGTCCGTCACAGGCTGGCGAGCCGACAGACCGCTTGCTGGGTGCCATTGTGCCTCGCCCATCGCGCAGCTGGTACTTCAAAATGGCCGGCCCGAAGGACTTGGTGGCATCGCAGGAAGAGGCGTTCCGGCAGTTGATCGGTTCGCTGACGTTTGCCGGCCCCGATGCACCTCCTCAGTGGAAACTCCCCCCTTCATGGGAAACCAACGAGGGAACGGATCAGAGACTGGCCACGTTGAGTGTCACGGTCGGGGGCAAGAAGCTGGAAGTGTCCATCATGCAACTGGCAGCCAATTCCTCGCCCAGTTCGGTGCTGGACAATGTCAATCGCTGGCGGCAGCAGATGCAACTGGCACCGATCACGGCCGAGCAGTTGGCGCGGGAATCCACCGTTCTGCCTCTGACCGACGGCACGGCCACTTACGTCAACCTGGTCGGGAATTTCTCTGCGGGCGGCATGAGCAGCCGGGGGAGCCTCACCAAGAAGCCCCCTGCGGCAGCCGGTCCTTCACGTGACAGCGGGCTCCAGTACACCAGGCCGGAGAATTGGACAAGCGAACCTCCGGTCTCTTTCAGCGTATTGGCCTTTGGAGTGCGTGACGGCAGTGCTGCCGCTCAGATCACCGTCTCTCCACTCAAGGGGGATGCCGGAGGCCTGCTGGCCAACGTTAATCGCTGGTTCAACCAGATTGGGCTCCCCCCGCTCCAGGAACAGGAGTTGGCGACGAAGACCGAACAGATTGCCGTCGACGGAACGAGCGGGATTTATGCCGAGGTGGCAGGGGACGAAGCGGCGGC
>JBGSHS010000098.1:0-5027 GCA_041752115.1 Pirellulaceae bacterium | reverse complement strand
ATTTGAAGATCGAATCCAGGAAACTCATCTTCTCCCGGAACACCGCCATGTCGGCAGGCGTCAACTTGCGGTCCAGCGGGATGCCGAGCATCTGGTGGCGGAACGTCGTGTCCAGCATCGTGAACGAGAAGACATTCCGGTCAATGTAGTTGATGGTGGTTGCAAGGAACAGCACCGCGCAAATGCGCCAGCGGAAGCGACCGATTTTCTCGGTGATGGGAGAAGTGGACACGATGGCGTGACTCTTGGGTTTGGGAGTGGACGCGCGTCATGCTGGTGGCCGTGCTGGGTGGCTTGCTGGGGATTCTGATGATGATTCCGCTGCGGCGAGCGTTCGTAGTAAAACAGCATAAACTGCTGAAGTATCCGGAAGGAACCGCTTGTGCCAAAGTACTGGCAGCGGGTGAACAGGGCGGATCGAACGCGCGGATGGTGTTCTGGGGATTCGGACTCGGGTTCCTCTATCAGATACTGATGCAGGCGTTCAAGCTCTGGTCTGACGCACCGAGCGTGGCGATCTCGGGCATCTCAGGTTACTCCAAGGCAGAACTTGGTCTGGAGCCCTCCCCGGCACTGCTGGGGGTGGGATATATCCTTGGTTATCGCATCTCCGCGATCATGGTCGGCGGCGGCATGCTCGCATCGCTGCTGCTGATTCCGGCCATCGCCCTTTTTGGGCAGCAGCAGACCGAACCGATGGCTCCGGCCACCATACCGATTCGCGACATGAGTCCCGGACAGATCTGGAGCTCCTACGTGCGGTATATCGGCGCTGGAGCGGTCGCAGCCGCGGGGATCATGAGCATGCTACGAGCGATGCCGATGATCATCGGCTCGATCCGGGGCGGCCTGAAAGATCTCAGCAGTGATGGTCTGAGTGCCGTAGGGAGGGCCGTCCGGCGCCGCACGGAACACGATCTGCCAATGTCTTTCGTGCTGCTGGGATCCCTGGTCCTCGTGGCGGCCATCGCCGGATCGAACCTGATTCCCACCTCCCTGGCCGGACGCGTTGTCGGCGGCGGCATGGTCGTCCTGTTCGGATTCCTGTTCGTGACGGTCAGCTCACGCATCACCGGGGAAATGGGCTCGTCGTCCAACCCCATCTCCGGCATGACGATCGCCACGCTGTTGCTGACCTGTGCCATTTTCGTGCTGCTGGGATGGATTGGCGCCGAGTACCGATTGATTGCCTTGTCGATCGCCGGAGTCGTCTGCATCGCCTCCTCCAACGGCGGAACCACATCGCAGGATCTCAAGACCGGTTATCTGGTCGGCGCGACCCCCTGGGCCCAGCAGATTGCGATCCTGATCGGTACGTTGACGTCGGCTGTCGTGATTGGCGGCACCCTGCTGCTATTGAACTGGGCCTACACCACCTATTCCGATCACCCAGACGATCTGCCGGGGGAAGGGAAAGAGCGAATTGTCGATGTTGCCACCTTGAATCAGACGGAAGTCGGTCCGGACGATAACGAGTACAAGGTCTGGCAGGCGATCGGCGTGGAGGGAGTCATCCCAGGCAAGTACCTGGTGGACGAATCAGGGCAAGCTCGCTATCTGGTCGATCCGGGAATCGGCGGTCGCATGACCGTGACAGAAACGGGCATGCCGATCAAGAAGTTTGATCCGCCGCAGCCTCGCCTGTTCGCCGTGATCATTGATGGGATTATGAACCAGAAGCTCCCATGGGGCCTGGTGATGCTCGGCGTGGCACTGACCGTGGTGCTGCAACTCACTGGTGTGCCAAGCCTGGCGTTTGCTGTGGGGGTCTATCTACCTCTCTCGACGACGCTTCCGATCTTCGTGGGCGGTCTGCTGCGAGCACTGGTCGATCGTGTGCGCAAGTTCTCAGAGGAAGAATCCGACACCAGCGCGGGGGTCTTGATGTCCACCGGCTTGATCGCCGGAGGATCGCTGGCGGGCATCGGTATGGTGGCGCTGGTGGCCATGGAGAACGTCTCCACGACGATTGATCTCTCGACCAAGTTGGCATTCACCAGCCACCCGGCCACGGCATTCATCGCCTTTGGCGTGCTCGCCACCTTGCTGCTGGTCACGGCTTTGAGGAGTCCTCGGCAGTAGACCCTGCCTGAGCCCGCCGAAGACAAGAAGATGAACTGACAAGAAGATGAGACGGTCCTGATCGCATCTCTCATCTTCTTGTCCACCACTCTTCCTGTCTTCTTTTCCTCCAACTGCGTTTCCGTCGATCGCGGGGGAACAGAGAGCGACTGGCAGGACAGGTCGCGTACCGGAAGCCCGCGCTACGGTCGTTCACTACCGACTGGCTGGAACAATTTCGGCGCGAACTGGTGGAGATAGTCCCGCCAGTTACTCCAGGTGTGTCCGCCATCTGTCTCCTCGTAGACGACCGCGAAACCGTGCTGTTTGAGCATCTCGACGCTGGCCCGCGACGTCTCCACCAGGAAATCGTCCTTGCCCGTCGCGAACCAGATCAACTGGAGCCCGTTTTTGAGTTCGGGATTATCGAGCTTGGTCGCGTGCTGCTCTTCCCAGGAACGCCCGCCTCCTTGCCGATTGATGCCGAAGACCCCGGAACTGAACACGCCGAGGTAGGCGAACTTCTCGAGCTCTGCAAAGCCAATGTTCAGCGTCTGAGCGCCGCCCATCGACAATCCTGCCAAGGCGCGATGAGCTCGGTCGGTGAGGACTCGATAACGACTTTCTACACAAGGCATGATGTCTTGTAGGAAATCCTGAGCAAACTCGTCGACGGTGGGGCGCGGACCACCGAAGGTGAACGTCCGGCTGGTGTGACCGGCGGGCATCACGACAATCATAGGTCGAGCCTCGCCGGCGGCAATCAAGTTGTCAAGAATGTAACCGGCGCGACCGACCGTTGACCACGAATCGTCACAGTCGCCGGCGCCGTGCAGCAGGTAGAGTACCGGATAGGCTTCGTTGTTCTGCTCGTATCCAGGAGGGGTATAGACATGCATCCGGCGAAACCGCTGCAGTGACTGCGAGTAGTAGGTAATTTCGGCCACGGCCCCATGCGGAACCTGCTGTGTGTCCATGAAATCAGCTCCCGGCACGCAGACCATGCTCCAGACATTGCCATTTGATTCGCTGGTCGCCGTATTCGCGGGATCAACAACATTCACTCCATCGATGCTGATTGCATATCGGTAACAGCCTGGAGCCAGCGGGCCGGTCGTGCAGGCCCAGATACCATCGTCGTTCTTTTCCATCGCCAAACCGCGTCCTACCCCCGGGATGTCGGTCCCGGCCAGTTGGACCGATTCAGCCTGCGGGGCTCGCACGCGAAACGTAACGGTGCGATCCCCCTTAACCTCGGGGGAAACGACCGGCCGGGGACGCTGCGGCTGGGCCACGCCAATGGTGGCGGCACTGGCCACGATCGTGAGTGCGAACCAGATCTGGCAAGTCTTCATGGGGAGATTCCTCACATAATGCGATACGACTGGCAGAACAAAGGCAACTTCGGTCGCCTGGTCAGGCGGCGGCGTGAAGAGCGCGGCAGACGACTGTTCGTCCCTCCGCGTCTCGACGAAGGTTGTGTACTTGCGACACAATTCTACCGCGGCGATGCTCGACCGCACGCTCGATTAGCGAAATTCCCAGAAACGGATGAGGCAGCTGGAGTCTGTGCGGCGGCCAGACGAGCAGCGAGGCGGGGACATCTCGCACGCACTCTATCTCTCCTACTTCGACTGAGGCCAGTGCCAGCAGGCCGTGCATGACGGCCTCCTTTGGGGAGCCTGAAATCGATTTCGACGCAACCGCTCTTGCGAAGCCCTTGCCGGGAAGATTAGTGTCAATGCTGTGCGGTTGTATCACCGACCTCGTTTGCGGGGGCGGTGTTTCCCGAAACTCCTGTGGAGGATCGTGGCATGGCACTCGAGAGCATTCATGCGTGTGACTGTTCCAACGGCTTCACTTATGTGGGAGAGATCAGCATCGGCAAGGTCTCAGGGCTCGGTTCCGCCCCGACCAAAGAGGAGATTGCCGTCTCGAACTATTTCGTCATCTCCACGAAGATGCTCGTGGATCGCACCTGGACGAAGGAAGTGGGAGACGACGAAAAGGAGCACTTCAAATACGTGCCGTATACCAAGGTCGCCAGCATGCTGTACTGCAAGCTGCGTGAGCAAGGCACTTTGAATCGAAAGCAGGTGAAGCTGCCCAACATCGATGCCAATCACGAACTGGACTTCTGACGAGTTAAAGTGCAGCTCGCATGAATGGACTGTTCGGAGAACCGGTGGCAAGCGATGGGCCGTCACGCCGTGGATGGCGCGCTGTTCTTCTTGCCCTGCTTCTGTCTGCCGCTGTGGCCCTCTATCTGGCCACCGGCCGGCTGGCTCTGGCAGTCTTTTTCCCTTGTCTGCACGCCTTCTGGCACACGTTCCAGACTGGCTGGTGGATCCTGCACGTGGACCCCGTTCGCCGACGAGCACGTGTGTGCTTCGCCTTCTATCTGGCTGCCGCCTGCTGGAAGGCAGCCGCGACGGCCTTGTTGTCGATCGGTTTCTTCTTGTGGATGGCGATCAAGTTCAATCGGCAACCGAACATGGAGGAAGCGGCCGCCAACATGATGGTGCTGGCCATCGGCGTGGGACTTAATACTATCCTCGGCATGGGCGCCATCTGGGCCGCCATCAGATACAAGATTCGAGTGTGGGTGCATCCGCGGTTGCGCAGACTGGTACAGGATGATCTGCGGCAGGCGTATCAGCTGCCGCCACTGCGCAGCGGCTGGAACCTGGCGATCTTCGTCGTGGCGACGGCCCTGCTCTTTCCCGCCGTATCGCTGGGAGCTGCGTTCTGTGCGTGGCTCTCCTTCGGAATGGACGTGGCGCAGGTCCAAGCCGCCTGGGTCGGCATCCTCACATGCCTCGCCGTCTTCGGCGTGCCGATTCCAGCCGTTGTCGGCTACGCCTGGCTCTCGAGTCGCATCATCGCCAGGTCGCCCGGCGAATGCTGGCCGGTCCGCTCGTTCGACGACTCTGGCCGCGGGAAATGACCACGGTCGCGCAGACCGG
>JBGSHS010000097.1:0-13944 GCA_041752115.1 Pirellulaceae bacterium | reverse complement strand
CTCGACCCGGCAGGGGGTCGCCCCCCCGCCCGAGTCGCACCTCGCCCGCGGGTGCTACGCGGCCGATCCTCTACCAGGCTCTCCAACTCCGCGCGTCTGGTATCCGGCTTGAGCCCCCCTGCTCGGCTGATTGCCCGTGGGGGCCGTCGTGCTGCACGGGCCGCCTCGTGGTCGAGCCAAAGTGGGCTTAATAAGAGACAAGAAGCTCTGTTTGTCAACAAATTAAAGCCCGATTCTCCGAGACGTCCGCGGTCCTGTCAAGGGTTTATCGGCCGAATATTGGATGATTCTACTGGATTGAGGAGTGGTGAGTCGCATGAATAGCGGTGAATTGTTGACTGGCTAGTCCTTAATTGCTATGATTTTGCCAATCAGCAGAAGGGGATTTCATGTTAAGTCAATCGGCTGCCTACGCCACGAGTGCCTTGGCCTTCCTGACGGCCATGGGGAGCAAGCCTGTGCAGGTCAAAGCGATCTCCGCAGCCTGCGAGATCCCCGCCGCGTATCTGGCCAAGATTATGCACGTGCTGGCCCGCAAAGGGCTGGTCAGCACCCAGCGCGGCGTGGGGGGAGGCGTCGCCATGGCGCGCCCCGCGCAGGAGGTTGTCCTGCACGATGTCTGCGTGGCGCTGGACGATCCGCTGATTCACCCCCGCTGCATGTTCGGCAACGCCCAGTGCTCGCACGACCGCGCTTGCCCGGCCCATGAGTTCTGCGTCAACTATCGTGGCCGTCTGGAAGAGTTCCTGCGCCGCACGACGATCGCCGACATTGCCGCCTTTGAAACGCGCCGCCGCTGGCGCGCCGCGGATGCGGAAGCGGCCGGACATGGCGAGCCGGTGGATTAAGGCAAGAGGGGGACAAAAAGATCGTGTGACAGAAAGATCTGGTGGCCAAACCATCTTTTTGTCATCTGATTTTTTTGTCTTCCTGAACCGCCAGAGCCGGAAACGCAATCACCAACCGGCGCGCTTCGGCTCGGCAATGCGGCGGTTTCAGCATGTTCCCGGCCTTCCACGGCGAGCGATTGCCACACGATCCGAAGCGGGGCATCGTTCCTGCTGCCCAGTACTTTCCCCGCCGCCAAAGGCCGACCAGGAGCAATGTCGCTCGTTCATTCTCTGCGACGAATCAGGTACAATGGCGAGCACCGCTGTGCGAAGACGTCGTGCCATGGCGCGGAGGAGAGCTCCATTGGCTGGCGCATCCGGAGTGTCGTCGCCACGGCTGGGCTCGTGTTTCGTCGGCTTGTTCAGATATCGCTTGACGTCGGTCGTACTCGGCTTTCGAAGCTGGAGATGATTGCGATTGGAGATTCACGCCATGACGTCAAGGCACGATCGAGCGTTTACCCTTGTTGAGTTACTCGTTTCCCTGGCGATCATCGGCGTTCTCGTCGCGCTGCTTCTGCCCGCCGTTCAATCCGCTCGCGAAGCTGCTCGTCGAATGCAGTGCCGGAACAACTTGCGACAGATGGGCATCGCCCTGCACAACTATCACGGTACGAACGGCAGCTTTCCGTCTGGGGTGGTTGCCCCCACATGTGCCCTCTGGTCCGGATTGCTGCTGCCACAGTTGGAGCAGCAGCCGCTCTATGACACAATTGAGTGGAACGGCCAGTGGAATCAGGATGACAGTCCGAATGCGCGTGCGTGCGCTGTCCTGTTACCCGTCTTTCGGTGTCCTTCGGCGGGTGTTCCTGATCATCTGGACACTGCTGGCATGCCGAACCGGGTTCCCTGTACATACCTCGCATGTGCCAGCGGGACCCTGTCGCGTGAATCGAGCGATCCAAGAATCGGATTGCGCAACGACGGTGTTTTCTATGTGGACAGCGCGATACGGATTGGCGAAATTGGCGACGGGACGTCGAATACGGTGGCAGTGGGTGAGGCACTGTGTCGCTTCGACATCCTCGCCCGCGATGTAACGACGTTGGTTCAGTGGGTCGATCATTGGTACATAGGCTCTCCTGAAGTCTACCGCTCACCATATACCGAGGTTTCCGAGGCACTCGGTTCAACTGCTGTGACGATCAATATCGTGTTCAACGGCGACGTGAACATCTACATCGACGAGAAAGAACTCTGTTTCAGCAGTAATCATTCGAACACGGCACAGGTGCTCTTCTGTGACGGGCATACGGATGTATTTTCTGCGACCGTCGACTCCGGCATCTGGAGGGCTCTGGGAACTCGGGACGGATTCGAGATTCCTGCAAGTTCCCCCTGAGGCGACAGGGCCGCCAGTTGACAAGGGCGAACGCCATCCATTGGTCCGCCGGGTAGTTGTACTGGGTATCGCACCGGCAGAGAATGATCGATGGACAGGCGACTTCGTCCTGTGACTCTCAGCACTTTCTGCGTCGCGATAGGCGGTGCTTGCTCTGGGACAAGTAGCAGAGAGCCGAGCGTGAGGGCGTCGTGCTGAAGGATGGAGTCTTGGTGTCTGCTGTCGATGTCAATTGCCGATGGCGTTGGGGAGCGCAACCTGCGCGCTGGTGCAGGTCGACCCGCCTTGCCGTTCCTCATGACTAAACGCCTGCCTGGATCATTGCGGAACCCGTCTCGGTCGGCCACGGGCCGATTCACGTTGGTTGTTGTCGTGCCGTCATTGCGCGAAGGTGTTCTGTCCACTATGCAAGGAGCCTGCACATGTGCCGATTCTGTGTTCGCCGTGAGGGGGTTGTTGAGTTCACGCGTCGTGAGATGCTGGGTGTAGCCGGGGCCGGCATGGCGGCCGGATTGTTCAGCCCCTTGATGTTGACAGCTGAGGACAACGCGACCGATGAACCGCCCGCCAACGATCCGCTGGATGTGCTTGTAGTGTATGCGCACCAGCGGGAGAAGCAGTGGCTCGGCTGGCCAGGTACGTTTTGGGATCCGGCCAGCTTCACCGGCAAGAGTCGCGGCCTTGTCGAGAGTTTTGCGAAGCAACTGGGGATCAATGTGCGGTTCGAACCGGCCCCTATTCACGAACCAGGTGAAATCGAGGCGTTTGTCAGCAAGGTCAAGGCCGAACGTCCCAAGGGTGTGCTCGTCTTTCCGCTCAATGCGGATGAATTCATCTCCGGCAGTATCGACAAGATTGCGCAGAGCGGCATCCCGACGGTGATTTTCTGCGGGTTGGGTATGTTCCACACAGGGTTTGCCGGAGCCGTGGTTCCCACGGCGCGGCGGTCGGGTGTGTATCTGCCTATGTCGAGCGACTATGAGCTGGGGCCAGTCCAGTTTGGGCTGAAGATGATTCAAGCGGCGTATCGTCTGCGGCGCACTCGCGTGGCGGTGCTGCGTGGTGCGGAGACAGCGGAGCAGAAGCTGGAGCCTCTGGGGCTGACAATTCGCTACCTTCCGCGACGTCGCTTCCCTGATACTCTCAAAACTATTGAAGAGACGCCGGAAGTCGTGGCGCTGGCTGAGTTGTACGCCCAGGGAGCGCAGAAGGTGGTGGAGCCGACCCGCACTGACTTGATCAACGCGGCCAAGAACTACTATGCAGCCTGTAAAATCATGGAAGAAGAAAACTGCCAAGGGATCTCCATGGACTGTCTGGGGCTGGTTGGAAATCGCGAGATTCCCACACCCCCGTGCCTGTCGTGGACCCATCTGCTGGATCACGGTCAGAGTGGCACCTGCGAGGCCGATGTTAATGCCGTGATGTCGCACGAAGTGTGTCTGAAACTGCTCGACAAGCCCGGCTTCATGCAGGACCCAGTTCCAGAGACCGAACGTGGGACCCTGATCGGCGTTCACTGTGTCTGTGCGACCAAGCTCAACGGCTGGGACCAGCCGGCCGAGCCTTATCTGCTGCGCAGCCATTCGGAATCAAATCTGGGAGTTGCGGTCCAGGTGCTGTGGCGCCCAGGGCAGGAAGTGACCATCATGCAGATGCAGGGGCCCGACAAAATGCTGCTGGGAAAAGGGCGGGTGCTGCGTAATTTCGACACTCCGCCGGCCGGAGGCTGCCGCACGTCGGTCGAACTGGAAATCGACGGGCCACAAGATCCCTGCGACACCAAAGGATTTCATCAGCTGTTCATTTACGGCGATCACGTACGGCAGTTCAAAGCGTTTGCGCAGATGTATGGTCTCACGACGGAGCATATTTGACGGCCCGTGCAAACTGCTGTGTGGTGCCGGGGTGGCCGATTCGTGGATCGAGTGAGGCGGGGCTGCCGGCGATGACTTCCCGATCCCCCCGTTGTGGTGAATAATGCCTGCGGCTTCCCGCGCATCGCGCGGGACGTCGCAGGTCGTTCAATTCACGTCATTATTCTGACCAGAAGATGACTGTCGGCTGATGGCGGTTCTTGCTGATCGTAGGGGCGGTCGCGCAGCGGGTGCCATGATGCGCGCGGTGGTCCGTCTGGTCGCGAATCAGGTGCGAAAGGGAGTGACTATGGCTGCGTCCATCAGTGGTTCTGTAGGGAGCTATGAGAGCGGAGCAAGGAACGTCCCGGCGGACGTGCGTACGGTTCAGGAGCTGCTTACCCAAGTGGCTAAGAAGCTGCACAACACAACTTTCGATCCGCAGGGCATTGACGGCAAGATCGCCCGGCCCGGCAGTCGCTCCGGAACGGTGGCTGCCATTACGAATTTTCAGCGGCAGATGGTCGGCATGGCACGGCCCGATCAGCGCATCGACGTGAACGGGCAAACCTGGCAGAAGCTGGTCAGTTCGGCTGGTCCGGTGGTGCGCAAGCCGACCATCGTCGCCGGCGCTATTCAGCTCACGGCGGCGCACGGTGGCAAAATCCCGACCAAGACCAAGTTCAAGAGTTCCACCACCGCTACCGCTGGCGGCATGTACGAGTCGACGTTCACGCTCTCGGGCGGACTCAATGGATCGTTTCGCGGCTCGATCTATCCCGATGACATGACGGTCAAAGGCCGAGTGGTCGACGGCAGCTACCCGCTGCACATCGGTTTCCACAAAGGAGGTGGCGCGGCCAAGCAGAAGGCTTCAGATCTGGTGGTCAAGACCGAAGGGATCCGCGCCGGACTGCTGGTCAACGCGCGCAACGGCGTGCCGGTCCAGAGCGATGATCCCCAGAAAACCACTTCCCACGGCATCAACGTACACAACGGTTTTAATTCCAGCCGTGGTTCGGATGGCTGTCTTACGCTGCAGCCGTCCGATTGGGCCCGATTCATCCAGCTGTTTCTGGATGCGTTTCCCAACATCGAAGACTGGCACACATTGGGAGCCAACACTGGCCTGAAAATCGGCACCTTGGTGATCAAAGCCTGATGATGCCCGCGGGCTGCTCAACAGGCGTCGGCTCAGCAACTTCGGCTGTCTCAAAACGGGTCCAGGCGTCCCATGCCGTTCAACTGCCGCCGGCCTCCAGCTGGTCCACATACAAGGCGCAGGCATAGTAGACCAGCCGCTGCAGCAGCCCCGGGACGATCGACACCTGCATCTCGATATTGAGCCATCGGCCGGCCGAGTCGCGTGCCGCGGACGTCGAGCACGATCAGCTTGTCCTGCTGGAATTCCCGTCGTCGACGTCTGATGATGGGGGTCTCACGGAGACACGAAGACACGGAGGGAGTGTCAGAGTTCACCGTTGATAATTCGAGTGATGCCGTCCTTCATCAGTGACTCGCCGAAATTCAGCAAGTAACCAAGCTTCAGGTCGGTCAGTCGAAGATAAGTGAGGAGTTGCTTCTTGTGAGCTGGATGCACCGTCTCCACCGATTTCAGCTCCACAATCACCTTGCAGTCAACGATCAGATCAGCACGAAAGCCTTCTTCGAATCGCTGACCATCGTACTGGATGGGAATGGACACCTGACGCTCAACGGATAGACCTCGCTTTTCCAGTTGCCGCGCCAAGGTCACCTCATACACTGTTTCGAGCAGTCCCGGCCCGAGATCTTGGTGCAGATGAACCGCACAATCCACAAGGGCAGTACCGATGTCGTTTTCATGCATCTCCGTGTCTCCGTGTCTCCGTGAGAAACCACTCTTTTGATCGAACTCTGCGGTGTGCGGATCTCGACCTGGACTATTCTCTGGTCGGGCGCGAGGATGGCCTGCAGCAGGGCCAGGAGCGGCAGAGTGTGCTCCGCGCTGCCGAAGACCCGCTTGAACACGAAATCGACGAGTGGTTTGATGCCCAACGCCATGGCAATTCTCCCCTCTTCCCCGCGCTGCGCACGGCGATGTCCTGAGCAACCAAGCTGTCACTCAGGGCCGCCGTAGCCGAAGCAGCAGGGCCTCGATCAGAAGAATCACCAACGGCGCCTCGAATCCCTCACCGCGCCGCGAAGATTATGGGAAAATGCGCCACCGAAGCGTGGCACACCGAAGCGTGGCACGCTGTTGAGGACATGAGGACAAAAAGATCGTGTGACAGAAAGATCGGGTGGCCACGCGATTCTTTGGCCATCGGATCATGTGGTCTTCTAGTAGTCTTAGGTGGTTCGGGATGGTGCTGCGTGGCTATTGGCCTCGGTTTTTTTTGATGGGTGGCCACGAAATTCCGAAGATTTAATGTTGACATGTCGACATATTACGATATATCAATAGTATGTTCGACGAGGACCGCAAGGGCGTGCTCTCTGGCGTGTCGCCGGTCCGCCCCCGCTTGATGTGGTGAGCGTTCGTCGCTCGTGTGTGCACGCGAGCAACCGGTAGTCGAAAGAGTCGAAACCTCCCTCGTCGGATAGACCAATTCACCTATTGTCAAAAAGAAAAGGCCTCAGGAGTCAATCAGCATGTCGGAAAGTAAGAACCTCTCGTTTGGGCATCGCAGTCTGGTGCAGCAAGGCTATACGAAGTTCTCGCCGCAGGAGCTGACCGAGATGGAGTGGGGCTTGCGTTTCACCCCTACCGTCTGTGCGTTGATTGCCCTGTACGGACTGGTGACGCAGCAGCCCTGGATCCTCTTCACGGTCGCCGGGTTGGGAATTTGGGCCTTCCTCATGCCCGCATCGCATCCGATGGATGCTTTGTACAACTACCTGGTGCGCCCGCTGTTTGGTGCCGCTCGGATTCCCCCCAATCCGATGCAGCGTCGCCTGGCGTGTCTGTCGGCGGCCATGATGAACATCCTGGCGGGGAGCTTGTTTCTGTTGGGCTTGCCGACCGCGGCGTATCTGGTCGGGGGCTGTCTGTTGGTGCTGCAGGCGATCGTAATTGCGACTCATTTCTGCATGTTGTCTTGGATGTACGAAGGAGTAGCTCGTATGCTCGGAACGTGGACTCAGCCGTTGGAGCCGCAGGTCGCTCAGCGGTATCTGCAGCAGGGTGCGACGGTGATCGACGTGCGCAGTCCCAAGGAGTACGCGGCTCAGCACCTGGCCTGTGCCGTCAACATGCCGCTGGAGACGTTGCCGGAGTGCCTGGATCAGCTGCCGCGGGGCACACTGCTGTTGCACTGCAAGAGCGGCATGCGGAGCAACATGGCCCTGCAGTTACTCCGCAAGAAGGGAATCGATCAGGCCTACAATCTGGGCGGTTTTGATCGCGCCAAGAGCATTGTGGAACCCGTTCATTGATACCCAGGAAAGTCCTGGCCCACTTCAGGGCTGTCGCTGCGGGCAGTCCGGGCCTCCGTTGGAGGCCCTCGGTTCACTCCTTACCGGAAGCTCACTAAGTGGCACAGTGACTACTGCGGCTCAATTCCCGGGATCATCACCTCACTGCTGGCCAGCGCGTTCCGCTCGTCAGTGACATCCACATACCAGACCGTGGCATCGGCGGGCGGGGCTGGGCCGGAGATCGTGGCGTCGTGGATTTCCAGCGGCTGCGTGGTCCACTCGCGCGTGGGATTCTCGGCATGGGGTCCCGTCGTGTAATGGAGCCGCGCGGAAACGAGCCGTGTGGGCGACGTGATTTCAGCGCGGACCGAGTCGGAGTCGATCGTGGGGCGCGCGACCTTGGGCATCGGCGTGCCCTCTCTGAGATACTGATCGACGAAGACGAAGAACTCGGGAAAGTCAAAGATGTGTCCGTGGTTCATGCGCAGCTGGATGCTGTAGTTCTTCTCGCCGGCGACCAGCTGGCAGGTTTTGGCATAGCTGTCCATGGGATAGGCGAAGTCGTTGGTGCCGTTGAGAAAGACCACCGGCATGGTGGCCGAGCCGATATACCGTGAAGGATCCCATAGCTTGACCCATTTCGTGACTTGCTCGGGTGTCATCTGCTGAAACTGCGGTTGGACCCAGACGCTGTTTTCAGCGAGGAAGCCGCAGCCATAGACGGGCATGGCCAGTTTGAAACGCTGGTCGATGCCCGCGACGATGCAGGTCAGGTAGCCGCCCCAGCTGATGCCGGTCACGGCGGTCCGGTCGCGATCCACTTCGGGAAAGCTCAGCAGCAGCGAGTGGGCTCGCACCACATCGGCGACGGCATGGTAGGACCACTGGTCTTCGAGGGGACCGTCGATGGCGCGAAATTTCGTCTGATCACTCTGATCGGGACCACCGTTGGGAAGCGGTTGGCGGTCTTCGCCGCAGCCGGCCAGATCCATGGCGATGGCGGCATAGCCGCGGCGTGCCCAGAGTTCGGCCCAGGCGGAGAACGCCTGGCCGCCCCCACCGTGGACCAGCACGATGCCAGGGTATTTCTTGCCACTGGCATCCGAATCCAGGCCGACGGTCACGGGTGACGCGTAGTAGGCGAAGACCTGAGTCGGTCTTCCCTGGTATGGTTCACCTTCGTAGAGCAGCGCATGCACGGGCCCTGACGGACGCACCCATGTCATGGTGGGAGTCTGGCTAAGTGACTCGATCTTCCAGGGCGTTGTCTCAGGCAAGGGAGCCGGATCGCGGGCCTCGGCCAGTCGAGCGGCGCTGCCGAAGACGATCAACGACACGAACCAATAGAGCCGGAGTGTTGCGCGCAGGGGATTCATACCTGTTCCTCGATGACATAGGGTGGACGATAGGTGCGTCGGAACAGCTCCATGGCAGCCGCGTTATCCACGATCTGCTGCGAGGTGCCATCGATCAGCAGTTTCTGACCACCCAGGCGGTAGCTGATGTTGGCGTAATGGATCATCAGGCAGCTCAGGTGGCCCTGCAGGATGTCTGCCGAAGGGAGCTCACGGCTGCGAATCGACTGGATGAAGTTCTCCTTATGTTCCGGATCAGGGAATCGGCCGTACATCTGGTCTTTCATCACCGGTTCACGATCTTTGGGGCGAGTGAAGACCTGCCAGCCTCCGCCGTGTCGACCCACAACCATCATTCCTTCGGTGCCAAAGATCTCGATCCGCGTGGAGTTCTGCATCCAGTAAGGGAACATATCGTTGTCACGAATCACCTGGTCGGTCTTGAGCATATAGTCGCCGAACAAGGTCAACTCGAAACTGACCAGCAGCCCGTCGTAGTCAAACAGAGCGATCTGCGTATCGGGTGTTTCGGCTACGAGCGTAGCCGGGTCGGTGGCGAACCGTCCGCCGGTCGAGTAGACCGAGGTCGGGATCTCGACGCCGAGCAGCCAGCGCGCCAGGTCGATCTGGTGGCTGGCGTCGTTAGCAATGTCGCCGCCGCTGTAACGCCACAGGTGATGCCAGCACTGGTGCAGGCCGCTGTTGTACGGATGTTCGGGCGCCGGTCCGTTCCAGATATCCCAGTTCAGTCCGCTGGGCGGATCGCTATCGGGTACCTTTGGATTCATGCCCCAGGGGGTCTTCTGATTGTAGATTCGGCAGAGATGGATGGTGCCCAGTTTGCCGGAGTCCAGGTATTCTTTGGCCGCGATGTTGTACGGAGCGCTGCGGTTCTGGAATCCGCACTGTACAACCCGTTCGTAGCGGCGGGCCGCTTTGAGCATCTGCTGGCCTTCCCAGCAATCGTGTGTGGGAGGTTTTTCGACATACACATCTTTACCCGCCTGGCAGGCCCAGACGGTCGAGAGGGCGTGCCAGTGGTCGGGCGTGGCCGAGACGATGGCGTCGACCGACTTGTCATCCAGGGCTTCACGCAGATCGGCGACGACCTGAGGGGCCTTGCCTTGGAGTCGTTCGATCAGTTGGGCCTTTTCCTGAGCTCGCGGCGCGTCGGGATCGCAGGCATAGGCATATTGGCAGTCATCCCGTTGGAGGAAGCCTTCCATCAGGCCACCGCTGCGTCCACCGCAGCCAACGGCGGCCAGGACGATCTTATTGTTGGCTGGAGTGGCGCGGGCCGAGCGTGCATCGTTGAGGATCATGAAGGCGGCGGCGCCGATTCCGATCTCCCGCGAGTGCTGCAGGAACTGACGGCGATTGAACCTGTTCATCTGATGCTCCTCCCGAATCGAACTGTCTGTGGGTGAGATGACTGGTGGGCAAGCGGCACCAACGGTCGCCGGGTTGGCGACGGCCGGGTTGTAACGGCGCACGGAGCCAGGACAGACAGCGATGTGCTGGTGTTCCCGCCGACAATGCCCGGCAGCGCGGTCAGCACTCTCTCTGCGCCCTGTTCTGCTGATTGTATCCGATCGCGACACGCATGTCGCTCACTCCATCCATTGCCGCTCGATTTGCTCCAGCGACTTGCCTTTTGTTTCGGGGAGGCGGGTCAGTACGAACCCGAACCCGATCACGCAGATGATGCCGTAGAGCCAGAAGGTGCCGGAGGCGCTCAGCCAGGCATTGAGGTAGGGGAAGGTCGCCACCAGGACGATGCAGGCGACCCACAGTCCAGAGACGGCAACTGACATGGCCGCTCCGCGGATCCGGTTCGGGAAGATCTCGGAGATGAGTACCCACGTGACGGGGGCCAGCGACATGGCGTAGCAGGCGATCGCCGCCACCACCAGCAGCAGCATATAGATCCCGGTGCGCTGCAGATAGAACCCGGCTCCGAGCACCGCGTAGATACCTGCCAGGCCGCCGAACCCGGCCAGCATCAGCGCTCGGCGACCGAGTTGATCCACCGTGTAGATGGCAACGAGGGTGAAGACCAGGTTCACAACGCCGGTGATCACGATGTTGAGCATGATGTCCGACACGCCGAATCCGGCCTGAGCAAACACTTCCTGAGCGTAGTTGAAGATCACGTTGATGCCGCACCACTGTTGGAGGACTGCCAGGACCACGCCCAAGGCGATGACTTTGCTCAATCGCGGTTCCAGCAGGTCGGCAAATCGTACTCGGGCAATCTCTTCCTTGGCCAGCGTGTCCTGGATATCGGTCACTTCCGCTTTGCCGTAGGCCGCGCCTCCCACGCGGGCCAGGATCGCTTCCGCTTCCGAATTGCGACCGTACTTGACCAGCCAGCGGGGGCTTTCGGGGACCACAAACATCAGCAGAAAGAAAGCGGCTGCGAAGATCACTTCGGCGGCGAACATCCAGCGCCAACCGCGCTGCCCGTTCCACGTGGCCAGGAGGTAGGTATCCATGACCAGCCGATCCTCTTTCTCCTTCGCCTCTTCTCGCCGCTGCCGTTGAGCGTCATCGCCTGAGGTGACATCGATGACCGACAGGTTAGGAAACTTCTGACGCACTGCGGCGAGCGCTTGCGGCTCGACCAACTGCTGCGCTGACTCCCGCTGTGTGGTGATCGCGGTGCCCTTCCCTTGCGCCTGTGTGATCTGTGCATCACTGCTGCTGAGCAATCGCAGCTGATCGACGTTCGGCACGGTGTCCGCGATCTGCCAGTTGATGATCTGCGCCAGCAGGATCCCAACGACGATCGTCAACTGCTGGATCGATACGAACTTGCCGCGGACGCGCGCCGGCGAGACTTCCGCGATGTACATCGGCGAGAGGTTGGAGGCCAATCCGATGCCCAATCCGCCGATCCAGCGAAAGCAATTGAACGATTGAAAACTCCAGGCCAGTGCCGTGCCGATCGCAGAGACGGTGAAGAGAAATCCCGCCAGGATCAACAGACGCTTGCGCCCGTAACGATCACTGAACGTTCCGGCCAGGACCGCTCCGAACAAACAGCCGATCAGCGCGCTGTTGATCGCCAGACCCTGGTAAAAGGGACTTCCAGAGATGCCGAAATAGGGTTCGTAGAACGGCTTCGCACCCCCAATGACGACCCAGTCGTAACCGAACAACAGCCCTCCCATCGCGGCTACCACGCAGATCATCCAAATGAACCGCAAGTTGTACCTGTCCGTCAGATGCTTCTGGGAAGCTATAGCCATAAAGGAGGGATCCTGATCGTGCTGGGTGATGACCAACTGCTGCTGCCTCAGGGGTTTTCCGAACCGAGACCGGTCTGGTCGTCGAGTGCCTGCGTCGCGACGCATCGGCGTCGGCGTCGGCGCTGGGCACTCCCTTCAGGCAACCAGTAACGTACCAGCTTCCCGGTGACAGGCAACTAGCCTGCGCTGGCTCGCTGTGACAAAACGCCGATTTGGCGTGAGAGCCAGCAGCGGATCGTTCACTCACTTTGTGCTCCGTCCTTTTATTCCTCGTCAGCGTTGGTCCTGAAGCCAACGAAGTTCTCTATGTGGTATGATGGAACGGGCCCGGGCGTCCCGGCCCGCTCCCCGCTGCCGTACTCTGCTCTGATGCTGCCGACTGCAATTTGAAAGGAACACCTATGATTCGGCCTGATCGCTTGGTGTGGGTCTTGTTGTTGCTTCTCCCTGCTGGGCTCGTGATGGCCCAACGCGAATCGGATGAGGCACCGGCCGCCGTTCGACCGGAAGTTCAATCGGCCGACTGGGCCAAGGACTGGTGGGGCAAGCGGCATGAAGAGAAGTTGAAGGAAAAGGAAGCCATGAAGCAGGTCGACCTGCTGATGATTGGCGATTCCATTACTCATGGCTGGGAAGGGGGCGGCAAGAAGACGTGGGATAAGTACTACGGCCATCGCCACGCGTTGAACCTGGGGTTCAGCGGAGATCGCACGGAGCACGTCCTGTGGCGGCTCCAGCACGGGGCGGTTCAGGGCATCGCGCCGAAGCTGGCCGTTATCATGATCGGGACCAACAACACGGGCCATCGTCAGGACAAGCCCGAGCACATTGCCAGGGGAATCAAGGCGATCCTCGATGAACTGGCCAAGCAGTCGCCGGAGACCAAGTGTCTGGTGCTGGCCATCTTCCCGCGGGGGGCCGATCCAAGCGATCCGCTTCGCCAGATCAACGATGCCACCAACCACCTCATTAAGGAGTATGCGGACGGCAAGCGGGTCTTCTTCCTGGACATTAATGAGAAGCTAACGGAGTCGGATGGGACCCTCTCCACGTCGATCATGCCGGATCTGCTCCACCCCAATGAGAAGGGGTACGAAATATGGGCGGCCGCCGTGGAGCCAGAGATCGCGAAACTTTTGGGCGAGTAGGGGATTTCTCTGAGGGAGCAGGTAACGTTCAGAAAAAAAGCCACGCCTTGCGCGACCCATCGAGGTGGAGGATCCGTATCACAGTCCATACGGACACCCATGAGACAGCAAGCGTCCGCCAGCAGATCATCATCGATCGGTTGGCGGACGTTCTTGTTTTGGGGGCGCAGTATGGGGGGGTGCTGTGGTGGGGTTCGGGGCAGTTCGGGCGGAACTCGGGTAGGGCCGGCCGGGCTTCGGTATGTTCGAAAGATCGGAGCCACGTTTTGCGAGGGCGTTGCTGCTGGAGAGTGCCATGGCTTGTCCCCATTCGAACTCTCTGACTCGGCAAAGCTTGACGGTTCATAGGCTGGCCAAATACTATGGTCTGAGTGCTTCGAATTCGCCCGTATCGGGATCTTCATGTGTGGTTCGGGAGAGCCAGGTTGATGGTGACGCGTTGTCGGCACATCACCGCTGCAGCAATGTTGGCGAGCTACATGCTCGCGACAGCAGCTGCGTGGCTCCACGTGGCTCACGTACGGCATGTGGCACCACACGCCGCGTCTGGTTCGTCGGATCGCTTCGCGGCGTGTGCTCACCAGGCGTGTTGTCTGCCCGCTTCAGCAGGGCCCATCTCAGCTGGCCAAGTGGAGCAGCGGGTAGGCGGTCAGGTCGACCGGCCGCTGCCAGCGTCGGGGCATGATCATGAGAATTGCGCACT
>JBGSHS010000096.1:0-14298 GCA_041752115.1 Pirellulaceae bacterium | reverse complement strand
CTTCGGCGGCTCGGGCTCGAGTGTCACATAGCCGCCGGTCCACAGCGTCAACAGCATGCGATCGACCATCTTCTGACTCGCCTCAAGCCGTTTGCCGTAGAGCAGCCGTCGACCGACCAGCTCGCGGATCTTGTCCACTTCCGGGGAGGCGTCGAGCCAATGGGCCAGCAACCGCCACGGCAACGCACCTCGACTGGAAAGCCGACCCGGAGGGGACGTGCGCAGTTTCTCGAACTGTGCCTCCGTCCAATACAGCTCAGTGGCGCTCCGCTTGGGCATCTTCTTCTTAAGGGCCTTTTTAGCCTTGCGCAGCTGCGGATCTTTGGTGTCTTCGGGAATGCTGTCGTATTTCTCCCGCCAGCGTGACAGCTTGACATCGTCCTCATGCGCCAAGGCAAAGACAAATCCCTGCGTGTTGAACTGCGGGCGACCGGCGCGTCCGAAGATCTGATGCGCACTGCTGGGATCGATCAGCTTCTTGTCGTCCGGCGGACCCTTCGTCAACTCCGGCACAATCACACTGCGGGCCGGCAGGTTAATACCGGATGAGAGCGTTTCGGTGCAGATCGTCAGTGACAACAACTTGCGCTGGAAAAAATCCTCCACCACGCGTTTGTACTTGGGCAAGATCCCCGCGTGGTGCACTCCGACACCACGTATCAACAGCTGCCGCAGCTTCGGTCCAGCCCCCTGCGACCAGTCATGAAGCTCCAACTCGCGGGACAATAGCTTCTGCTGATCGTCGGTAATCAGCTTCTTGCCCTTCACCTGCTCCGCCACGTTCCAGCACATGTCGCGGTTGAAACAGAATACCAGAGCCGGCGTCTTACGCGATTCCTCATCGCCACCCGCGATCGACTCCAAAAACTCGTTCAACAACATGTCGCCAACCCACTGATACGTGAGCGGTACCTTGCGCTCGTCGCTCTGCACCAACTCCAGCCGCCGCGCATGATTCTGCGCCAGCCAGTTGATGAACTCCAGGCTGTTTCCCACCGTGGCCGACAGCAGTAACGTTCGCACAGGCGGGGGAAGCAAGCCCAGAGTCAGCTCCCACACGATCCCTCGCTCGGGATCGTTGAAACTGTGGAACTCATCCATGACCACGGCACTCACCTCGCGGAAATCAAATGCCGTCGGATGCAACAAGCGATTGAAAAGAATCTCAGCCACCACCACCAGGATCCGCGCCTCCGGATTGACTCGACGGTTGCCGGTCACCAAGCCGACATCGTCCGCACGAAAGCCCCAGCGCACGGCCGCGTCCTGCATCTCCTGAAACTTCTGATCGGTCAGCGCAATGAGCGGAGTCGTGTAATAGGCCACCGTCCCGTTGTGTAAGGCTTCAAACAACGCGGCCTCGGCGATCAGCGTCTTCCCGGTCCCCGTCGGCGCACACACCAATACCCCCTGCTGGGCCGTAAACCAGGCCAGCAATGCTTCTTCCTGGACCGGGTAGGGTTCGTAGGGCAGCTGCTCCAGGTACTGCGCCGCCAACTCGTCGCGTGTGGGAGTTTCCGAAGACGTCATGCTAGGCTGTTACTTCCTGAGGCGACCAAGCCGCCAGCCATGAAGAGAAATCGCGAGCGTCTGGGGCCCCGAACGTAAGAGACCTATCTGAACCTGCGAGTTTCGCGCGTACAGGCAGCAACCAACACTGGAAGCGAGGCCAGAACCAGCCGCTTATTGAGCGTACCCGCTGCACACTCTCCCGAATAGAGCACTTTCGAAGTGCGTAATCGACTCCGTCCCGCCCGCGCCGGTAGAACGACCAGACCAATTCCGCTCTCGACGGCCAGCGACTCCGTGTGAACTCCACTTCCTCTAAGTGCTTTCTGCACCGAGGCATCGGATAGCCAACTGTCCACTCCGCAGCGCGCTGGTTCGTTCGACTCCGCAAAGCCGTGTCAGCGATGGTGTTGCGATCAATCCGTCAGCCTCCATGCGAACTCGTGTGCCACAGCGAGTAGGATTCTCAACGGCCGGTACATTCGGCACGACTCCCATAGCAATGGGCATTGCTGCGTTGCACGGAAGTGCCGACTGCGGCGTCTGTCGGAGAGCTGACGTGTCATCATTCCGACAGGTCGCACTGATGCGTCCATGTACTGACCTCCGTCCCGCACGGCGTCCCACCCGTCGGTCGCAGAACAGGTTATGGCAAGCCTACGGAAATCGCGCTGTGCGGGACCCTTCACCACAAAGCCGGATCGGAAACCGGCCAACTACCATCTTTGCTCTACGGAGAGAGACTTCATGTCACGGTCACGCCGACACTTCGGCCTGAGTGCCATACTGCTGGAATCCCTCGGCGGGTTGCTGCTGCTGATCGTGCTCTTTCCCGCCCCCCCTGCTACGCAGCACCAAGCGACAGGACAACTCCCCACGCTGCAGATCCCCACGATCCCAATGCCCGGCGAGGATGTCAGAGAGAACGTCGAGCGTGAGCACGCTGACCCAGACAAAGCTCAGCAACTCGCCCAACGAAGACAGTTCGTGCAACACCAATTGGAATCCTCCAGCCGCACCATGCTGGCCCTGCTGTCACGGCACATGCAACAACTGGTCCACGACGTAACACGTTGAGTGCATACTAGCTGGTCCTCACTACCGCTTGCCTGTGTTCCGCAATGGTGCTACATTGGTAGTACAATGTTGGAACACGATCCGGTGGCCGAGGAAATTCGATGTTAGCGAAGAAATTGAGCAAGCATGGCAACAGCCTGGCTCTGGTGATTGACAAGTCCATCTTGGACCTGCTGGGGATCGACGAGGATACGCTCCTGGAAATCTCCACCGATGGCCGAGCGTTGGTGGTGGTGCCGGCACATAATCGAAAGCGGCGCAAGAAGTTTCAGGAAGCGCTGACCGCCTGTAACGAACAGTACGGCAGGGCGCTCAAACGGCTCGCGGAGTGAGGCCGTGCAACCCACCTTTTTGACCCTGGATGAAATCCTCGTCATCCATCACGACCAGATCACCCACTACGGCGGCTCGGAAGGTGTCCGCGACTGGGGGTTACTGCAGTCAGCCATCGCAATGCCGGCTACCACATTCAGTGGCCAGTTCCTGCACGGTGACCTGTGCGAAATGGCGGCTGCCTACCTGTTCCACCTGGTACAGAATCATCCGTTCATCGACGGAAACAAGCGGGTCGGGGCAGTCGCCGCCTACATCTTCCTGGCTCTCAATGACCAGCATCTGACGGCAGACAACGATACCTATGCCGAATTGGTGCTCGCGGTCGCTCGCGGCGAACGACCTAAGTCAAGCGTTGCCGAATTCTTCCGCGCTCACACCACCCCAGCGTGACCGGCACCTGGCACGCACACGCGGCGTCAAGGACATCTGTTTGTGCCCCATCTTTTTGTCCCCTTCCGATGCTCCCTGTCGCCGCGCACCTAACCGCCCGCATGAGCATCGAATCGCACCTCCCCTCCGACAATCGTCATCTCCACTCGCGTCTTCCAGATCTCTTCCGCGGGGATCGTCAGAATATCCTGTGACAGCACGACGATGTCGGCCAGTTTGCCGGGAGTCAGCGAACCTTTGAGATCTTCTTCGAAGGCCGAATAAGCGGCGCTAAGTGTGTAGCTGTGCAGCGCCTCCTGGCGCGTCATGCATTGCTGCGGAAAGAAGGCCAGCGAGTTGCTCATCTGGCGTGTGACTGCCGCGTAATAGCTGGCCAGCGGATTGAGCCGCTCCACCGGCACATCCGTTCCATTGGTTACGACGGCGCCGCTGTCGAGCAGACTGCGCCAGGCATAGGCACCAGCCTGAGCCCGCCGCTCACCCAGTCGAGCGACCACAAAGGGACCGTCCGAAGTCGCATGGATCGCCTGCATGGCAGCAATGACGCCAAGCTGTGCGAAGCGGGGAATGTCCGCCGGGTCGAGATGCTGAGCATGCTCGATCCGCCAGCGCAAATCGTGCAGCTCCCCATGACGCCGGAATGTCCGCTCGTACAAATCCAGCACCTCCCGATTCGCTCGATCCCCGATGGCATGCACGCAGAGCTGGTAGTCGTGCGAGATGGCCAGATCGGCGGTCTGCTGCAGTTCGTCGAGGGAAATCGTGTTCAGGCCATGGCTCGCGGGAAGATCATCGTAGGGCTGCAGCAGCCAGGCACCGTGCGAACCCAAGGCGCCGTCCATGAGTCGCTTAATCGCGCGCACGGTCAGATGATGGTTCCCGTAACCGATCATCCGATAGCGGTCCAACTGACCGGCCAGAACCTGGTTCTCTTCGATCAGCATCACCCAGAGGCGAATCCCCAGCTGGTGTTCATCCGCCAGCCGCTGATAGGTGTCCACGACAGCCAACGTGTTGCCGGCGTCGTGAAACGTTGTGATTCCCGATCGCAGGCACTCCTGAGTCGCCAGCCGTATCGCCGTTTCCAGAGCTGCCTGTTTGTCGGCCGCCGATCGCTGTTGCAACTGCCGTTGGTAAACGCGCTCTACGATCTCCAGCGCGTTCTCGCGCAGCACTCCTGTCGGACGGCCATCGCCGTCGTGCAGGATCTCGCCACCATCGGGATCCTCCGTCCGCTCGTCCAGACCGGCCAGCTGCATGGCCTTGGCATTGGCGATGCACATGTGTCCGGAGGCGTGCGTGAGCAGCACCGGATGATCGGGCACTTGAGCGCTCAGCACGTCATGCGTCGGATTCCCCTCCACGGCACCCTGCGGCGGCGCCGTCCACTTGCTCTGGTGCCAGCCTCGTCCAATGATCCAGGCCCCCGGCGGTGTGCGACGAGCCGCGTCGGCCACCTGCGACACAATCGCATCCCACGTCTTCGCCTCGGTAAGGTCCAGGATCATCTTCGACTGCCCCAAGCCGACGAAATGGCCGTGCCCTTCAATCAAACCCGGGATGACCAGCTTGCCGTCGAGCTGGATCACCCGCGTCCGGCTGCCAATCAGCGGTGCAATCTGCTGCGCACTCCCTACAGCGACGATGCGATCTCCGCGCACGGCGACCGCTTCGGCGACAGGACACTGCGGATCGACGGTCACGACCTTGCCACCGGTCAGTACCAGATCGGCCGGCTCCTGTGCCACACCGTCGTCTCCCACACAATACCATGCCAGAATCACCATGCCGCAGCACAGCCTGATCAGCACGCTCCCCCACGGCAATCGACCGTCCCAAATCGCCTCATTCAACATCGCAGCTCACCCTGGCTGGACCAGAAAAAAAGACTATCTGCCACATACAATAGCAACCCCGAAACGGCTCTGTCAGGGGTTCGCGAATGTGGAGATGATCTTGGCAGGGCCGATGAGGACAGAAAAATGGGATGACAAAAAGATTGTGTGCGAGCGGCTGCTCATCTTCTTGTCATTCCATCTTTTTGTCTTTCCCGCAGCTCACTTCGGCCCCCCCGTCAATCCGGCCCGAAATCGATACGACAGTGCGGATACTCCCGGCGCAATTGAGTGACGGTGGCTGTTGTGACGTTGGTATGACGTACGTCCACCTGGAAGAACCACTGCCTGGCCGCGGAAGTTTGCAGCAGCTTTCGGAGCCCTACATCGCTCAGCGCGGTGTGCGACAGGTCGATCTGCTGCACTCGAGTCCACTTGAGAATCGTATCCACCACTTGATCCGTCAGCGATGCTCCGTGCAGGGAAAGCGGCCCCCACACCTCGAGTGGAGCCAACTGGGCCACACCAGCGTCCGTAATGCGATCGGACCAGATCGCCAGACGCGAAGCGGCGCCGATCTCCGCAATCTCTGCCAGCCCCAGATCGGTGACGTCTGAGTTGATCAACTCAAAACGGACATAATCCGCCATGGGCCCCAGCGCTTTCAGCTGATCATCGGCCTGGCAGTTGCCGTAGAGATAGACTCGGTTTGGCAGCTGCTCACGGGACGTGATGATCTGAAACGATCCGCCAGCCGGCACTTCAGCGAAAGCAGGCGCGAACAGTTCCCGGTCGATGGCCGTCCGCTCTTCCGCCGACGCGTTCGGCAACCGCCGCCGCAAGTCGGCCAGCGTCCGGACTGCACGCTCGTGTCCTGCAGGGGTCGTCAGCAGCACGAGAGCCCCGCGCGTCGCAAACCAGTTCACGCCGATCAGTTGAGGTAGTTCATCCGCCATGATCCGCTGCCAGAGCCACGCACCAAGCTGCTGGCCCCCGACTACGCGCGGCGAAGCGGTTAGCAACCCCGGCATGGCGGCCGGCAGGAGATCGTGCAGCGGATAGAGCCGTGTCTCAAGTTCGATTGGCCGCGGCTGCGCATTGTCTCCCTGCGCATTGTCTGCCAGCGCGATCTGGACGGTCTGCGTCAACAACGACACCGGGTCATACGACTGAGCCAATTCCCGCGAGTTCAAGGCTGGAAAACTGTGGAGCAAGGCGAAGAGCTTGGCGATCTGCTGCTGATTGTCCGGAGATTGCGTGATGACCAGCACCTCGCCCGGCGGCCAGACCGATACGCTGCCAGCCCCCCCAACGTCATCCCACGAATCGGGAGCGACCGCCGTGGTAACGAGCCGAATCAGACTGTCGTAATCCGCCCACCGAGCCTCTTCCCAAAGTGGATCAGCGTACAGCAACGACGGCACAACATAGATGGTTGTCGTGAGAAAACGATCTTGCGCTAACGGGTAAGCTTGCGGTGCTGGGTGAGCCGGCTTCGACCGGGCTCCTCGAGCGTCTTTTTCGTCCAATACCGCCTTGAACAGATGCAACATTCGATCGATCACCGACTGAGCGCTGGCGTACTGCGACACTACCAACTGCCCCTCTGCCGAGCCGAACTCGATGGTGGCCGGACCGCCCGTGCGCTGCCATCGGGTTGGCAGCACGCCGGTCGTGATCACGTCGATCAACGAATCGACATCGCCACTGCGCTCGCGCAAGCTTCGGACATCGTATCGTCGCTCCCCCAAAGCCCCTTTGGCTACTGGTTCCAAGGGAGGCAGCTGAGCAAATGCCTGCAGCGCAGCGGACACAGCGGCCGAACGGGACGTCTGCTCGTCGGCCTGACTCCGCGCAGCGGCGGCGACCGTCGCCTCGGCCCTGCGCAGGTTCGGAAGCACCAGGATCGTAGACAGAAGCAGTAGACAAAACGCCGCGGCAGGGCCAAGCGGACGACGTATCGAGCGGCTGACCATGATGTTTTCCAACCGCTGGCGGTGCAGCCCGGTTCGTTCGAACAGCGCAACCGCCGGAGCTACGCTGCGCTGCTTCTGCCGAGCAAACTCCAGCACGTGCAGCAACGTGGCTCCGCATACGCGTCGGTCCATCCCCGTCGCGGCCAGCGCTGCATCGTCACAGGCCATCTCACGTTCACGCTGAGCGAAGTGGGCGGCCAGCCACAGGGCCGGATTGGCAAAATGAACGATGCGAATCAGCCGTTCGGCGCACGACACCCATAAGTCACGCCACTTGAGATGAGCCAACTCGTGCGCCAGGATACACTCGATCTGCCGGCGCTGCAGTGACTCCAACAGCCCAGCCGGAAGAATAATACAAGGCCGCGGCAGTCCCACTACTGCCGGCACATCCAACGATCGACTCTGCACAACGCGCACGGCACTTCGCACGTGGAGTCGTCGGCACAACAGGGCGAAATCGACCGCATAGTCTTCCAAATCCACTTTGATGGATTCCCTCAGCAACCGCGATAACCGCACCTGACTGCGGGCGAAACGAGTCAGCAGCACTATGACGACAGCAGCCCACACGATCATCCAGACCGTGGTCCACGTGGGCATGGCTCCAGCTGGTTCCGCCGCAGCTGTCGAAGTTGCGCCCGACGCCAGCGGCGCGACTCCCTGCTGCGACGGAGCATCGCGCAGCGGTGTCCACGCGTCGCTGGGATTCGCTGGCGACAACTCACTCGCCCCAACCGTTCCGCGCTGCTCCACGACCACCATGTTGTCTGCCAACGTCAGCATCGGCAGGATCGGCACGGGAAGTGGCAACAGCACCTTCACAGGGACCAGCAGGAACAACAGGTACGACCAACGCGGTGGCAAGTACCGCCGCAGGGCAAGCCAGATACACATCACCAGCATCAGACCGCACGCGGCATCCACCAGGGCGGTTCCCAAATAATGAATCCACTGGAGCGACAGTTCGTTGAGCGATTCCCAAGACAGGCTGGTCATGAATCTTGCTCCTCATTCTGCCTGGCCAGTTCGTCGAACATGGCCCGCAGATCAGCGAGTTCGTCGGTCGAGAGTCGGCCGCGTTGAGCCATGTACATCAGCAGTGGCCCAACCGTGCCCTCCACCGTATGATCCAACAGCGTGTCGGCCGCTCGGAACAGCGTTTTTAACACGGGTCGAGCCGGCCGATAAAGAAAACTGTTCCCGACGCGAGTGGCCTTCAGCTGCCGCTTGTCGACCAGGCGCCGCAGCAGCGTCTTGACGGTGCTCGGAGCCCACCCCTGTTGCGACTCGGCCGCCGCAATCACATCCCGCGCCGCACACGGCTGCAGCTCCCACACAATCCGCATCACTTTCCATTCGGCCGCCGACATCGGCTCCTGCTCACCTGCCATGTTCCACCACTCCCGCAATCGCCGCAGCAACTGCCCTGCTCTTACGCCGCTCTGAACAGCCCATGTGTTTACAGTTGTAAACATTCGATGGGCTTCTGTCAACGGAATTCGCCTGGCCGGACGACACGAAAGTTCGTAACCGACCGACCACGTCACACGGGCGGGCCATCGAAAGGATTCCCTTGTCGCCGTAGAAGAACGGAGTCTGCCTCAGTTGTGGCTGGATAGGCAATCGTCAAGTTCATTCAAGCTGTCATCACGGAGGCAGACTCAATACCGCTCGGCGCAAGAGTTGCTAGCCGGCATTATTTTCAGGCGGGGCCAGATAGCGATCGGCGGATATGTCATTTTGTGTGCGCGTCGAACCAGCGTGTCAAGCAAGCGAAGATCGAAGAGTCGGAGATCACCGGGCTCGCGTAGCAGACCGTCGGGCCAGTGTTTGAGCCTGCTGGCCCAATGCGCGCTCAGCTGCGCGTCGCGCCAGCCGTTCGAGCATCAGCATACGCCGCCGACCCCCACGAGCTCCGCTCGTGCGGTGAATCAGATGGCGAGCTACCTCGCTGCCTCCTCACACCTCGCAGACCCCCACGAGCTCCGCTCGTGCGGTGAATCAGATGGCGAGCTACCTCGCTCCCTCCTCACACCTCGCAGACCCCCACGAGCTTTGCTCGTGTGGTGAATCAGATGGCGAGCTACCTCGCTCCCTCCTCACACCTCGCAGACCCCCACGAGCTCCGCTCGTGCGGTGAATCAGATGGCGAGCTACCTCGCTCCCTCCTCACACCTCGCCGACCCCCACGAGCTTTGCTCGTGTGGTGAATCAGATGGTCAGCTACTGCGAGTTCGCGCGATGCCTTCCTGTGGATCGCTGACCGCACAGGGCGCGCGGTAGCTCGGCAGTCGGTCCTGCTAAGTCATCACGCGGCTTTGAGTGCCGAGCCGGACACGGCACCGCTGGAAAACGCGTTTTGCCATTGGAACAACCTCGCGCATCTGCGGCGACTCTGACGCGTCGGGAGCACGGGGTTCTACGTCGGTACGTTCGGCGAGTACTCGATGCTGGCGGCCAGGAATCGTGTGGCGGCGCCGTAGCTCACCATCTGCTTCACCGCACGAGCGGAGCTCGTGGGGGTCGGCGAAGGTGAAGAGCGGAGTCGGCCTCACTCTCGTTCACCATTCAACCATTCAACCATTCAGGGATCAACACTGAATCGGCACCAGGCGAAGCAGGAAAGCAGTTCCCGGCATCGACGAGGGGGAAACAGGCCTAAGGCGGCGGGAACACTGCTGTTTCAGAGGGGCGCGGGGCGCGGTAGAATCGGCAGTAGATGGTCGGTATGAAGCCGTCCCGAGAAACGACCATCACCCGGCACTCCCCTTCACAGCCGTACGTACCGATAGAACATCGAGCGCGAAATCCGCAGCGAGGGGAAGAGGAGAGAATGGCCATGGCGTTGAGCATCCAGCGGATCTTTGGCAGCGTGGACCGCACGTTGCCGCTCCAGGCCCTGCTACAGGCCATCCTCGCGCCCGACCCGAGAATGGTCCAGGTCGAGATTGGGACACCTCTGAGTTCGATCAGAAGAGTGGTTTCTCACAGAGAGACGGAGATGCGAGAGAACGACAGCGGCACTGACGGTTCCTCCGTGTTTCCGTGAGCAACAACGCTTCGCGCGATCCCCTTTCCCGGGCGTGCGTCGAGCATGGATCAGTTCATTCACCCAGCGCACTATCGAATTGCCGCAGGGCCACACTGGCTCCGAATTGCCACGCCCGGCGGATGTACTCGGGTATCAACTGCCGCACAGGTATCCCAGGAAAGATCGGGCTATCCGAAGATTCGCGGTAGTGCTCGCCGTCAAACACGAAGACGCAGAGCGCATCTTCACGATAGATCCACAGTTCAGGGACGCGAAACGGTTCGTATTCCTCCGGATGGCTGGACGACGTGATATCAATTTCGAGTACCAGGTCGGGCGGAGGGTCAGCCGGTAGTTCGATCCGTTTCTTGCCCAGAATGGTCTCGCGGTTCTTAATATAGAAACACTTGTCCGGCTCAAGCCCCGCCTCACCCAGTCGCTTGAGCGTGATCGGATCGAAGCTCTGCCATTCCTGTCCCGTGTGCCGCAGGAGCGATTTGACCAGATCACCGAGCACATCGGAGAAATTACCATGCTCCGGCCGAGGCGCCATGATCCGGATCTCCTGGGTACGGGCATCATAGCGGACCTTGACGGCCGCCTTGTCCTGGCGGCGCAGGAGGAGTTCTTCATAGTCAGCCCAGGTCTGGTGGCGCACAATCACCTCGCCCCCAGGGGATAAATCAACTCCAGCACTGTTAATCGTCAGTTCGACCATGCTCCACTCGCATCCACACGTTCACACCACGTGCAATCTATCCCCCTGCTTCAATGACCATTCTACCCAGCGTGCTCGCCTGTTCAAAGAGCGAAGAAGCCTCGCGATACCCGCCGTTGTCACGTCGCGAGACGTGCTTTTCTGCCGTGGAACAGCGGGAATCGCTCCGTCGCTAGCGGCGGCGATCGAGAGCGGTCAGGTCGTTCACATAATGTTCCGCGGTCGGTCGGTCGATCCGGTCGTCGACCAACAGCCGACGAATCGATTCGTCCAGCGTGATCATTCCAGCGGCCCGACCGGTCAAGATGCAGTTGTCAATCGACTCGATTTTGCCAAAGCGAATGGCGCTGGCGATCGGCGAGTTGTTGAACATCACTTCGAGCGCCAGTTCACGCCTGGTACCAGGAATAATGCTCGGCAGTAAGTGCTGACTCACCACAGCGCGCAGCCCCATGGCCAGCTGAGCGCGCACTTCGTGCTGCACTGTCTGCGGGAAGAGATCGACGAAGCGCGAGATGGCGCCCTTCGCGTCACGCGTGTGCAGCGTGCTCAGCACCAGGTGACCGGTCTCGGCGGCACTCAGAGCGATCTGAGCCGTATCGCGGTCGCGGATCTCGCCGACCAGGATCACGTCGGGATCCTGCCTCAGACCATATTTGAGGCCGTCGGCAAACGTGGTGACGTCAACGCCCACTTCCCGCTGCGTGACAATCGAACTGGGAACGCGGGGAAAAATGTACTCGATCGGTTCTTCAATGGTGATGATCCGGTTTCCGCCAGTCTGATTGAAACTGTTGATCAGCATGGCCAATGTCGTCGTCTTGCCCGAACCGGTAACGCCGGAGACGAGTATCAAACCGTTGCGAAAGCTGGTCAGCCGATCGGCCAGCTCCAGGGGGAAGTGCGCCCACTGGAAATCGGGAATCTTCGACGGGATCACACGGAAGCAGCCCCCCATGTTCTGGCCGTTGAAGAAGTAGTTGGCACGGAACCGCTGCCGCTGGTCGTCGATCGTCACCTCCAGGGAAAAGTCGGTGTTCTTTTCCTGCTCGAACCGCTCGCCATACGGCGGCGGGCAGGCTGCCGGCAACAGCGTCCGAAGCTGTTCCGGTTGAAGCTCCGGTTCCTCCAGCGGCACCAATACTCCGTGAACGCGCAACACTGGCGGGTGGCCGACGACCAGGTGCAGATCCGACGCCTCCCGTTGGACCGCTACCGTCAACCAGCGTTTGATCTCGGCAGGACACGGAGTCTCAGGACGATTCATACTGGTAATCCTGCGGCGAGGATATTCGTTGGGAAGGGCAGCCTTGTGGATGTAGTGTAGCAGACGGCGGTCGCGGACGCTCAACAACAGGACAAACGACGAGGGTCGTCCAGAGAATCATGACAGGTGAACCGCCAGCGGCCTTGGTCACCGATGCGTCCCAACCGCAGAATATCGAACAAGGAATATCCAAGGACCAAGTGGGAGGATTTCCTGGGCCGTCGGCCGCTCCTGCGATTCCTTCCCTTGCCTTCTTCATTCTGTGGCTGCCTGGTCGATATTTTGCCGTTCTCGGTCGGATTCTCCGGCAGGCGATCCATCTGAACTCGCCGCCGGGTCCGGGGCATCGACCATGCGCAGTCCGCCCCGTTTCATGGAACACTCCCCACTCCCTTTCGTTCCGCAGCGAGAGCTCCGCATTTCGCACTCCCTCCTCGTTCGACGCTGCAGTGTGCCGCAACCCTGGGGATCGCCGCCGGCCGATCCGACCCGCTGAGGCTCATGCATCGGGAACGCGAGGACGCTGCGCGACGATGCCCCAGACCTACAGGCTCTTCAAATACGCGTACAGATCGGCCAGATCCTGTGGCGAGAGGGTGTCCAGCAGGCCGGCAGGCATGAGCGACGTGGCGATTTCTTGTCGCAGTGCGATGTCTTGCGCCTCGATGCGGATCGTCTGATTGCTGGAATCGCGGAGCGTCACTCCATCGGCCGACTCATAGACGACCAGTCCACTGACGACCGTGCCGCGTGTGGTCTCGATGAGGGTGGAACTATAGCGCGGGGAAACATCCTGACTGGGAAGCGCCAAGGCAGTGAAGAGGTCCTCGCGGGAGAATCGCGTGCCGATTCCCGCCAGATCCGGGCCGACGGCGGTGCGGGTGTTGTGGCAGCTGCTGCACGAGTGTTTCTGAAATAACGTGTGACCGCGCTGCGCCTGGCCGCCGTCCCAGTCGACAACCTCCAACAGCCGTCGCAGTTCGGACAGCTGTTCTTCCGACGATTTCAGCCACAGCGACGCTTCTGCTGGAAATCGCTGGCGAAGATACTGAGTCCACTCGGCAACCGCGGCAGTCTGCGGATCGGATGTGACACCTCCAAACTCATAATCGGACTGGCGGCCCAGATTATGTTCGAGCAATCGGGCGACACGATCGCGCAGCCCGCGCTCATGGCGATCACGTCCCAAGCGGCCGAGCGCCGTGAGGAGCGCAAACTGGTAGGCCGCATCTTCACTGGCAGGCAGCCGCTCTAAGGCTCGGACAGAAGCCTCCACGACGGCGAAATCGGGCGCGCGTAGTCCGGCCACGAATTTGGACCGATCCATCCCGGCCGGCAGGTCAGCCAGTGCCAGGATCACGCTCCCCTGCAACGCATAATCGTCGAACTGCTGGCGCACCAGGTCGCGATGCGAGTCTTGCCCTGAGCCCCCCAGCAACAGCACGACGTCAGCCGTCCACGGCACATCCCGATGCTGTTGCAGATAGTCAGCAACCCGAACGGCCGCTCGACTCCGCAACTGCGGGCTGAGCCCCTGCGTGAACAGCACGTGGCCGGGACAGCCAAACTGCATATGCTCGATCACCCGTTCGGCCAAGGAATGATTGCGATGCAGAAACTGCTCAAAGAGCTCACCCACTCGCAGATCCCAGTTCAGGTCCTGCTGCAGGCCGCGCTCGTGCAGTTTCGATTCCAGGTGCACGAACGCCGTAGCCACTTTGACCAGTACGTCCGTCGGCAGAGCTCTCGACCACCGCGACAAGACGATCAGGTAATGCAGGTCGTCGACCGGGTGCGACGTCGGGCTGAGTTTCTCCGCCATGACCCGTGCTAACCGATCGTCGGCAGGAGCAAGCAGCGCACAGACGCGCGCCAGCTCCTGATCGATTCCTTCGTCGCCCGTGGGAAAAACGCCCAGCAGTGACGACAGCCGGGAGGCACTTCCGGACAACTCCGGTGCGCTGACATCTGCGGAACTCGCAGGCATCGCATTGGCGTAGCCGTCATAGACCGCCGGCAGTTCGGGCGCGCCGCCGAGCCCTCCCAGTGCTCGCTGAACAGCATGCAGGGCATCGAGCTGGACGCTCCGATCCGAAGTCGCCAGCAGTGCGCCGGCCGCCAACTCCAGCGCGACCGCATCCTGCTGCTTCTCGTGC
>JBGSHS010000095.1:0-28983 GCA_041752115.1 Pirellulaceae bacterium | reverse complement strand
GTCTATTTGACAACTTCAAACGTAGAACTTCCGGAGCCAACTCCTTCAACAACTGCAAAGTTCCCGTCCTGACGATATTTTACTGCACTTCCGTTCATCATCACTTTTTGCGATTTCGACCAGAATGGCAAATAAACATTGGCAGTAGTGTTTGCCGGAATAGTCAGATTCATAGAGAACGATTGCTGCGGTTTGTTTTTAAACGACATCAGCACATCGCCGCGAATGGTTGGGCATTTGATTTCAGCATGTTCGAGCAAGGCAGGTTGCGGTTTGATCCGGATTTTCCGGAAGCCGGGTTCGAGTGGTTCAATACCCATCAGTTTGCGGGGAATAATGTTGGCCGGAGCAGCGCCCCAGGCATGGTTCCAGTCCTGATTGGGTTTGTAACGCTGATCCCACGCCTCCCACGTGATGGTGGTTCCGCTCTCCACCATATGCCGCCAGCTGCGATCGCCCTGAGCGGTCATCAGGATCCGCGCCGCCTCACCCTTCTCGTGCAGGAACAGCGATTCCAGTAGGTACTGGGCGGCGTAAACCGAACAGGCCATGCCGCGTGCCTGCACGTAACGGAGCACACCGGCACGGTGCTGTTCTGGCACCAGGCCGAATGCAAGTGGCAGGAAGTTCGCATGCGCCGAGGCATGGTCGGTACCCTCACCGTCACGATAGACGCCGCGAGCGGCGTCAAACAACGTGGCCTGAAAAGCGGCTCGCGCAGCTTGTTCGCGCTCCGCGTATTCAGCCGCATCGTCGTGATGCTGGAGTGCACGTGCCAGATCAGCCATGAGTGTCAGAGCACGCAGGTGAAAGGCGTTCACGACGGTGTTCACCGAGGTGAAAACATAACCGTCACGCTCGCCGCCAGGCCAGTCGACGAGATCTCCCTGACGCTGCTGGTCCGGCGTACTGGTGATCAGACCATCAGGGCGAGCACGCTCGAGCAGCAATTTCGCTTTGAGCCCTTCATAGCGGGGCGCCAGCCAGTTCGCGTCGCCCGTGTGCATCCAGTCGGCGTGAGCGATGAACACCATGTGCAGTGCCCATTCGGTGGGCCACGTCGGGTATTTCATGAGCCAATCGAAAGTGTCTCGCGACATCTGCGTGTCACGATCGGTCGCGTGATGACTCAGCTGGTTCACATACGCATCACCCTCGTAAGGAATCCGTTCGCGGTCGCCATCGACGTAGACGCCCGCGAACGTAGTGGCCTTGATGGAATAGCGACACAGTTCCCAGATCTGATTGAGCAATTCGTCGGATGAACGGAACGAGGCAGCATCGTCGTCCCAACTGGCGGAAAACGCCGCCCGACGCCGAATCTGCTCCGGCTGCATCTGGCCAGGCCAGCCTTCGATCTCCACCCAGCGGAACGGCATCACAACGCCCCATTCGTGAGGCGTCAACACGGCTGGCGGAGTGCCTGGCGAGGTGCCTTGCTGAGTGTTGCGAGTATCAGCCGGAGGTGCCACGATCCACGGCGCATCGCCCGATAGCGTTAACTCGATTCGGGCGTAGCGGACCGAGCCGGGCGGGTTGCGATTGACACGACCGTCTGACAAGGCTTCGCCCAGATGGATCGTCACCTTGGTCGCCGCACCCGAAGGCGGTAGCAGCAGCAGGTTGCCGAACGCCACCCGCTCAAAATCCACGAGGATCGTACCGGAGGCCAACTGCTCAATTCGGACGGGTGCCTGTTCGACCAGATGTACCGACGCCGCATCTGCAGCGGATACCATGCCCACGGCCACGATCAGCAGCACACACCCTGGCACACAGCGACTCAGTTGAACGTCACGCACGAAGTGCTCTCCCATGATTCCCCCTTTCCCACGACATTCGACACTCCTACTGCGCCAATTATCGCGGGGATGGACCTACATCGCAAACCCTGATTCGACGGCGGTGGCTCTTGTGAAGAGCAATGTGCACCCAAGAAGCGGACAAACCACGTCGGCAGCAGCGCCAATGACCTTACATTTCATGGGGTTATTCAGTAATTCGCTTGGGTTCGTTGTCGAGTTCCAAGGCTCATCGAAGATCGGTCCTCGCATGGTTTCCAAGAGATGTCCCTTACTCGTGACAAGCAAATTCCATCGCCAGTTCGGGATCGCTTGCCGACATCGACAATCTACAGGTCGGCGCACTGGGCCGGTACGTCCCTCAGTATCTTACCGAGGGTGTCGCTCGCCTGCTTGGAGAGCCGTTTGATCCACGGGCGGGTTTCGACAGCTCGGCCCCGAGCAAACGGAAAACTCCATCGCCCGAAGACCCCCACGAGCTCCGCTCGTGCGGGTCAGAAATGAGACAAGCAGTCACTCTCGGAGGCACAGAGACACGGAGCGGCCGGCGAACGAAATGGCATTGCCACCGGTGCTGGTCCGGTTCATCCGCATCAAAATATTAGCCTGGGGCTGCTGGAGGCCGTGACGGCGGAGGCGAATCTCTTCGCACGATCAGTGACGACGCGTTGGCAGCCGCAGCACTGGCGAAGCCTGCAGCACTGGCGAAGCCAGTGCCACGAGGGAATTACGACACCTCATGGCAAGAATCGAAAGGAAAAAAGTGTGGCAGCGCGGAGTTTGAACCGCAGCTTCACCGGCCGCCCGGCCAGCGGGCCGATATCCCGATTCTCCATCCAGGCACACGGAGCATGGATCTGGTTCATGTCCAGCACGTCGAACCGGTCCATTTCGAATCCGGGGATCGGCTGGCCCGCCTCATCGAGGATCTCGACCCAGGCCTCTCCCAATCCGCCGCAGTCGACATTGATTTCCAGCCGGTTTCCGGAGAAGACCAGGGGCGGGGTGATGATCTCGCCACCAGCGTGTCCTGCCCGTGCCCCAGCGAACCGGTCGCGTTTCTGGACCAAGAGAAACACTCCGCCCACGCCACTGCCCCGATCCGGGTCCACTACTCCGTGCGTCACCTCAACGCCAGTGTAGTACTGCCACAGCTCGTCGCCATGTTCGATGATCCCGACCGCCATCGAAAGGTAGCCCCGGTCCGGTTCATCTTCCGTCCCTGGGCTCACGTAGGCGGCCTTGGCGGGAATCGAAAAGTTCTTGCCATCGCGGCTGACCAACAGATAGACTTCCGCCATGCCGTCGTTGGACGCCTTGTTATAGTTGTGGTGCGGGCGGCCAGGCAGATGCGGATAGGCGCGATAGACCGTCGGAAACGCCAGGTACACGCCGCCCTTGCGATAGGGATAGATGCTCAGGGCGGGGTTATAGATTTCGTACGTGCCCAACGCGTTTCCATCCATCACGATGGGCAATTCGGTCGTGACATACTTCGATCCTTTCTCCACTGTCAGGACAGCTCCTTCGTTGTGAGGCCAAGGCGTCTTCGTCGGATCGTCCATCTCTGCGCGAACGACCACACGCCGGCCAGGAAAGCCCCGCAAATAAGCCACGTACTTGTCGCGATTCGGGTCCCACAGAATCTGATTGGCCGTATCCAGTAGGAACGGTGACAGATCCTCGGCCAGGACTTCAAACGTTCTCCCGTCTCGCGAGCCTGAGAGCTTAATGATGTCGTCGGTGGCCGGCAGGGACAGAAACCTCATGCCTCGGACAGGCTTCTCAACCATCGATACCACGGGACCAGCGTTGGAGAGCAGGTTAGTGGACTCGTCTCCGTCGAACTCTCGGAGCCCGAGCGCCGGCTTTTCCCAGTGGATACCGTCCCGAGACTCTGCATAGGCCAGGTTCCCGAACATCCGCCGCTGAAGTTCCGACGAAGGGCACCAGCCGCACTGGCAGATGACCGTGTTGTCTGGCACCTCGCGTCGGCAATTCCGGCACTGGATCGTCTCGCCCTTGCCGGCCGGCTTCGATGGCATGCACGAATAGTACATCCGGTACACATCGCCGTCCTGGAGCACGCATTGCACGGAAACCCGGTACGCTTCCCACGGTTTCTCCGGTACCAACACCCGCTCCATCTTCTTCGGCGGATGAACGACCAGTTCAATCCCTTGTTCGCTCTCGATGAGATATCGATCCACCAACAACTGGCTCTGCGAGCCAACGTCGATCGGTTGGGTGGCAGCCCCTGGCTGGCGAGCGATTCCTTCGGACAGCGGAAGTGTCACACCGAGCGACGCGGCAGCCAGGACGAATCTGCAGACCGCCTTCCACAGCAGAAGTTCCTTGCTTCCTACGTCACGGCGAAATGCTAGGCCCATCATCACGCTCCCTGAATCGCTGAGTGACCTGATTCGTTGGCTTCAACCGCTGCTCAGTTCATTCCTGGATCTTCCACCCATCGGACATCATAAGCCACCTCCTCGCGCTTCACACCCAGCGCAACCGTGATATATTCGCCTCACTACTACACCAGATGTCTCACAACGAACTCCTTCTGCAAGCGTTCTCGTGCTATGTGACAGCTACGCATTAGGGTGCCACTGGCTTTGCCAGTGCTCCTCTGGCCATCGGGCAAGTCTGCACTGGCAGAGCCAGTGCCACCCACCCCGAAAGTAAAGCTGTCACAGAGCACTAGAGTCTTACTGTGTAATGTGCGCACGGTGCGTGCATAATTGCCGAGCGACCAACGGGAGCGGACCAATAGATGGCGTTCTCCCTATTTTACATGGCGGTCCTGCCGCCTTAGGAGAGCGGGAACAACAACTTCGGTAGTTGGCCGGCTCCCGACGCGCTGGGCGAGCGTGGCGACAGCGAAACGATGATGGTGCCGTGCACGCCACTTTCGCGGAGCGAAAGGCGACGATGGCGGAACGTTCGAGGATTCGGATATATTGACAGTGAGATGCCTGTAAAGGAATGGCGCATGGCCGACCCACTTATGAACAAGCGAGCATTGCACGAGGCCTTCTGGCGCGGTGAAAGCCCGAGTCTGATTTTGATCCCGCGCGGGGAACAGGAACTGTACGATCTGGCCGACTACCCGACTCGGTTCTACGACCCGCAGGCCATGTGGGAATCAGAGATTCGCCGAGCCGAACCGGTCGTCGACTGGCCGACCGACGGCATGCCCACGGTGCGTCCCAACTTGGGCGTCATCTTCGTGCCCGCGATGGCCGGTTTGAGCTATCACTTGCCCACCGACGCGATGCCCTGGCCGGGAGAATCGCTCCCACGCGAGGCAATCCGTGCCGCCAGGAACATCGATGTGGCGGCCACGGAAACCATGCGACTGGCCGCCGAGTTCTATGCCGTCCATCGTGATTCGGGACGCGGCGACATCGCCCCCTACCAGGCCGACACACAGGGGGTGTTTGATATCGCCCATTTGCTCAACGGAGATCATACCTTTTACGAAGTGGCCGATGAACACGAGTGCGGCTGGATCGATGAGTTGCTCGGGGTCTGCCACGAAATCTACACGCGGGCCACGGTGCAGTTGAAGGCTCACCTGAATGAACCGGCGACATCCATGATCCACGGACACGGAACCAGCCAGGGAGTCTACTTCCCGCACGTCGGCACGCGGATGGCGGAAGATACAGCGATACTCCTGTCGCCCTTGACCATCGACAGGTTCATCCTGCCGACAATCCGCAGAGCTGCCGCGGGGTTTGGTGGGGCCTTTGTGCATTTCTGTGGAAACCACAAACCGTTGCTGGAGCGATTGTGTCAGATGGACGAGGTGCGTGCGATCGACTTGGGGAATCCAGAAATGTACGACTCACGCTGGTTGCTGGAGCGCTGTGCAGAGACCGGCACCGTACTCTACAGCCGACTGGCCGCTGAGCCGAGTGAAACCTGGGAGAGCTACGTCCGCCGTCTCGGCACGTTAACAAGCATGACGGGAGCCCGTGTGATTTTGCGACCGCTGGTCTATCCCACTGCTCGCGACGAGTGCCAGGCGATGAGGGATCTCTGGCATGAAATGACATGCTCGTGAAACGGCAGGTGACTGCGACGCATGATGTGGTGAAACGGACTCTGATGCGTGGATGAGAAGGCCTGCCGATGAACTGACGCGGCGGATTGACGATCGATGAATTAGCATGGGAGTGCGGCGACTGGTGCGAACGGCCGGTCCACCGGGCATTCGCCACTCACCTTCAAGGAGACTCGACATGAAAACAACTCTGAGCCCCGTATTGGTGATGTTTGTCCTGATCGCGGCCGCCCCATCCCCTTGCCTCGGCGCGGACGCGTGGACGAACTCGTTGGGCATGAACATGATCCAGATCGAACCGGGATCGTTCACGATGGGATCGGCCGACGGCGACTGGGACGAGCGTCCCGTGCACGAGGTGACCATCAGCCGACCTTTCTTCATGAGCGCCACCGAGGTCACCAACCAAGAGTACGAGCAGTTCGATCCGTCACATAGTCAACTCCGAGGCAAATTGGGATTCTCGTCAGCAGATGACGAGGCCGTTGTCTTCGTTTCCTGGAATGACGCGGTTGCTTTCTGCCAGTGGCTCAGCCAACAGGAGGGCAAGCCCTATCGCCTACCCACCGAGGCCGAATGGGAGTATGCCTGCCGCGCCGCAGCAACGACCCCCTATCACACGGGCGAGTCGCTACCTCAACCTTTCCAGAAGAATGTTGGTATCAGCTGGTTTCCCGGACGCACATCCGGAACCGATCTTGTTCCCCTGCATGTCGGCAAGACTCCGGCCAACTCCTGGGGCCTCTACGACATGCATGGCAACGTCGAAGAGTGGTGCCTGGACTGGCACGGCCCCTACGGGGAAGAGCGTCAAACGGATCCGACGGGACGGGCCGAGGGCGACTTTCGCGTCACTCGAGGCGGCAGTCATTCCACAACATTGGAGTTCCTCCGGTCGGCCAATCGCAGCGGGACACTGCCGGACAACCGAAGCTGGCTGATCGGTTTTCGCGTTGTGCAAGCCGAGATGCCGTCGACCGAGCCGTTGCCGGCGCAGCAGGCACCGCTCAATGCGCGCGATGTGCAACAAAAGGTACCGGACGATGTGACCCTCGGGCCCGACCCGGCGAAGCCGTATTTCGCTGGCCCTCGTCAGTACGTGCGTCAGCCGCCGGCCGAAGACTGTCCCGTATTCAATCGCCATAACCACTGTCCCGCGCTGGTGAATTGTCCCAATGGCGATCTGCTGGCCATCTGGTACACGTGCAGCACGGAACCGGGCCGTGAGTTGGGCATCGTCGCCAGTCGATTGCCGTACGGACAAGACCAGTGGCAAGTCGCGTCCAATTTCTGGGACGCCCCGGATCGCAACGATCACGCGTCCGCTCTGTGGGTCGATGAAGACGGCAGACTCTATCACTTCAACGGCCTTTCGGCCGCTGCCACCTGGGGAAACCTGGCAACCATCATGCGGACTTCGACCGACAACGGGGCCACCTGGTCGAAAGCCCAACGAATCATGCCGGAACATGGTCTGCACCACATGCCGATCGAATCGGTCCTGCGAACGCGCGAAGGAGCCATGTTAGTTCCCTGCGATGCAGTGCCCGACGGCGCCGGCGGCTCCGTTGCACTGATCAGCCGTGATGACGGACATTCGTGGACCGATCCTGCCGAAGCACAGCCGATACCGGAGTTCGTGGCCGGTTCCACGGGCGCCTTGATGGCGGGAATTCACGCGGGGTTCGTGCAACTGGCCGATGGACGACTGATGGCTTTTGGCCGAGGCGACAACATCGACGGACGCATGCCGATGAGCGTCTCTGAGGATCTTGGTGCCACGTGGACTTATAGCGCCAGTCCTTTTCCGCCCCTCGGCGGCGGACAGCGACTGGTGACGCTGCGACTTCAGGAAGGCCCCCTTCTGCTCTGCTCGTTTGGACCGGAGGTGCGGTTTCACGATGTCGCCGGCAACGAACGGATCGGGTCGGGCCTGTTCGCCGCCGTGTCGACCGACGAGGGTGCCTCGTGGGAAGTCAAACGGCTGGTCACGGACGATGGCCCGCCGCGTACGATCGACGGCGGCGGCAACACAGGGCCGTTCACGCTGAGTGCCAAGTCGGCCGAGCCGCGCGGTTACCTGTCGATCTGCCAGACGGCCAACGGAGTGATTCACTTGATCTCGTCCAAGCAGCATTACGCGTTCAATCTCGCGTGGCTCAACACACCGCCTCCCGCGCGTTGACATCGGTCAAACTTATAGCATAAGATGATGACCATGAAACCAGCCCCTGCCACCACGACGACCTTTCCCAAGCTCTCCGCGGCCCCCAAACTGGTCGACCAGGTCGTGCAGCAGATCCGCGGCGAAGTGCTGGCCGGGCGGCTGCAGAGTGGCGAGATGCTGCCGGCCGAAGGGAAGCTGGCCGAACAGTTTGGCGTCTCCCGCACGGTGATTCGGGAAGCCATGCATCAGTTGCGGTTTGCCGGGCTGATCGAGATCTCACACGGTCGCCGTCCCCGCGTGAAGGCTCCCAATGCCGAGGCCAGTCTGCTCAGCCTGGTCACGTGGATGCAGCGCAGCGATCTGGCGGTCCCCCAGCTGCTAGAGGTTCGCCGACCCATCGAATGCGAGATCGTGCGCTTGGCGATGCCGAACATCGGCCCGGCTCAAATCGATTCGCTCCAGCAGACCATTGATGTGCTCGGGGGCGCAGCTCGGCTGCCGGTTCGCATCGAGGCCGATGCCTCGTTTCATCAGCAGTTGGCAGAGGCGACGGGGAATCCCATCTTCAGCTTGCTGTTACATGCTTTAGCGGAATTGCTCAACGAGCAGCGTCGCCAGACGCTGCGTGGTCCAGGCGGCGTCCGGGCGGCGAGAGACCACCAGGCCATCCTGGATGCGATTGCAGCGGGCGACGTGCCGGCGGCTCAACAAGCGGTGCGCAACCACCTGGTCTGGCCGCGAGACTAGTTTGACGATGAAGCGAGGGTGACTCGATCGATCATGCTGCAGGGAGAAAACACCACTGTGAAACGACGGAAGATCATTCCTTCCAACCGCTGCCAGGACGACCTGATGTCTGAGCGAGCGACCTGAAAGGACAGGATATCTGCATGGGAATGAATGCTCCCGCATCCACCTCGACGCTTCCGGACCGCTTTCGTCCGCTCGCGGCTGCCATGCCCACCGGCTACGAATGGGAACTCGCGCCCTGCGCCACCGACTGCTGCGGGTCGGGAGGCGTCTACAACCTGCAGAAGCCCGACAACGCCCGCGAGATCCGGAAACGCAAGTCCGCGTTCCTCGGCCAACTACCCGAGGGTGTCCGCCCAATCCTCGCCACCTCCAACCACGCATGCACGATGCAATGGAACAGCGCTCGCGCATGGACCAAGCGGAGCTTTGAGGTGAAACATATCATTCAACTTCTGGATCCCGTTTGATGAATCTTCCTATTTCCGGGGAGCCGTCCGATGATTACCGTTCCCATGGTCGACGCGCACCTGCACGTGTGGGATAACCAGCGGCTGTCCTATCCGTGGCTGACCGACGTACCTCGGTTGAATCAACCCTACCTGTTGCAGGACTACCAGGAGGCGTGCGGTAAGCTGCAAATCGAGCGTATGGTCTTCGTCCAGGCGGAGTGTGATTTCTCTCAGTACCAACAGGAAGCGGATTGGGTCACGTCGCTCGCGCAGCAGGACCCGCGCATTGAAGGAATCGTAGCGTGGGCCCCGCTGGAGAAAGGCGAGTCCGTACGGGACGAGTTGCAGGTGCTGGCAGAGAATCCTCTGATCAAGGGTATTCGGCGGATCATTCAGTTCGAGCCGGACCCGCAGTTCTGTCTGCGGCACGACTTCATTGAGGGAGTCCGAGCGCTGCCGGATTTCGGCTTGAGCTTTGATATCTGTGTCAAGCATCACCAACTGGACAATACCATTGAGTTTGTGCGCCAGTGCCCGGAAGTTCAGTTCATACTCGATCACATCGGCAAACCGGACATCAAGGATCAGCTGTTGGACCCGTGGAGGACGCAGCTCAAAACGCTCTCGGCCATGCCCAACGTGTGGTGCAAGATGTCGGGACTGGTGACCGAAGCAGACCACGATCACTGGACCAAGGAACAGCTCAAGCCGTACATCGATCACGTGCTCGAGTGCTTTGGTGTTGAGCGAGTCATGTATGGTGGCGACTGGCCCGTAGCCTGCCTGGCGACAGAGTATTCTCGCTGGGTCCAGACGCTCGCCTGGGCGACTCAGGATTTTTCTGAGGAAGACCTTCGCCGCTTGTTTCACGACAACGCAGTGGCTTTTTACCGTCTGAAAGGAGCCCGATGATGAGAGGACTACAAGGCAAGGTGGCGATCGTGACCGGCGGTTCAACGGGTATCGGTCGCGCGATCATGGAGCGACTGTGTGCGGAGGGCGTCTCGGTCACCTACAGCGGCATCAGTGATGGCGGTGTGGCAACGGAGAAGGAATGTCGGGAGAGAGGCTACGCGGTCCAGTTTGTCCGCGGCGATATGGCGGACGAGGCATTCTGTCGCCAGCTGGTTGACGCGGCGTTGCAGCAATGGGGGAAAGTCAATTACCTGGTCAACAACGCCTTCTCGTTCATCGCCAAGGGCTTGCAGGCCACACGCGAGGACTGGGTCCGGATGATGAACGTCGGACCGATCGGCTATGCCACCATGGCGCAGCTGGTGGTGGAACCGATGAAGGAGCAAGGTGGTGGTGCGATCGTCAATCTCTCCAGCATTTCGGCACATATCGCTCAGCCGGACCGCTGGACCTACAACGGTGCCAAGGGGGCAGTCAATCAGCTGACGCGTTGCATGGCGCTGGATCTGGCTCCCTTGGGAATCCGTGTGAACACGGTCAGCCCGGGTTGGATTTGGACGCGCGAGGTTGACAAGGCAGCCGGTGGTGATCGCGAGAAATGGGGGCCGATTTGGGGCAAATTCCACATGCTGCGGCGGTTGGGTTACGTCGACGAATGCGCCGGCCCGGTGGCCTTTCTGTTGAGCGACGAGGCCAGCTTCATTACGGCAGCCGAGCTGATGGTCGACGGCGGATACAACGGCATGGGCTCGGAGGGTCTTGGCGAGACCTCGTCCTTTGCCGGGTCAGATTGAGCGCCGGCGCGGACCGGCGAGTCACAGTATCGACGGAAGGCGGCCGTTGCGACGGCCGGGGAGACAGGCATGGATTTCACCATGGGAATCGTGTTGGTCGTCTGCGGTGGTGCGCTCGAAGGGCTGTTTTCGTTGGGCGTGACGCGGACTCGCAACTGGACGTGGGAGAACATCTGGGGACTCGGCTCGCTGATCGCGTTGGTTCTGGTCCCCTGGCCAGTCGCTTTACTGACGGTGCCCGACCTGTTCGATGTATTCAACTCCGTCTCGCCACGGTTGCTGCTCGTTACATTTCTGTTCGGAATCGGGTGGGGGCTGGGTGGGATCTTCTGGGGTAAGGCGATCGCTGCCGTGGGCGTGGCTTTGGGAGTGTCCTTGCTGATGGGCATGATCACCATCGTCGGCTCTCCTGTACCGCTGGCCATCAAAGATCCGGGCAAACTGATCGAGCCGGGTGGATTAACACTTCTCGCCGCGCTGGCAGTGATGGTCGTGGGCGTGATCCTGTGTGCCGTGGCTGGTGCCCGGAAGGACAAAGAGCTCAGCGCCGTCGCTGCTGCCAGGCCGGCCCAAGAAGGGTCGACCCCGTTTGCCGTCGGCCTGGTGTTCTGCGTGCTCTCGGGCGTGCTTTCCGCCATGCTCAACTTCGGACTGGTCTTCGGCGATCCGATCGCCCAGGCGGCCAGTCCGCCGGAGGCCCAGAATCCATTTGCCGCCAACGCGATCTGGGCACTGGTCTTTACGGGCAACTATCTCGTGAACGCGGGATACGGCTTCTGGTTGATGTTCCAGAATCGCACGGTCGGCCGAATCGTCTCGCAGAGCAGCTTTACCAACTGGTTTTGGGCATTTTTCATGGGCATATCCTGGCCCTTAGGCGTCGTGCTGTTTGGGATCGGCGCTTACAAGATGGGCGAATATGGAGCGTTTGTCGGATTTCCCATGATGCTGCTGGTGGCAATCCTGTTCGCCAACTTGGCCGGTGCGGTGAGCGGTGAGTGGCGTGGCACCTCCACCACGACAAGGCAAGTGATGCTCGCCGGCGTAATCGTGCTGTTCCTCGCGCTGGCCGTATTCGGCGCAGCCAATGCTCTGATGGGCGCGTGATCCGATCGCTGCCCGCCAACACGGCGCGGACCTGCCCAGTGAATCCGGGCCAGGCGAGTCAACGAAGTGAAGCAACCTGCTCTCAGGCGAACGCACCAGACAACGAAGGAGAGACACATGAAACGCCGTGCCATCTTGCGAGTCAACTCGGCCGTAGTGGCGGTGCTGTTGACGCTTGAGGCAGCTGCCCTGGCACGGGCGGCGGGGGAAGAGTCTATTGCCTGCGGAATTCAGCCGACTCACCTGCGATGCGAATACCGCGTCAACCCGCTGGGAATCGACGTTGCAAGCCCACGACTGAGTTGGGTGCTGGAGTCGAAACTGCGTAATCAGGTGCAATTCGGCTACCAGATCCTTGTCGCTACGCAGCCGGACAAACTCACGCTGGCGGACGCCGACTTGTGGAACAGCGGTCGAGTCGACTCCGATCAGACAATCCACGTGAGCTATGACGGCCGACCTCTGCAGAGCGGGCAGCGTTGTTACTGGACGCTACGAGTGTGGGACACCAAGGGCACTGCATCGGCCTGGAGCGAACCGGCGATGTGGTCGATGGGACTGCTGGACCAATCCGACTGGGGCGCAGATTGGATTCACCTTGACCGTGGTTTACATCGGGAGAGCGCCGCAGAAGAGGAATCTCGCTCGCTGCGTATCGGCTATGCAAGCGAACCGGCTGTTTCGCCCGATCAAGAGAAATGGGTCGCCATTGACCTGGGTGCCTCACGTACGATCGACGCCATCCAGTTGCATCCCGCACGCCGCTTTCTGCGAGAATTCGGCGCGCTGAAATTCATTAACTATGACGTTGGCTACTTGTTTCCGAAGCGATTTGTCATCGAAGTGGCCAATCGCAGCGACTTTTCCGACGCCAGGACGATCGTGGACCATTCCCACGCGGACGAGCCGAACCCGGGGACCGATGCGCCTCGCTACCGCTGTCAGCCCACGAACGGCCGATACGTGCGGTTGAGAATCACGAAATTGCGATCTTACGCCGCCGCCATCCATGGTGTGACACTCGCGGAGTTACGAGTGTTCTCTGGAGAAGAGAATGTTGCCCGGGGCAGGCGCGTGACCGCGTCGGACGCGGTGGCAGCGCCGGAGTACTCGACCGAATACCTTGTCGACGGCCGGCTTGAGTCGGACGACCCCATACCGCATCGCCCCGCTGTCATGGCTCGCCACGAGTTTCAACTGGAGGCACCGATTCAGCACGCTACCGTCTATGTGACCGCTCTGGGACTTTATCAGCTGCACATCAATGGTCGTCGCGTAGGGGATCAGCTCCTGGCTCCGGAATGGACTTGCTACGAAAAACGGGTGCAATACCAGGCGTATGATGTGACCGACTTGCTGCGTGAGGGAAAGAACGCCATCGGCGCCGTGCTGGGAGAAGGCTGGTATGCAGGCCGAGTTCTCACCAAGCCCGGCATTCCGGACGAGGAGCCCAAGCTGCTGTTACGACTGGAAGTCCGGTTGGCGAATGGGCAGACACACGGCGTCATCACTGACGGCTCATGGCGTGCTTCTGACGAGGGACCAATCCGCTTCTCGAGTATCTATGACGGCGAAGTATACGATGCCCGCCAGGAGTTGCCCGGCTGGGATCAACCCGATTACGACGACAGTAAGTGGCGCCCTGTGGCAACGATGTCGATCGATCAACGCAAGCTCGTATGGCAACCCAGCGAGCCGATACGTCCCTTTGTGGAGCTGAAGACAGAGCGCGTGATCGAGTCTCGACCCGGTGTCTACGTTTTCGATCTCGGCCAGAACATGGTGGGCTCGGTGCGGCTCCAAGTAAAGGGACCTGAAGGCGTGACCTTACGACTGCGTCATGGTGAACGCCTCAATCCAGACAACTCGCTCTTCTACAATCTGAAAGGCGGTCTGAGCGAGATCACGTACACGTTACGCGGAGACCCGGCCGGTGAGGTTTATGAACCGCACTTCACGTACATGGGATTTCGCTATGTTCAGGTCAGTGGTTTACCATCACCTCCGACGGCTGACACGGTCTCCGGCCGCGTCTTTCACAGCGCCTCTCCCGAAGTCGGGCAATTCACCTGCTCAAGCCCACTGCTGAACCAGTTGATGAGCAACATTGTGTGGACGCACCGCGGGAACCTGATGGGGATCCCCACCGATTGCCCCCAACGGGACGAACGGCTCGGTTGGATGGGTGACGTGCAGATATTATCGGGAACGATACCATACCTGATGGACACAGCCGCGTTCTTCACCAAATGGGTACGGGATACGCGGGACTCCCAAGCCGACGACGGCCGATTCGCCGACACGAGTCCGCAGATGTACGGCCTCGATGCCTTCTATGGCAGCGCGGCGTGGGGGGACGCGGGCGTCATCTGTCCGTGGCGCATGTACCAGTTTTATGGCGACCAGCGCATGCTCGCTGAGCACTATGACGCCGCCAAGCGATGGGTCGATTGGATTCATGAAGCAAGCCCGGATTTGATCTGGCAGGCCGGCCCGTTCCCCGGCGATTGGCTCAACGGCGATGGCGTTTTCTTCGATGGCTATCCGCAGACCGGCGCCAACATTCCAGGTCCTGAGTTCGGCACGGCGTTCTTCGCTCACTCCACGGAGCTTCTCGCGAAAATGGCTTCGGTCCTCGGACGCGACGCCGACGCCAAGTTCTACAGGCAGCTGTTCGCAGACATCAAGAGCGCGTACAATCGCAACTTCGTCAGTCCTGACGGCCGCATCGCCAGCAATACGCAAGGCAGCTACGCGCTGGCACTCCATTTCGACCTTCTGCCAGACGAACTCCGTCCCAAAGCAGTACAGCACCTGCTGCGAGCCTTCGAGCCGTATGACGGCCATCTGTCGACCGGTATCCAGGCCACTCATCGGTTGATGCTGGAATTGACGCGGTACGGACATCACGACTTGGCCTGCCAACTGCTCAATCTCCGCACGCCGCCCTCTTGGGGCTACATGATCGATCAAGGTGCGACCACTGTCTGGGAGCGCTGGGACGGTTGGGTCGACGGTCGTGATACGCATCCCGGCTTCATGGGCTGGATGAACTCGTTCAACCACTGCGCGTTTGGCGCCGTGGGCGAGTGGATGTGGCGTCATCTTGCGGGGATCAACATCGACGAATCGGCTCCCGCCTTCAAACACTTCGTGATTCGCCCCCGACCCGGTGGTGGATTGACGTGGGCGAAGGCCGAATACCATTCGATCCGAGGGACGATTGCCAGCGCGTGGGGCATCGAGCAGGGTGAGATGAAACTGCAAGTAACCATTCCGCCCAATACGACCGCCACGGTCTACGTCCCGGTACATGGTGCTGCCGCTGTGCAGGAGAGTGGCGTCTCGGCTGAGCGTGCCGACGGCGTGACTTTCCTTCGCCACGAACCGGGAGCCGCGGTGTATGAAGTCGCATCGGGTACCTACGTCTTCACTGCCCCTTATTAGCTGGCGGGAATGCTGCGCGTTGCGGGGGAGCCGCCCTGCCGCCACTGTGAAAGGAACAAGCGATGTACTTCCGGATTCTGGCGACCTTCGGCCTGCTCGTGGCATACCACTGTGCGTCCCATCTCGACGTGTCGGCCGAAGTCCTGCCCGCGAACCTCCGGTGTGAATACCTGGTGAATCCGCTGGGCGTGGATGTGCCGCAACCTCGCTTGAGTTGGGAGTTGCGGGCGGCAACGGACCAGCAGCGATCGAGTTCTCAGTCAGCCTATCACGTGTTGGTCGCCTCAAATCCTGCCACACTGGCGACCGATTGCGGCGATCTCTGGGACACGGGCAGAGTCAACTCCGATGAAACGATACACATCGCGTATGCTGGCCAACAGCTTCGATCGCGCTCGCGCTGCTACTGGAAGGTCCGCGTTTGGGACGAGAACGGCGTACCTTCGCCGTGGAGCGAACCGGCCATGTGGTCCATAGGGTTGCTCCACATGTCCGATTGGCAGGCCCAGTGGATTTCGGATGAGGAGTCGCGTATGGCACCAGGTGCCGAGGCGGCGGCTCTTTCCAAGGTGAACAGCGGCTGGAAATCAGCTGCCGCAGCCACACCCGATACGGAGAAATGGGTCGGCGTCGACTTGGGAAAGCCCGAACGCTTTGATCGGGTGCGACTGTATCCGACCCGGGCGTACAACACGCAGGAAGATATGCCCGCTTCCTTCTTTCCGTATCGACTGAAGATCGAGGCAGCTGACGCTGAGGACTTTTCCGACAGCCGAACGGTGGTCGATCGCACCCAGGAAGACCTGCCAATTCCTGACCTCGCAGCGCCGCCGCCGGAGTTCCGCTTCGAACCGGTGACGGCTCGTTTCGTGCGCGTCGTAGGGACACGATTGGCTGCCGGCAATGAACTCATTGCCGAGATGTGGCTGGCCGAATTGGAAGTCCTCAGCGTCGACCGCAATCTGGCACTGGGCAAACCGGTACTGGCATTGGACTCCACAGAGACCATCGGCTGGTCCAAAGACAAGCTTGTGGATGGCGTGACCCGCGTGATTCCTCGAGAACTCGCTCGACAACCCGTGACAATGCTGCGGAAGGAGTTCGTGGTGAATCGTCCGATTGTCCGGGCGACCGCGTATGCGACCGCACGAGGGATCTACGAACTCCGCCTTAACGGCCAGCGGGTGGGCGACCGCGAGTTTGCGCCGGAGTGGACCGGGTATCACAAGCGGATCCAATACCAGGCGTACGATGTCACCTCACTGCTTCACGAGGGAAACAATGCCGCCGGAGCGATTCTGGCCGCCGGTTGGTACGCCGGTCAGATCGGCCTCACCGGGCGGGCGATCTATGGCGAGACGCCGCAGTTCCTGGCGCAGTTTGAAGTCGAACTTGATGACGGTACCATCCAGCGCATCGTCACGGACAGCTCGTGGCGGAGCACCATTGACGGTCCCATCGTGTCCGCCGACTTGTTTGATGGAGAGATCTACGACGCTCGCCTGGAGATGCCTGGCTGGGATCAGCCGGATTTCCCCGATGAACACTTTCGTCCGGTCGTCGCCGTTTCTGACCTGGGATCCCAGAGCCTGGTGTGGCAGCGCAACGAGCCGATTCGGGTCACGGAGGATCTTCACGCCGAGAGGGTGACGGAGCTACAACCGGGAGTGTTCCTTTTCGATTTGGGCCAGAATATGGTGGGCCGGTGCCGACTGAGACTTAGAGGCGAAGCCGGCAGGACCGCGACGATCCGCTACGGTGAAATGCTCCATGAAGATGGTTCCCTCTATACCGCCAACTTGACCTACGCCAGGGCCACCGATCAATACACGTTTCGGCAGGCGGGTGAAGCGGTCTACGAACCGAGATTCACCTGCCATGGCTTCCGTTATGTCGAAGTGACCGGCGTGGCAGAAACGCCGGACAAAGACGCTCTCGTGGGACGCGTGATCCACTCGGCCGCCTCGCCGTCAGGCTCCTTCACGTGCAGCAGCCAGCTCTTCAACCAGTTGATGCGGAACATCGTCTGGACCCAGCGTGGCAACATGATGAGTGTGCTCACCGATTGCCCGCAGCGTGCGGAGCGACTGGGGTGGACGGGTGATTTCCAGGCCTTCTCACAAACCGCGATGTTCAACATGGACATGGCAGCTCTCTGCAGCAAAGTGACGCTCGATTTGCGTGATGACCAGACGCCCAACGGCCGGTTCCCGGATATTACTCCGCACCCGCTCAAGGGCCTCGAGTCTGTCTTCTTTGGCGCCCCGGGCTGGGGTGACACGGGCGTCATATTTCCCTGGCGCGCGTACCAGAACTATGCAGATAAGCGGCTCCTTGAGGAGCATTTCGAGGCGGCCAGGCGTTGGGTGGACTACGTTCACCAGGAGAATCCGAACCTGATCTGGGAGAACAGCCGCGGACTTGATTACAACGACTGGCTCAATGGCGATACATTGGTCATGGGGCGGCAGGGCCGCCAACCACGACCCGCTACCGCGCGAACTCCAGTGACCCACTCCCATCGGTCGCTGGAGGCTGCGCAGCAGAACGAGAGTGGGGCCGTTGGCAGCATGGAGGGCTGGCCCAGAACGGGTGGAAATGTACCCAAGGCTGTCTTCGCCACGGCGTTCTTCGCGCATTCGGCTGACCTCGTCTCACAAATGGCGGCCGTCTTGGACCGCGAGGCAGAGACCCAGACCTACCGAACGTTGTTCGAGGACATCAAGGCAGCGTTCAATCAGCGATTCGTCGATTCCGATGGACGAATTCCAGGCGACACGCAGGCTGGCTACGCCTTGGCGCTGCAATTTCATCTGCTTCCCGAGCCCCTCCGTGCGAAAGCGGCCTGTTGGCTGGTGGAGGAACTCGAACGGTATCAAGGTCATCCGTCCACCGGCATCCAGACGACCCATCGCATGATGCTCACGTTATCGGACCACGGTTACAGCGATGTGGCCTACCAGGTACTCAACCAGCGGACGTTTCCTTCCTGGGGATCGATGATTGACAACGGCGCCACCACGATCTGGGAGCGATGGGACGGCTTTGTGAAAGGGCGGGGATTTTACGAGCCCTACATGAACTCGTTCAATCACGTCGCGCTCGGCTCGGTCGGCGAGTGGATGTGGCGCACGATTGTCGGGCTGAATCCCGATGACGCCGCGCCCGGCTACAAACACTTCACGATCCGGCCCCTTCCAGGTGGCGGTTTGACCTGGGCCGAGGGTCAGTACCAGTCCATTCGCGGGCTGATCACCGTTGATTGGCGCATCGAAAGCGGCTCGACAACTCTGAAGGTGCATATTCCCGTCAACACGCAGGCCACGGTCTATGTACCGACGAACGACCGCGCAGCGGTCCGCGAGAGTGGCCGGCCAGTTGACGAGGCCGAGGGAGTGACATTCGTCCAGTCCGAGGAGAATACTGCCGTGTATCGCTGCGGTTCAGGCATCTACGAGTTCATGGCACCGTACTGACTGCCGAGGTGACTGGGCAACAAGTCGGTGTGACGGTTCAGCATGTACCCTGACGGCTGCCACCAGCCGGAAGTTGTCGGAATCCAGACCGTCTGGCCGCAGATGTTGCCTGGAAGCACACACCATAATGGGAGACTGTCATGAAGAGACCGCCAATCGGTTTGATTTGCGCGGCTTGTGCGGGCGCTAGAACTCTGTCTTTACTAAGTTGTTACATGGCTGTGGCGGTATCTGCTGTCGCGGCCATCGCCGAAGAGAAAATGACATTCGTAGCGAACTCGCAATGGAAGGTGGTGGACACCTCTGACGTACTGGTGAAGGCGGGCAGCGTCTTGGACTTGAGCGCGGCGACCGCCGTGCCGTTGGTGGAGGGGCCGTCTGCAGGGAGCAAACGATTGCCACGACTTGTCATCGGGCCCTCTGGGAAACTGGTTGCCGAAGGCACGCCCACAAATCCGGTCAGATTGAAAGGATTCATATTCCATGTGGTGGATGATGCGGCCATGAGCGTGAATACTTATAGCTGGTTTGGCGAGGGCCCACAGTGGAAAGAGAATGTGGACCGCTTTATCCAGTCGAGCAGAAATCAGGGGTATAATCTCTTTCGAATATTCGATATCGACCTCATGTCGCCGGAAAAGAGCTTAGACATTAGTCCGGAACTGCTCGACAGGGTTGACTACCTGGTCGCCCAAATGGGCCAACAAGGGACCTACCTGCATTTGACCTTGCTTGGTTACGGGCTCTTTCAAGAGGTACCTCCTCCACTGAAGTACAATCCTGCCGTTCAGGGCCGAGAATGCGACTTCAAGGCGCGGATGTTTTTAGGCGATCCCGAACTGCGCCGAATCTGGCTCTATGCGGCTGAGACTCTGATGAACCATGTCAATCCGTACACGGGGTTGGCGTGGAAGGACGATCCGGCCATTGTCTGCGTCGAACCCTATAATGAACAGGAATCGGGACTACTGGCCCGTTACATGTCGTCGTCGTCCGGGGAAATCAAGGAAACGCTGCACCAGCGATTCCGCGAATGGCTCGGGGAAAAGTATCAAACGCCCCAGGCGCTGGCCAAAGCATGGGGCGACGACGCCATTGCCTCATTCGGCCAGGTGACGGCGCCGGCGGAGAACATTTCGTTCGTGACGCCGTCTTTCAACTGGACCGGAATCGGATCGAGTCCATGCGATCAGGACTTTACACTCTTCTGTACGAAGCTGGCCCGCGAAAACATCGCCTGGTACACGGCCCATCTCAAACGCATCGGATACGAAGGATTGGTAGGCCATTACAGCCTGCCGCAGTGGTGGGGAGATCACGCGGCACGCTACGAATACACCACGATGGCGATCAAGAATCAGTTTTATGCCATGCCATGGGGGGATTGGCGTGGAGGCGCTGGTGCCATCTGCCCGCAAAACAGCTCGGTGGGCGAGACTGTGCCTCATCTGCGCGGCATGATCGGGGCGAAATTTGCGGACCGGCCATTCTGCATGACCGAATACAACCATTGCTTCTGGAACCAGTATCAACGCGAGTTGGGAATCGTCCATGGCGCGTATTCCGCGCTGCAAGGTTTCGATGCAATGGTGTTTGCATCGACTCCCGTCGTGTTTGAGGCGAAGACCCTCGGTTCTTTCATGCCCGGAGGCTCTCCGATAACCCGTCCTAGTGAATTCCTTTTCACTTGCCTTTTTGTACGTGGCGACGTCCAGACCTCCGGCCATCGGGTTGACCTTCAAGTGCCGCAGTCCATCCTGGGTGAATTCAAGCAAGCCTCGACCGAGCAGACCAAACTCGGGTTGATGAGCGGTTTCGCCCTCTCGTTCCCAGACTTGCAGCCTCCGGAAGGAGTCGCCCAGCCTGCTGAGCCAGACATGATTGTCACACCTGCAGGCGGTGTGAGAATTCGCCAGAATGCCAACTGGACCGACGAGGTCACCGATGCCGATGCCGATGCCGAGAGGGCCAGCCTGTCGCTCGATGCCCTGGTCGGCCGAATGAAGCACAGCGGGCTTCTTCCAGAGGCGAACATTAGCAAACCTTCCAAGGGGGTATTTCAGAGCGATACTGGTGAGATCACGATGCGGGCCGAGGAAAATCTCCTCAAGGTCGCCACACGTTTCAGCGAAGCCGTCACCTTGGAGGCCGACCGGCGCGAGCCGGTCGGGCAGCTGGAAGTGATCGGCAGCGATACTCCGGCCATGGTTGGCGTCTGCGCCATGGACGGGAAGAGTCTCGCGGAAAGCCAGCGGATGGTCCTGCTCTATACGACCGAGGCGGTCAATACTGGCATGGTGGTGTCGCCCGATCGCACGACGATGTTCCATGAAGGCACGTTGCCGGTATTGATGAAGGTAGGGTGTTTGGACGCGACGCTACAGAACGCGCACGGGAAGACGATGACCCTCTATGCGATTGGCCTCAATGGGGAGCGTCGAGAACGTTTGCCGCTTGGCTGGGAAGATGGTCGGCTCAAGATCCATCTCGACACTGCCAGCCTGAAGCACGGCCCAACTCCGTTCTTCGAGCTTACCGTGGACTGAGCCTGTCGCACCTTACAGCACGACTCGACCGCTCCATGGGGTGGGCACACGAAAGCACATCCAGAAGCGCAATCACCGACGGCGCTGAGAGACTTGAAAATGACGGCCGACGAACTTGCATCGTTGCCGGACGATGGCAAACGGCGCGAGCTTGTGGGCGGAGTACTGCACATGATGTCACCCGCGGGCGGTCGCACTCCCCCATCGTCTGGGATCCTCCCAACCATACTACGAATATCCTGGGACGCATGTTAATGGCCATCCGGTCGGCAGGATCGGAGATGAAATGGAGAACATGATGTTGGCCGCAATCTCCATGGCGTTGACTTGCCGCGTACTGTCGATGGCGGAAGCTCCGAACAACGCTCCGGAACAAGAGCTACTGGGGACTTTCGCCGGATCCTCGTCCCCATATCGGCCTCCTCTCCGCTCCCGAATGGGTGCTGTATTGATCGCTGAGTATTCGCCGTCAACTCTCTTGGACAAAAGGCCTCGACCAGTCTTGAGACCGTTGACGATGCGATCGGGGTGCCAGACAATACGGTCAACCGCTGACACGTCGCGACAAGCATCGAGGAGAATACCATGAAGGGATCGATGAGAAGCATGAACATCACGGGCTCAACACTTCTTTTCGGTCCTTCGAGAGCATTTCTGCTGTGGTCCACTCTCTTGGCGGTACACGTTCTCTCGGTCGATGTTCAGGCAGAGACCCCTCCGCTCAACGCCTGCTGGCCAGCTTTCGATTACGACGGTCAAACGTCGCAGCCGGACGATTCCTACGTCAGAACCATGGTGGCAGGCTCGCTCCACGATGCGACGCACTATGTGGCCGCGTCGCGAACGATGACTGCCGCTGACGGAAAACTGCAGGTTCGTCTGACTGACAAGACCTACAAGGGTTTTCCGGCAGAGGAGTACTCGGTCGAATTGACGAACCTGTCTACAAGTGAACCGACCGGCGTAGTCAGCGATTTCCGATCGCTCAAGCTCTCCGTCGACACACCGGATTCTGCCGCCGTCACGGTGAACGTGCTGCGTGGTTCGACCTGCCAAGCCACGGATTTTGTTCCTGAGTCGTTCACGATCGAAGCCGGACAGGAACAAGTGCTGGTGACGTCCTGCGGGCGTTCGTCCAATGACTATATTCCGTTCCTCGAGCTGAATCTCGACGACCGAAACGGCTATCTCTTCGCGATTGGTTGGACGGGGAACTGGCAGGCGAGGTTCGTCAACACCGGCAACGCAACGGCTGTCGAAATCGGCTTGGAGCGGACTCACTTCCGACTGCTGCCCGGCGAGAGGATCCGGCAGCCGTCGATCACGGTTCTCGTACGAAAGAACCAGACGCGACAGGCGTTCAAGACGCTGGTTCATCGGTTCATGCTCGAGAACAAGGTGCCCCGTGATTCGGTCGGGCAGATCATTCCGCCGATTCTGGCAGTGGCCGCGGGAGGAGGGAACAAGACACCGCAGATGATGGCCGACGTCCTGCAATACTGCGTCGACAACAAGATGCCCTTCGACACGTATTGGGTCGATGCCGGCTGGTACGGCGCGCCGCATGAAGACGAATTGTATTCCAACTGCGGACCGAACTGGTGGAAGTATGTAGGCGACTGGCGCGTCAATACGACGACGCATCCGAGTGGAGACCTGTTGCCCATTGCCAACGCGGTTCACAAGGCCGGCCTGAAATTCCTGCTCTGGTTCGAACCGGAACGTATGACCGACACCGCACCGATTCTGCAGACGCATCCGGAATACCGGCACGGGCAGCTTGTCGACTATGGCAACCCCGAGGCACTTCGCTGGATCCAGGAGACGATTTACGAAATCATCGCGAAGCACAAGATCGATATCTACCGCCAGGACTTCAATATGGATCCCGGATCGCTCTGGGGCGACATGGACGCTCCCGACCGCGTTGGAATCGCAGAAGCAAAGCACATCGCCGGAATGTACAAGTTCCTGGACGACATGCGAGCGCGGTTCCCGAATATCTTGCAGGAGAACTGTGCGTCGGGGGGACGACGCATTGACATCGAAATGATTTCGCGGGCCCACACGTACTGCCGCAGCGATTATTACATCGGACGCAAGCCCGGTGATACCGCCTTCATCCTCGGCCAGAACGCCACGCTCAACCTCCTGCCCTACCTGCCGTTCCAGGGCTGCGAGTTCAACTGCGTGAGGGTCGGCGACGACTACGCGGCCTTCAGCATCATTTCCTCGGGAACCGTCATCACGCCGTCCGATTTCGATGGCGGCATCATCCGTCGCCCGCTAACGGACCAGGAAACGGCCTGGTTCAAGAAAGTATTTGACTTCGCGGCGCGCATGAAACCGTTCTATATGGGCGAGTTCTACCAACTGACCGACGAAACGGGTGCGGGCGACGACATCTGGTGTGCCTGGCAATGTGATCGGCCCGACCTGAACGCTGGATTCGCAATTTGCTTCCGGCGAGGATCTGCGATAGAGAAATCCCGAAGTTTCCAGCTCGGCGGCATCCAACCCGATGCCAAGTACCAGGTTGAATTCTACGACGCTCCGCAGAAGACCGTGGCAGGCTCGGAATTACAGGACTGGACAGTCCAGCTCCCGCCGCGGTCGTTCCAGTTGATATTCTACCGGAGACAATGAATCGGCAATATCGCGCTGGTCGTGGCCCTCGAGATCTCCTCAGAGTAGCGTCTCACCCGCATCCTATCGTCATTCCATTTTCTTGTCTCCTTCCATCCATCGCGACGAACGAGGTTGGCACAGAAAGTGCATCTAACCGGCGGGGTTGATCGTCACCGCATTAACAATGGATGGAGCAGCACATGGACGCGAGACCACAGATACGAATCGAGTTCCGCGGGGGCCCATTTGACGGGCACCGTCAAATCGTCCAACTCAAACCATGCGAGATGAACGACTTCGTTATGCTACCGGTCAATGCCAACCTGATTCGCCGCTTGGCCGGGAAGGGTCGAACGGCTCGATCTGCCCCGACCAGCGTTGCCATCTACGAATTGGATGAGCAGAAAGGTCGGACGACCTATGAATTCCTCGGGGCTATCCCCCCTCAGCAAACGTGTCTCTGCAACCGAACCATCTGAAAGGGAAGGGGTCCGGACGGGAGAAAGGACTCCGGTGACCGCTGCGACATCTGCGGCATTGGTGCGTCTCTTTGGCGACACGTGTCAGATCGTATCGAGAGAAAGCCAACAGAGTGCCGGAGGGAGAATGTGCTCAGCACATCCTCCCTCGAGTGGAATCAGATTGAGTGGAATCAGACAACTCTACCGCTGTGGCGGATGCGGCTCTGCGGCTGTGGCGGATCTCGTTCAACTGCCGTGGCGGATCGCTCTGACCAGGTCCTTTTTGTTCATCTTACTGCGTCCTCGGATCTTCTTCTCGGAAGCGATATTGCGCAGCTCCTGCACCGTCCGGTCCTCCAGCGCGTGGCGGGGATTTCCGGTACCCTGAGTCGTTTTGTTCGGCGTACGCCCCTCTTGGCGACGATGCTTGTTGACCGTGCGAGCGGCAAGCTCCTTGGCTCGCTTCTCCGATCGGCCGCGTTTGCTCGCACTTTCCTTGATATGCTCGTACTGTCGCTCGTCCTTGTTGCTCCAACCTCGAGACATGGTATGTTCCTCCACAATAATTCACGTCGCTGACAGTTCCGATCGATCCCGAACAGCTTCCCCTCACTCCGCGTGAACATCGCGTCGAAAGCGGTCGCCTGACCGAGACCGGTTATTAGCTGGTGTCCGCTTGCCTGACGGAGTCGATGCGCAAGACGCGTCGGCAGATACAAACAGGGCAGGAATCACGTCACACGATACCTGGCAAGTTGCGTACCAGGGCGGCTGATCCGCGAGGGCGGCTGATCCGCGAGCAAGTGCCTGTCGTCACCATGCGCCACGGTCGTGCCTGCGCCGATCAGCCATGACGCGCCGATGCCGGATGTAAGGCCAGGGCGCGAACGGAGCGGACAGTTTCCTGCAGACTGTTCGTGACACCATTTGCGCCAGCCTCGATGAGCCGTTGCCGTGTGTTCTTGAGATGGGATCCGTCCAGCACGGCCGCTACAATCGCCAACTGGGGGTGTCGTCGCCGCAGTCGCTTGCACAAGTACCGACCGTTACGCGATCCTAAAGGAGGCAGTACGACCACCACAGCAATGTTCGATTGGCTCTTCTCCACTCGCTCAACCGTTTCACTGACTAACAGATCCAATGAGCCCACGTCGATAGTGCAACCGGCGCGCGTCAGGGCTTGCCCGAGCATGATGGCAGCCGTTTCGTCGGCCTGGTCTCGGACCGGAATGCAGAAGACGCGCGTGGGTGGTCGGGCTGACACGTCCTTTCCTCCGTCTTCTTCACCGGCTACTTCACCGGCGTCGTCCGCCAGCAACGCCTGGGAGTCAAGCTCCTCGATCAAGGCACTTACCGTTTCAATCACCATCGTTTCGCGCCGAGAATTCAAGACTCCCGCGTGTCGATCGCGTTCAGCCAGGTGAAGTGCGGGGATGAGAAGGTCATCATAGAGACCGATCCAGGTAGTGGACTTCAGATAAACATCGGCCAGCTTGCGAGCTTCCCTTCGGTCTCCCTCCAGCAGACGCTGATACATCTGTTCGTACGGCGTCAGGGCCGAGAGATCTCCCAACAACACGGGCAGGAATCCCAACTGGGGAACATACTTGCCAAGCACGACGATGCAGACAGTCACGGGCATGGCGAGCACCAGCCCGATAGGACCCCAGAGCCAAGTCCAGAAGATCGCGGCAAAGATCACTCCCAGCGACGATACTCCGCTACTGCTTCCATAGAGCCATGGTTCCAACACATTGTTCACGACCAGTTCCAATACCAGAAACAAGGCCACCGTGCAGACCGGCTGAAACCAACCGGGAAGTGCAGCCAACGAGAGAGCGATAGGCATGGCTGCGGCCAACCAGGGTCCGATATAGGGCGCGAACCGCAATAACGTCCCTAGAACACCCCATAGCAGAGCGTTCGGCACACCGATCCACATCAACCCGACGGCTACAACCAGTCCGTACGACGCGTTGATCAGCAGCTGCATCCGCAAATATCGGCTCAATCGGTCGGCCGCCTCATCCATCGCCTCCGTCGACGCGTACAAGGTCGACGTACCGATGAGCTGCAGCATCCGGTTCCGCAGGTCCTCGCGCTTCAGGAGCATGAAGATGACCAATACGATGACGATTCCGGCCGTCGATAAAGGTGCCACCAGTGGCCCCAGCCACGACCTGATCTGCCTCAAAGGTGAGGGAGGCAGGGCCACGACTTTGACCGGCATAGCCTGCTCCTCTTCGTCAGCCGGTTCGATCTTCGGCGATGGCCTGAGCCAAGAGAGCCAATCGGCAGAAGATCGTGCAGGCTTCTCGGACGCTTTTCCCACATCGGTCAACTCCTCGCCGATGTCCTCAATAGCTTCCCTCGCCTGCTTCAACTTCCCGTCCGTTCCACTACGCAGCGCGTGAATCCTGGTGATCAGGTTGTTCTTGTACGTCGGCAGCTGATCCCCCAACTCCCCAACTTGTCGCGCCGCCAGCCACCCCACTACCCCAATGACGGAAAACGCCAAACCGACGGCAATCACCACCGACAGAAGGCGGCCGAGCCAGAGACGCTCAAGACGCACGGCGAGCGGAGTCAAGATGAATGTCAACAGCACCGCCATCGCCACCGGCAGCAGAATCTCACGAGCATAATGGAGCGCTCCGATCGTTAAAACCAGGAGGAGCACAGTGGAGACAATCTCCACACTGCGGGTCGCCGCAATCCTCTTCGTCATGCACGTTACTTTCGTTGAGCTGTGAAGCCGAGGAGCTCCCAAATCGAGCTCCTTGCCAGCGGTTGCGCCGCAGCGTGGCTACCCGCCAGCTGGGAGGCACGAAGCGAATTCCGCTCGCTCACCGCATCTCGGCATATCGGTTGCAGAGATGCACAAAGAGTGCCACGCCGACCGCTGGTTTCTTCGCCGACGCGAAGGCCGGGTCTGTAACAGTTCGACCACCAATGGCTTGTCGAAGGTCAGACCTTGCCAGCGTCGCAGCCAGACTGGTTGTCACACGATCAGCAGGGTGCCAGTCCTAAGTGGGTAAAGGCGGGCAATGCAGGGCGTTGCCAGATGTAGCTTCGAGCACTCGTTCTGCCCGGTGGAGGCTGCCTATTGTGCGGCGTTCAAGCAACATTCAGCCGCCCCTGTGGATACCTGAGAAGCAGCACCAGAGTGGTTCCGTTGGGTCTCGAACTTCGCGCGAAGGTCCTCGCGCGGCAATCTCCAGGACAGCTGGGACGGGGAATACGTGTCAGTTGCTGTCAGCCATGATCTATAGCCACGCTCTTACTGATATCGGGAGAAAACGCCATTCCAACCAGGACCAGTTCCTGATCGCACAGATCGCCTCTCCCGTCAAGCTGCTATTCGCTTCGGCACCGTGCCAGGAGGTCGCTGACGCGACACCGACCGGAGAGCTCCTGATCGTTGCCGACGGCATGGGGGGCCATCGCGGCGGGGAGGTGGCCAGCCAGATTGCGGTCGAGTGTATCTACCGCTACGCCGTGAGGCACTGGGTTGATTTCGTGGCACCGAGCGTGCTGCCAGGACACTCGATTCGCGAGCACCTGAGTGCGGCTTTCTTCGAAGCTCATCACCAGCTGATGACCATGTCACGGCAAAGCCCCGAACTGGAGGGAATGGGCACCACGTTGACCGTCGCCTTCATCCTCTGGCCGAAATTGTACGTCGGGCACGCCGGAGACAGCCGTTGCTATCTTCTGCGAGCGCATCAACTGCAGCAGATCACCACCGACCAGACGATGGAAGATCTGGTAATCAAGGACCCGGCCCAGAAGGATCTTCTGTCAACTGAATCCACGCCGCTGACCCACATTCTCTACAACTGCTTGGGGGGTGACGTAAATAATCTGTCGGTGGAATATTATGAACGATCACTCGAGGGTAACGACTGCGTTCTGCTGTGCACCGATGGATTAACGAGACATGCAAGCCCGCCCGAGTTGGTTCAGATTGTAAAAAGCACACCTTCGAGTATCCTGGCCTGCCGACAACTCGTTGAGACGGCGAATCGCGCGGGAGGAACTGACAACATCACGGCTATTTTGGCGCGACATATCCCCGATCATTCCCACACCTCGGCGCCGCGTTCCACTGATCAGTCTGCGAGGAGGTTTCCTCTGTGGGATCCCTCGGCCGATACCGATCCATCACTGTCCTCTTCTCCTCAGGTCTGGGGCCGCTCCACGGGACGAACGTCTTCGTGACCGGCTCCGGTGGCAGAGGCTCTGCCAGTGCTGCTGCCTCCTCACCCTTCCCCGACCCCCACGAGCTCCGCTCGTGCGGTGAATCAGATGGTCAGCTACCGACGCTGCCTTGTCACCCTTGCCCGACCCCCACGAGCTCCGCTCG
>JBGSHS010000094.1:0-15526 GCA_041752115.1 Pirellulaceae bacterium | reverse complement strand
TTCCCCAACCCCAGATCACCCATCCCTGGCCTGACAACCGATTTCGCGCCCGACTCAAGACAGGAGCCGTATGAGCTAATCGTTCACGTACGGATCTGTGCGGGGGGCCGCCGGCGACGGCGGTCCCTACCGCGATTGCTCAGCGTAAGCGGTGCTCGTGCTCGATGAGCCGTTGCGACGGGGAGGAATCGGTAGCTATCTTCACAAGCTGAAAGTGGAGGGACGCTGGCGGGGAGATTCGGCACGAGCACGAGCACGAGCAGGAGAATGAGCAGGAGCAGGAGAATGAGCAGGCATTTACTCTTTCTGATTGATCTTCTTCAGGGAACTGGCCGCTGCTTCGCGGAGCGATTTTTCTTCGTTGATCAGGAGCTCTGAGAGCGCCGGGGCGGCGTTGTGCGCGAGCGGGCCCATTTCTCCAACTGCCCAAAGGGCCGCAAGGCGGACTTCGAGGTCATCATCGTGGAGCAGGTTGAGAAGGACGGAGATCGACGTCTGGGCATGTGCCGCTTCAATTCTCGCCATGGCTGAGCAGCTCCGTGATTGCTGGGACAGATGTTACGGCCGTGGAGCCCATGTGTCCCAGGGCTTCGGCGGCAGCAGCTCGAATGTCCGCATCGCTGTTCTTGAGCAGCAGGATCAATGACGGTATAGCCGGGGCGCCCATGTTGCCCAATGCCCTGACCGCGCTCCAACGAGTCTCGTCGCTGCCGAGCAATTCCACCAGGGCCGGAATGGCGATCTTCGCGTCCGGCCCGATCGATCCGAGAGCGTCGGAAATTTCGGTCGCATCGTCACGTTCGCCGTCGCGCAGCAGGTTGAGAAGAACAGGCACCGCCGATTTCGCCCCAGGACCGATGTGCTCGATCGACTCGATGGCCCAACTGCGGATGAAAGCGTCTGGATCGGTGAGCCATGCGGTCAGTATGGGAACAGCCGCCGCATGGAAGTGTCGCAGCGCGTCCATGGCCTCGATTTGATCCGCGCTCTCCGAGCTCTTGGCACGCTGGATCCACGCATCCAGCGTCGTTCCCTCGTACGTTGGCTCGCCCGTCCGAGTGGGAGCTGGTGGTGTCTGTTCGCCTGCCAAACCGGCACTGGCAAATACCAGCGCCAAAAACACGGTCCGTGAAACCATGGCAGTTCTCCCTGCGAGTGTCGAGTTGGATGGAGATGTTGGCCGCCAATTTGCCAGGAAACGGATTCTGGCGGAAGAGGAAACGGATCGCGCGCCAATGTCACCCGGGGGCCGGCGGCACGGACGGCCGGCAGCCGCCAGTGGGGCGGCGTTCCGCTCTAGAGAGGGGTGTGCGGCGGAGAGATGGTGTGGAAATCGGGAATGCGACATTGCCACACTGCGACATTGGCTCGCCAAGGCGTCTGAACCGCAGTATTTCGAACAAGGTGTGTCCAACTACCAAGTGGAAGAACTACGTTGGCCGTTCGCGGCGAGCGCACGTGGAGCGATCACGCTACGCCCTCTCGTCCTGCTTCCATCTGCGGCGTCTGTTCGTGATTCCGCGGCTTTCTCTCTGGTTGTTGAATTCGCATCCGCACACGCACCAGCAGATCGTTGAGTGCCGCAGCGCCACGAGGCTGCTCGGGAAGTACACTCTGTTCGAACGCCTGCTCCAGTACGGTTCTCAGCCGTTCGTACTGCTTCTGATGGAACGGGAAGTCCGACTGCTCCAACGTCCCTTTCTCTGCGCCGGTCACCTTCCGCTCGATCAACTCAGGCAGACACGGCAGCTGAAACGACTCGTTCAGTCGGACGAGATTCGCCTCCACCTGCCCGGTGCGCATCAGATGAATGCCGGTCAGCAAGACCCGATAGACATACAGCAACGGCTTGACACGTGGCGGGTCTTCTTTTTCGAACAGTTTCCATTGCCTGGCGGCAAAGCCAAGGTAATGATGCGCATGGTGTCTGGTCAGGCAGTGTGCGGCAATGGTCTTCAGTTCCTCATGTTCGGGCGTCGTGTGCACGATCAAGGGCGAGAGCACCTGCTCCATTACATAGCCGTTCTTTCTCAGCATCAGGCTGAAGAACTTCCTGGCATCGTGCGTGACGAGATCGATTTCGAGGCCGTCATGAATGCCGGACTTCTCCACCGTCTCATGGTGTGTCGTGAGTCCGACAATCTCCTCCAACGGGAGCAGATGCGCTCCGCGCAGATCGTAGTCTGAATCGGGCGAAGGAAACCCGTACAGATGCGCCCCGCTGATGGTCACAAACAACAACGGGAAGGGATGCTCTGTGACCTGCTTGTGTAACCGAGGATCATGGATCACGGCAATTCCTCCGATAATGCGGCATGTCGGGCTTTGATGAGATACTCGTTGGCCCGCTCATAGTCCGGGCGATCCGGCAGTCTGGTCTGCGCGAGAGCTTTGTCGAACTCCGCATGCAGGCTCAACCGCCACCGTTCGGTTTCCTCCCACGGCACTTCGCCTCGCTTGATGGCCAACAGTTGTTCGCGATGCTCACCGACGGCCACCGGGACGAATCCGTCGCGCAGCACGCCGATGCCCGAGATCAACAGGCGGATCAGGTGCATCACATGCTTCCATTTCACTTTCCCTTGGTTGCGGATGTCGGCCTGCATCTTCTTGAACTGCGACATCACGTAGCCGTTGTAAGTCTGGTACACGAGTCGGGAGAGAAATAGCGACCGCATGGCAATCAATTCAGCCGCCAGCGGTGTCACCTTGTCCACGAGCGGCGTGTAGAGACTCTCCAGCACATTGGGGTTTGCCTTGAGCGCCAGAATCAGGAACTTCTGGAGTTCCCAATAAGCTTCTTGAGTCGCTTCGCATTCGAGTTGTTCGGGGATGCCGTAGAGAGACCAATGGAGTTGGGCGGGAGGCAGATAGAAGCCGCGCCGGTCGACGTCCGAGTTGCTGTCGGCCAGTCCGTATGCCTGCGAACCGATGACGCACCGGTAGATCACGCGCTGGAACAGGTTGTGGCGATCGACTGTGATGTCGCTATCGCCAATCTCCCCCTCTTTGAATTGGGCGAGCAGCATCAATTCGCCTGGCAGCAGCGTGACTTCGACCCCATCAGGAAATCGGACCCGGTAAGGATGCTCCACATCACTCGGCGCGGCCACTACCACGCCGACCGAGCCGCGGGGATGCTGCGTGCGGCCATGGGTGCCGACCACATCCCGCAGCGTGACGACCTGCGTGCCCGGGGAATAAATCAACAGGGGGTGGTAGTGAGTGCGGTGTGTCAAAGTAATCATCCTTCGCATAACCACGCTGGTGCCGTGTCACCCAATCGCCCACTGGTTGGCAGTCGGGTCTCGTAGTATTGACGGCAGAGAGTGGATTCTGTCTTCCATCCGCGACTGCCAATCGTTCAGAACTTCTTCCAATCGCTGGGCGACCTCGAACACAGGTTCACCTTGTACCGATCATGGCCCAGGTGGTCGTGGAGCGACGGAATTGCCTTTGTGGAGGCCTGTCTCGACCGAGGCAGCGTTCGTTTCCGCCGGCACATAGCCTTCGCCGAGCGCGTAGTTTACTCCGGTCAGGACACCGATTCTGCCCCCACACTTCGCTTTGGTGCCAGGGCGTTGGACATGCTGCCGCGGCCACGTCTGGACGGGAGGGGCTTGACCGGTTGCGCGGTCGGCCCGCCAGAGAAGAATATGAGAGTGACCGATTGTGGCAGCGACGGGCACCTATGGTACCTGGTGAAACGCGATTGACGGGCCGCGCTCGGCGGCGATAATGGGCCTTGGCCAGGAGGCCGTGGCAAGTGTGCGACTGAGCTGCAGAGCGGAGCAAGATCATTATCAAGCGTCACCTGGCCGCCGTGTGACGCCAGGCATCGTTGAGCAGGACTGCGAATCCGTCTGCCATCTCGCAGCGACGTTGATCAACTCGCCTTACTGTTTCTTCTGGTGGGACTGATCCGTTGGCGAAGGATCGGGCGCTCGCGCGTTGTCGACGACAGCAGCGGGAAAGCCGCGAGGGAACAATCCACAGGGAGCAGTTATGGGACTTTTTGACTGGTTGCGAGGACCCAAATCACAGCCCCGTACAGTCGACCGGATCTGGTTAACCAGTCGTGCCAAGTTCGTGGGGATTCAACAGGACATCGCTCAGGCGCTGAACTCTGTGGACGGGCCTGATGCGGTGCTTGTCGTGGCTCATTTTCCGGATTGCCTCGAAGCACTGCAAACACTGGTGGCGAACGCCAAGTTCGATGATGCCCGAGTCCTCGTGATTCTGTCAGAGGCTCTTGAATGTCGAGTTACGAGCCTGATATCGGGCCAGTCCTATCGACTCCACATCGTCGTTGGTGAACGGCATCCTCTACCGTCTCATGACGACGCACTCCAGCAGTTTGCCCGTACGATTTCTTGTGAGTGCCGGCTGGTACAACATCTGTCTCTCGAAGATCCCCTGCTCCGGGAGTTTGCGGGCGAATGGGTTGAGAAGGTTTTGCGTCAACTGGGAATTAACGAGAACGACGCCATTGAGAGCCAGATCGTATCCCGCCGCATCCGAGCGGCACAAGAGAAGATCAGCGATCGGGCAACGGGAGACTCTCCCGCCCAATCTGCCCTGGAGTGGCTGGAGAAGAACTGTCCCAACATGTGAAGAGCGGCGGAGGCCGGGGGATCAACCGGAGATCAACAGTCGCTGATCCTGACACGATGGCTCCACAAGGAGTTCGCCAGAAGCAAGTCGGTATCCGTCCATCAGTATTGGTGAGCGTAGTAATACGCGCGACCCGTGGTCCGGTCGAACGCGGCATACACGCCCCGATCCTCCTTGGACCAGGAGTAATACAGGCCGTTGGTGATCGCAATGCTGTCGGGACCCGTCAAGTCCGCGGTCAGCGCGTAGTAGCGATCAATGGTGTATGTCCCGATGATCGGTTGAACGGGGACGTTGGCGGCGTCAGATTCCAGTGAGCCGATTCCGGACTCGACCCAGGCGACAAAGTCTTCCTCGTCGATCGTGAACTCATAGGCAATCGTTCCGCGAACACCCTGGCAGAATGAGATGTGTTGAGCACTGGCAGGCAGGCCGGACGGAGCCCTATCGCGTGAAACGTCCTCGGCGTACTGAGGGAGCGTGGTTCGGACGAAGTAGCTGCTCAAGGCCGTGACGCCCGCAATCGTCGCCATGGCGAATAGGAGTTCACCTAACGAAAAGCGAGCATGAACGGGTGCATTGACAGGTGACGAAGTGGTGAGTTTCAGACGACGCGACCAGCGGAGATTCAACCATGCCGCGAGACAGCCGATGATGGCAGTGGCCACCATCGGAAGAAGTAGCGGTATCCAAGGAATTCGGACTCCTTCGACAATCAGTTCGCCGAGCGTCGTGGCGAACGCGACGAAGGCGAGCCCTCCGACCACAAACAGCGACACGCCCGCCGCGAACGCCGCTCCGGTGCTGTGCCGAAACGTCCCGCGGTACTGTTGAACTGCCAGCGCGGCCGGGAGAAACAGCAGAATGACACCGCCCACGAGTGAGCAGGGATCCCAACTGACGAAGAACGCCGAGATCGCCAGGGAAATCAGCAAGATGCACACGGCCAGTATGACGACCGAAAGGCCGACCAGTGCGAAAGACGGCTTGGGTTTGCGAGATTCGTCCAAGGTGATATCACCCGAAGCGTCGGTGGATCGACGACGCGGCTGCAGAAAAAAGAACACGACAGGAAGGCATCGCCTGGACGCCATCATACTCGCTGATCCGGCTCGAGGGATACCATGCGAAACGGAGTCTGGCGAAACGGAGTCTGCCTCCGTTCTTCACCGAACGCCACCGTAGCACTCGTGCGGGTCGCAACTCAGATGGATCTCACGGAGACGCGGAGTTCACGGAGAAGAGCAAGTGTGGCCCGGGATTTCTCTGCAGGTCTTGTCCACTTCCTCCGCGTCCCACCCTCCGTGTCTCTGTGCCTCCGTGAGAGACATGTTCCCCAGTCGTCTCGTCGCTTCACTTTGCCCCGCCCGTCCGTCTGACGCCGTACCTGCTGAAGCTGTTCATCGTGACCGCCGTAACGCTTGCGATCCAGGAGCCTTCCTGCTGGACCGGATCCTGCTTCGTACCTGAGGGGGGGCGTGATTCTTGCATCCGGCGACAACCGGTCAGTACAATGCCTGTGAGTACGTGCATAATTCTCTCCTTGATATGACGTCGTTTCGCAAGGACTCAACGAAGCATCCCTCTGCGGGCGGCATACCAGATTGGGCCGATCGAATCCATGAACGCTATTCCAGTCTTGCGCACGCATGACCTTTCCTTGTCCTACGGGCGTTTGCGGGCCGTGGATCGTTTGAGCATCAGCGTGGACCAGGGGGAAATATATGGCTTCCTGGGCCGCAACGGCGCCGGTAAGACATCCACGATTCGGATGCTGATGGGGATCGTCCGTCCGGATGCCGGCCGGATAGAGATGTTAGACTATCAGGGGAAGCGGATCGGTGTCCAGCAGAAACGGCGTGTCGGTTATGTGTCGCAGGAACAGCACTTTTATCCCTGGATGACCGCGCGCGTTCTGGGCAAGTTCGTGGCCGGGTTCTATCCGGCCTGGGACCACGCGGAATTCGGGCGTTTGCTGTCCGTGCTCGATGTGCCGCCCGACCGGCGGGTGTCGCATTTGTCGGGTGGAATGCGGGTCAAACTGGGACTCGCCCTGGCCCTGGCGCATCATCCCGCGCTGCTGATTCTGGATGAGCCGACATCCGGCCTCGACCCTGTCGGTCGTCGCGAATTCCTGGAGATTGTGCAGCGCCAGGCGCGACGGCACCAGCGGACCACGTTCTTTTCTTCGCACCTGGTCGACGAAGTCGAACGTGTGGCCGATCGCGTGGGGATTCTGCATCGGGGACAGTTGCGCTACGAAGGGAGCGTGGAGGCAATTCAAGAGTCCGTGCGCAAAGTTGTCTACGATGACGAGTCGGCTGAGGTGATGGAAGCGATCGTGGTCACGGAGTCGGGGGCACCGGTCGACGATTTCCGGCCGCCGTCGCCATCGGCCGAAACGTCGGGGTTCTCGCGGCGGCGCGTACTGGAGCTGGCGGCAACTCACGGTTTTGAGTACTTGCGCGACGGCTTCGGCGAGGAAAGAGCGGTGATCCTTCGCGCTGCGGCTTCCCAGTGGCAAGCGGCGCCCTTCCCACGGGCGATGGTTCAACGCCTCTCTCTGGAAGATATCTTCATCGCCCTGGCTAGCGAGGTGTCAGACGATTTATGATAGCCGCGTTGATCATCAAAGAGCTTCGCCAGCACTGGCTTGTCATGCTCCTGCTCGGATTTCTGCTGGGAGTCGGCTTCCTGCTGTTGCTGCTCGTGGTACTGCTCACTGAGGAAGGAAGTCTGCTGGAGGCTTTGCGTCTGTTCTTGCAGACGTTCGTGGTGCTGGCACTGCTGGTGTTGTGCCATCGCCTGGTGGTGCAAGAGTATCAGGGCAAGACGCAGCTGTTTCTGGAAGCCCTGCCGCTTGCGCGCTGGCGCATGGTGGCGACCAAGTTCTTGCTGGGCTTGGTGCTGATTGCCGCGATTGTCTCCGTCGCGTTCGGCCTGCTGCTCTTGGCCGGGCAGCGGGGCGAGGTTTTGACGGGGCGGTTTGTGCAGATCGTTGCCGCCCGCGTCTACGCCTATCTTCTGTGCGTCTACGCGTTCTTCTTCGTCATGGGGCTGTTGGGCCGATATCGGGTCGCGCTGTACGTCGTCGGAATCCTGAGCGTGGCCTTCCTCGAAACGACCTTGAAGGTCGAGTTGGCTCGCTTCGGCCCCTTTGCTCTGCTGAACGAACAGTTCGCTTATGAGCGCAACGTGTTCCCCGTCACGGCACTTTTCGTCACGCTGGGCCTGGCCGCGATGCTGATCGCTACCGCTTTCGGACTGTCACTGGTTCGCGAAGGATCGGTGGCGACGATGCTGGCCGAACGCATGTCGCATCGGGAGAAGGTGTTTGTGTCGCTCTTGGTACTGGGGTTCTTGGTGGCTTGTTCGGTTCACGACGAGAAGACCGAGAAGGACCCCTTCGAGATGCCCGGTTCGGTGGCGAAAGAGCAATCGGGCATTACGGTCAAAGTGACCAGCGTGGGCAAGTCCGGAGCGAACGCCGATCAGCGACTGGCCGAGGTTGTCTGGACTGAACTGGACGCACTGCGCCAGTATCTTCAGTTGTCTGAGCTGCCACCGGTCTTCATCGTGCTCCGCGGCGATCTGGACGGCGATCGTTATGAACGGGGCGAACTGGACGGCGCCGAGGGGGTGCTGGTGCGGGCCAATTTCACGAGTACCGACTGGAACCAGCAGGACTTCCTGGCCTGGCTGGTTCGTGAAGTGCTGGTGGTCGCCTCGGACGAACGACTGTTGTGGGAGCCGCGGCGCTGGGTACTGGATGGCTTTGCCCTGTTCTGGGCCAACCGGGCGACGCTCCAGACAGCAGACGGCGCCCCGCGAACGCTGGTCCTGCGGGCTGCCTACGGTGCGCAGCTGGGACTCAAGCGTGAGGATCTGGACACGTGGCTGGCATATCGCCAGCGCGTGGGAGATGAGATCGCATCTGCCGTCGCATGGTCAGGACTGGTGTGGGTGGCACGCACCTGCGGCGAAGCTCAGTGCCAGCAGTTCCTGCGCGCCGTCTTGCGGACGGATATACCGTCTGACGTACGAGGCTGGTGGTACGATCGGCGACACCCCTGGCCGCTGCTTCTTCAGCAAACCTGCGACGTAGCGCCCGAAGACTTCACTCGGCTATGGCTCGCCTACGTGGCCCACTGGCAGCGGGAAACGGCTGATGAGCTCTCTGGGGTGCCGCGGTTGGACGGTGCATTGCATTTCGAAGCTCTCTCACCAATGACCTACAAAGCAGTGTACAGTCTGACTGCCGACCCGGTCCCCCCGAACGGCCGCTTTCAGGTTCTACACGGTGTGCTGGCAGGTCTCGACGTCGAATTGCCTCGCAGCCAGGTGGCCTGCGAGGATCTGGACTTCACGGACGGTCCGCATGGGGAACTGCCTGGAACGTTCACTTGGAGCACACGCCTCTATTGGACGTATGCCGTGCGTTCCGAGGTGCTGGGCTGCGACGTGGTTTCGGGATGGCGCTGCCAGGAGGTCCGGCCATGATGACCTTGGCACGTAAAGAACTGCGATCGATGCGGCCGTTCCTGACGCTGGCGGTGTTCATTCCGGTCGTGGGGATCCTTTACGAGTTGCTGACTGGCTTGCCGCACATGCGACCTGTGGCCAGCACCGTCGGCGAGTACGCGGCAAGCGGCTGGGAATCATCCATTCTGGTGTTTGTGGTGTTCTTTTCGCTGGCCTCCGGTTTATTGGTGCGAGAGTATGACGAGGGCACGATCGAGTTTCTGGACGCCTTGCCGGTCTCGCGCGTCCGCATATTCTTCACGAAGTTCCTCTTGGCACTGAGCGTCCCGTTCGTTCTGATCGTGTTGGATATCAGTACCGTCGTGCTCCTGCAGGCGATGTCCCATAATTCGCTGCACGATACGTTCCACTGGGGCTTCCTGGCGACAGCCCTGATGCTGCGGATGTGTCAGGCGTTGACTGTCCTGTGCTTAGGACTCGCTCTCTCCTTCTTTCGCCGGTTTGGCTGGCTGGTAGTCGGCCTCCTGTTCTGGGCCTATCTGCTGTTGCAGGAGTCTCTACCGGCCATTCGAGTGCTGAACCTGTTTGCGATCACAGCGCCCAAGTACGACGGGCTGGCCTGGATCGTGCCGTGGAGGCAGGTGTGGTTGCAACTGGCGTTGAGCTCTGGCCTGCTGACCGTCGCTTGCGCGCTGTTTCTGGGGGCCGGAGATCGCCTGCTGCGCAGTTATCATCGCCTGACGAACAGTCTGCCGGGCCGTGCGGCACTTTGGATTGGCGGCGCATCCTTGTTCGTTGTTGCTGCCGCGCTCGGCTATCAAATGATCGAACGATATGAGGAAGAGGAGGAGGGAGTTGAAGTTCCGGGTACCGACATCCGAATTGTATATCCCAGCTGGAGTACCTCGCGCGCGACGACTCAGCACTACGAATTTCTCTATCCCAACAATCTGGAGGGGAGAAGCCGGCAAGTCATTACCGGTGCGGACGAAGTGCACGAGCGGGTGCGCGAGTTCCTGGACGCCGAACCATTTACGCGGATTGTCGTCGACATGACCGGCGTTTCAGCTCAGCATGCAGGGCGAGCGCACTGGGAGAAAGTTCGGATCGACCTGACGACCAGTGGAGATGCCGATGTGCTGCGAGCTGTGCTGGGGCATGAAACCGCACATGTGTACCTGGATCGCATGTCCGATTCGCGTCTGCTCGATGTATTCGATTCGACCCGCTTCTTCCATGAAGGTGTAGCTTCGTATGTGGAGTACCGACTGCTGCGGCCTGCGGAGGACATCCAGGCCCTGTGGTCGGTAGCGGCGGTGATGCGTGCACGGAAACAAGTGGATTTCGACGAGCTGGTGAACAACGAACGGCTGTCTGCCCGACTTGACACAGACCTGGTTTACCCGCTCGGCGAAGTCTTCGTGGAAGCGATGGTCGAGGTCTACGGTCCGGAGTCAGTCGGCAGAACCACCCACGCAATGGCTCGCGACGATGCACCTCGAGGCTTATCCGGGCAGGAACTGTGGCGCGACGTGTTTCAGGCCTGCGACTATAACCTGGAGACGGTGATCGACAGGTTCTTCGCCAAATTGGATGAGCAAGTCGCAGAACATCACGACTTCATCCAGGCTCTGCCGCGCGTGCGAGGCATCGTGAACATCGAGCACGGACTGATTACGGTCCGAGCGGATTGGCAGACTCTGGAAGGCTGGCAACCGGTGTGCCGGTTCCGTCAGGCCGAGGATACACCGGCGCGACAGTATATTTGGGGTGACGACTGGGACGGCGAATTCCTGTGCCATGAGAGCTCGTTTCCCGACGGCGTCTGCTGGTACCAGTTAGGCTTGAGCGACGGGAAGGGACGCGTGATTTACGAACCGTGGAACAAGGTGCCGGTTCCAACGTGGGAGTGAGTCCACCTCGGCGGACAGCAGGAGGTTCCCGGAAGTCGTCCGACTGGTGGACAGCGGCGCCGCAATGCAATGGCGCGAAATTCGCCGATGGCGCCGATCGAATTGCAGGAGTCAAGCGTCGCAGGAATCAGGAGTATTGCCTCGTTCTGTCGGGGGGGGGGCGGCGATTCCTTTTCCATCGGCTGCCTGCCGCCCGCTTCAGCGACCATCTCCGGTACTCTTGGCGAGGCAGAATATCTGGACTCGATTTCCGGCGGAAAGCTCTCGCGAGAAAAAAACTTCGTTTGCACTTGTGGAGGCGGTCCACAATAAAGAGAGGCCGGATATTCGAAGTGAGCAAGTCCCACCAGGGAGCGTTGGTTTGCAAGGGGCGGTGTATGGCACGTGCCCCTCTAGTGAGCCGGTTCCGGGGGGCAGTTATGGCGGCAGCGAGATTTTCGCGCAGGTAGCGTACGCACGTACCCGGCTTGAAGGAAGCCTAACCGATGAGTCGTAGTCTCTTTCGCGACGGCGACGCCATCATTGTTGCGACTCCTAACGGCTCGGTGGCTTTCCTGAGTCCGATGGCCGCACGCCTGACCGGCTGGAACGCGGCTGATGCGATAGGGCAGCGAGTGGAATGTGTGTACCGCCTTTCGGATTCAAACGCTCGTCATCCAATCTCATGTCTCTGCGGTACGATCCGCAATGGCGGCGAACCGAGTGAAGGCAACCTGCTGCTGGCCAAGGATGGCCAGGTGCGATTGGTCAGGCACCAGACCAGCACGCTGCGAGACGAACAGGGCGGAATGACCGGCAGTGTGCTCGTGTTCTGGGAATTGCCTTCTGATGGATCGCCCTCAACACCGCTAGCGGCGGTCACTCACGGAAGCGAGGAACGACCATGTGATTGTGAGCAGCGAGTGGAAAGATCATGTGCGCACGATCCTCTCCAGGAAGGACAACGACAGTCTTTACCGCTACATCAGCTGGCTCAAGCGTCGTGTGCCATCACGGCAGTGCATCGCACGGAGGACGTGTTGCAGGAGATCACGCACCGGGCGAGAGAGATCATACCGGCCCATCTTGCGGTGACCAGTCTGACCCTCGCCCCCAACTGGGCGCAAGCCATCCAGACGGTCTCTCTGTCGGACAAGTATGCCGTGTGGCGCAATTATCGAGCCTTGCCAGACGGTTCAGGGATCTACTCGCTGGTCTGCCAGCGCGGTCAGCCGATGCGACTGACGCAGGCACAGTTGGAGTCTCATCCGGCCTGGCGTGGTTTTGGCTCAGAAGCAGAGCGGCATCCTCCGCTGCGCGGATGGCTGGCTGCTCCGCTCACAGACCGTGACGGTCATACCTGCGGCTTGATTCAGCTGTCGGATCGGTGGGAGGGGGAGTTTACGGCAGATGACGAGTCCATCCTGGTGCAGTTGGCGCGTCTGGCGTCGGTGGCGATAGAGAATGCCCGACTGTATGAATCGCTCCAGGAAGGAAAACGCCGCACCGACGAATTCCTGGCCACCTTGGGCCATGAACTGCGAAATCCCCTGGCGTCGATGCTGCATGCCGTGCATCTGCTGGATGCTGACGTGGGAACTGCCGATCAGAAGTGGATGGCCCGAAACGCCATGCGCCACCAAGTGCGGCACATGAAGAGGCTGGTCGATGATTTGCTGGACGCGACCCGCTTCACCACCGGCAAAATCCGCCTGCATCTGGCCCGCACCAGACTGCAGGACGTTCTGGAGCGCGCCGTGGCGGACATTCAACCGGTGATCAAAGGAAACGAACAGCAGCTGATCCAAGCGATCCCCCAGCGACCCCTGTGGCTCCAGGCAGATGCCGTTCGCCTGGAACAGGTGCTGGGTAACTTGCTCCGCAACGCCGCGAAGTACACGCCGGAGGGTGGCTGCATCTGGCTGAGTGTCAGGGAGCAGGCACGACGCGTGATCCTCCGTGTACGGGACAATGGAATGGGGATGTCGCCCGAACTGTTGCCTCGGGTATTTGAGTTGTTCAGTCAGGCGGAGCGATCTCTGGAGCGAAGCCAGGGTGGTCTGGGAATCGGCCTGGCTTTGGTGAAGAGTTTGGTCGAGCAGCATGGCGGTACGGTAGAGGCCCGCAGTGAAGGGGTGGGACGGGGCAGCGAGTTCACGATTCGCCTGCCGCTGGCACCATCGCTGGAGGAATCGACTCCGGCCCCGCGAGAGCAGATGGAGTTTCCGCCGTTGCCCCGGCGCGTCCTCGTCGTCGACGATCATCGAGAGAGTGCGGAGTTGTGTGCGCTGTTGTTGCAGTCGTGGGGCCACGAGGTACAGACCGCCCACAATGGACCAGATGCCCTGCGGTGTATTGCCGAATATAATCCCCACATTATTCTTCTAGATATCGGCTTGCCGGACATGGACGGCTTGGAGGTGGCGCGGCGGATCCGGCGTGATCACGCTGACCAAGAGATCATTATTGTCGCCATCACCGGTTATGGCCAAAGGGAAGATCGCCTGCGATCCGAAGCAGCGGGCATCAATCTTCATCTGGTGAAACCGGTGGAAGCCGACGAACTGCAGCAACTACTGGCCACGAGTGCCCCACCTTTCCGCTGACAACAGCGTTTCATGCCACGAGGGTTCTATGAAAGACGTACCACCAGTCGCCAACCCCCAGCGACAAATGCTGCACGACCTGCGTCATTGTCTGTCCGTGATCGGCATGGGTATGGTCGTTCTCCGGCAAGGGCAGTCTGACTGCCGGCTCGGTGAACTGTGCGACTCGCTCGATGCGGAGCGCAAGAAGGCCGTTCGGCTCCTCCGCGAACTGAGTGAACTTGCCTTCGACGAATCGCAGTAGTGCTTCGCCGCACACCACGCGGCGAAGCAGGTCTCGCGATGGCTGCAGCGGGACGCCGGTTTCTTTCGTGACGCTGACCGTTCTGGTCATCCGCTGGCCGCGTTGTTCTCTCCACGCTCACAACGATGTGGTCTCACGGGACTCCGCCTCGGGGGTTGATTTGATATGCTCATATGGGCATAATGCCGGCAGGTCGGATGATTGGGAGCAAGAGAGTATGCCACGCCCGAAACGGTGCCGACGTATCGGTCTGTCTCCGAACTGCGCTTACTTCAAACCGGCTGGAGTGCCTCTGCGGACTCTGGAGGAGGTGGTACTCGCCATGGATGAACTGGAGGCCATGCGGCTGTTGGATGTCAAGTGCCTGTACCAGCAGCAGGCCGCCGAACAGATGGGCGTCTCGCGGCGCACCTTCGGCAGGATTATCGACTCGGCCCGTGCGAAGGTGACAAGCGCGTTGATCGAAGGCAAGGCACTGCGCATTATCAGGTTCTGACAACGAGTACAGAGCTGTGAAATGCCGGGACGGCCGTTTGTTGTTGAGCTTCGTGTTTCAGACAGAGTCCCAACATGAATGAAGCTATCTGGATGCGTCCGATTGGAGTCATTCGTTCTCCGTTCACGGAAACGAAGGGGATGCCAATCCAGGGCGTCTTTGCCGGCGACCTGGAGGGAGTCGTTGAGCTCAAGGAGGAGTATGTCGCCGGGCTCAAGGACTTGGCGGCGTTCAGCCACGCCATCTTGCTCTACTACTTTCACCATTCGGACTGCGAAAAAGTGGTGGGTAGACCGTTTCTGGAGAGCGACGAGCACGGGATCTTTGCCATCCGCAGCCCGTATCGTCCCAACCACATTGGGCTGTCGGTGGTGCGAATCAAGCGAATTGAAGCGAACCGACTCCACTTCACTCAGGTTGACATTCTTGACGGCACGCCCCTGTTGGACATTAAGCCTTACGTCCGGCAATTCGACTGTCGAGAGGACGCGCGCTGCGGCTGGATCGATAAGCACTTTGAGGATGGGAAGCAACCCGAGGGTATTGTTGTCAGCTGAGAGGCGTGTCGTCTCGTGAGTCCCGCAGCGACCTGTCAATGCAGCGAAATTGCCCAGGAGGAAGGACTGCCTCTGTCGGATGCTCATCGCGAGGGTCCTGCGCATGTCTTAGCGTCTTTACGCCTTGGCGTGAGATTCGAGAGAGCATCCATTAACTAGGTGGCGTTCCAGAGGCTGGTCCAGCCGCCTGCCACGAGCGGATAGCCACCGTTGCATCAATGCGGGCCGCAACTCGGATGGATTTCACGGAGCCACGGAGGTCACAGAGAAGAGTCAGAGTGGCCAGAGATTTCTGTGCAGGTCTCCCCCACTTCCTCTGCGTCCCACGCTCCGTGTCACAATGTCTCGGCGTCACTACGCCTCCGTGAGAAACAAAATGCCCAGTGAACCATGGCGCGGTGAGTGGTTCGCGAAGAGACGGATTCTGCCATCCGGGATGGTAGCCCGGGTGAATTCCACGGTTGCTTATCCAGTCAAAACCGAGGCAGGCTCAATCCTGTTCGGCGCGAGATTTACTAGCCGGCATTTCTTTTCTTTTCAGACTGGGCTGGCTAGAGCTTGCTCGTGCGGTGCATCCGATGGTCAGCTACCGCGCCGCCCGCTCACCCCTCTCACACCCCCACGAGCTCCGCTCG
>JBGSHS010000093.1:0-3833 GCA_041752115.1 Pirellulaceae bacterium | reverse complement strand
ACCACTTCCCAGCGGCCAGACCGTGTGGCACCGCCATTGGTTCAGCCAGTTCGTCCAGCGCAGCTCCACCAATCGCCTCCTCATTGGCGCATTGTCGCATTGCGGCATTGTCGCATTCCCTATTGCCCAACCACTTCCCAGCGGCCAGACCGTGTGGCACCGCCATTGGTTCAGCCAGTTCGTCCAGCGCAGCTCCACCAATCGCCTCCTCATTGGCGCATTGTCGCATTGTCGCATTGTGGCATTGTGGCATTCCCTATTGCCCAACCACTTCCCAGCAGCCGGTCGTGGCCGACAGCGCGATGCGGCACGGCCTGCGCGAGCAGGGCGACGAAAAATGACAATCCGCCGACGAACTCTCGTAGTGACTTGGCTGCCAGGATTCGGTTCCAATCAAGGAACCGCTTTGTCATTTCGATCTCGGCGCCCACTGCGAGGGACTGCGTCGCAAGGCGTCTTTACTGCCGTTTTCAGAACAAACTAGCCATGACCGACGCTGTTCACGCGACGCCCGTAGCCGCCTGGTTTGAAACCATTTCGATTCCCACCTATGGGATCGGACCGCCCGACCGAAATCCAATGTTCCTCGAGAAACGGGTCTATCAAGGTTCGAGCGGAGCCGTCTATCCGCTGCCGGTGATCGATCGCATTCTGGATCAGAAGCAGGACCGTGACTACCGGGCGGTCTGGCTCGAGAACGAATACCTCAAGATCATGATCCTGCCAGAGCTCGGCGGGCGACTGCAGATGGCGCTGGACAAGACGAATCAATACAACTTCGTCTATTGCAACCGAGTGATCAAACCGGCGCTGGTCGGACTGGCCGGCCCTTGGATCAGCGGAGGCCTCGAATTCAACTGGCCGCAGCATCACCGGCCGAGTACGTTCCTGCCGGTCGATTGCGACATCGTCGCCAACGGTGACGGATCAAAGACCGTCTGGTGCAGCGAGATCGATCGCATGCAGGGGACCAAGGGAATGCACGGCTTCACGCTCTATCCGGGGAAAGCCTATCTGGAAATCCAGGTCCGGCTGTTCAACCGCACGAGCCTGCCGCAGACGTTCCTCTGGTGGGCCAATCCGGCAGTGCATGTGGATGAACATCACCAGTCTATCTTCCCTCCCGACGTGCACGCTGTGATGGACCATGGCAAGCGGGATGTGAGCAGTTTTCCCATTGCCAGGGGGACGTACTATAAAGTGAACTATGCGCCGGGCACCGACATCAGCCGGTACAAGAACGTTCCCGTTCCCACTTCGTATATGGCCTATCAGAGCCAATACGACTTTGTGGGGAGCTACGACCATGGCCGCCAGGCCGGACTGCTCCACATCGCTTCGCACCACATCTCGCCGGGGAAGAAGCAATGGACGTGGGGCAACGGCAATTTCGGCCATGCCTGGGATCGCGAATTGACTGACGAAGACGGCCCTTACATCGAGCTGATGTGCGGCGTATTCACCGATAATCAACCCGACTTCTCCTGGCTCATGCCGGGCGAGCAGCGAAGTTTTTCCCAGTACTTTATGCCCTACAAGGGCGTGGGAGTGATCAAGAACGCCACGATGGATGCGGCCATCGGTCTGGAGGTGCAGGCGAATACAGCGACCGTGCGTGTGTACACGACGAGTGAGCAGCGTGGATGCCACCTGGTGCTTCGCACGGAGCAGGAGACTCTGCACAGCGAGCGGCTCGATTGTTCGCCCTGGTCGCACTGTCTGCGAACGGTCACTCACCCGTCCATTTCCCAGCAGGCTCAGCTGTCAGTGACGCTGCTGGATGATGCCGAGCGCGTACTGGTTCGCTGGCAGACACCCGCTGCGGATGAACGGCCGCTCCCGGAACCGGCCCGGCCCATTGCCGCCCCCGCGGAACTGGAGAGCGTTGAATCGCTGTATCTCGCGGGACTGCACCTGGAGCAGTACCGACACGCCACGCGAGAGCCAGCCGACTACTACCAGGAAGCATTGCGCCGCGATCCGGGTGACGCACGAGCCAACAACGCGTTGGGCCGACTCCTCTATCGCCGCGGGTGCTTTGAGCAGGCCGAGTCGCATTTTCGCCGCGCTGTCGAACGGCTGACTCGGCATAACCCCAATCCGCTCGACGGTGAGCCGATCTACAATCTGGGGTTGGCACTGTGCATGCAGGAGCGGTTCGGCGAAGCAGAGGACGCCTTCTACAAAGCCACTTGGAATGCCGCCTGGCAGGAATCGGCGTGGTTTCAACTGGCTCGCCTCGCCCTGCGCCGCTGCGATTGGGCTGAAGCGGATCGTCTGCTGCAACAATGCCTCGAGCGTAACGCAGATCACCACCAGGCCGTCCATCTGCGAGCTTATCTGCAACTCAGAGAACCACTGTCTGATGCCACTCGGGAACATCTCCAACGTGAACTCGAGGAAGATCCCTTCAACGCCGGAGTCCTATTCGAACTGGCACAAATGGATCCCCGACGCAGCGACCTGTTTCGGCAACGCATGCGTGATGCTTGGCACAACTACCTCGAACTGGCGGATGACTACGCAGCCGCCGGCCTGTTCCAGCGAGCCGCGTCGGTACTGGAGTCGTATCTGCAATTCGTCGAAGGCCGCAGTGACTCGCCATTGATCCACTACCACCTGGCAGAATACTACCGCCAACTCGGCCAGCATGATCGCTACCAGACAACCGCCAGAGAGGCGCTGCGCCAGAAGCCCGACTACTGCTTTCCCAATCGACTTGGTTCGCTCATCGTCCTGAACCACGCAACACGAGAGCAACCGGACGATGCCCGAGCGCCCTACTATCTGGGAAACCTCTGGTACGACAAGCGGCAGTACGATCGGGCGATTGCCTGCTGGGAGCGGGCGCGCGATCTGGCCCCGTCGTTTCCTACCGTGTGGCGAAACCTGGGATTAGCCTACTACAACCAGCGGCACGATGCAGACTCCGCCTGGCACGCCCTGCAACGAGCAACGGCCCTGGACCCGTCCGATGCGCGTCTGCTCTACGAACTGGATCAACTCGCCAAACGCCTGGGCCACGATCCGACGCAGCGACTCGCTCGGTTGGAGCAACACGCTGCGCTGGTCGACAGGCGCGATGACCTGTATCTGGAACGCGTCACCCTGCTCAATCAACTCGGACAGCATCAGGCGGCGCTGGGCTCGCTGCTCCGTCGCCGCTTCCACCCCTGGGAAGGTGGCGAAGGAAAGGTCCCGGCTCAGTTTGTACTGGCCATCACGCAACTGGCCCGCGCGGCCCTCGAAGCTGGTGAGTTTCAGCAGGCAGTTGATCTGCTCCAACAGACCGAGTGCTGGCCAGAGAGCCTGGGAGAAGGAAAGCTGGCCGGGATCCAGGAGAACAACATTCACTATCTGCTCGGATGTGCCTGCCGCGGACTTGGTCGCCTGGAAGAAGCACAACAGTGGTGGCAGCGCGCCAGTGTCGGCCTGAATGAACCGACAACCGCCCTGTACTACAACGATCAACCTCCGGATATGATCTACTATCAGGGACAAGCGCTTCGTGCACTTGGTCAAGAGCCTGAGGCGACACAACGATTCCAACGGCTGGTCGACTACGGCCGCCAGCACCTCCAGGATCGGATCGAGATCGACTACTTCGCCGTCTCGCTCCCCGACTTCCTGGTGTTTGACGACGACGTGAGCCGCCGCCACGAAGTTCATTGCCGTTACATGATGGGACTCGGCTTGCTGGGCCTTCAGCACGTGTCGCCTGCTCGCGAGCAGTTCGACCGGTTGCTGGCCCTGGACGCAAATCACCTGGGAGCCCTGGTTCACCGCCAGGAACTGACCAGAGTCGCGCAGACAGTGGCCGCGGTCGCGCAGAC
>JBGSHS010000092.1:0-3304 GCA_041752115.1 Pirellulaceae bacterium | reverse complement strand
TGCTGGGCCACGGGGCAATGGCGGTCCCCTCCTGGCCGCGGGGGCCGGGGAGGTTCTGCCCGCGCAGCGTGGCCAGGTAGGCGGCTACGAGCACAATCTCGTTGGGGTGCAGACGCTTCTGCCAGGCCGGCATGCTGCCGTTGGCTGCTCCTTCGGCAACCACATGGATCAGGTCGGTCAGTTGCTTCACGTTTTTGAAATAGTCGTCGGTCAAGTTGGGGCCCACCAGTCCCCGTCCCTCGTCGCCATGACACGATTTGCAGCGCTGTTCGTACACCGAGACTCCCACCTGCAACCACTCGGGCTGCTGCATGTACTTCAGCAAAGTCGCTTCGTCCATCCTCAGCTCGCCAATCTTCGCGAACCGCGACCGAAGGTCATCTGCCTTGGAGTCTTCCAGGGCCTTTTCGACCGATAACCCGGCACTGCCGATGTGGAAATAGAAGAAATAGAGAGCGCTGAAGACCGCCGTCAAGAAGAACAACCAGCTCCACCAGCTCGGGCAGGGATTATCGTATTCACGGATCCCGTCGTACTCGTGATCGAGCAGATCGCCCATGGACTGCGAGGATTCATGATCGGGCATCGTAACAAGTCTCCGTGATCAATATGTTCGCTGCAGGTGCGGCGAAACCGGGCGGCAGAAGGGGCGTATCGGGGACTGCCTGCACGCCGAGTCGCATCGCTCTCACAGTTCCTGAACAGTGGTTGTCTGTGGCGCGACCTCGCTGGCGGTTGCCGGTTGGTCGTCATCGTAGAGTCGTGCCAATGCATCGATCTCCTTGTGAGGTCTTGTATAGACCCAGATCAGTACGCCCACAAAGGCGACAAATGAAATTACCATGGATACCGTGGTAAACGTGTTCATGCCCAGCTCGGTCAGTAGGCCCTTCATCGGTGCCCCCTCATCGTGTATTCTCGCTGGGCGATGCTGACGCCGTCTGCGGAGCTTCCGTATCGGCAGCCGGAGTGGCAAACAGATCCACTCCCAGTCGTTCCAGATAGGCGATCAGCGCCACCACCTGCTTGCTCTCCAGTCCTGCCGGACCTTGCTCGGCCACGATCTTCTGGCTGATTTCGGCCGCCTGTTGCTGAGCCGATTCGACACCCTGTGCGATCGCTTCGTCCGTATAAGGAACTCCCAACTGCCGCATGACCTGCATTCGCCCTGGAATTTGCTGCACGTTGAGGTCCTTTTCCAGAAGGAACGGATAAGCCGGCATGATGGATCCGTCGATCACCTGGCGTGGATCCTGGAAATGCAAGACGTGCCAGAGGGCCGAGCGGTTGCCTCCTTCCCGCGCCAGGTCGGGCCCGATGCGCCGCGAGCCCCACTGGAACGGATGATCGTAGACGAATTCTCCCGGCTTGCTGTAATCGCCGTAGCGCTTGATCTCCGACAGGATCGGACGGATCATCTGCGAATGGCAGTTGTAACAGCCTTCCGACAGGTAGATGTCGCGTCCCGCCAGTTCCAAGGGAGTGTACGGCTTGACCGTGGAAATGGTGGGGACGTTCGAGCGGATGAGAAATGTGGGAATGATCTCAAAGAGCGAAGCAACAATCACCGCCACCGTGACCCAGACGGTGAAGCGGATCGGCAGACGCTCCCAGCGCCGGTGCCACCACCCCTGCATCCAGATGTCCAGGCTGTGAGCCATGTCGGTCACCGGAGCTCCCTTGAGTCGCGATTCGGGACGGCGCGGTTCAGAATAATATCGCTCCAGCGGAGCGGCTTGGTGGACCTCTTCCTTGTACTCGGCCGGACGAGCGGCCCAGGTCTTGAGGCAGTTGACGCCGCACATGACCGCCCCGGCCAGGTAGAGTGACCCTCCCAAGACTCGCATCCAGTACATCGGCATCAGGATCTTCACCGTCTCGACGAAGTCGGCATACCCCAGGTTCCCTTGTGCGTCGATGGACCGCCACATCAGTCCCTGCGTCAAGCCGGCCACATAGATCGGCACGATGTACAGCAGAATGCCGATCGTCGCGATCCAGAAATGTGTGTTCGCCAGCTTCTTGCTCCACAGCGGTGCCTGGAACATGCGGGGCATCAGCCAGTAAAGCATGCCGAACGTCATGAAGCCGACCCAGCCCAAGGCACCAGCATGCACGTGCGCGATCGTCCAGTCGGTGTAATGCGACAACGCATTGACGCTCTTAACCGACATCATCGGCCCCTCGAAGGTCGACATGCCGTAGAACGTGACCGCCACCACGAAGAATTTCAGAATCGGCTCCTGCGCCACCTTCGACCAGGCCCCACGCAGCGTCAAGAGTCCGTTGAGCATCCCGCCCCACGACGGCATCCAGAGCATCACCGAGAAGAGCATTCCCAGTGTGGAGGCCCATTCGGGCAACGCCGTGTAGTGCAGATGATGCGGCCCGGCCCAGATGTAGATGAACACCAGGGCCCAGAAGTGAATGATGCTCAGGCGATACGAATAGACCGGACGATTCGCCGCCTTCGGCAGATAGTAGTACATCAAGCCCAGGAACGGCGTGGTGAGCAGGAATCCGACCGCGTTGTGGCCGTACCACCACTGCATGAACGCGTCCTGCACTCCGGCGTACACCGAATAACTCTTCATCGGGCCGGCCGGCAGCTCCAGGCTGTTGAAGATGTGCAGGATCGCGATCGTAATGATCGTCGCGATATAGAACCACAACGCCACATACATGTGACGCTCACGCCGCTTGATCAGCGTGCCAAAGAAATTGATCGCAAAGACGACCCACACCACGGCAATCGCCAGGTCGATGGGCCATTCGAGCTCCGCGTATTCCTTGCCCGAAGTGAACCCGAGCGGAATGGAAACGGCCGCGGCCACAATGATCGCCTGCCAGCCCCAGAAGTGGATCCAGCTCAACGTGTCGCTGAACATGCGCGCCTTGCAGAGCCGCTGGGTGGAGTGATAAATCGCCGCGAACACCGCATTGGCGGAAAAGGCAAAGATCGCCGCGTTGGTGTGCAGCGGACGCAAGCGACCGAAAGCCGTGAAGGGAAGTCCCAGATTCAGCAGAGGAAACGCCAACTGAATCGCCACGATCAAGCCGACCAGGAATGCCACGATCCCCCACAAGACGATGACCATGATGAAGGCCCGCACGATCTGGTCGTCATAGACAAACGTCTCTAACGCCCTCGGCGCGCCCTTGGCTTTGCCTGTGGCATCGTGCTCCAGCGTCCGCAGGTCGGCTGCCATGAATTGGTTCTCCTGAGTGACGATCACAACGAACTCGACCCGGCACTGGGTCGCACCACCGGCCGCTTCGCACCTCGCCAGCGGGTGCGAAGCGG
>JBGSHS010000091.1:0-3268 GCA_041752115.1 Pirellulaceae bacterium | reverse complement strand
TCGATCTCAATCATCGTTATGCGCTCGATGGCCAGGATCCCGCTTCCTTCGGTGGGATCCTCTGGTGCCTCGGCCAGTTCGATCGGCCGTTTCCTCCAGCTCGACCGATTTTCGGGATCGTCCGCGACCGTTCCACCGCCGAACACGCGCAGCGGCTTGACCCCGACCGCTATTTCCAGCACGCGACGCGGCCGCGACGCGAACCACGTTTACGCGTGGCCGTTGTAGGTGCCGGCATTTCCGGACTCATCTGCGCTCGCACGCTGGTCGACCATGGGACCGATGTGGTGGTGTTCGAGAAGAGTCGAGGTGCTGGAGGCCGAATGGCCACGCGCCGCACCGCGGAAGGTGCTCAATTTGATCACGGAGCTCAATACCTTACGGTGCGTGATGGGCGTTTCGAGCGTTATGTGAAGTCTTGGGTGCAGGACGGAATCGTCGCACCCTGGGAATCCCGCATCGGCACGTTGACCTGTGGTCGATGGGAAGAGACTCAGAAGACCACGCCCCGGTATGTCGGTGTGCCGGGCATGAGTGCAATATGCCGACATCTGGCCGCAGATCTCGACATTCAATTCGGCCGGCGAGTGGCTCAGCCGGAACGGGATCACGACGGTTGGCGTCTCCACGACGTCGAAAGAGAACACCTCGGTGTGTTCGACTGTGTCATTACTTCGGCGCCGGCACCGCAGTCAGCCGAACTGCTAGCGAGTGCACCCGATTTGCAGCAGGCAGCGCGCGCGGTCAGCATGAACGGTTGTTGGGCCGCCCTGCTCGTGTTCGATCGGCCACTGGGACTTCCCTTCGACGGTGCTTTCGTTCACGAATCGGCGTTGTCGTGGATGGCACGCAACAACAGCAAGCCCCAGCGCGGCAGCCAAGAGTCGTGGGTATTGCACGCGTCGCCAGAATGGACCAGCACATGCCTGGAGGATGAGCCTGGCGAAACGCTTCCCAAGATGCTCGACGCCTTCTGGCAAGCCACGGCGGTCACGCCCCGCGCTCCCATTTACGCGGCCTGTCATCGCTGGCGTTGGGCCTTGCCTCCAGAGCCTCTGCCGCACCGCTGTCTCTTTGATTCCGCACTTCGTCTCGGCGCTTGTGGCGATTGGTGCAGCGGCCCCCGTGTGGAAGGTGCCTTCCTCAGCGGAATCGCCGTGGCGGGCCGCGTACTTGCGGAAGTGGAGACACACGGTTAGCTCTTGCCGAACTCGAGGTTCCGGCAATAGTGTTTTATCGTGCGTGCTCCCACCCATCTACCGCTTATGGACGTGAAGGCGCCCCGCCGGGGGATTTCCGCTATGACTGCTCAAGACCTTGATTTCCCGCCAGATTTCAGCGGAGAGGTGCGACTATTTCCGCTGTCGGACCTGGTCATGTTCCCCAGCAACGTGTTGCCTCTGCACATTTTCGAGAGTCGCTACAAGGAAATGTTCGAAGACGCGTTGAGAGGCGACCGGTTGGTCGCCATGGCAACGTTGATGCCCGGCTTCGAGCACGATTACTATGGCCGTCCACCCGTGTGCCCCGCGATCTGCATTGGGCGCGTGATTTCGCACCAACGGACACCTCAGGGCACGTACAACTTGATGCTTGTGGGATTGGAGCGGGCGCAAATCGAGCACGAAATCGAGCCTGTGAGGTCTTTTCGACGCGGCAAGGTCACTGTGATCGGCAGCCGTACCGAAAAAGCAATGACGGAGAGTGCGGAGCGGGCGGAGCAGTTGGTGGCCCAAATCGTGAAACGTTTTCCCGCAATGCGGAGACTTTTCGCAGAACTCGCTGGACATGAAATCCCACTGGCCGCATTAACGGATGTCGCTGCCTTCCATCTGCCTCTCAAGATGGAACTCAAACTTCAGTTGCTGGCTGAAACGGACCCCACACTTCGGGCGGAGTTGCTATTGGCCAACTATCCGTGGACGGAGTCGCTCGAAAGCGACAGCGGGCGGTATCGCGGGGATTTCAGCGCGAACTGAAGGAACGGCTGTTGGTTCTTGAACCGCAATTGTTGCAAGACCCGGTTCCTGCGGTCGATAGCAGAAATTTGGGAAGCGCCGTGGGCGAGCTCGGCTAACTGCAGCGGGGAAGTGGAACCGGCAGGGCTTCCGTCCGTTCCTCGGTTTTTGCCTCGTCGATGGCATCACCCGCCGCCTCCGCGGTGAGTTTGTGTTCTTGGATCAAGTGGGCGTACATCAGCTCAAGACCAGCAGCCGTGGTCGAATAGACTTGCCCGCACTCAAAACAGATTTTGACTTGCATGGTCATTTCAGCAAACCTCCGTTCCGCCCTCGCGAAGGCTCATAATTCCCGCCGTTGCTCAGAAGTGTCGAGGCGGCAAATAGTTAACCGCAAATCACTCCTGGGACTAACCACGATGCCTACGACAGGTTCCACATCGGGCTGATCCGGCGGCAGACTCACGCGGAATTCCCGAATTATGCAAGCCAGCATCGTGGTCAGGATGATTGTTGACAGGGCTTTGCCAAGGCACACGTGGGGACCAAGACCGAGCGGCATATAAGCCGTCCTTTGCATAGCGCCGAACTTCTCAGGGGCGAAACGGTCCGGGTCGAACAACGCCGGTTGCGTGAACCAGCGGGCATCGCGGTGCATGACGTACGGAAAGATATACAGCCAACTGCCGCGTGGAATCCGATCACCACCGAGGTTCGATTCTTCCTGGCAGCGACGAGGGATCAGCATCCAGTTGGGAGGGTAGAGACGCAAGGACTCATGAACGACCATTTCGGTGAAGGGAAGTTCGGCTGTCTCGGCGGCTATCTCTTGGCGTTGCGCAACTGCAAGGTTGAGTTCTTGACGCAGCCGTGCCTGGGCGTCCTGGTGCTTGGCCACGAGGCAAAGGGCCCAGTGCATGGCCGCTGTCGTAGCGTCTAAACTCGCGTTGATCATGCTGATTGTCTCGTCGCGAATTCGCAAATCTTCTCGCGCCCGACCAAGACCATTCTCCGCGCCTGCATTGTTCGAGCGGACCAACATGCTCAGAATGTCCTCTCGATCTTCAAGATCTCGTCGACGTGAACCGATGAGCTGGTCCAGAAACTGTTGGACGCGGACAAGAGCCTGATCACTCCCTGTCGTGGTGCCTGTGGTCTGCGAGTGTACAGCAGCAATGGCTCTGCCGGCCTCGACCGCGCGAGCATCGAGAAAAACCCGAATCGAATCAGCCAGATGGGCTGGCAACTCCGTTCCGAGCACGATGCGAAACAGAGTATTGGTGCACAGCTTCGCCATCTCCTCGCCCGAA
>JBGSHS010000090.1:0-4695 GCA_041752115.1 Pirellulaceae bacterium | reverse complement strand
GAGCTCGCGGGGGTCGGGAACGGAGGAGGCGAGCGGCGATGTAGCTGTCCATCTGATGCACCGCACGAGCGGAGCTCGCGGGGGTTGGGGAAGGGTGTGCGGGCGGCGCGGTAGCTGACCATCTGATGCACCGCACGAGCGGAGCTCGGGGGGGTCGGGGAGGGGTGGGCGGGCGGCGCGGTAGCTCACCATCTGATGCACCGCACGAGCAGAGCTCGTGGGGGTTGGGGAGGGGTGAGGAGGCGGTGCGGTAGCTGACCGTCTGGTGCACCGCACGAGCGGAGCTCGCGGGGGTCGGGGAGGAGTAAGGAGGCGGCGCGGTAGCTCGCCATCTGCTTCACCGCACGAGCGGAGCTCGTGGGGGGTGGGGAGGGGTGAGCCCAGTCTGAAAGAAATGCCGGCTAGCAAATCTCGCGCCGAACGATATTGCCCCTTTCTACTTTCTACTCTCTCCTTTCTCCTCCCTGGGGCGGGCGAAGACGTTTTCCTGTTCCAGGGGCAGTTGGAAGGCATCGGCCACGCGCGTCATGTAGTTGCACCAGGAAACATACCAGATCAGATCCATTGCGCGGTGAATGCCACACGTCTGCTGCAGAGCGCTCACGTCCTGATCCGATACACCTGCCGGATCTTTGGTCAGTCGATGTGCAAACGAAAAGGCCAGTGCTTCGTGGGGCGGAAACTCGGACCAATCGCCATCGGCCAGCTTGTGGGTCCGCTGCTTGACTTCATCACTACTTAAGCCCGCGACCGCGAGCAGCATTTCGCTGTGGCCCATTCAGTAGAAACAGTCATTGCTACGTGTGACGACCCAGAAGACCGAGTTCGAGAAGACACGATCGAACTTCGCTTCATCCTGAAACGTCCTCATGCAGGTAAACCAGGCCCTGGTCAACTGCGGCTGATAGCTCATGCTGACGTTCGACCACACCACCTTTAGCACTCGCTGCCGTTCTTCCTCTGGCAGATCCTGCAGACGGCTCGGGTCGGGAAGCGGAATCCGTGGAGTTCGCACTTTCTGTCGATCGAGCGCCATCAGCAGGTCGGTCGTCGTCAGTGTATTCCAGTCGGGGTTGGAGGTCGTGAGGTCCGCAGTAAACTTCTGTGACAGTTCCTCTGGTGGTGTACGTTCCGGCGCGGGAAACTCGTCCCCGCCTTTCGGATCCAGCGGGAAGTCAATCGCAGGCAGCGGCCCACCCTCTTCCACGTCCACGTTCAGCGCCAGCAGGATCCGGTTCAGGAAATTGGCATAGGCCAGCGTATGGACCATGGCCACCACCTGATCGGGTCCCCAGAGCCGCATCAGTTCGGCAAATTGCTCATCCGTCACTTCGTGAGCCGCCACGGTCATTTGGCGCGCGAAGGCGAACGCCGCTCGCTCTGCTTCGGAAAGCGGAACATTGCTGGCGCTGAGCGAATTCGACAGATTGGCAATATCCGCTCCCGCTCGCTGCAGATCGGCCTCGGCATACTGCTGCGCGTACGGGCACCTCAGGGTGGTCGCCACAACCCATTGCAGTTTCGCGGCCAGTTCCACACCCAAGGGGTTCTCTGCGCGTTGCACATAATCCAGCTGCAACATGGCGCCGGTCGTCTTGGGCAACGACGGGACGAGCATTCTGGCCCAGACAGGAAGCGGAGGGTTTTCGCGAGGCAGCAACTTCCACGCCTCGTCGTTCTCCAGAATCGGAAAACGAGACGACGACTCAAGATCCTGCTGCGTGCCCTGACCCCAGACCCTCGGCACGTCCGGCGAAAAGCCCACTGCCGCGACGACGATCAGAAAAGAAATCGCTGGCCGCACCATAGCCACTGCTCCCTCCAAATACGAGTATTGAGCTGGGCTCCGCTCTTGAGCAGAGTCCGCCTTTCCGGTCGACGACGATTCGCGCCGACAGTTCGTGATGGTGTATACCAAAGTTGTTGTAACAGCCGGCAGCACGAACGCCACCCTCGGAGGTGGTTCTCCCTGGTGGCCGCATCGCACGGGGCGAAGGCTGCAGTCACGCGGACCGCGGGAGATGCAGGACGGATCGCGGCGCAACGAGGAAGGCAAAACGATGCGGCGGCAAGAAGATGGCAAGGACGGCGAACTGTTCTCTATCTTTTTGTCAGGTTAACTTCTTGCCTCCTCTCCGCACTCTCGTCCATAGACGTTCTTCACAAACAACACGAATGCCAGGAAGAACAGCGCAGAAGCAATGGCAAATTGCCCGTCCTCGAGATTGACTGCCTCAATGTAAGCCAGAATAGCGGCAGCAAGCGGAGTGATCACAATAACCGCTTTGAGTCTCTCGATCATGGCGGAGTCCCTTTGTCGTTCTCGTTCCATTGTCCGCAGGTCCGAAATGCCGAAGATATCGCATGGGGCCGGCCGCTTGAAGGAGAACCCCATTCGGCAAGTCAGTCTGTCACGGTTTCGCCCTCGTAGCAATACCTTGACGCAAGCTTCCGCTGAAAGGCGTTTCCCAGGGCGCCGTCGACCGCTGTTCTCCCGGCATCTTCTGATGCGACGGCTTGAATCCCGGCCCTGACACACCCAGCGTCTACCAGCCGAACACGACGGCGAGGTAGAGTGCATACATTGCGCAGGCGGCGAGCGCGAAGGTCGCGACGGCTGAATACCACAATAATGGATTGTCACGCAGATCCAGGTCCTCGTGACGATAGGGAATCCGTCCGGTAAGAAGTGTAGAGAACGTCAGGAGCCAGAACACGAACAGACCGATCGGCGGGTAGATCCACGTGCCATCACTGTGGCGTCCCTGCCAGAGGGCGATCGCCTTGGGCACGATTAACAGGACGACCATCAGAACAAAGGAAGCCAGGCACCCAATGCTTCCTGACTTTGGAATCCCAATCTCATCAGACCGTGTTCCGGGTTTCTGAGTCGAATCCTCTTGTTCATTGCGATCGAGCGACTCGGGGATGTCAGACCGTTGAGTGTTCATTTCGAAAAACTCTGGACGAGACCTCGTGTCAATGACTATACGGCATCAGACATGCCCGGCTCTCGAACGGCATCGATTGGTTTGAAACGGGCGCCGACCGATGTGGCCTTCCAGCGCCGCCGTCTGAGATCGCGAACCGCAGATCAGAACCCAGGCACAAGGCATCGGTAACAATATCAGCAACCACAGCCACACCGCGAAGCCCACGTTCTGGTTGTCGACCGGTCCGGTGCGTCGCTGCTCTCTCGCCGCCGAGATAGGATTGTTTAGTATTCGGGCGACTTCGACTCTGCCGATGATATCGATAATCCGGCTCGGCGGCCTCGTTCCGATTGGGACTCGACCATCGCCCCCTTTTTCCTGACCGGCAATTCTTTTCTGCACGAATTCTGGTCCCAGTGGCCGAGGAAGATAACAAACGTCTTACATCCACTTTCTGTCCGAGGAAACAGCTGGCTGACAACCGCATCCGGGAGGCCATCATGCTTCGATTTGGACTGGGCATTCTGCCAGCGATGCTGGTGATTCTCACCTGCGGTGCAACTGTTGCTCAGGATACGACGCCGCCGAGTTCCGTGCGGCTGGGAGTCACTGCTTACGACGCCGACTCTCCGGAGGCCAAACGCAGTCGGGTCAAGGCGAAGGAAGGGGTCTACATTGCTGAAGTATTCGCCGGCTACGCCGCGGCCCGATACGGACTCGAGGCTGGTGACGTAGTGATTGCCTTTGACGGAAAGCGCACGCCCACCTTCAACTCACTGCAGAAGCTACTGCTGACCACGGGCGACGGCCAGCAACATGAACTGACCGTTGTGCGTGGCGATCGAGTGATCCTTGTAGCGGTCGTACCTGCGAAGGGAAAGAGCAGCAACGCCGGCCCCGCCAGGCCAGATGCCCAATCACCGCCAGATCCGTCGGCCACTACCGGCCCGACGGTCGACGCCGAACCGTACCTGGGAATGCGGGTGCGGTCGGCCGGACATGCAGAGGCTGTGGCACTGGGAATCGAAACTCCCATCGGCGCCGCAGTCATCCAGGTGACACGTGACGCGCCTGCTGCTCGTGCCGGACTGCGTCGGGGAGATCTCATCGTCCAGTTCGGCGACCGGACCATCGAGACGTATGAAGACCTGGAGGCTGCCGTGATCCGAGCCGGTGCAGGCAGCCGGCAGCGCGTGGTATTCGTGCGTGGTCAACACCGTCTTGCAACCGAGTTGACGATCGGGGCGCAATCCGCATCGACCCCTCCCAACTCCCTGTCGATCGCCAACGGGGCCTATCGGGTTACGGTGCGCGGCAAGTGGGCCGGAGCGAGTATCCTCGATCCCACGGACCCAAACCGCCTGCTGGCCACATCCATCAACTCAAGCGAAGGGGGCTACGAGCTGAAGTTCTATCACGTGTGGAAGCCGATCAATCCAACCGGCACAAACCTGGACGATTTCACTCGCACTTTGCGGAGCGAGCACGCGAATAGTCTGGCTGCGCGATTGGAAATCCAAGGCGTACCCGCGGTCATGGTTGCTTATCCAACGGGCGGTGACCGGCAACGAACGGCATATCGCATCAGCTTCGCGTTTGGCTCACGGCAGTATTTCATCGATGCCTTGGCACCTCCACTGGCTTCGACTGACCGGTTGCCTCAGGTCGTGGCCGATATATTGGCTCGAATTTCCTGGGGTGAGCCAGCGGTCGCGGAGCAGCCGGACGCACCTGCGATGCCCACCGAACCGGCCCCTCCCGC
>JBGSHS010000089.1:0-5463 GCA_041752115.1 Pirellulaceae bacterium | reverse complement strand
GACCAGGCGGCTGAGTTGCTGCAGAGCATCCAGCAGCGGATTCGCGAGTTAGAGGGGACGGTGTAACCGTGAAGATTGCAGTCGCCAGCGGCAAAGGAGGAACCGGCAAGACGACGGTGGCGACGAGCTTGGCGCACCTGGCAGCCGAGGACGGTGTTTCTGTGGCCTACCTGGACTGTGATGTCGAGGAGCCCAACGGACACATATTCCTGAAGCCCCGGCTGGTCCGCGAAGAGCCGATTACCAAGCTCATTCCCGTGGTGGATCTCGATCGGTGTTCGCATTGCGGTCTGTGCAGTCAGGCCTGTCGCTATGGGGCCATCGCGTGTGTGGGCCAGCAGACGCTCGTTTTCACCGAGCTCTGCCACTCCTGCGGCGGTTGCCTGTTGGCATGTCCTCACGACGCGATCGGTGAGGCGTTCAGGCCGATTGGTCGACTGCGCGTGGGAGTTCGTGGCCGGTTGCAGTTTGTCGAGGGGGTGTTGAATGTGGGGGAGGCGATGAGTCCTCCGGCCATTCGTGCGGTGAAGATCGCCGCTCCCGAGGTGGCCCTGACGGTGCTGGATTGCCCTCCTGGCACTTCCTGCCCGGTGATCGCGAGTGTGCGGGATTGCGATCTGGTGTTGTTGGTCACTGAGCCGACACCGTTTGGTCTGCACGATCTGAAGCTGGCCGTGGAAATGGTTCGGGCACTGCGCCTGACGTTCGGTGTCGTGGTGAACCGTTCGGATACGGGAGACCATGCGGTGTGGGACTATTGCCGGCATCAGCGGATTGCCGTGCTGGCAGCGCTTTCTGACGACCGAGCGGTGGCTGAGGCCTATTCGCGAGGCGAACTGGCGGTCACCTCCGTCGGGCACTTCGCCGACCAGATGCGGACGCTGCTGGAGACCGTGCAATCAGGAGTCCAGGCATGAACGAACTGGTGGTCATCAGCGGCAAGGGGGGGACGGGCAAGACCTCCATCGTGGCCTCCTTCGCGTCACTGGCTGGGCGGGCAGTCGTTGCCGATTGCGACGTGGACGCGGCCGATCTGCATCTGATCTTGCAGCCGCAGATCATGCGGCGCGAGGATTTCATCGGTGGCAGCAAAGCTCGGATCAAATCGGGTCACTGTACCGCCTGCGGCAAGTGCGAGGAGTTGTGTCGGTTTGACGCGATCTATTTCGACGGGCCAGGCAATGGCCGAGTGCCGAAGACGTTTCGGGTCGACCCCATCGCCTGTGAAGGATGCGGCGTCTGCTTCGACTATTGTGCGGAGCAGGCCATCGCGTTCGAACCGGCCGTCACTGGGCAGTGGTACGTATCGCACACGCGATGCGGTCCGTTGGTGCATGCGCGGTTGGCCGTTGCGGCGGAGAATTCAGGCAAGCTGGTCACGCAACTGCGTCGCGCCGCCCGGCAGGTCGCCATGCAGTTGGAACGCGACGTGATCCTCTGCGACGGCGCGCCCGGCATCGGCTGCCCGGTGATTGCTTCGCTGACGGGAGCGAATCTGGCGCTGTTTGTGGTCGAGCCGACCGCGTCGGGACAGCACGATTTTCTGCGTGTGGCGGAACTCGCCATGCAACTGGGGGTACCTGGCGCTCTGGTAGTCAATAAGTCCGATCTGAACGACGAGGTGACACGAGATCTGGAATCCCTGGCGCGGCAGCGTGGGATCGCGGTGCTGGGACGCATTCCCTACGACCGGTCGGTGACACTCGCCCAGATTGCCCGCCGGACGGTGGTGGAAGCTTCCGGCGGCCCGGCAGCCCGGGCGATTCGCGATGTATGGAACCAGATCCAAGAGCATCTGCGTCAGCGTCCTGCGAAGGCCGTCGGAGGCCTGGTTCAACTGGACACGGTTCAGGCAAACACAGTTCAGTTGGACACAGAGAAGAAGGAAAGCCGGGTATGAGTACACCACCATCGGTTTCACCCGCAGCGCTGGAGCGATTCCACCAACCTCGCAATTTTGGCCCGCTCGAGCCGTGGGATGGCGACGGCTCCCGCCGCGTCGATCCCCACATTAACTTCAGCTGCAGGAGAGCATCTATGAAAATCGCAATTCCGCTGGCCCACGGCCGACTGGCCATGCATTTCGGTCATTGTGAGCAGTTTGCGCTGGCCGACGTGGATGAGGCAACTCGAGAGCATCGCGGTACGGCCCTGCTGGCGGCTCCGCCGCACGAACCGGGACTGCTGCCGCGCTGGTTGCACGAGCAGGGGGCCGACGTCATCATCGCCGGCGGCATGGGGCAACGCGCCCAGCAGTTGTTCGCCGAGAAGGGAATCCAGGTCGTATGCGGCGTTCCATCGGAGACTCTCGAAACCGTGGTGGAAGACTATCTCAACGGCACGCTCGCACCGGGGCAGAACCCGTGCGACCACTAAGCGGCTTCCAGGCGGTGCCACAGCGGATGACCTGTTTGACGTCTTCGCGACCAGCCATGTAGGTATAGGCGAGAATCGCAGTTAAGGAGCCGGACGATCATGTTGCGAAGGATTTTCCTGACAGTCGGTCTCGTGGCAATCGCATGCCTGTGTAACGCACCAATCGCGTTTGGCTGCGGCGGATGGTGGAACGAACCTCCGTGCTATTGCGTTGTCAGTCCCTGCTGCTGCTATGTGCCCGCCTGTTCGTGGACTTACTGCTGTGACGGTTGCTGCGAATGCCCGTGCTGCTGTTGCTATCCGACTTGCCGATCGTACCGCGTCATCGTAACTCATGTGACGTCGGAGTCTCCTGCGTGCCCCTCGGCGGTCACATCGTCGAGCGGAACCAGGCGGGCGCCGATTCCGGCGCGAGAAGCCACTGCGCGACAGGTGACCAACGTCGATTCACCACGATACGTTGTTCCCCCATGGCGACGGTAACACGCGGTGGGCAGGAGGAGCGTGCGACAACCGAAGCCTGCTTGGCAGATGCGCGAGGATTGCCGACCAGACATGCCGCGCAGCGCCCCGACTGGCGCTGTGCGGGCGCGAGGATCTGCGTCTGCCGCTTCGCAGCGGGTGTGAGGGGAGCAATGGTTCGCACGCGGATGACTGTCAGCAGGAGTGCACGAGTCGAGAAGGACCGCACCATCGCCAGGCCAGGACCGCGATCCCCGGCGTGGGATCCCCGGCGTGGTCCGCGTCGTGTCCGGGTGGCGGGAAGGGAAGGAGAAGAGGAGATGTGGTGATGACGAAGCGGTTGCTGACCGATTGCCACCAGGCGGCCGACAACTCGTCGCGGTCGGACTGGGACGCCCATCCGCCGGGTACTTCGAGTGACGTCCGTGCGTCGAGCGGAGCCGTGTCGAGCCTCATGTCGCTTGTCACTACGGAACTGAAGGCGCATGCCCCGTTCACGATGCTTGGCACGCTAACGGGCGTGATCGTGATGGTGGCGATTGTCGTCTTGGGTGTGCCACGCAGTTATTCGACAACGCTGTTCTGGTGCCTGCATCCCCTGCACGTCCTGCTGAGCGCGTTGGTGACGACATCCATGTTTGTGTTGCACGGACGCCGCACGCTGCTGGCAACCGTCGTGGTCGGCTATTTCGGCTCGGTCGGAGTTGCCACGCTCAGTGACTGCATCATTCCGTACGTGGCCGAAGTTCTGCTCGGCATGCCTCATCGAGGCATGCACCTCGGGCTGCTCGAGAAATGGTGGCTCGTCAATCCCTTGGCGGTGGCCGGGATCTTCCTGGCGTGTCTCTGGCCTCGCACGAGACTGACGCACGCTGGGCATGTCCTCATCAGTACCTGGGCTTCCCTATTCCACATGACGATGGCGTTGGGAGATCACTTCAGCCTCTTGGGGTATGCCGCGGTCGGAGCATTTCTTTTCCTTGCCGTGTGGGTGCCGTGCTGCACCAGTGATATCGTGTTTCCCTTGCTCTTCACCAAGAGGCAGGATCATGTCTCCTCTGAACCGTGCTACTGAGTGAAAGCGATCCGCGATAATTCACTCGGTGCGGCGGTTGATGATGCGGTCGCCCCAGGCGGGCCAGAGCTGGAGGATTGCGGCCAGCAGGCGGGCTTTGCGCGGCAGTACCAGCTCGGCTTGCCGCCGTTGACAGGCCTGCAGAATTTGGGAAGCAAGATAGTCGGGGTCGAGCCCCTTGATCCGCACGCCTCCTCCGGGGCGCTGCGCGGAAGCCGGGAGATGCGCGGCCTGCTCGGCATAGCGCTGACCGGCGTCCGCCCGCGCGATGGGGCCGGGGCAGACCAGCAGCACGTGCAGGCCCTGCGGACCCAGTTCGAGTCGCAACTGATGCGTATAAGCGGCCACGGCGAACTTGCTCACCGGATAGGCGCCCAGATAGCGGGAGGCCATTTTGGCGGCCAGCGAACCGATATTCACGAGATGTCCACCGGTGCGAAGCAGTCGCCCGGCGGCCGCACGCGAACAACGCACGGTACCTAAGAAGTTCAAATCCAGGAACGCCTGAAACGTCTCGGGGGTCGTGTCCATCACGGCGCCGCGCCCCGAGCGGCCGGCACAATTGACCAGCACATCGAGCCGACCGCAGCGCTGATCCACCTGCTCAAACAAGGACTCGACGCTGTCTTGATTCGTGATGTCGGTGACCACGTCATGGACAGGGACCGCGCACGTTGCCAGCGACTCCTTGGCCTGCTGCAGTGCCTCGCTGCTGAGATCGGCCAGGACCAACTCTGCACCCTGGCGAGCCCAGTGCGCAGCGAGTCGCAGTCCCAGTCCTGAACCGCCTCCGGTGATCAACACGACTTTGCCCTGCCAATACGACATCGGCTTTCCTCACCCACCTGCGAAACGGATGTGCGTTCTCCCCACAGTCTTCGCGCCGCTGCCCCGGTCGAGCCACTGCCAGCCCACCATGGTCACGGTCACAGAGCACCAGAGCACAATGTAGAAGGTGCCTGGCGAACGAGCTATCCGCGGCCCGTCGATTTTCCGTCGTCGGTCGTTGCGAAAGGCCGTCGGAGGGCACGGTACATGCATCGCCCGCAGATCTCGGGAACGTGGGTGAGAGACCGCCGTAGCCCTACCCGAGGCCTGGTTTGTGCGATAGGATGATGGGTGCGACGCGGCGCGGGCAAGCCAGTCCAGGTCCTGATCGCAGCAGGGCCGGGAGGCGTTGCGTGTCGGGCCATCAGGTTGCAGGGCATCAGGTTGCCACTCGGGCTGGGGTGGGACCCTGCGCTGCGCAGCGTCCGGAACGCCCGTTGTTATGGGTGCTGATCGCTTCCAGTGCGGGCATCTGTCTGGATCGCTGCCTCGAGATAGCGGTGCCTGTGTGGTGCCTGGTCTTGGTCGTGGCTCTGGCTCTGTTTCTGGCACTTTTCGCCTGTGGCCGGAGTGGCTGGGCCGCCTGTCTGTTGTTGCTGGCAGTGGCATCGGCTGCCGGTCTGTGGCATCACGATCGCTGGCGGTTGTTTGCTGACGACGAGCTGGCTTGCAGCGTGGGGACAGTGCCTGCGCCGGTTTGCGTCCGCGTGGAGGCGCTCGAC
>JBGSHS010000088.1:0-47363 GCA_041752115.1 Pirellulaceae bacterium | reverse complement strand
GTTCTTCACTTCCCCCGCGGTCTGCGCGACCGCGGCCACGCTCGCGATTTCGCTACTTCACGTGCGAATCGATGACCTGCTCGATGGCACGCTGGCAGACAGGACAGAACTCGACCAGATTCCGACTGAACATCACGCAGTCGATCGCCGGGCGGTAGAGCCCTTTCGGTTCGTAGGCCGCTCCCTCGAACGCTCCCACCTTACCGTAGTATGGGTTGTCCTTCAACAGATTCGTCAACCGATCTCGCTCCCGGTCAAGGGCCGTAGTGACCGCGGCGGGAGCGCCGGCGGCGGGCAGCGGTCCGGCGAGCGACGGAGCCGGAGCTTTGCGCTGCGCTTCGTAGGCGTCCTTATTCCAGGGCGTGGGCAGCGGTGTGTCCGGCTCCACCAGGTCTTTCCACTTCAGCTCAATGGGATCGAGCAGCGCGGTGACGTTCGGTTCCCAAGGTTCGATCGTAATCGGCTGGCCGGTCTGGTAGGCCACGTCGGACGTGTAATATTCATCCCCCAAGCCGCCCATGTGGTGCCCGAACTCGTGCACGAGAATGTAGCCAGAGAAGAGGTTGTCGGCCACGACGGTTGTCTGATCGTTGTAGATGCCGCCGCCGCCGTATGTTTGTTCGTTGAGCAGGATGACCAGGTAGTCATAGGGAGCCTGAGCGGCAATGTCACGCACCTCGCGATTCTCGAAGGTGAGCACATAGCGCGGGAGGTCGAATGCGTTGTATGCACAACCGAGCGGCGAACGGCGGAAGATGTTGGCGCGTGGCTTTGAGATGCCGCTTTCCGCCGCCACCACGTCGATCGCTCGCACATTGAAGTCCGTCCGCCGCTGCCGGAACGGCTCGACCGAGAATAACCGTTCGGTCAAGTTCTTCACGGATTGGTGGAACTTCGGCAGTTCGTCCTTCGTGTAGCCGTCGCCCAGAAAGACGATGTCCACTTTCTCGGACGGGTCTCCGTGCTCGAACACCGTCCAGACCTCGTCCCGGCGTGGCGACTCAGCGTTGGTGATGAACCGCGAATCCGGTTCGACCTGGTGGCTCCAGATGTCACGCCATGCGCCCGCATCACGCCGTTGCAGCAGAACTTTCACGGGTTTGAGTGGCCAGGGAAAGCGGAGTGATTCGTGGAACGTGCCCCAGCCCGCTTTGGCCGGCGCGGTGGTTTGCCATTCGCCAAAGACCGAGCAGAAACCATGCGCGTAGAGCAGGCGATCCGACGCGGCGTCGCGCACCTCGAAACGATAGAGCCCGGCGTCAATCGGATCGACCAGCTGATGGCGCGTGCCGGACCAAAGACCGTCTGAGACGATCCGTTCCAGCGCGACATGCTCCTCGGCGGCGGTTCCTGAGTGGAAGTAATCAACCCGCATCGTGCGCGGGAGGAAATCCTGGTCGAACGCAGCCGGCGTCTGAGTCGTCGCATCGGTTGGCTCGTCCGCTGCCGCGAGCGGCAGGCTCAGCCCGATCGCCAGAACCCAGCAGAATCTGCTCAGGCAATACGGCCAGGAGGTAACGCGAGGATTGATTGGTGAGACGGATAAATCGGTCATGCTTGGCTCCAGCAGCGGTGTGCGGCACGTGGCAAGGTAATGCCTCTATTGTGCCTTGAACCACCCCGGCCGTTCAAGCATGGATTGGCAGCGCCCAAACCCGGGCATCGAGGACAAGAAAATCGGGTCGACAAGAAGATGTCAGCTTCTGATCTTCTTGTGCCCCATCTTCTTGTCCCCTCCCCTGACAGCTCCCTCCTATTCACCGCTCGAGCCAGGACCACCACCGGAATCTGCCCCGTCCGGCTGATCAGCCGCGTCGCCAGCGGAATTCTCCAGTTGCTCGAGCATCTGTTGCAGCTGTGACTGATAGGGGCCCGGTTGCTCCGCATACCTGCGCAAGAAGGGGATCATTTCGTCGGATTGTCCCAACTGCTTAAGCGTGTTCATTACCTGAGAACCTGTACTCCAGACGTCGACCGGCATTGGTCCCATTCCAGGATATCCGCCGCCCATGCCGCCCATGCCGGCAGACGAGCTGACAGCATTTGCCTTATCGATATCTTTGGCGAGCAGTTCCAGCAGTTGTGGTGCGATGGGCGGAGCGTGCGGGCCGAGTCGACCAATCGCTTCCATTGCCATATGTCGGTCCCCACCATCATTGAGGAAATCAATGAGTGTGTTTCCCAGTCCGTCGGTGGCCGGTGCCAGTTGGCTCAGCGCAATGGCGGCGAGGTATTTTTCTTCCAGATCAGAGGAATGCAGCAGCTTCTGACAGTAGAGCACAACTTCAGAAAACCCCTCGCCGTTGAGTTTGAGATCAGTTGCAAGAGACGCCATCATCTTCTTTCCCCAGCTGGCAACCGACGGGTCGTCGCTCTGCGACATGACGAGTAACCCCGCCATCATGTCAGGTGCCAACTCGCGCATCGCTCGTCGCAAATCGGGGTAATTCTCTTGGGGCTCTGACGAGTAATACCCTTGTGCTTCCCTCGGTGTATGAAGCTCTGTAAAGACCAGCGAGAGGAACTCCCGGCTCCGTCCATTGCCCTGTTGTATCTCTTGGGCAATTGCGCGCGCCACGCCGCGCGGTTCCAGCTCAAGCAGCAAATTCAGAGCGGGTGGACAAAGTAACCTGCTTTCGCCACTGCTGCCAGAATTGCCGGGGCCAAACGCTCGCATCACGCGGAGCATCGCCTTGGCCGCTTCGTCACTGCCCGCTTCCGGAGCCAAGATCGAGATCGCCTTGATCGCCTCGCTCAGCCGCGCCGGACTCCGCTCAGTATCCATGATCGCGATCCAGTCGTTGTACGACCGGCCGTCATAAACCAGCCGCGACTTGAGCTGCTCGTTGGACTCGGCGCCGGTCCCCGTCGGGTACGGTGTCATTCCCGATCCACCAACGCCGGGCATGCCGCCAGAGCCCATGCTCATGCCCATGGGACTCATGCTACTACTCATTCCCATGCCTCCCATGCCTGGCATGCTCATGCCAGCTGCCATGCCGCCGCCACTCATGCCCGGCATGCCCATTCCACCACTCATTCCCATCATGGCACCTGAACCCGCCATGCCACTGCTCATCCCTGCGCTCCCTTCCATACCGCCCGGCATGCCGCCGTACGCATCTGGCATACTGCCGGCCGCCGGGCCAGTTCCCATTGGGGGAGCGCCCGTGGCGCTGGCGGATCCTGGTCCCATCATCCCGCCCGGTCCCATCATAGCCTCACCGCCACCTCCGCTCGGCGTCATGGATGATCCGCCGGAATCCGCCGCCCCGCCCATCATTCCTCCCGGCATACCACCCATGTGTCCCATGGATCCGCCCATGCTGCCCGGGCCACCTGACATCATGCCAGCAGGCTGCTCGGCGACGTTTCGTTCGACGCTCACCACTACCCGGCCGTGTCGAGCGATTGTGAAGCGATTGGGGGTCAGCGTCCATTGGTCCGCGTCGCCGGCCAGTTCGACCAGGTACTGTCCGGACCGGATGGTGACAGTACCTTGTCCTTGTTGCAGCGTCATTTCCTTGACCGGCTCGCCACTGGTGCGTCGGATCACGATTTGTGCATTGGGATCTTCCGACCGAACGATCAGCTCGCCGCGATCGGTTACCACACGAAAGACCATGACGGCTGCTGCCACGAAGCCGAACAGGGCGCCGGCTGCCAGGAGCTGAAATACTCCGCCGAACCGACCACCGCGGCCGGCAGCCGGTTTGACTGCGGCTGCATTGTGCTCCTTGCGCTGGCCCAGGATGGCGGCCATCGACCAGACGCTGCGACGAAATCGCTCCGGTTCCGGCTTCTCGGTCGCCCGTCGCATCAGTTGCTCCAGATCCGCATCTGTCGCGAACGGCGACAATGCGTCTGCCATTTCATGAACGTTCGCGTAACGCCCGTCCGGTTCCTTTGCCAGGCACTTCAGGATGATCTCATCGAGCGCTTCGGGCAGATCGCCTCGCAGTGCGCGTGCGGAAGGAACCGGAGCACTGGCCAAGGCGAGAACTTTCTTGAGCAGCGAGTTGTGATGTGCGCCGCCATAGGGAGCCTGGCCGGTGAGCAACTGAAACAATGTGGCGCCCAGGCTGTAGATGTCGGCTCGAGCGTCCACCTGGTGGCTGTCGGCCGCTTGTTCGGGCGCCATGTAATCGAGCGTGCCCATCAGCTGACCAATGGTTGTCAGATTGTTTTCCCCTTCCAGGTACTGCTGACTGAGCATGGCCAGGCCCAAGTCGAGGATCTTCACATGCCCATCTCGAGTGACCATGATGTTCGACGGTTTGATGTCACGATGCACCAGGCTGGCTTCATGCACGTGGGCCAGGCCTTGAGCAGCTTGCCGCACGATCTCACAGGCCTCCGCAACTCCAAGCGGGCCGGCTCGACGCACCAACCGGGACAGGTCCAGCCCGTCCACATAGTCCATCACCAGGTAGTGCATGCCCTCTTCTTCTCCAGCGTCGCTCGCGCGCACGATGTTCGGATGGTCCAGCGAACCGATCACCTCCATTTCGCGCTGAAAGCGGGCGATGGCTGCGGGGCCGGACGACCGCTGCATGGGGAGCAGTTTAATGGCCACAAGTCGCTTGAGCTTGGGATGCTGAGCCTTGTAGACCATGCCCATGCCCCCCATACCGGCCAGCTCCAGGACGCGGTAACCGCCAATCGACTGAGGGATCTGCGGCAGCTCTTCCGGTTCGTGTGACGAGCAACCATGGTGTTGGACCAACTGGTCGACCACCACTCGGCAGGCCGATTCTTCATCAACCTCCTCTTGGGCAGGAAACTGCTTCAGGTTCGCGACAAAAGAGTCGGGCGACTCGTCCAGTTCGGAGATCGTGGCCTGGCATGCGCCACAGGTATCGATGTGGGCCTCCATCCGCTCCAACTGGTCGACGTCGACGGTGCCGGATGCGAATTGAGCCAATTCCTGCTGGGAAAAGCACTTGGTGCTAGCTGTTGCCACCATGGTAAGACCCCCCTCCGCTCTACCCACCGTGCGGGTGATTGCTGGTTCAGTAATTTGGTGCTCTACAAGAACAACGGAGCGATTGGACAGAAAATTCTTCCGTGAGCCTCACACGTAGCACGCCGGAAGTCCGCGGGGGAAGTGGCCGCGGTCGCGTAGACCGCGGGGGAAGTGGGCAGCGTATGGCGGTGCTCCCATGCTCTGCGCGAGCATGGCTACGGCTCTGCGCGAGCATGGCTACGGCTCTGCGCGAGCATGGCTACGGCTTATGTGAGCCCTTCGAGTTCGCTGCGCAAGCGCTGCAGGACGCGGGAGCGCGCTTTGTAGACGGCCCAGACGCTGACGCCTAGATCGGCGGCGATGTCGGCGGGTCGGTCGCCTTCCACTGCCGAGCGCCAGAAGGCCTGCCAGGTACGGGCGTCGAATTCCTGGCAGATCAGCTGTAGTGCCCTTTGGCGTACACCGCGCACCTCCATCGCACCACTTTCGCTCGCGGGATCGGGCGGCTGGTCGGCCAGTTGCTCGAGACGCTGGTGAGCTTCCGTCCCGCCCGCCGCTCGCGCGGTGTGGCGTCGAGCGCGGTAGTGATCGCGCACTCGATTGCGTGTGATTGTCCACAGCCAGCCGCGCAAGGTATCGCTGGGACGACTATACGAGAGCTGTTTGACATGTCGCGTGAGCGCGCCGAACACTTCCTGCGTTACATCGGCGGCATCCTCCGACTGCAATCCCGCATCGCGGGCCCAGCGATAGACCACTGGGCCATAGAGTTTCACCAGGCGTCCCCAGGCCTCGGAATCATCGGCCTGTACGCGGGCCAGCAGACTGGCTGAAGTGGAGCTGTGCTGCGGATCGCGCCAGGACGAATGGGAGTTTGGTTGAGACATGCCTTAGTCAATGATGGCGATTCTGCAGGCCGCCCTCTCCAATGACGAATGACGAAATATCCAATGACGAACGAAGATTGGTAATCAGCGGAAGCGAGCCGCGTCCAGTTTCTGTCGCCGTTTGGTTCGTTATTCGAACTTCGTCATTCCATTCGTCATTGGGTATTTCGTCATTCGTCATTACACGGGTCATTCGTCATTCCCTGCAGGGTGTGGCTCAGTCGAGCTTCAGCAAGCGAATGTTCCGCCAGCGGACCTGGTACGGTTTGAAGTTCTCAGTGCCGACGCCATGCACCTGCAGGCCGATCACGCCTCGTGCCGTGACGTCGTCGGTGAAATCGGCACACGGTACGCCGTTGACCCAGGTGCGGATCGAGTTGCCTTTGCAGACCACCAGGTATCGGTTCCAGGAATTGTCTCGCAGTGCTTTGCGCGCGTCAGGGCGATCCGCCAAGTCGTCCAGAAACACACCGCGGCGTGCTTCGTCATACACATTGCCCGACGTACCTTCCGCTTCCGTGGAGATCTCGACCTGATAACCGTGGATACGATCGGCCGGAATCTGGTACTCGAACTTGCTCCCGTCCGGCCGGGTCCCCGACATGGTCATCTCCTTGTCGGCAATCAGGCTGCGGAATTGAACTCCGGAGTTCAATTCCGGATCGTGCTTCACTTCGAATTCTAGAATAAAATCTCCGTACTTCCCTTTGGTGCAGAGGAACGTGTTGGGGCTGCCCAGCACTGCCGTTCCGACGATCGCGCCGTCTTCGACCTTATAGGTGGCAGTCCCGCTATGAGTTTCCCAGCCGTCCAGGGTCTTGCCGTCGAACAGATCGATCCATTGTGCCTCGGCGGTCGCGGCAGCGCAGGACAAAGCCAGCAGCCAGAGAGTTGTCTTGATTGTACGCATGTTGCAGATTCTCCTGAGCATCAAATCAGTGTTCCCGCTTCTGTCTGTGTGATTCACACATTCCAGATTGTCATCCGCAACTGTGGTAAAAGCAACGGTGCGATGCAGGGATGGGGTCTAGGTCGGCGGTGCATCCTTGAGGCCAGTACGGGCAAGAAACAAAAAAAGACCCAGACGGCAGTCTCGTGACGGCAGGCTGGGTCTTGACCGTGTTCGGATGCGATGTGTCAAGTCTCTTCTCACCAGATGATCCGCGGCAGGGTGATCTCCACAAAGCTCCTGCGATGACCATGCCCACCCCCGTGCTCACGACTCTTCGGTCGGATGGGGTTCCCGCCGCCGAGCGAAACGGAACGGTAGGCTACCTGACCCGATCGCCAGTCGCGGATGGCCAGCGTCACATGGCCCTGATAGGCGGCCCGCTGAACCAGTTGATACCAGTGGCCATCGTAGCGGAGTCGCACACCGTTGACGGCCAGGATTCTGTCGCCAGGTTCCAACCCCATCTGCTCGGCAGGGCTGCCATAGTGGACATTAGTCACATGCTCCCCGCCAGGGGCGAAATAGCTATCGAAGCCAAGGTAAGGGACTGAAGGTCCACCACCGGGGGGGAGCAGTTTCGGGCGAGGAGGCTGAGCGTCCGCCGAGGGGCTGTTGAAGGTAACGATCGTAGCGGCCAGGGCCAGAGCCAACGTGGTTCGAAGTGTCGCTGACATGTCTGAGTTCCTTGTGTTCGGGGTGACCGGCCGAGTCACTTTGACTCGTCTCTGCCCCTTACATGGCAAAGGAACTCTCGTCTGCGACAGCTCGCCAAAATATCTCCGTAATTTCTTTTCCACGAGCGTCCGGAGACCGCCGGCCACTTCGCCCAGGCGGCTCGCGAACCAGTGTGACCAGGTCAGAGCTCTCGGATGCGGGCATTGCGGATCTGGACGTGATCGCCGTCACGGCTCAGTTCCTGAAAACCGAGGTGGCCTCGCAACGGTCGATCTTTGATTGCCGGCGCGTCGCTGCCATCGTGTCGCTTCACCGGCTCGGAGTGCTGGCTCAGGTCCGTATCGTGAATCATGGTGTCGTTGAGCTTCACCGTCAGGTGCGTTCCCTTGAGCCGGATCTCGTAGCGATTCCACTCGGTCGGCCGATAGACTTGCTCGCGAGGCGCAATGGCTCGATAAATGCCTCCGGTCAGTTCTGAGTCCTTAGCTTCCGGGTTGTAACGCACGTCGGCCATCTGCAGTTCGAGTCCGTCGAAGGCCGGGTCGCCCTGCATGGGTGCCCGAAGCGCCAGGCCGCTGTTTCCACGTTTGCCCAACTTGAACTCAAATTGCAGCTCGAAGTCGCCGTACTCCTGCTCGCTGATCAGCCAGGTGCCACGCGGCTCGCTGCCGTGCAGCACGCCGTCAACCATCTTCCACTTAACTCCTTCGTCGGCCGGTTTGCTCAGGTCGTCCCAGCGGCGCACCGTCCATCCGTCAAGTGACTCGTCAGCAAAGAGCGGCTTGAATTCCGAGTCGGTAGTCTCTTTGGGCTCTGCGGTGTCCTGGCTCCAGGCGGTGGGCAAAGCCAGGACGAATCCTAGACCGAAGCAGAACATGGCGATGGTGGAACAAAGTGGACGACCTTTTGGATACGGATTCATGATGTCGTCTTTCCTGGAATGAAGACAAAAAGATTGGATGACAAAAAAATCAGTGCACCGAAATTGTAGCAGCAAGCCGAGGCAGATCATGGCGGAACAGCGCCGCAGGTGCTCGCCTGCCTGACCCGTCCCCTCATCCGCCCGAGCAAACTGTACACCTCCTCTTGTAGCGCATCATTGTGCACCTCATTGAGGCACGAAGCTTTCGTCGGTCGTCAGCAGCAGGAGTCGTCGCACGGCACACCAGGAGTGTGTCGTCTGCAGTGTAAGCGAGTGGCTACTCGGCTGGACGGAACCCAGGTTAAGTTTCGCCCATCCGAAGTAGCCATTGCCGGTGTGGTAGACGTCCAGTTTCTCCCAGGTGAAAGGAATGAGTTCGCCATCCCAGGAGATCTGGTAATGCGGAGTGAGTTCGGTTTGCGTCGCAGCTCGTTCGCTGTGCCGCAACTGGACCCAGAGCCAATAGGTTCCCTGCTTTGCGATCAACACGGGAGATAACGACACGGTGTTGGGCTCCTCCAGCCACAAGCGATCCTGAAAGATGTGATGCTTGCCGGCTCCCATGGAGGGAGCTAAATAGTCGGTCATAGGTGTCAGCGCCACCGGCGGGACGTCGCGACGGAGATCATTGATGGGACCAATGGTGAACGTGATCTGTGACGCTGGCGACTGGCTCTTGTCAGGCACTTCCATCAGCCATCCGGCACTTCGCCATGGTGGCATCCAGTTCGGATGGAGCGCTGGGTCGGAACGCAGGAACGTGAGGCTCATGCCATCTGCGGGCAGGTCCGAGTCAGCAGCACGATCTGCTGCGGCGCTGTCGGCAAGGACAATATTATTCTGCGCAGCGCAGTCGATTCCGCGCAGTACGAGACCCTTGCCGGATGAACCGGTGAGGCAGATCGCACCTCCGTCAGCCATTGGCGCGACCGCCGATTGCCAGACTCGCCCTGGCGGCAGGATGCCGCGATAGAGCGTGTGAGGTTCGTGTCCCCACACCTGGCTGGGAGTCCAAGGGAAACGGTTGTTCGGCCAGGGATAGTGCCGGCGCAGCAGGCGGTCTTCATAGTCGCCCGTGACCGACTGCACCCGCCAGCGTTCAACGCCCTCAAAACGTATCGTCGTGTCCTTTGGATCGGACGGGTCGAGAACCATCGTGACCTGCACCCTGCCGTCGGGCAATTCCTGGCATTCGAGGCGGGCACTGTCCGAGACAATCTGTCCCGTGACGGTTCCAAAGGCGAATCGCAGGTTGTTCGCGGACTTTTGCCAGGTGAACGTCGAGTTCTCCGCGCGGTCGGGAGAGACGACGCGATGTCGTTCGGCAGGCAGGTTCGAGAGAGGGACTTCCTTCATCTGAAAGATCGCGGTGGCGTACGGAGCGAGCTCCCAACGAAAATGGCCGCCTGATGCTTCGATCGACTTTCCGGTCAGAACTTCTCTCAGCGGCGACTGGAATTGGGCGCTCAGTTTGTCAGGCAGCTGGACAGCGGTGGAAATCGTCTGGCTTGACAGGTTGACCAGTCCGACGACGCATGACTGGTCGAGCGAGCGGAGCACGGTGAAGACTTCCGGGGCGGCCTGAACACTCAGATAATCTGCCTGGCCCCGACTGAGTTCCGGCAGGCGGCGGCGAGCCCAGAAAAGTTGGCGGAAATAGTCGTACGATCCGACCTCCTGTTCCTGGTAGAGCATCGGCACGCCTTCCACCAGAGTGCAGACGGCGGTCAAGGCACGTTGTAGCCCCACACCAAACCGTCGGTCCGCTCGGCCGTGGTCCACCACCGTATCATGGTTGTTCAGCGTGCGCAGCAGGATCATGCCACGTGGAAGCGAATCCTGCTCACTGGCGAAGAATTCCCGGAGGCATCGATTCAGTTCGGCGGCCGATAGGGCTGCTGGCGGATGTTGCTCGAGCAATCGGATCAAGGGGAATCCATAGCCGATTGGGCCGAACCGCGAGTACTCGGGCGTTTCCCTCGATTCCGGGATAATTGCCGGCTGCTGAGCGCCTCCTGCCAGCGCGCCATCGCGAATCGCTTTCAACATGCCGATCGCTCCACCCATCGTCGAACGCGAGACGTGTGGCGCGTTGGGTGAGGATCGCCAGTTGATGCCGAACCCTGGCGCCACGTCTACTCGGTAGCCTTCGAAGCCGAACTGCCGCGTGAGCTGCTCAATACTGCTGCCAATGGCCGCCTGCCAGCCGGGATGAGAATAGTCGGGCGACTGTCCAAACACGTTCACCCGCTTTCCGTCACGGCCGTACGTCCACCACTCGGGGTGCGAGGCGGGCAGTTCCGCTGTGCCTCCATGAGGCACGATTTCCCCCAGTACGTGGAAGCCGCGGTCGCGCATGTGTGCTACCAGTGCCTTTAATCCGTCAGCACCTCCGTAGGCCGGATCCACTTCGTCATAGGTCCTGGGTCCGTAGAGATTCCAGCCTTGGAGCGGATGGGCCGGATCCTTGTGTGTGTGGACACTCATCAGCCAGAACGCATTGCATCCAAGGTCGGCAATGTAGTCGAGCTGCCGTGAAAAGTTGTCGAAACCACCCACATCGCCAAACCGGGAGTCAACGCTTCCGCCGGCACTTGCCTGGTAGAGGATGCAGTCGCGAAACCAATCCGGTCCGTTGTCGGCCACCGTCAATCCGACCGCATCGTACCAGAGTTGTGCGGTACGGCGCGCCGATGCCAGATCTCCGTCGACGACCCAAATGTACTGGCTGCCAATTACGGCTGATTCGTTGGCAGGCAGTCGCCACGCGGCGTTGACGCGATGCTCGATCGGTTCGTCCTGCTTCCATTGAACGTGAAACGTATCTTCGTCGCTGGTGTACGCAACGCACAGCGTCGGACCCTGCTCGCCGCACTGGATCATGGCAAAGGACTGTGCCTGCCAGGTCGGAGCGTTGGGAAACGACTCTGGCGCGACGCGCAGTACGGCACCGGTCACATCACATTGGCCGTCAGGGCGGTTGGAAAAGCGGACCTGGCGAACCGTGCAGTTCGGCAGTCTCCCAAAGGGTCGCATCTCATCCACGATAGTGCCAGCGGAGGATGTGTACGACGCGCTATCCTGCCCCTGGGAGTCGCCTGTTATTTGCCCGGGAAGCTCATGTTCGTCGACGCTGATCGACACGGCCGGCGTGTCCAGGCCGCGCGTCAATTGTGTCCCGCGCCAGGAGATGATCGGCCAACCGCGCTCAAACCGAAACTCCACGTCAGCCGCGAGGCAGGGTGTGGCGATCGTCAGCCAAGTCAACGTTCCACATATCAGGGTCCGCCGAACGGATGCGCTCATCATGGTTTCATTCTCTCCAAAACCAGTACCCAATCCTGGGGCGAAGGCAGGTCAGGTGCGACGTAAAGACCGGTCGGCGCACTGTTCTGTTGGCCCTGGGCCGCGCCTGGATCAGGGTGTGCGAGCTTCGTCGCCGAAACTTCAAAGTTGTCGAACACCTGCTGCTGGCCGATTTGAAAGTGCCACAGACCGGTTCTCCCGGGCGTGGTGTTGCGAATCCTTACGGGAGGCGTGCGCCAGGTGTTCTTGCCATCGGAGACCAAGAGCGCTGCGTAATCACCAGACACTGCAGCGGTCAGCCGGATGTCCGGTCCGATTCCTGGCGTCTCAACTTGTCCGAGCGCGGCGCCCCATGCCCCATCCCTCCGGTCATGCATCGCGATGCCTTTGAAGTGCGGACTGTAGAAGGCCACGATATAGTTGTCCGGATCGTAGAACCGCAACACAATCCCCGCTTCGGCATCGGACCGGGCATCAACGCTGGCCATCAGGTCCTTACCGCTCACGGTCTGGGCAATCGTCAACGTGCCCTTGGTGCCGACCAGCCGGCCCTCGTCGCGACGCGTCTGCGAGCCGTAGTCTTTCCAGGCGGAGGTATCTCCGGCAGTTTCAAGCCCCACCGCGTCACCGCCAAAGCCGTCGCTGAATAGCCGGGGCTCGCCATCGGCCGAAAACGAGAAGTCAGGGATGACCGTCACTGTTCCCTGGTCAAATCGTCGTCCCGTGGCCGGATCGAAGTAGAAAGCGGAATACGGGGTATCGCTTTCGAGTGCCTTGACGACCGTCCCGTTCCAATCGTAGATCGCGCGTCGAGGTTGATAGATGAATCGCACTTCCCCCGGGATCCCGGCTGCGAAGCAATCTTTCTCGGCCCATTCGGGGTGCGGTTCGAAGCGGTACCAGGGGTATTCCTCCAGCAGTTTCTTACCCCGCCCGATTTGAAGTGCGCCCGGGTAATGCACTCCCTCACGCCAGGTGGTCCAATCGTAGACCTTCCTGCCGCCGAATGCACTGGACGCACAGCCGGGATCGCCTTCCACGCTGGCGTGCCAGATTCCAGCTGCTCCATAAGTATGACCGGCCGCGCCGCTGAGCATATACATCCAGAACATGTGGCGCTGGACGTACTGGAATCCCTGCTGCATGTGCCCTTCGTAACACGTTTCACCCACCAGCGTCGGCATCAGGGGAGGCTGGGTGTAGGTCGATGTGAAAGTGCTGAGCGCCGTGCTGATTGCATCGTCCTGGCGATGGCTCCCTCCCACCATGTCGAAGTCGATGATCAAGTCATCGGCTTCCTGGCCGCGCCTGCCTCCGCCCGAGTGCACGGTGAGTGGATGCCGGTAAGGATCGATACTGCGCACGTACTTGCCCACGTCGCCCCATGTTCCCACGCCCCACTTCGTATCATCGGACAGCTCTCCTCCCAGGATCCAGAATACGGGATACGCGCCATAGCGGGCCACCAGGTAACGCCAATGGCGTTTCAACCCATCGACACCGACATGTCGCATCGCATCGCAATCTGCACGCCCCCAGGCACCGACAATCGCGGGGACCAATCCTGAGTCAACCAAATGCTGCAGACGCCGGTCGGCGTAGTCCCAGTATTCCGGATTGAGCTGCTGGAAATCGGTCGTCTTGTACGGCATTCCTCCTTCGTTCTCCCAGCCCGACTCAAACGGTCCCTCGTCGGGATAGGGGCCGCAGACGATCTGAATGACCGAGAATCCCTTCCCTTTCCGATCGGCTGTCAACTCCTGGAAGCCCTCCCAGGTCAGGCGTTTGCAGAGACATTTCCACCAGGTATCGCCCAGCCAGAAGAACGGTGTGCCGTCGGTGTGCGCGAAATGGCGTGGGTCCTCAGCCACGCGAGGGAACCCGTGTTTCAACAGGGCGTTGTCGCCGGTGTAGGGCTTGATCTCGATCTGGCCTTCAACTCCATGCAGCCCCTCGTCATCGGCGTCACTGCACTGGGTGCGGTAGTGGTGGAGGCCGACTACGGGCGATGCAAAGCGGACCTTCCACTGGTCGCCCCCAGCCCAGAACGCCGGCACGGTTTTCCGCGCGCCGTCGGGATCGGTGAAGACCACGTCGAGGGTCACGTCCAGCAGTGGATTGGCGTAGGCTTTCTTCGCCCGGAACGGGACTTCCGCGGCCACGTTGCTTTCGGTTTGATGAACGAGAATGTTCTTTGCAGTCCGCAACTCATCGGCGGAACCGAGAGCCACGAAACACGAGCACAACAGGGCAATCACCAGGACCGAAATGTTCTGTGTCAAATGTGATCTGAGTTGGAGGAAGAACGAGTCGTGCGCAGTGTGTGATTTAACCATGGCTCAATCTCCCGCCGATCGTATGGATCGGCCGAATTCGGGCGGCGGGCGCGTGGGACGTTGATTCAGTCGGTGGCGCTGCCGCCCGCTCGCGTGCAACGTTCGCGTTTGATCACGGTGCTCTCACGGGGACGCAGAGACACAGAGGAATCGTCAAAGGTCACCGTGAACAGTCTGAGTGATGTTGTCCTTCACGAACTCCTCATCGACATCCTGCAATCAGCCAAGCCGCAAATCTGTCAGTCGGAGGGGGTAAGCAGTTGCCTCTTGCGTTTCATGATAGTGCCGATCTTGTTCTCATGCATCTCCGTGAGAAACAACTTTTCGGATCGATCTGAATCAACGCGTGACGCACGCTGGGCAGGTCGTGCAAAGTGTGGTACGGGGAGCAGCGGCAATCAGGCCTCCGATCAATAAGGACGTGCGACTGACTGCCTGGAGGTCAATCGCTCTCGATCCCTTCGTAGATGATGGGGAACAGTCGGTTCGCGAGTTCATTTGACGGTGGAATCTGTTGGCGCACGAAGATCTGAAAGAGCTTCGCTTCTGGTACCACCCGAAATTCGGTGCTGGCGTACCCACCCCAGGAATATTGCGCGCGCTTTCTCCCGTGTTCACCGCTGCCGATCTGCGCTTCGGTAATCGCGAAACCAAGTCCGAAGCGAAATCCGTCAGCCGCACCGTTCAACTGATCAGTGAACATCAATTTGATCGTTTCGGGCTTGAGCAGCTGTCTTTCTTTGAACTTACCATCATCAACCAGCATCTGGCAGAAGTTCGCGTAGTCCGAAATCGTCGACACAAGACCGCCTCCGCCGGACACGAACACAAAACCCTCGTTGAACGGGCTTGATGTAGCTTTGTCGAGGATCGCCAGCTTGCCGTCCTGCAGTGTATGGCAGGACGCAAACCGAGTTCGCTTGTCTGGCGGAACCGAGAACCCAGTATCGACCATTTCCAGCGGTTCCAGCACCGCGTGCCGCAAGTACCTGTCAAACGGCTCTCCGGACCAGATTTCGATCAGGCGTCCGAGTAAGTCGGTGTTGAAGCCGTATGTGAATTTCTCGCCCGGATGGTGCAGTGCGGGAATTCGTGCAAGTGCTTCGGCAGCCTGTTCGATCGTCAGGTTCGGCGGCAACATGCCTGCGGGTGGTCGATAGTGGAGGCCCTTGCGTTCATAGTACTGATCGATGCCCGGCCCGTCTCCATAACTGAAACCGGTCGTGTGTCGAAACACGTCGCGGACTGTGATCGGACGTTTGGCGGGCACGATCTTCTGCGAGTCGCCCTCACCTTCCAGCACGGTGGTCTCGGCAAAGGCGGGGATGAACCTGGATACGGGGTCGTCCAACTCAAATTTGCCCTGTTCGTAGAGTGTCATCGCCGCGACCGAAGTGATCGGTTTGGTCATCGAGTAGATGCGCACGATGATATCGGCGGCGAACGGCCGCTGATCTTCTATGTCGCAGACGCCTGCCACCTCCAGGTAAACAGTCTTCCCGCCTCGGCCGACCAGATGCGCTCCTCCGGCCAACTCACCAGCTTCAACAGCCGCATGCAGTTGCGTCCGTGCTTTGGAAAAAGACACGAGTTCCATGGCATCGCCCCTGGGCGTGGATTCGATGGCGGGGCTCGATGCGTCCTTCGCGTCGGGCGATTCTGCGGAGTCGATGGCAGCCTGTTGATGCAACAACTGCGTGATCCTCGGACGCGTCTGTTTGATGTGTTCCAGATCAAGATCGCTCCCAATGAGATTGCCGATGGCCTGATAGAAGCCTTCCAACTGTGGACTCCACTCGGCGGAGACCACGTCCAATGGCGTTTCGCCGCGCCCGTTCTTGGCGTTGCCGGAGGCGCCCTTTTCGATCAGCAACTGCACAAGGTCGGTGTGGGCGAAGAAGCAAGCGATGTGAAGTGCTGTGTTGCCGTCGGCGGAGGCAATGGAAACGTCGGCACCTCTCTCGATCAATAGCCTCGCCGCAGCCGTTTGGCCGAAGACGGCGGCCATGCTTAGCGGTGTCGATCCGGTACCGGGCTGCCTCGCGTCGATAGGAACGCCAGACGCCAGGAGTCGCACGATCTGATCGCAATCGCCTGCCGCTGCCGCGGCCCAAATGTCGTCGGCTGGCGTGGCCCTCGGGCGAGGCTGCAGGCGAGCCGCCGTCGCGGCATCCAGCTGCGCGCCTTCGCTCAGGCAGTATAGCTTGGAGGCCGTGCGGATTAGCAGCTTGTCACCGACAACGGCGGGGCTGGCAATGCAGAGTTCATCCAGCTCGTTTCGGGCCACGATTTCAAACTCGGGGCCTGCCTTGACGACATAGGTCAGGCCGTCTTCGCTCAGGAAAAACAGATGGCCGTTGTAGGCGAAGGGAGAAGCGGTGAACGAGCCGCTCGGCGAGAAGCGATGTTTGCCGTAGACTTCTTCGCCGCTTGTCGCGTCATGACAGGTCAACATTCCACGGTCGAAGAGCGTATAGAGGTATTGTCCGTAGACGATTTGTGAGGGGTTGTAAGGCGCTGACGTGCCTTGGTACCAGGCGATGTACTTACTATGTGAGAAATCATCGCCGGCTGCGAGTTCGCCGCTGGCCCCCGGTCGGATGGCAAACGTCGGCCGATGCGGGTCGCCCACATAACCCGAGGCGATATAGCACATGCCATGAGCTGCGAAGGGTGAGGGGATCACCAGATTCGACATCTGTCCGGCGAATTCCCACAGCAATTCTCCACTGAGTGAGTAGCTTCGATTGCGGTTCTTGCCGGGCATCACGATTTCGGTTCGCAGTTCGTTCTGCCATATCAGTGGCGTCGCCCACGAATGCGTTTCATCTCGAGCTGTCCGCCATCGCTGGTCCCCGGTTGTCGCATCAAAGGCTGCGATCCAGGAGTCTTCCAGGTTATCGTAGACCACAATGACCTGCCCGTCGTGGACAACGGGCGATGAAGCGGCGCCATAATCGAAGAACGTCTTCTTCGGATCGATCTTCCGCGACCAGAGCGGTTTTCCGTTCAAGTCATAACAGTACATTCCCAGGTCGCCAAACAGCACGTACAATCGCTCACCGTCAGTGGTAGGGGTCTCCGAGGCATAGGTGCTCTTGGGATGCCGGGGCACCTGTGGCTGGCCGCTGTGCGCTTCGTGCTTCCAGAGCTCTTTGCCCGTACTCAGATCAAAACAATAGACCATCCAGTGGTGCATGCCCTTGGCCGGCTCTCTCACCCCTTCACCCTGATACAGCCCCTTGCTGGGCGTGAGGTTCTCTTCCTCGCTGATAACGCTGGTCAGAAAAACGCGATCGCCCCAGACAATCGGACAGGACCAGCCCCAGCCCGGCACATCGGCAGCCCATTTCACGTTCTGGTTCGTCGTCCAGGTGATTGGCAGACCCGGATTGTCAGGTGCCACGCCGTCCGCGCGTGGTCCTCGAAAACGGGGCCAGTTGTGCTGCCCGGAGGCAGCACTTGACAGACAGGCGAGGATCAAGAGTCCCAAGTAAGAGAACCGCACCATTTCTCGCGTCTCCGGCTGAATACAGGGGTGTACTGGTCTGCGTCTTTCCGTTCGAGGTGAGCCACCACCGCCTGGAACGGACCATCCGTCTCGTCCATCGGCCCAGCCATGGTTAGCCGCCGAATGATCCGAAAACAGGGATCAGTATAGCCGATGGCAGCAGCAATTGGCTGGATATTATCGAGACCCTGGTCCTGACCAGGGGTGGATGTGACTGGTCAGCCACCGCGCTCGTCCCCTCCCTGCCAGACCCCCACGAGCTCTGCTCGTGCGGTGCATCAGATGGTCAGCTACGGCGCTGCACTCTCACCCCTCCCCGACCCCCACGAGCTCCGCTCGTGCGGTGCATCAGATGGTCAGCTACGGCGCTGCACTCTCACCCCTCCCCGCCCCCCACGAGCTCCGCTCGTGCGGTGCATCAGATGGTCAGCTACGGCGCTGCACTCTCACCTCTCCCCGCCCCCCACGAGCTCCGCTCGTGCGGTGCATCAGATGGTCAGCTACAGCGCTGCACTCTCACCCCTACTCAGCCGGCGTACGGAAACCGTTTTTTCTTTAACGCGTTTTGATGTCCCGCGATTTTTATCGATACAGGCAAGCGCGCCGGCCGCTCGTACCTGTCGTCAATCATTCGAAGGAGCATTCCAACGATGGCCGGTTCCACCACACACCTTGTCGGACATGCTACGGCATATCCACACGGAGTTGCATGCCGAGCCGGACACGGCATGGCTGGAGATCGCGTTTTGCTATCAGAACAACCTCGCGCATCTGCTGCGACTGGGACACGTCTGGAGCACGGGGTTCTACGTCGGTACGTTCGGCGAGTACTCGATGCAGGCGGTGAGGAATCGTTTGCCGGCGACGTAGCTCACCATCTGCTTCACCCACGAGCGGAGCTCGTGGGGGTCGGGGAGGGAGGGGGCGAGCGGCGACGTAGCTCACCATCTGCTTCACCCACGAGCAGAGCTCGTGGGGGTCGGGGAGGGAGGGGACGAGCGGAGAAGTAGCTCACCATCTGCTTCACCCACGAGCGGAGCTCGCGGGGGTCGGGGAGTGAGGGGGCGAGCGGAGAAGTAGCTCACCATCTGATTCACCCACGAGCGAGCTCGCGGGGGTCGGGGGTCAGCCAAAACACGTCCCCCACGCCATTCGTCGCGACATGCGACTGGAACACCGCCCGCGGCTTCCTGTACTAGGCGAGCCATCACACTCAACACTATGCACCCTCAAATCTCGCGCCGAACGGTATTGCTGAATTTGTTTTTCTCTCGTGCCTTAGTACCTGGCAATCGGCGTCGACCGAACCGAGCAAGCAGTTGCTTCTTGTGCTAGAGAGGTGGGAAGACGAAAGGCCGGGATAAATGGCCTGAGTGATCGTGGAGGAATCTGCTGCATCAGAGAACCGATTTGGTGAGAGTGGCTCACGTCTTCACGGCGAAGCAGTTGCATTGAATAGTCCAGTCGCTGCACATCCTGGTGACCGTATTCCCCTGCGTCCGGTACGCCGAAGGCGTTCCACAGGGACGATGGGCCACCGGTCTTCTGTCGTCGTCATCTGTAAAACCCCTGCGGGGTATCGCAGCACCATGCGACGCCTACCCAGGGTGCGCCGGTGCCCGCTGAAACAGCCGCCCCCGCCGACCTTGGGCTGTTGAATACAACCGCTGCAAGAAAATGAACGGTCATGGGAACATTGTGCGTCCTGAGGGACAAATCACATAACGGCAACCAGGACGAAGTCTCCTGACGTTTCATGTCCCCACTCCAAAGGTGCCGATCGCGTTCCCATACATCTCCGTGTCTCTGTGGCCCCGTGAGACACCGCTTTTCTCATCGAATTTGGTCGATCCGTGAGGAGCGTACGACCGTAGCCATCGCTGGAATGGCTCCGTTATAATGAGCAGGTGCAGTGAGAATAGTGGTGCCGTTCCGAAAGCACTTGCAGGTGGAGAGTTGTGATCGACTTATGAACTCGAAAGACAAAGCCATTGCAGTCATCAATTCCCTTGACGACGATGTCACGTTGGATGATGTTATCGACCGCCTCTATCTGGTTCACAAGATCGAACTCGGTATCGCTCAGGCTGACGCGGGGGATGTGGTAGGGCACGAGCAGTTCATGGCCGAACTCGAGCGTGAAGATGCCAAATAGGATGGCTCTGACCAAATGGCACCGAAAAAGGACATGCCCATGTTTGCCAGATCGATCCAGCGTCGAGCTCTGTGCGTCGCCCGTGAAGTAGCTCCCATGTTCTCCTGCTGTCGAATGACGAGGCGAAGGGCCATCGTGCTGGCAGGTGAACTCTTGCATAGCGCGATGATGCTGACACTTGTCTGTTCCATGTGGCGCGTGTCAAGTGTGTCAGCTCAGGAGTTGGCCCAAGCGGCGGCCAGCAAGCAAGATGCTCCCGATGCACTCACGCTTTACGTATCACCGACGGGTAACGACTCGTGGTCGGGTCGAGTGGCCGAACCCAATGCGGATCACACCGATGGGCCGCTGGCCACTGTGGCCAAAGCCCGTGACGCCGTTCGCAGCGCGAAGGCTGCGTCGGGGCACTTGACCCAACCGGTGACCGTGGTGCTGCGCGGCGGAGTCTATCACCAACCCGAACCGATCGTCTTTTCCGCCATCGACTCCGGGACGAATGAGTGCCCGATCACGTACCAGGCGTATCCCGGGGAGTACCCGATCATCAGTGGAGGTCGTGTGATCGGGGGTTGGGAGCGAGACGACAGTGCACAGAGCCAGTCTCGCTGCGAAGGAAGACTGTGGCGGGCGGCCGTCCCAGCCGTCCAGGCGGGCGGGAAGTGGAATTTCAATCAGCTGTTCGTCAACGGCCAGCGGCGCACGCGAGCCCGAGTTCCCAATAAGGGCTCGTTCCTCCGCACGGACGGACCGAGTTCCAACGACAATTCGCGCGAGTTCTATTTTCACGAAGGTGATGTGAAGGAGTGGAACGCCCTGCGCGAGGTGATCTTCGTTGTCTATCATTCCTGGGAAACGTCGATCCATCACGTTCGTCACATCGATCCTCAAGCCTGTGTGGTCGAGTTTCATGAACCGGCACCCTGGGGCATGGGGACCTGGGAACGGCAACAGCGGTACTATGTCGAAAACGTGTTTGAAGAGCTGGATGAGCCCGGTGAGTGGTACCTCAACCGAGCGACGGAAACACTCTATTACTATCCATTGCCGGGCGAATCGATGGCGGACGTTGAAGTCGTCGCTCCGGCAGTCACTTCGACGCTGGTCACCTTTGACGCCGATGTGTCACAGGGCGAGACGGTCGAGCACCTGCACTTCCGTGGCATTTCGTTCCTGCATACCAATGCCAACCTGACGCGACTGCGAAATGCGGGGCAAGGCGAAATCAATCAACCTGGGCTGATCATGGCCAGCGGCCTGCGTAACGCGAGCTTCGAGGACTGCACGATTGCCCATACCGGCGCCCATGCGATCTGGCTGGGTGCCGGTTGTGAGGACACTCGCATTCAACGCGGCCATTTCCATGACCTCGGTGGTGGCGGCGTCTACATTGGCGGCGGCTGGGGACTGCACGAATCAGTTCCGGCACAGCGGATTGTGGTGGACAATAACTTCATCCACGACGGGTCACACTTGTTCCACGGCGCGCACGGCGTGTGGATCGGTCGAAGTTCGTACAACGAGGTGACTCACAACGAGATATCCAACTTCGACTATACGGGTATCTCCTGTGGCTGGTCGTGGGGATTCCAGCCCAGCTCCGCTCACCACAATATCCTGGATTACAACCATATCCACCACCTCGGGAACGGGGACGGGCTGAGCGATATGGGAGGCATCTACACGCTGGGGATCTCCCCGGGCACCACGGAGCGATACAACCACGTCCACCATGTCTACAGCTATGCTCATGTATCCCACGGGTCGGGACTGTATCCGGACGAAGGCAGTTCGGAGATCGTGCTCGAGAACAACGTCGTCTATCGAGTTCGAACATGTCCGTTGTTCCAGCACTATGGCAAGGGCAACATCGTGCGGAACAATATCCTGGCTCTGGGAGGCGAAGGTCAGCTGCAGCGATGCCGTGAGGACCTTCCCTGCCATTACATCGCGGAAGGGAACATTGTCTACGGCGATATTCGGCAGATGCTGGGCGGCGTGTGGACGAACGGCGATTGGAAATTGGGCAGGAATGTCTACTGGAGTACGGCCGGCGCGCCTCAGTTCACCGACATGGATTTCGAGACGTGGCAGACCAAAGGCAAGGATGCGGGTTCGATCGTTGCCGATCCCCTGTTCGTTGATGCCGTCAACGACGATTTCCGGCTCAAGCCCAACTCGCCAGCTGTAAAACTCGGCTTCCAGCCCATCAATCTGAGCAGCACCGGACTCTACGGCGACCAGCGCTGGGTCGAGCTGCCCAGGCACTACCCGGATCGGCTCCGTAATGAAATTCCCGCCGCGGTCGAACCGCCGTCTGTCGTCAACTTCGATTTCGAGCACGAAACGCCAGGGGCAGAACCCTTGGATGTCAAGATCGTCAAGGGCGGCGATCAGCCGTCACTCGTCGTTTCGAAGGACACCGCAGCCACCGGCACGCAAAGCCTCAAGTTCATCGATGCTCCCGGCCTGCAATACGGCTTTGCGCCGCACTTGTACTGCAGTCCTTCGTACTCAACGGGCAAAGTACAGCTCTCTTGGGACATGCTCAACAGCAAGGAAGCGCCGGCCAGTTTCTATCTTGAGGTCCGGCAGTGGGACGAAAGCCCGTACCTGGTCGGCCCTACGGTGTCGGTTGACACCGATGGCCAGGTGACTGCGGGAGGACGGAAAATCGGTCTGATCCCGCTAGGCCGCTGGGTACACGTGGATATCAGCATCGAACTGGGAGAGGGCAAGCCGAAGACGTACCGCCTCCGCCTCAGCGTGCTTGATCGCGAGCCGATCGTCGCCGAAATTCCCTACGCCAGCGATAAGTTTGAGCGAATCACCTGGTTCGGTATCTCGAGCCTCAGCAATGCGGCCACGGTGTTCTACGTCGACAATCTGAAGCTCGGCACGGCCGAACAGCTCGAGCAGACGCCGCGGCGCAAACGGAGGATGCCCCGCACCGACAGTGCGCCGCGCGAACCAGCCAACAACCAGCAGCTGATGGGGTATTGGAAATTCGATGAAGCCGACGGCTATGTGGCCGAGGACAGCTCCGGGTACAAGAACGACGGTGATCTCTGGGCAACGCGCGCCACCGGCGCATTCGGCCGCGCCATCTTCTGCGACGCTACGGCCAGCCACGTTATCGTCCCGGACAACCCGACACTCCGGTTTGGCCAATCCGATTTCTCGATCGAGTGCTGGATCTGCCCGACGACGCTGCACATCGACTCGAAAGATGCACGGCGGAGGTTGATGAGCAAGGACTCCTATCCCAACAGCTGGTGGAATCTGAATCTCACGACCGACGGCAAACCCCTGCTGGAAATGGTCGACTCCAACAAGGCGGGCTGTGGCAACCGGGCGACGGAGGCCGTTGCGGAAAACGCCTGGAGCCACCTGGTGTTCGTGGTGGATCGCAGCAAATCTGAAACGCGGTGCTACCTCAACGGAAAGCTGGCCGGCGTCCAGGCCGTTTCGCCGGCATTTCAAGGCGCGCTCGACGTACAAGGGGGCGACCTGTCGATCGGTTGCTCGTGGCAACCGTTCATCGGTCTGCTGGACGAAGTGAAGATCTACAAGCGAGTGCTGACGGTGCGCGAGATTGCGGCTTCCTGCGAACAGGAGAAGAACAACCGTACCAGCACGGAATACCAGCTCGTGGACTAGGACCACCGCAGCGAAGCGGGATCAGATTCTCCCAATCTTCTCCTGCTCCTTCTCCTGCTCGTGCTCGTGCTCAGCGCCAGCGGTGCTCGTGCTCGGAAAGCGCCGCGGGGCGGCAGAGAGGAGGATCTCACGCCAAGGCGCCAAGCGACGAAGATGCAGGGTGGGTGAAGTTGCAGCGTGTTTCCTTTCGACTGCCGCGTGGAACGGGACGGATGTGGAGTCCGTTGTTCCCGGTGAGCCGTCAGCACTCATGTAGTACTAACCGCACAGCCCGGAGAGAATTAACTTGCAGCGCCGCCCAGTCGTGATGTGAGCTCTCTGGGGCCGTGACGGAGCGACCGTACTTCCGCCTGGTGCAGCAGAAGAGGGGCTGCGGTCACTCAGAACATCCCCCAGGCCGAGAAATAGCCGGGGGGAGGATTCACAAACCGGTAACTGCCACCGTTGGCGACAGCAATTCGTTTGAGCGTCACTTCGCCCGCTCGGCTGTAGAAGCCGACACAGTGGACGATCGACCTGGGGCGACGAAGGTTCCCCGCATCGTCATGGAAGTTGTTCTGCAGCAGATACGCTTCCGTCTCGCCGCCATCAGTGAACTCTCCGTCGCTCAGCAGAAAGATCGCGTCGGGCTGCAGTTTCTTGAGTGTGAACACGATCGCGGAATGCGGATTCGTCTCACCTTCCAGCTGAATCGTGCGCATCCACTGCACAAGTCCGTCCAGGTTCTCTGTGGTCGGAGCGACGAAGTCTGATTCCGGTCGACTGTTGAACGAGTAGCGCGTGCGACTGGGATTCCACTCACCCAATCGCAGTCGTTCGGCGTCACGATCGAAGAAGATCACATAGAACTGCTGATCGGGCGTCAGTTGTCGTACCGACCTGTCGAGTTCCTGCAGCGCTTCGCCGAACTTCAGCCGCATGCTGGTAGAGCTGTCGACAATGAAGACAAATCGATCCCCCTGGGCCTGGATGCCATAGAACTGGGCTCCTGCTCCGCTGGCGCCGTTACGGGCAGCACCACCTTGGGATCCGCTCACCTTGGCACCCGCGGCGCTTGCCTCGGATCTGGCATCAGCTGTCTCCCACTCAAACACCGGCTCCATGCGTGGATCTTCAAGTGGCAGATCGAGTTCGAGGGGCACAGGATCTACAGCATCTGATTCGACCAGTGTTGGTGTGTCAAGTTGGCCGGGGTCTCGTAGAAAGACTGGGACCTCGACTTCGGGCACGACGTCCGGGGTGGCAGACGCGGTTGCCACGACGATCGCAGAACCCGGCTCTCCGAACTGGACCGTGTAGAATCCGCAGAGGGTCAAGAGGACCGTATGGACCAGTGCACTGACCAGCCAGCCAGGAGCTGACCGGACCCAATGCTGAGCGAGTTGTGGCCGGCCGACGGAGTGCATGCCCACCTCCCGAGAACCTACGGGCAATTATATCGCTGTGGGCCGAGTTTCAAGAGTGAAATTGGAACATGGTCCTTCCTGAAGAACAAATCCTCAAACTGCGACCAGCATGATCTTTCCCGGCCTCACAGGTCCCCAGCTCCACCCCAGGTTTCGGTAACCGCCCACCTTGAGCAGGCAGAGGGACTCATCATCTGGCTCCCCATCACGGCGGGAAACTGGCTGCGGAAGCGAAGCGAGACTCGCAAGGGGACGATGAACTTCTGACCACCTGGGAAATCAGATCTCCACCCTGGCTGAACTGACCGGGACGCGTACAATCTCTTCCGCTGGCGTCGGCGGGGAGAGCATACGGAGTGTCCGGCATGCGGCTGGCCGGCGACGTGGATGGTTCTCTTTGTTTCGCCACTGACGGCCGTGACCCTGGCGATTGCCGTCTATCGTCACGTGCGGAAGGGAGTTGAGGAGAACGCGAGCTGAACGGATGACCGGTTCGCCATCCGATCTTCTTGTCATCCGATTTTTTTGTCTCTTCTTCTGGATGCTCAGTGCTCGGCTTTCGACAGGTAATCACGGGTCTCCACTTTCACTTGGACTCGGCGAACATGAACCGTCCTTCCAGGGACGCCAGATCGTCGACCGACCCGACGATCAACGGGTCGGGGGGCATCACGACTTTCGGGTCCTTCTTCGGGTAGGGGAGCCGGTTGAGAACGGTGAGGATCGCTCCGATGCGGGCTCGCCTCTTGTCATTCGAGCGGATGACGGTCCAGGGAGCGTTCGATGTATTGGTGTACAGGAACATGCCGTCGCGCGCCTTGGTGTAATCATCCCACCGCTTCATCGATTCGTAATCCATGGGACTGAGCTTCCATTGCTTGAGTGGATCGTCTTGTCGCGATTCGATCCGCTGCTTCTGTTCGTGGCGACTCACATCGAACCACAGTTTGAAGAACCAGATTCCACTTTCGATGAGCGCGTTTTCGAATTCCGGCACTTGATGAACGAACTGCTGGTAATCTTTCGGAGTGCAGAAACCCATCACCGGTTCTACTCCGGCGCGGTTGTACCATGAGCGATCGAAGAAGACGATCTCGCCGCGCGTAGGGAGGTTAGCCACATACCGCTGGAAGTACCACTGTCCGCGTTCATGATCTGTGGGAGCGCTCAATGCCACGACGCGCGCGCCGCGAGGGTTCAGGTGCTCAGTGAACCGCTTGATCGTCCCTCCCTTTCCAGCCGCGTCGCGCCCCTCGAACAGGATGACGACCTTCTGGCCTTCATCCTTCACCCATTTCTGCACGTGCAGCAGCTCGATCTGCAGTTTTTCCAGCAGCTCCTCGTAGATGCTGTTCTTCATCTTCTCGTCATAGGGGTATGGTCCGTCCAGCGAGAACGACTTCCTGGTACCCTGCTTCGCCACACCCTGTTTCGATGGCCCGTCCTGCGACTGCTGAGAGTGGTCATTTGGCACGCCTTGGCTCTTAGCCTGCTTCTTGTCCTTGCCGTCTTTCTTTGACTTGCTCATGCCACTGACTCCGGAAATCTGCAGAACCTGGACCGCCGCGAAGCCCCTTATCAGCAGAAGCAGAATGAGGGCTACCTGGACAGATATACCTCACAATCAGGGCCAAAGCGCGGGCGAAAGTGGGGATTGGCGCGGTTTTTCCAGTCACGCGACAGAAAATCGGGGCGCCTCAACAGGAAAAGGCCGTGGCAGGGTCTGCACACGGCCTTGAGATGCTTGCGTCGTGTTACCGAGCTCTACTCCCGCAGCCAGGCCGACTTGAGTTGATGGATCTGCAGCTGCCGAATCTTGGCCGGACCACCCGTGGCCGAAATCGCCAGGGTATGGTTGTCGACATCCAGCACCGTACCCATCGGCATATAGATCTGTCCGTCGTTTCCAAAGATCTCGATCGACAGACGGTCGACGAGTATTTCGAGGGAGATGCGGCCGTCGATCAGCGCAAGCGGCGCTGTCTTGTCGCGGCAGATGAGCTGCTGCCGAGTGGCGTCGTAGGTGATCAATTCGCCGCGGATGTTCCAGGTCACGCTGGCGCCGTCGGCGACTTCCAGTTCCGCCTTCAGATGCATCAGTTCGGCACCCAGATCGGCAAGCGGATTGGTGTCGGCGCTGAGTGCCACCTGCTTCAGCTCATGGGACTTGTCGTGCAGCAGCACGATCTCGCGCACCGGTTGGGCGAACAGTCGTTCCCCTTCGGGCGTGGCTCGCAGCGTCAACTCCACAGGGAAGTTCATCTGTTGGTTGAAGGGCATGTCGCCATGTCCGATCTGGCCCCACGCGATCTGGATGCGCCGGCCGTCATCAGCAGGGACGTCGCTGTAGGTCTGGGAAGCGTAGAAACAGTTGCCCCAGTTGAACGGGAGTTTGCCTGCGTGCTGGGGCGTGAACTTGCGGCCGTCGAACGAGCCGACGGCATAGGCTCCGTCCGCCGCATAAACTACCCACCGGCGATGGTCCGGGTTTCCGTCCACCGCTATCTCAAAGATCTCAGGACACTCAAAGTAGCCATCGATCACGCTCTGCCTGGTCCACTCCTTCAGATCGTTCGACGTGTAGAACGCGATCTGTCGCTTGTCGGCGCCGTTCTCCTGTTGCTCGTCGTAAACGGCCATGACCCAGTGCTTTCCTGGTTCATACCAGATGATCTTGGGGTCGCGCCCCTGGTGCTTGACGACCGGATTGCCTGGGTAGTCAGTAAACGTACGCCCGCGATCGTTCGAATAGGCGATTGCCTCGCCCCGACCCGTGCTGGTGTAGGAAGCCACAATCACTTCTTCATCGTCAGTCCGAAATCCGCCGGCGTTGTCCCGGTCGACGACCGCTCCACCTGAAAAGACCCAATCGCCGTACGTGTGAGGATAGATGGCAATGGGCAGTTGAGTCCAATTCACCAGATTACGACTGACCGCATGTCCCCAGTGCATATTCCCCCAATTCCAGCCATAGGGATTGTGTTGGAAATAGAGATGCCATTCCCCCTCGCTGAAGACCAGCCCGTTGGGATCGTTGTTCCAGCCAACGATGGGCGAGAAGTGGAACTGAGGACGGTATTTTTCGCGATAAATCTGCTCGGCATTGGGAAGCGCATCGGCCAGCCGCGCATTGGCCAGCCCTTGCGAGTCGGACGGGAGCCGCTCGACGCTCAGCGTCGCCGTTTTACCCTGATAGCCTTCCATGTCCAGGAAGACCCAGAAGTCGGGCTTCGCGGGAGCCAGTTCGATGTCGAACTCGTCGACCGTGCGGTCGGCCACCGCCACCTTCATCTTGAGCATGCGTGATCCGTTTTTCACGGGCAGGTGCAGGTAACGCTGCGTTACTTGCAGTTGACGAACGGCCGGGCCAACCGCTTTCTTGCGGTTGCTCTGGGCAATCTGATCAACGTTAATGTGCCCCCAGCCGCCCTGCCGGCGATCGACGATCTGAATGACTGCTTGCTGCCCCTTGAGTTCCTTCACATCCCAGCTGCTCCAGTCCAGCTGCTCTGTGCCGCCGGGGCGATTGTTCGGGCCGGTGGCGGTGCGCACCACGGACTTTTCCACCAGCAGGTTGACGCAGGTCTCCTGGGGATACATTCCGCCCCCGATCAGGAAGTTGATGTAGTCTCGCTGGATCGTGAACGGTTCACTGGTGAGGGTACCGGTGGTGCCATCCCCATTGAAATAGCTGTTCACCAGCCCCTTCCCTTCGTAGCCCGAGACGGGCATTTGTCCGGCCAGCGTACCGTGTGCCGGGCCGGGGCCAAACGCCTCACCCGTCGCCGTCCAACGACCGTAATCGGGGCCTTCAAAATCGGCGATGAGAATGTCGTCTTCGGCCATGGCTGAACGCCCGACGAGGCAGAGGAGCAGGCAGGCCAGATATCGCTTCATGGAAGAAACTCCGCGGGTGTGGTGACTTCAGGGCAGGTTCATCGTTGGACCGCGCCACGCAGGCGGGCGATAGTCGCAGCCTATTATGCCGCCCGACGCAATGCAATCACCCCGACCGATCGGGCCGTCAGAAACAGACGTGCAGCAGCCCGCACTACTCGGCTATGGAAGGTGGGCGCCCAGCCGGCTGTTATGCTGCTCCACCAGGAGGCGGTGCAGCCAAATCGGCTCAAAGCGATACTTCAGTTCGCCCACTTGTCGCGGGTCGAGATGCTTCATGCCCGATCGATCGAGGATCTGCCGCACGGGAAACTCGATGATGTGATGGTCGTAGTTGAGCCGGATCACGTCGTTATTTGCCACGGCGAAGTACCCTTCGCGATCCAATCGCTTCTCACTCAGGTACTTGACGGCGACTTGCTCAAGCAAGTGCACGTACAACTCAACGTGCTTGGAATGAGCAAAGGAGGGTCGACCGTCACTTCGATAATCCCGTTCCAGCCACGCATCGAAGAATGACGACATCATCTGATGTTCGTCAAACGGCATGCCGTGCAGGACCTGCTGCGCAACGATCTCGCGAGCGATGGCATTGCCAGCAAGATTGTACAGCAGTGGACCGAGCGAACGATACTGCTGCGCATAGCTGGCCAGCGCATCCTGCACTCGAGGAGAAACGTCCTGATTTTCCTTCAGCACAATCCGCTCGAAGCGGCCTGATCGGGAAAAGCCATCTTGAGCCCACTCGAGATAGTCCTGCAGCGAGAGCGGAGTCACTTGGCCGTCGCTGGTCGGCCAGCCTGCTCCGTATTTGAAGACCGTGTAGTTCCAGCTCGATACCATCAGGTCACCCGTCGTCTGCAGCTGCGGCGGTGACAGCATGAACAGCTGAATATTGCGAGCGCCTGCATCGGCTTGCCGCGACCTCCAATATTCGACAAACGCAAAGGGACGACCGAACACCACGACGTGTACGAACTGAGTCTTGGTCGTCGCTACAAATTCCTCGATCTGCTCCAGCGTTGACAGGTATTCGTCAGGATGCACTTCGTCGAGCGAGTCGATAACGAAGAAATTGGCGGACTGGGAGCCAAGCAGTTGTGAGATCGGTCTGCTCTGAGTGTCCGAGCGCGCCAGAAGCGTATTGAGCACGAGATCGCCACATGCCAGGTCGGGACGCCGCGCAACGGTTCCCTCCTTCTCCCACTCCTCGTACTGCTCGCGCAGATCCATCTTGAAGACCGCCTCCTGCGCGAACTTCTTCTTGAAACACTCCTTCTTGAGAAACGACTTGCCGACTCCAGCGTCGCCTGCCACCAGCGTGATGGCCCGGCACGATGCCTCGGGCGAACGCTCAAACAAGCCGCAAATCGTGGCCAGCCGATCCCGCAACTCCGGGTTGGCCGCCACGAAATAGGCCGTCAGATCTTCCTGCGAATGAGGGCCAGGCACCAGCGCCGGCGGCAGCACGGCGTGCTCGATCTTCAACAGCGGTGAAGTGTCCACCGGCGATCGACTGGCCCGGGCAACCGAGTCCCTGTCCGCCTGTGCCGGCGCAATGCAGCAATGACATAACGACAAAATTGTCCAGCCAGCAATCACCACCGTCCGTCGAGTGAGGCGGCTCATCGTACTTCACTCCGCAATATTCGAAACGAAAATCAAACGAAAAACACACAGAGCCTGTGAAGATAGCCGCCTGCTGGCCGATCCGGTACGTGGCTGCACAACAATTAACCAATTCTTAACTTTTCTCTAGCGCGTCACTTGCGCACGTCGCCAGGGAGGCCAGGAAAGTCTAGCTTTGGCCTGAAGTGCACGACCCCGCTCGGGACGCAAAGTGGCTGGCGGAGTTGTGTCAGGGTCTGGCCCGGATAGCGCAATGTGCGGTCGATTCCCTGCTGCGAGGGGGGTGGTTATTGTGTTTCTACCACGGGAACTACTCCGTCGGGCACCGGAGCGTACTGTACGTCATCGGTCAGGAGTTCGTCGACGTTCTGGGCCAGGATGACCGGACGGAGATCGGGTTTCTGAGCCGTGAATCGAACGTGCTCGAGCTTTACCGACTGCAGGTTGCGCAGGTAGAGCCCCCACACCGGAAGTTTGCGCGCGTCGGTGCCCGGTTTGTGAATCTCGAGGTCAGCATCGGCGGCCTGACCGCCTCCCGCGTATTGCAGATCAACATCGCGCAGCACGACGTCGCGGAACGTCTTTTCTCCCCAGCTCTCGATGGAGGCTGCGGCCAGGTAGATACCGTCGCCCCGAATGCGCTCGAACGTCAGACGCTGAGCCGTATTGCCGGGGCGAGTGACGACATGCAGTGCGCAGGTGACGTTGTGAATGGTGATGTCGCGCACCGTGACGTCTTCCATCGGACCGGGTTGCTCGTCCCAACCGGACGGCTGCAGGTTGATGGCGGCCAGCATGTTCGTGCGATCTTGTGTGCGATGAGGGTACTCGCCGGGGCCACGAAAGTCGCAGTGCGAGAAGGTGAGAAGTCGCGCTGGTCCGATCAGCCGCACGCCGTTGCAGGATGAATTGATGGTGCAGTTCTCGACGATGCCGTTCTCGATGTAGTGTCCGGCGATCGAATCGTCGCCGGTGAAGAAATGGCAGTTGACAATCCGCAGGTTCTTGTTCCAGTTGCCCAGCGAACCTCGGAAGTGCACGCCGTCCCAGCCGCCTTTGAACGTGACTCCGTCGACCGTAACGTCCTGGCCGTGAAGATACAAAAAGGCATAGTTGGCTGAATCGAGGAACGTGAATCCGGTGAGCTTCACGTTCCGGCAGTGTCCCAGCAGCAACGTGTGCGGGCCGCGCATGCGTTCTTCGCCTCGAGGATCGAACACTTTGTTTCCGTCGATAACGCCCTCACCTGAAATCGTGACGTCGTGCAGGTGCTCGCCGACGAGCAGGCCGCGATGCCACCGGCTGCGCGGCAGTCTGGGTGTTCCTTCGTCCGATTGAAAGCCTTGATAGGCGCCCAGGTCGTTGACTCCCACCAGCCGGGCGTCCTTCTGCAGATGCAATTCGACTCCGCTGCGGAGTCGCAGCGTTCCGCTCAGGTACGTGCCTGCTGGAAACACCACGCGGCCGCTCCCCTCCTGGCCGCATGCCTCGATGGCCCTCTGGATGGCGGCGGTGTCCAACGTCTTGCCATCACCCGTGGCCTGGTAGTGACACACATCGAAATCGGCGGATGTGCCTTGACGAGCAGTAGTCATCACAGCAATCAAGGTCAGAGTAGTGAGAACGCCAAGAGAGACGCGAGAGCCATGCATGATGAAAGCCGTGGAAATAGCCGGAAGGAGGAAATCGACCCTCGTTTAGGCTACTTCATCCGGTCCTCCTTGTGCAACCGCGCCGCGACGTCCTGCCAGACGTTCGGACCTCAGCGAAGGACCGCGTTTGGCACACCGCCTGGGGGAAGATCTCGTCGCGGCGAGCATGGGCTTCGCTGAGAGGGTATAATGCGAACATTCGCAGCGCACCAATTTGCGCCGAACTATTTTGCATTGAACCGGCGAAGCCGTCTGGCGGTGTGCCCGTTTGTCTGGATTTCAGATGAGGAAGAAGAGTCATGCTTCAACTACATCGTCGTGAATTTCTGCGTCATGGTCTGGCCGCCGGCGCCGTGCTGGCGTTGCCCACGTCGACTCTCCTGGCTCGCAGTGCCAACGAAACCATCCATCTGGGCTTCATCAGCTGTGGCGGTCGAGCCAACGAGTTGCTGGGGGTCTTTCAGAAACTCGACGGCGTAGCCATCGCCGGGCTCTGTGATCCCGACCAGGAGCGGTTGGAACGTACGCTCCAGCGAGCTCCCGCTGCGAAGACGTGGACCGACCCGCGCGGGTTGTTGGACGACAAGGACATCGATGCGGTTGTGATTGCCACCTGCAACCACTGGCACTGCCTGGCCGCCATCTGGGCGATGCAGGCGGGCAAGGATGTGTATGTCGAAAAACCGCTGTCGCATAGTCAGTGGGAAGGACGCCAGACGGTTGCCGCGGCGCGCAAGTACGATCGGATCTGCCAGGTAGGGACTCAGCAGCGGAGTGATCCGATGCAGGCAGAGATCAAGAAGTTCCTGCACGACGACCAGTCGCTGGGTAAGATCCTCTCGGCGCGTGTGAACCGCTATGGCGTCCGAGCTCCGATCGGAAAGCGCGATATGCCACTGGCGATCCCCAGCAGCGTGAACTACGACATCTGGTTGGGACCTGCCGCCGATAAGCCCATCTATCGTGACCAGCTGCAGTACGACTGGCATTGGGACTGGAACACCGGCTCGGGCGAAATGGGAAACTGGGGAGTCCATGTACTGGACGACTGCCGCAATATCGTCTTTCGCGACCAGGTGAATCTCCCTCGCCGTGTGCTCGGCGGCGGCGGACGCGTGGTCTGGAACGACGCGGGTGAGACTCCCAATATTCATTTCGTCTATTTCGACACCCCGCAAATTCCCGTGGTGATCGGACTGACGAATCTCACGGCGGGTCCTGGCTCCGATCGGTCTCCACAGCAGCCTGGACCGGGTAGCGGCTATATTGCTTACTGCGAAGGGGGCAAGCTGGAAGGAATGCGAGGTCGAGCCGTAGCGTTCGACGCCGACGGCAACAAGATCAAGGACTTTCGTGGCAACAGCGGCAACGTCACTCATCAACAGAACTTCATCGACGCCGTGCGGGCGCACGATCGGTCACTGCTCAACGCCGAAGTTGAAGTGGGACATTTCTCGACCGGCTGGTGCAACCTGGCCAACATCGCCTATCGCTGCGGAAAGGGATTCCCGGTCGATGCGGCTCAACAGGCGGAACCAGCGTGCGACATGTGGTGTTCGCTGGTCGAAGAGATGACCAGCTTGCTGCAGGCACACAACATCGACCCGGCCGTCGGCGAGATCCAGTTGAGCCCGATGCTGGAACTTGATGTGGCGACTGAGACGTTCATCGGTGCGCAGGGGGAGGCCGCCAATCCGTTCTTGAAGCGTGAGTACCGAGAGCCGTTTGTAGTCCCCGAACTGGAGAGCTGATCCGTCAATCGCTTGGGTGGCACTGGCTTTGCCAGTGCTGTCCCTTGATCGACACGATTTCGAGTACAGGCAGATTCGTGGGGATCGTGCTCGTTGAAACTCGGTGTGGCACTCGACGGGACGACAGTTGCCCGACCTACTCGCACTTGCGCACCACGGCGCAGTAGCAAGCGAACCCATTCAAGACTCCGGGAGCCGTCTGCATGCAGGTGACACGGATTTCCATTTACCCGATCAAGGGGACGCGTGAGATCAGCTTGACTCAGGCCGCGGTTCGACCGCGGGGGCTGGGCGGTGATCGGCGCTGGATGGTGGTCGACCCCGAGGGATCCTTCCTGCAACAGCGGGTCGAGCCTCGAATGGCTTGCATTCACACGTTACTGTCTGGCGACGGAACTCTGCGGATCGACGCACCTGACATGCCGCCACTGGAGGTGTCGCCACCCGCCGGTGACCAACGGATCACGGTGAAAGTGTGGAGTGATACAGTCAGCGCCGCCATGTCCGATCCGCGTGTCGACGAGTGGTTCTCTGCGTATCTGCGCCGGCCGTGCCACCTGGTTTATATGGATCGCGATGCACATCGCGGGGTGAGTCACCAGCGGGGCCAGCCGGGTGATGTCGTCAGCTTTGCCGATGCGATGCCCCTGCTGCTGGCAAGCGACGCTTCGCTGGCTGATCTGAACACGCGACTCGATCGCAAGGTCGCCATGGCCAATTTCCGCCCCAATGTGACGATTGACGGTTTCGAGCCGTGGGAAGAAGACGGTTGGCTACGGATCCGTGTGGGTGACGTCGAGTTCGAGTTGACACACCCGTGTGCACGATGCGTGGTGACGACGATCGATCAGCCAACGGGTATCAAGAGTAGCGACGGGGAGCCACTCAAGACGCTCGCCACGTTCCGCCGTGGTGCCAACGGAGTCTATTTCGGCCAGAATCTCGTGCCACGCTCTCTGGGGACAATCCGTGTGGGAGACCCGGTCATCGTGAGCGCTCTGCGCATGGAATAACTCACAATGAGCGAGCGAGATGCGGCAACGCCGACACGGAATGACGGAATGACAAAGTACCCAATGACCAGTGGAATGACGAATTTCCAGTGCCGAACCAGCCTGCCATAGACAGTAGACGAAACTCGTTTCCGGCTCGATTACGCGTTACTCGGTCTTCTATCGTCATTGGTATTTCGTCATTCGCCATTCCTTACGGGCGGCGTGCCAAGAGATGGCCGTCGTTGATTCAAGTCCGAGAGTGATCCACGTTGGTGCTTTTTTTTCGAGGGGCCACGATGAATGACGAGCTTGACAGGTCGCAAATCGAGAGACCGGTGATGGCTGAGTTGGATGACCCGCGGATCCCACTCGCACAGGACCGGACTGATCTGGCATACGACCGGAGCTGCTGGGCTTCCGAGCGTACGTTGATGGCGTGGATTCGTACGTGCCTGTCGATGATCAGCTTCGGATTCGCGATCGACAAGGTGTTCGGCAGTCTGCAGCAGGAGTTCAATCGAATCCACTTGGGGCCAGGCTACCATCTGCTGGGCGTAGCCCTCGTCGTGGTGGGGATTCTGCTGCTGGTGTTGGCCAGCGTGGAACACGTGATCATTCTGAAGCGTCTCTCATCACGGTACGGCACACGAGCAAGTTTGAAGCCGCGCTGGTCGCTCCCGCTGTTCGGAGCAACCGTCATGCTGGTGATCGGTCTGGCCGCACTGGTCCTGATTCTCGAGCCTGCCGGCCAGTAGCCGTGCCGGTTCATTTCCCGTCGCTTGGGCCGTCGAGGCAGTAGATGGTGGCCTGGGCGTCCTGCACGACGATCTCCATCTTGCCATCTCCATCCACATCGGCGATGGCAGGCATGCTCAGTGTGGCGGGAGCTTGCCATTGCCAGAGGATGCGCCCCAAATTTGCATCGCCTGTGATGGCGATCAGGGTCGAGCCCGATGAGTAGATCAGCTCGTCGCCGCCTACGCCATCGACATTCGCCGATGCGACTTTGGGTCCATTGGGTTTGGGAGCGTCGAGCGACCAGAGGACTCGACCGGTTCGCGGATCGATGACGCGCACTCCGTCCCCGTAGCCGGCCGAGGCGATCTCCATGATGCCGTCCGCATCGATATCGAGCAGCGCGTGCTTGCATTGCGTGGTCTGGTCGACATTCTCTTTGTCGCCTGCCACGGGAAAATCGACGCGCGGCGGGCCGTGCCAGTCGACCGACCCGTCTTGCTCAAGCAGCGCGAGGATGTAGGGGGAATCGAGCAGAATCTCGCTGGTTCCATCTCCATCAAAGTCGAAGACCATCGGCTCGCCGTAGGCCGCCCAGGCGGGCAGCTTCTTGCGGGACGCCAGCTCGTCGCCACGGAGGATCATCCCGGTTCGACCGTCGGCGATCCAGAAGCAGACCGGCTGGAGTGACACGAGTTCGTCGCAACCGTTGTGATCGAGATCAGCTCGGGCGACCGGTGTTCCGGCATAGCCCCAATGGAACACGTTGGGCACATCGGCTGTGGTCTGAGTCCAGATGGTGTTCCCGTTTGTGCCATCCAGCAGATGGCCGACGTCGGAGTGCATCAGGCCGCGCCGCACATTGACGAACAGGTCGGTCGCATCGGGGCCTCGGAACTGGCCGTCCCACCAGAACGTGAGCGCGCCGATGTTCCAAACGGGAAGATCGCCCGGAGTCTGCTCGAAGGGTTTCTGCCAGATCGTCTGCCCGTCGCCTCCATGGACCGTCAGGACTGCATGTCCTTGCACCGCCTGATCGGCAGCCACCACTTCGCATTGGCCATCTTGGTTTACGTCGGCGGCGAGCAGTCCGAGTGAGCGCGAGCCGTCGCGCATGCCGCGTCCTGGACGCTGCCAGCGGATCGAAGGCGGTTGCCCGGATTCAGATGGTGGTGCGATCGCTGCAATTTCGCGCCCTGGCACCTCGATCATGATCGATTTTTCCCCGTCCGGTCCGGTTCTTGCCACGACCGGCAGGGAGACGTCAATGCCCAGCGGCTGATGCTGCACCATCTGCGGTTGCACTCCTGTGCAGGTCAGTTCGAGACGGCGATTCATGGCCAGCTCAGTGCGCACGAGAAGTGACGCGCTTCGGTCGATGGCTGCGGCGTCCGTTGCCAGGCAGGCCGCGCGCGCCGGGAGTCCGGCGACTTGCCACAGAGAGTGCAATTGGCCGGCACGGTCCGCCTGCCATGCCGTGAGTGAGACACGGTCGGCAGTGGACTGTTCCCACGTTTTCACAAAGAATACAGGACGCGCGTGACCCTGCAGCATGACATGCTGCATCCCTTGCGAGGCGGTAGTTGACCAGGTACTGCCCAGTCGCGGCAGGTCGATCGTACACCATGCACTCGATTCCTTTTGCCAGGTGACGAGTGGGCTCTCGTCAGTGATCTGCACCAACTCAATCAAGCCGGCGCGCTGAACCACGACGCCATTGGTACAGGTGACAAACAACTCAGCCGGCTGGCTCTCGCACAGTGATGCGGCGCCCAGAAAGTAACGCTGTGGCAGATCTGCCTTCGTTGCTCCCGTGCGAGCGTCAAGCACTACTGTGTGCCACTGGCCATCCCCCAGATCGTTGAACAGGTTGAGGACAATCTCCGGACAGTCGTCTCCAGTCACGTCGATAACCGGTCGCGGGCTCACTTGAGGCCATTTGGTACGCTTCTCAATATCTGTTTCGATATCGCGCCGCCATTTGACGCTCAGCCGTTCTGGTTCGGGAAGAGCAGGATCGAACTCGATCACGTCAATGTGGCTCTGGAAATCCCCGATCGTCACCAACTCGTACTGGCCATCGGCGTCCACATCTGCCAGACCAAACCAGCCATAGGGTCGGCACGAATGGTACTTCAGTTCGGATTCTTTTCTGCCCGTTGTCGCCTCGAAGATCATGATGCGATAGTGGGCTGCTACGCAGATCTCCTGCACGCCATCCTGGTCAATATCGTAGACGACGTTGAGCGGATTGAAGATCGTTCCTTCCGGCGGATCCGTTTCCCAGACGAGCCGCGGCTGTGCATTGCCCGCGTCATACGCGAACATCTGCAGGCGACAGACGGCTTGATCGGTCCACGTGTAGTTCCAAGCCACGCGCTGGCAGCCCGCCACGTCGGGCAGCATCTGGGCCCATCGTTCATGATGAGTCTCGGTGACGGGACGAACGGCGCCGCTGCCGTCGATGTCCAGTTCGAGTGGACCAAGGATACTGAGTTGACGTGCACTCGTTGGCCAGTCGCTCTGTTTCCAACGTAGCGGAGCTTGGCTCGATGCCGCTGGCGACAATTCCAGCGACAGATCCGTTCCGGCCGTCGATAGGGTCCAGCAGACTACAGGCTGCGCCATGTCACCCGATACGGCACACCGCCCGGTCAATGCCCGATCATGTCCATAACAGGGCCAGTCGTCAGCTTCGACCGGATGCAGGTTATTGACCGCAGCAAGCATCAGGCCCGCTGCGACGAGACGTGCGAAGAACGATTTCATGGCGGGGAATCCTCGGACTGAAGTCCTGTGACTGACTGCTCTGCCTATCGCGGATAACAAGACGAGCAACCTGTGGGGACATGAAAGGCCAGGAGAGATTGTCCTTGCCACAGTTAGGGGATTTGTTTCTCACGCTCACACGATGTTCCAGCGACCATCCACTTCTTTACCGCGTGGCGGCAAAGAGGTGAGCCACGCTCACAAAATCGGCTCTCTGATGCGGCAGATTCCACAACGCTCACTCGGGCCATTTGTCTCGGCCTTTTATCTTCCCAGGCTCATTTTACCTCGGTTCAGATCGTGACATCAGCTGGACAGCACCGCTTTTCGCTGGCATCGAACATCAGGTTAAGCCGGGGCGTGCGCGAGGAAGGGCGATCGACGAGGGAAGTTGAAGGGCCTTTTCTCGCGGCCATTCAGCTTCCTTCGGTCAATGACTACAATGATCCTTGGCCGGAGCAGGCTGGACAGGATCGGGTGGGGGTAGATCGGTGGAATGATGGTTCATCAAGAGACGCGAGGTGCCATGTATGATCCGGTATCGCATCAGATTGCTCCTGGGGACGGCCCTGGCGGCGCTCGCCGCACCTGCCGTCGCGCAGCAGGCCGCCGCACAACGACCGCCAGACGCAGTACGACGCTGGGATCAGGATGGAGACGGGAAATTGACACGCGACGAACTGCCAGAGCCGATGAGGGGGATGTTTGAGCGAGTCGATACGGACCATGACGGTTTCATCACAACGGAGGAAGATGCTGCGTTTCGTGCCCGCAATCGTGACGCTAAGCAGCGGGCCGCGAAGCAGGGGGCACAGTCGGCGCCGGGCGGCGGTGCCCCGGTGCCCGACAGTATGGAGGCGATTCGTGATATTCCGTATGCGGAGACTGACAACCGTCGCCAGGCACTTGATCTCTACTTGCCGAAACGTCCTGCCGATGCTCCACCCTTACCGGTGATCATCTGGATTCACGGCGGCGCCTGGCAATCGGGAGACCGGGCAAGTGGTTTCGGTCAGTTGCGAGCGCTCGTGCAGTCAGGTGACTACGCGGGCGTATCGGTCGGCTACCGCCTGACCAACGAAGCGCACTGGCCCGCGCAGATTTTCGATTGTAAGGCAGCGATTCGCTGGATCCGCGGCCAGGCGAAGAAATACAACCTGGATGCGGACCACATTGGAGTGTGGGGAAGTTCTGCCGGGGGCCATCTGGTGGCGATGCTCGGAACCTCCGGTGGCGTCGAATCGCTCGAGGGGCAGCTCGGTTCCTTCCGTGAGCAATCCAGTCGCGTGGCCTGTGTCGTGGATTTCTTCGGACCCGCCGAGCTGCTGACGATGGGTGACGCACCGGGCAGCTTCGATCATAATTCCCCAACATCCCCGGAGTCACTGCTCGTCGGCGGCCCCGTACAGGAGACGAAAGAGGTGGCCCAACAGGCGTCTCCCATCACCTTCGTTTCGCCCGATGATCCTCCCATCCTGATTGTGCATGGCAATCAGGATATGACGGTCCCCTACGATCAGTCGGTGCGGCTTCACGACCGGCTGACCCGCACCGGAGTCGACTCAACCTTCATCACGATCGATGGCGGCGGGCACGGCGGTTTCGCCAGTCGCGCGCTGAACGAACGAGTGCGCGCGTTTTTCGACAAGCATCTGCGCGGCGAACCGGCAGAAATCTCCGGCGGAACAATCGGCCGCGGTGAATGACGACCAGTTGCGAAGAAGGCTCACGCCAAGGCGCCAAGGCGCAAAGAGGAGCAGACTCGGACGCTCCTCCTGTTCGCGCTTATCTCCTGCCTCCTGCTGCTAGGAACCGGTGGTGTGCGCCGGGGTCGAATTTCCTGGTCGTACTTCGATGATCAGGTACAGCTGGCGAGATTCCTGCTGGTCGGCTGGAGCAGACGACGGCTCATTCGACTCATTCGACATCGAACTGACGGTCACGCTATGCAAACTGGTCATTCCTCCAACCAGTACCGGTCGGCCCAGGGGGACGTTGAGTGTGGTAGCCAGCTCTTGCGTATCGATGGCCACGCGGTCGACTTGTGGTGTGCTGGAGGGCTGAGTTAGTTCCGGAACAACAGATTTTCCAGGTGCCGTGATCGTGCTGCGCAGGTCAATGATGGCGCTCTCGCCGCCGGGGATCAGGGTCGGGCGGATTTCCAGCAGAGCGCCCCAGTTGGACTTCTCGACAACCGGCTGGTAGCCGACACTGGCGTCATTGCCGAACATCATGGGGCCGGCCACTCCGCCGAGTCCTCCTGCTCCGCCGAAGCCCCCTTGCCCACCAATGCCCCCTTGCCCACCGCCTCCGAACTGAGCCGCGAACATGAAGGGACTGCCAGCATTGCCCGGGCCAGCACTGCGTCGGCCGGCCAGCGAATCGGTCATCCGTCGCGATGGAGCAAGACTGCCGACCACGGGAATCACGCTGTTGACAATGTTCTGACGTGTGCCGCTCACCAGGTACACCAGTTGCCCGCTGAAGCAGTTGGTGATGCCGCGAATGCTGGTTGGCAGCCGAGTGAGTTCGGCCAACACCGCGCGGTTGAGCGAGGACTGGTCTGAAGCGTCAGCCGTCGTGAGTTGTTCCAACTCGTCCGAGTTGAGCAACAGCCAGCGCGCGTCGACGGTGACGGTCTGTCGTTTTCCTGAGCCTTCACGCAGCTGGTCCAACAGGTCGGCGATCTGCTGGTGGACCTCGGCGGTTTGCGACACCACCAGTGAATGTCCCAGCGATTCGACCTCTCCTTCACCGCCAACTTCACTCCAGCTATGTTCGGAGCACACGTTGAGGATGGTCTTGAGCAGGTCGGTGATGGTGATGCTGGCCGAGCTGGTACTATTCCCGTTCTCCGATAGTGACAGGCCCAGGCCACCGGCTGCGCCCTCGCCCCCCATGCCACCAAACCCGCCCATGCGGGCCGCACTTAAATCCAGCCGTTTGTCGGCCGCAGGCGCATAGCGATAATCAGGCGCGCTGACCACCAGATCGGTCACGTCATACACTCGGACCACAAACGATTCCTTCGATGCCTTGCTCTTCTCATTTTGCGGCTGGAGTTGAGCGAGCACCGGCTGCGGCCACAGGAAGCAAACGGCGGCAAGCGCGAAGATCGACGAAGCGAACGGTCGATGCTGTAGAGCCATAAGATGTCCTTTCAGAGAGGGAAACGGTCTAAGAAAACAGTCTTGTTTAATCATGGGAACACGGCGAATTCAGGAGGAAGTGCCACGGGCTCTGCCAGTGCCGCGGCAATAGTGGCCGCGGTCGCGTAGACCGCGGGAGTCGTGGCTGCGGTCACGTAGACCGCGGGAGTCGTGGCTGCGGTCACGTAGACCGCGGGAGTCGTGGCTGCGGTCACGTAGACCGCGGGAGTCGTGGCTGCGGTCGCGTAGACCGCGGGAATACGTCAGTGGCGCCGAGGCATCGGTTCTGCATGGTCTCAGTTGGTCAGGCGGGCCAGGTAGACCCGCGCCCGATTCAGCGGGCCCAATAGCTTGGGATGTCCGGTGGCATAAGCCAAGAACTGGTCGGCCTCAGGACCGCGACAGGCCATCAGTGCAATCCATGCTTCTTTCGGACAGGTCGGGTTATCTGCCACCAGTGCGATCAACGACTCCGTTACTGCCGGCCCATTTGCATGACCCAGTACGAGTGCTGCGGCGAGTCGCTCCTGTGAATCTTCCGATTGGAGCCGATCCAGCAGACGATTCACGATGTCGGGTGCCAGGTTCTCTGCCACCAGGAGCGCTTCATTGCGGAGCTGCACATCCTGCACCAGCCGCAAATAGGCGGAGAGAGATTCTCCATCAACCAGCAGTCTGCGATAGATCGTCTCCCGCACCTGCCGGTTGTCCGTCATAGTCACGGCGCTCACCAGGCCGTCAGTTCCCATGCGCAGCTCGATGACGTCCAGTGCTTGGTGCCGATAGACTGTTCGGCGGCTCAGTTTCAGCAGGGGGCGGAGTGACTTGGACGTGCCGCATACCGAAAGCAGTTGCAGCACGGCGCGGGTTCTCGAGTCGTCATGACGATCCACTTGGCGCAGCAGCAGCGATTCCAGATCGACGGAGCCGGAATTTACCGAGGCAAGCAGTTGCTTCGCATCCAGTTGCGGATCATGCATCAGCTGGGCAATCGCCGTTTCGACTTCGTCCAGCGTCGTGCGACTATCCTGTTGCTTCCGCTGGCGAACCATCGCGTCAAACATTGTCCGCTCGTAGAGCGTGGCAGGACGTCCCTGTGATTCGGATGCGAGCTGCTGCCTGCCGTTCGAAACCGAGTGTTGTCGCGGGGAAGCGCCTGGCCGCGGTCGCAATCCGTTTGTCTGGTTGTCCGCTATCGTCGGCTCTGTGGGCGCTATGCTGGACGGCTGACGCCACGGCTGCCAGAGCATCAGTCCGGCGAGTAAGGCAGCCGAGGCCATGACGGTGTGACGGACGCGGCGGCGCCGGTCGTGTCGACGCGATTGATGACGCCAGAACTGCTCCAATCGGGCGAGCTGATCGGGCGGAGCATCGGCGTGCAACGCGGCTCGAATCTGCCGGTCGAGGTCCGAATGGGATGTGTCGGTTTCGTCAAGACTCATGGTGTGTTCCGTTTGGCACAGTCAACCCCCAGGCTGTGAGCGATTCGTTTGCGCGCCAGGTGCAGGCAAGTATGGACATTTGCCTCGGTGATCCCGAGCACTTCCGCGGCTTGCCCGGCCGTGAGCCCCTCCCCCAGGCACAGGATCGACACTTCCCGCTGCCGGTCGGGCAGCTGGCCAATCGCCGCCTGGATGCGTTCGTGAAGTTCATTCGATTCGGCCTGGGCCACCGGCAAGGCGTCCGAAGATGGCAGTTCGTCGGTGGGGATCGGCTCCAACCGACGTTCCCTCCTTCGCCGATCGCGATCGACATTCACCACGATCTGGAACAGCCATGTTGCGAATGAGGACTCTCCGCGAAACGATCGCCACCGCTTCAGGACTCGGCAGAGCGACTCTTGCACCACCTCTTCGGCGTGGTGGGAATTGCCGGTCAGACGCCGCGCAAACCGCAGTGCCGACGGTAGATGCTCTACCAGCAGCCGATCTACCGTGCTTCTGTCCATAGGCCGGGTCGCCTGGCGTTAGTCCCTTGGCATTCTCAGAGAGTTCGACGCGTCAGAGCCGCCGGGACTTAAAGAAAAAACAACCGAATCCGCCTGAATCGAGAATATCATGTTCGGCTCAATCGGACAAAGCACCACCTCTAGCCGCGTTGACCGGTGGCTGCGGTCGCGTAGTCCGCGGGGAAGCTGGACGGAGCCCGAATCGGCGTGTCTGGTCCTGCCTGGTCCTGTTTTCACCGTCATTCGGCCAAGTTGCCGCCGAGAGCGGCGGAGGGCTCACGCAAAGGCGCAAAGGCGCAAAGACAATCTCGGGCTGCCACACCTCCAACCCGGCGCAATCAGATCGTATCTTCTTGTCATCCGATTTTTCTGTCTTCTTCCTCGCAGCTGATTCCGGGGCACCGCATGCGTCACGCCAGGACATGACGCTGAGAAGTGGTGAGGGAATGCCTCCATGCTCCAATGCGCGGACGAGCCAGCGCAGTGCGATGTGAGCGGCGAGCCTCCGCTACTTGTGTGCTGGTTCGCTCCGCTTAGTGCTTTGGCTGTTCAATCGCAAGGTCACGAACTGCCACGGTGCCAGCTCGATCGTCTCGGGTGCCGAGCCGACCGGTTGCTCGGCGAGGTTGCACAACTGCAGGGATTTCTTTTCCGGTTCCTGCCACGTGACGTGTGCCTGTGTTGGCTCAGCCGACGAATTGAACAATCGCAGCACGAGCGCCTTCTGGTCGTTCGACGGCTTGAGACACGTCAGCATGACACCGTCGCCCGAAATGCGCAGCGGCAAGGTGACCGGCTTCGACTGTGGATCGACTGGAACGGCTACCAGGGGCTGGCTGCAGTTGATGCCAAACTGCTGAGCGCACTGCGCGTCATAGGCTCCGTGCGGCTGCAGCGAATAGCGAAAGGTCGTCGGTCCTTCTTGGCCGGCCTTGTAATTGGTCTCCCAGTAGTTGTTCATGACGTACGAATAGAGCGTTTGAGTAGGCTCGAGCTGTTTGATCCATCCGACGGCCACGGGGTCGCACGTGATGCCACCCACTTCCAGCAGAGGCGCATCGAGCGTGGCGAGCGTGATTCCCAGGTGATCGTTGGCCACATCGGCCCACCGTTGCACGGTGAAGTAGTTCTTGCAGGCGCCACGAAGCTGATCTGATTCCACAGCGGCGACGGCCCAGGGAATGTCCATCCGAATTGTCCCCTCGGGAACATGCATCGGAAAAGCAAAATGGACGCCCTCCTGGTCGTAGATGTTCTTTTTGTCGACCACGTTCGTCAGGTCGACTCGATCCAGTCCGGCAATTACGCTCACTGTGCGCTGCAGCGAGTTACAGCCTGGTGCGGTCGACGAGATCCGGGCGCTGACAACCAGCGGTCCACCGTCGGTAACCGTGATTTCCGGTCGGTCGGGCCGTTGAGGCTGATCGGGTTTGCGTCCCGCCACGTAGTAATAGTCGTTCAGCTGCGGAGCCTGATCGCCGGATGGCAACACGAAATCGTGGTCGTTCCATGTCAGGCTGGCGATAGCGCCGGTCTCTTGATTCACAGTGACGGCGACGCGGCCATTGGAGAGGGTCAGCCCGTCGATTGCGGCTGGTGTCGGCAGTGAAACAGCGGCCGATCCGCTATCCGATTTGCTGTGAAGTGTGAACCGCTGCCCAGCCAACGGCGGCAGGTCCGTGGCCAGAAACGCCAGTTCGCCCGAAGCCAATCGCTGGGACGGCACGGTCTCTCCTTGGGCGTTTCTGACGATCTCGCCGGCAACGGCCAGAGCGCCGGGAACGCGTACCAGATCTGTGCGAGTCCAGGAACAGGTGTTGAAAACATCCAAGGCAGAAACCGTGCCAGTACCCGCTTGATCCTTGGCGACAGCCTGCTGCAGCAGGTCATAAGACTGGCTGTCGGCGTCCAGAGCGAACTTCTGCTTGATCGCCCACTGCGCCTTGGTGAACTCGCTGTCAGGCTGCGAAATGCTGCAGTGTGCGCCCCAGGTATGTTCATCGTAGAGCACGACGTTGCGCCAGGCTTCATCGAACGCTTCGGTCGGAAAGCGATCTGGCTGCAGCAGTGCGAACATCGTCTCGGCCTGGGTGAGTCGTTCGGCGGCGGCGCGATTGAGTGCCGTCTCGCGTGCCGAAGAACCGGCGCCATCTTCCCAGTACGGTGTGAAGTCGCCACTCAGCTCAGGCAGCTGGTCTCCATATCGGCGCTCGAGCTCCTGCATCATCTCACTGGTCGTCGCGATGATCAGCTTCGGATACGCGTAGCGGCTGTTCCAGTCTTTCACGAAATCGCTCAGGTCAACCCCCGGTCCGGCGTTGTCGCCCAGACAATGCCGCAGTTGCAGCAGGTCGTACGGATATCCTGATTCGTCCATCTGCTGCAGCAAACTGATCAGCCCGTTGGCGCCTCGAAATCCCTGCCAGTATCCAGTGCGCGGGATCCAACAGAGTATCCGCTGCTGGCCTGACGGCGAGCGCCACCAGAACGGCTTGTCTCCGTACTCGCTCAGCGTGTAGCCAATCCGGTGGCCACCGTTGGGGCCGATCGAAAAGTACTTGACGCCGCTTTCAGCCAAGACCGGGATGAGTCCCCACGTGTAGCCCGGCACATCGCTGATCATGGCCGAGTCGATGGGAAGCTGATACTGTTGCTTCAGGCGATTGCCATAGTCGACCAGCCGAATCAGTTCTTCCGGGCGACAGAGTGCGGTCAATTCGTTGCCATAGAGCGCGTCGAGGCCAATCCAACCTTGCCGAACGGCATCGAGGAACTCTTGTTGCTTTTCGGGTGTCGCCTGTTTGAGATAGCTGTCAGTGGCCCACAGAACTTCCGCATTCCACTTGAACTGCGCCCCCGGCGGGTAATCGGCCGTCTTGCGCGAAGCGGCAATCGCCTGCTCATAATACTGCCAATGACTTCGCTCCACGTCGGTCTGCACATGCGTGTAACCGATATCCACGTGCGAATGCGGAAGCAGGTAAACGATCCATTGCCGAACCGGTTTGAGCGTCAGCTGCTGCTGGGCGAGGACTTGATCTGCGGAAACCACTTGTACTACGACGTCCGTTGGTTCCTTGACCGCCGGCACGGGAACGTCGGCAACTGACGTTCCCGGCTGCAACGGCAGAGCGACCGGTTCGGCACCGGTAACTCGAACGGTCGCCGCTGCGGCTGCTCCCAGGTGGAGCAGATCGACACGGATTGTCTGGCAGAGTTGCCCCTGACGCTCGATCAGCATGGGCGCACTGCTGACGCCGCGCACAAACGTCCCCTGCGGTTCATTCAGGATGCAACCCGCCGGAGTTTCCAAACCAAGCCAATCGTAAAGGATCCAGCTGCCGGAGAGCGTTGTGATGCTGATGACATTCGTACCGCTGCGGAGCTGTCGTGCCGGAAAGGTGACAAGGAACTTGTGTTCTCGCCCTCTGCCTGGGTCGCCGTACACGCTGGCGTCGCCAGCCCCTTTGGGCGTGGCGTGATCGACCTTCCTCCCGTTGACATCGATCTGCAGCCGCGGGGGAATGGCGTTCTGAGTGTCGACCAGGTCGATACTCAGGCGGCAGTCGCCGCTGGAGGGTGCCGCTTGCAGGCCGAACGCGATGGTGAACGTATGGTTCTTGCCACCCGCCCATGAGTCGTCAGGGCCGGGGTGGACGTATGGCCATTGTTGCTTCGGATCCGACTGACCAACCACAAAGAATCCGTCGGCTGCAAACTCGCCATACCGGTTTGGGCTCAGTGCGAACTCGGCTCCCGAGTTGTCTTCCTGGCCGATACTCCAGAGTGGCTTGACGTCATCGGCCCAGGTCAGGGTGGCGAGCGATAGCCAGAGGAATAAGGCTCCCCCCGGGGCGGAGAATCGGGTGCGAATCATGATTTGTGTCCTTTACGAAGTCACGAGTTGATCCTGATAACCGCAGTGGCCGCGGTCGCGTAGACCAGTGGCCGCGGTCGCGTAGACCAGTGGCCGCGGTCGCGTAGACCGCGGGGGAAGTGTGGACCGCCGGGCGATTCTCCCATGCTCTGCGCGAGCATGGCCACGCTCTGCGCTCACGTGGCCGC